>JBKEDB010000076.1:0-22355 GCA_047975195.1 Cumulibacter sp. | reverse complement strand
CGCAGTACAGATCCCGACCATTGGTACACCGGTGTGCTTTCTCGCCGACACACCTACAACAGGCGGGTATCCGGTGTTGGCCTTCATACGGCGCACGAGCCTCCCGGACCTGGCGCAAACGCGTCCCGGACAGGCGGTGCGGTTCCGAGCGGGATAAGTTGGGCACCGCACAGACGCCCATTTCGTGCTCGGAGACGACATGCTGCATCATCACGACGACGGCGACGTCGCCATCATCACCCTGAACCGTCCGGAACGGCGCAATGCGCTATCCGGGGACCTGTGCGACATGATCGGCGAGGTCATCCACGAGAAGGAGGCCCGCGGCTCACGCGCGATCGTGATCACCGGTGAGGGCACAAGTTTCTGCTCGGGCGCCGATCTCGATGGCGTATACGGCGAGGCATTCTTGGTATCGCTGTACGGCTTGTTCAACAAGATCATGGACGCAAAGATGCCGGTGATCGCGGCCGTCAACGGTCCGGCGATCGGCGCGGGAACCCAATTAGCGATTGCCTGCGACCTACGCGTGGTCGATTCGCCAGCCGTCTTCGGCGTACCGACGGCCCGTAACGGACTCGCCGTCGACCCGTGGACGATTCGCCGACTAGCCGAACTCGCCGGCGGCGGCGCTGCACGACGTCTACTACTGGGCGCCGGACAGATCAACCGCGACGAGGCACATGCGGCCGGACTGGTGGATCGCGCCGGGACCCTGCAAGATGCGGTGGAATGGGCGCACGACATCGCGACCTTGGCGCCGCTCTCGCTGGCCTACAGCAAGACGGTGCTCAATAATCCGGAACGTGACTTGGACGACCCAACGTTCGTCGACAACTTCGAGGCATGCTTTAACAGCGAGGACGTCGCCGAGGGACGACTGGCGCGCGCCGAGAAGCGGAAGCCGCGGTTCACCGGCAAGTAGCGCTCGACCTCAAGCCTGTAGCCGGAGTCGCTGGCGCGGCCATCGAGGCCGACCGGCGAGCGCGAACTACTCCCCCCTTCGGGCGGCCTCGGACGAGCGGACAAACGCTGCTTGGTCCAAAAACGCAGCCTGAGAGCCGAAGCATCGACGTAGGAGCGATGCCACCCTGATTTCGCTGCGTCTTTTGCGGTCACCCACGCACCACAGACTCCCGCGCCGTAAATCTCAGCAATGACATCGAGACCTCCAGGCTCATCCGGCCCCGGAGCGTGTCGTCAGGCGGTGCGGCGGCATCGGGAACCGTTCGTCGTACTGCTGAGATCCTCTGATCGCCGCCTGGAAGATCGAATCCGAGCGAGGTCGACACACGACTGCGGCGCACGCCCCGAAGGAACGTGCGCCGCAGTCGCGATACGTGCGGCCCCATCATCGATGAGGCGGTCACCACCCACTGTATTAGCGGCGGAGTTTCTCGATCATGGTCTGGATTCCCGGCTGCGTTGCCGTGTATGCCTGTGCCCAGGTCTCGAACTGCAGCGACGCCTCGAAGCCGTCCTCGTTTGCGAGCTGGACGGCCTTCTTGATATTGCGGGCAAGTCGCGGATCGAGGTCGGAGGTGGTTTTCGCGAGTACGAGCGCTGCGTCCAACGGATCGGCCGACAGCGACGCGACCAGACCCAGGTCATAGGCCTCCTGGCCGGTGAGACGTCCACCTTCCAGCAGCAACTTCAAGGCGCGCTGGCGCCCGAGTGCCTCAACGAGCAGCGCGGTGCAACCGCCACCCTGATGCAGGCCAATCTTCGAGAACGTCGCCGCGAGGTCGGCGTCCGGCGATGCGATCACGACGTCAGCGGACAACGCCATATTGAGGCCGGCGCCGACGGCCGGTCCCTCGACCGCCGCGATGACCGGGATCTTCAGATCGCGCAAGCTCAAGAAGCTGTTGTATACCGTGTCGCCGAGGTGGTCGCGGATGTCGTTGACATCGGTGCCCATGGTGCCGAACACATCGGGTAGGTCAGTGCCGGCGCAGAACGAGCCACCCTCACCGGTCACGATGAGCACGCGGGCGGACTTGTCGTCGGCAACCTCACGCACCTTCTGGGCCATCTCGGCGCAGAGTGCGTTGTTCAGCGCGTTCTTCTTCTTCGCGTTGTCGATGCTGAGGATGCGGATGCCGTCGCCGGCGTCGGACAGCTTGATCCCTGGCATAAATGACTCCTCGGACCCGTGGGAATATGACGGCCCTACTTTGCCATGTCGCTGCAGTTTCGGGCCCGTTAGGTTAGGTCGGTGCCGGTATTAGCACCGATCTCACGACTAGTTGGTCTGCCCTACCGCAATGCGATCGACGGCGGCGCCGGTGACGATCTGGGGCACGTGGCTAATCCCCTTCGGCGCGTGGGTTTCATCGCGATGGAGGACAAGTTGACGGAATGCGTCGGACACCAAAGCGACCCGGTGGTCGTCGTACTGGTCGATCTCGTACTGGGCCTGTTCGGCCAGCAGAACCCCCATGATCGCGGTGGCCATATCGTCGGCGAGCGAACTCATCAGAATTTCGGCATCGTCCGGCGCCGCCGAGAGCACTCGTTCCGCGCGCTCGCTGATCGCATCCGCCCGCGCCGCGAGCGCGTCACGCTGTTGGCTGAGGCTCGCGTCGGTGACCGCGTCCAGGCGCACCCGGAGGTCGTCGAACAGAATCTTGTGCGCGCCGATTTTGCGCATCGAGCGGAGCACGTCGAGGGCGATGACGTTGCTGGCGCCCTCCCAGATCGAACCGAGGTGCGCATCGCGAACGAGTCGCGGCTGCACGAATTCTTCGATGTAACCGTTACCGCCCCGGATTTCCATCGCTTCGCCGGTGGCCACCCGAGCGCGCTTACACAAATAATGCTTGGCCAACGGGGTGAGGATCCGCACCAGGGACGAGGCCGTGTCATCACCTGCGTCCGCGCGTTCTAGTAGCTGGGCGCAATAGACAACAAATCCCAGGCCCGATTCAACGTCGGCGCTCAGCCGCAGCAAGTCCAGGCGCAGCAATGGCTGATCGATCAACGGGCGGCCGAACACGACGCGACGTTGGGCATGCTCGGTGGCTTCGTACAGACCACGGCGCATCAGCGAGACCGCGCGTACGGCGTTCGAGAGCCGCGACATGTTGACCATCTCGGTCATCTGCCGGAAGCCGCGTTCGAGTTCGCCGACCTGGACGGCGTACGCGCCTTCGAGTCGGATTTCGCCGGAGGCCATCGAACGAGTGCCGAGTTTGTCCTTGAGCCGCTCAATCCGGTAGCCATTCAACGTCCCGTCGGGTTTACGACGAGGCATCATGAACAGCCCGACGCCGCGGGTCGTGTCTGCGTCGCCGCCGGGGAATCGCGCGAGGACCAGGGTGATGTCCGCGCCGGCGTTCGACGCGAACCACTTGCGTCCGTGCAGTTTCCATCCCGTTCCGTCGCGCTCGGCGACCGCCTCGGTCTTGGCGATATCAGTGCCGGCCTGAAGTTCAGTCATGAACATCGCCCCGGTGAACCGGTCGTCGTCGGTCGAGGTGAGGCGACGGACCGCCGCGGCGATCTCCGGGTCATCGCCGCCGTACATCCGCAGCGTGCGGGCGGCGGTGTCGGTCATGCTGATCGGGCACGCCATCCCGAATTCGGCTTGCACATAGAGGTACGTGATCAGGTATTTCGGGAGATGCGGCACCTTGGCGGCCCAACCATGCATACCGCGGTGCGACATCGCGGACATCCCATACTCACCGAAGAGGATGTCGCCCATCTCGGCGTACGCCGGATGGTAGACGACTTCATTGGTGCGCTCACCGTCCTTGTCGTACGGGCGCAACGTCGGCGGATTCTTGTCGGCGAGTTCGGCCAGCGGATCGATCCGCTGCGCGGTGTCGGCGCCAAGACGCTCCAAGAGCGGCGTCAGTAGCGCTTGATCCTCAGCGGAGGCGTTGCGCTCGACCAGTCGAGCCAGGGCAGGATCGGCAGTATAGAAGTTCATGGATTCTCCCTCGGTGGTTCCGCACATCCAGCCTGACACGCATACTTAGCGGTGTCCAAGATGATTTGCCGCATTATTAATAGGCACCACATCTAAAAGAGGCACCCATGGAATTGAGGCATGTGCGCGCACTGGTTGCGGTTGCCGAGCATCAACACTTCAGCCGCGCGGCCGAAAGCCTGCGTATTTCACAGCCGCCGCTTAGCGCCGCGATTCGAGAATTCGAGCGCGAGGTGGGCGTGGTGCTGTTCGAACGAACTACCCGCACGGTACGGCTGACCGACGACGGTGCGGCGCTATTGGAACCGGCCCGCCGAATCCTGGAGAGCGTCGGGGAGATTCGCCAGATCGCGGCGGCCCGACGGACCGGCACCGCTGGATCGGTCCGCGCCGGATTCGCCGGCACGTCGGGGTATGCCATCCTCGCAGACCTGGTGCGCGAGGTGCGCTCCCGTGAGCCCGGGCTGACGGTCGACCTCGTTCCGCAGGTGTACAGCGGGCGAGCGATAGAACTGGTCCGTCGCGGACAGTTGGACCTAGCGATTACCGGGTCACCACTGCCGACCGACCTTGGATCGGTGGCGCTCGGGCAGGAAACGCTAGTGCTGGCCGTACCGGAGGGACACCCGCTCAGCACGACGCCGCAAGTGGCGGTCGCATCGCTGGCCGGCGAACCGTTGGTGTCGTACCCAGGCGAGCACGATTCGTGGGTGCGACACGCGACGGTGACGATGCTGGAAAGCGCCGGGATCGCGCCGAATTTCGTCGCCGAGGCGCCAGACCCATTCAGTCTGCTAGCACTGGTCGCAGCCGGGGTCGGCGCTGCGGTCGTGGTCGACCATCGGGACCGGTTGCATGTAGCGGGTGTGCACTACCTCCCGCTCGCCGATGACGTTCAGGCCCAATTCCCGATACGGCTCGTGTGGCGGGCAGGTGCGACCAACCCGGCAACCCGCCGAGCCGTCACGATCGCCCGCGAGGTCTTCGACGCGAGCGCACCTGCAGGCCGCACCGGTGACACGTGAGCGACCTGGGCGAAATATCGAGACGTGCCGAATCAGCTGGCCGTGCGGTGCAGGAGTAAAGGCAACACCACCTCCGCCCCCGCTTCGCGCAGTTTGGCTGCGGCGACGGTGATTGCCCACCCCATCGAGTCACGGTCGACGACCAGCAGGACCGCGGCGCCGGCAACCCGATCAGCGGTGTCGGCGCCGAGGACCAAGGAACCGTCCCACAGCGCAGCTAGTGCCCCGCTGGGCAAATCTTCGGATCGGGCGCGACGCGAACCGTGCGTCAGTGGCTCCGCCTCGAACGAGGCCCGCGTCATCCTGCCGGTCTGCGCAATGCCGTCGGCCAGGGTCGCGGTCAGGGTCGCCAACCCGCCGGCTGGGAGGTCCACCACGATTTCCGGTCGCCGCGCCCACGCGGCGTACCGCCGATCGCCACGGCTCCATGACGCGAGCAGCCGCACGACGGCGTCATGCAGTTCGATAGGCGCCGGAGCGTCTGCGCTCAGCGCCGTCCGCACCAGATCAGCCCACTGCGGCGCGTCGTAATCGACGAGAACGCGTCCCCAGTCGGCTCCGACCGTCGCCGAGATCCGTCCCTTACGTTCGGACGGGGCTCCCGGCCACATCTTCCGCGGTTCCAACGCGCTGACCTGCCCCCGCAGCGCCTGTTCGACGCGCGTGCGCAACTCGGGATCGACGGGACGGCGCAGCGCATCGCTCGCCTCAGGCGCGCACACCGAGCACCGCCCGCAGGGCGCGGCGCTCGGATCGTCGAGACTCTCCTGCAGTAATTGCATGAGGCAGCGCCGCGCGGCGGCGTAGTCCCGCATGATTGCGGCTTCACGCTCGCGCGTCGCAACAACCGAGTCGTAATGGGCTTTGTCGTACGACCACTGAGCACCGGTCGCGATCCAGCCGTCGGCGAGCCGCTCGACAACATCATCAACTGCCAGTTGTTTCAAGATCAATTCGACACGGGTACGCCGTACGCCGGTAGAGGCCTCTAATTTGGGCACGCTCAGCGGCGTTCCGTCGGCGCGCAATGCATCGAGTACGGCCTCGACTTGCGTGGGCACCGGAATCGTTGCCGTGGCGAAGTAGTCCCACACATGCCGGTCGGCATCGCTGGGCAGCAGTACGACGACCGCACGATCGATTCCACGGCCGGCACGCCCGACCTGCTGGTAGTACGACACCGGCGAGGGCGGCGATCCGACATGTACGACGAAACCGAGATCGGGCTTATCGAACCCCATGCCGAGCGCCGACGTGGCGACGAGGCACTTGATTTCATTAGCGCGCAGCGCTTCTTCGAGGCGCTGACGCTCGTCCGCGTCCAGGCGGCCGCTGTACGCCGCGACGGGATAGTCGCCACCATGTACGTCCTTGATTGCGGACGTCAGTTCATCTGCTTGAGCGACCGTGAGCACATAGACGATTCCGCTGCCCGGCAACTCGGGCAGCCGCTCACACACCCACGCGAATCGATCAATCGGCGACATCGAATCGAGGGTGACCAGTTGCAGGCTCGATCTCGCCAGCGGCCCGCGCAACACCAGCGCGTCACCGAGTTGGGCGGCGACGTCGTCGGTCACCCGCGCGTTGGCGGTCGCGGTCGTCGCCAGCACGGCGGCCTCAGGGTTCAATCGGGTGAGCATCGTGGAGATGCGGCGGTAGTCGGGGCGAAAGTCATGGCCCCAGTCGGAGATGGAATGCGCCTCGTCGATGACGAGCATGCCGATGCGACCGGCGAGGTGGTCCAGCACGCGTGCGCCGAAGTTGGGATTCGCCAGTCTCTCTGGCGACACCAGCAACACGTCGATGGCGTCGTCGGCTATCTCCTGCTCGATGCGCGACCAGTCGTCCATGTTCGAGGAGTTCAGAGTGCGGGCAACAAGACCGGCACGGGCGGCCGCATCGACTTGATCGCGCATCAGCGAGAGCAGCGGGGAGATCACCAGGCTCACGCCGCGGCCCGCTTCGCGACCGATCGCGGTGGCGATCCAATAGACCGCGGACTTTCCCCACCCGGTCGCCTGCACCACCAACACCCGTGCGGCTGGTTGACACAGCGCAGCGACTGCCCGTGCCTGGTCGTCGCGTAGAACGGCATCTAGGCCAGCCATCTTGTGCAGCACCTCGGCCGCGACGTCAGCTTGCTCGCTGGTCAGTTCTGCCTGCGTCGTCTCACTCACATCGGCCACGGTACTGGCCGAGCACGACAACCGCCGTGGGGTCTGCGAGGCTGTGGATACACGCCAGCAGTGTGAATATCCGCGGCGCTGTGACGCCGGGATGTCTGCGCTGCCCGCCCGGCGATAGGCTCGTCAGCACCTAGTCACCGGAGGAAGACGTGTCCAAGCCGCTTCGGCCACTGAGCGAACAGGCTGGTCGCGGGGCGCAGTTGAGTGAACGTGTGGCCGGACGGGTCCGCGAGGCGATCATGCTCGGTGAACTGGCGCCGCTGGAGTTCGTTCGTACCGACAAATTGGCCGCGGAGCTTGGCGTCAGCCACACCCCGGTTCGCGAGGCGCTGATGACCCTCTCCTCCGAGGGTTCAGTGAAATGGGAACCACGTCGCGGATTTCGCGTTGTACCGGTCACGACTCGCGATATCCACGACCTCTTCGATGTCCAGGCATATGTGGCCGGCGAACTGGCGTTCCGAGCGGTTGCCAACCTCACCGATGCCGACATCGCCGCTATTGATGGATTCCAGTCCAGCCTGATCGAGGCTGAGGCCCGTGGCGATACGGCAGAGGTCGATCGGCTCAACCACCAGGTGCACCGCACGATCAACCGAGCAGCCGAATCGGCTCGACTCGCGAACCTGTTACGGTCGACCGTCGCCCACGTGCCGCTCTCGTCGTACGGCGCAATCACCGGGTGGGCGCAGGCGTCGGTACACGATCACGAACCGATCCTCGACTCGTTACACGCACGCGATCCCGATGCCGCCCGCGATGCGATGAGCGCACACATCCGCCATGTGGGCGCGCTGCTGGTGGCCCACCTTCAGCACGAGATCGGTCTACAGTAACACTCGCGGCTGGCCGCCCTGCGCGGCACCGGAGCCGTCGAGCCCGAGTCGGGCGGACATCATGCGCAAGTGAATCCTGAGCGGTACATCGAACCGCTTCCGAGCAGTAGCTCGGATCGACAGATTTACAGCGCGTCGGTGTTGATTATTTCAGACCGCCGCGCTGCACGAGCTGGCCGACGATCACGTTGCGCTGAATCTCTTTCGTGCCCTCGCCGACGATCATCAGCGGAGCGTCACGGAAGTAGCGCTCTACGTCGAACTCGGTCGAGTAGCCGTACCCGCCGTGCACCCGGATCGCGTCCAGCGCGATTTCCATCGCGGTTTCCGAACAGAACAGCTTGGCCATCCCGGCTTCCATATCGGCGCGCTCCCCTGACTCGTACGAGCGGGCCGCGTGCCACAGCAGCTGCCGCGCCGCGGATAGCTTGGTGCCCATGTTCGCCAGCGTCGCGCCGACCTGCTGGTGCTTCCAGATCGGCTTGCCCATCGACTCGCGCTCCTGCGCGTATGCAAGGGCGTCATCGAAAGCTGCGCGCGCAACGCCGGTGGCGCGAGCAGCGACCTGGATTCGACCGATCTCCAAACCGCGCATCATCTGCGCGAACCCCTTGCCTTCGACGCCGCCCAGTAGCGCGTCCGCGGGCACCCGGGCGCCGTCGAAGCTGAGCTCGCAGGACTCAACGCCCTTGTAGCCAAGCTTCGGCAGGTCCTTGGAGACTTCGAAGCCGGGCACCTTCTCCACCAGCAGCACCGAGATGCCCTTGTGACGGGGCTCGGCGGTCGGGTCTGTCTTGCACAGCAGCGCGACGAGACCAGCCTTGCGCGCGTTCGTGATCCAGGTCTTCGAGCCGTTGATGACGTACTCGTCGCCTTCCTTCTTGGCGACGGTGCGCATGTTCTGCAGATCGCTGCCGCCACCGGGTTCGGTGAGCGCCATGGTCGCGCGCAACTCGCCGGTCGCCATCCGCGGCAGGTACTTCTGCTTCTGCTCTTCAGTGCCGTAGTCGATCAGCAGCTTGGAGACAACAGTGTGCCCACCCATCGCGCCAGCCAGGGACATCCAACCGCGGGCGAGCTCTTCGGTGACTCGCGCATAGCAGGGCGTGGAGACCTTCACTTCGCCGTACGGCTCGGGGATGGCGAGTCCGAAGATTCCCATCTCTTTCATCGCCTCGATGAACGCGGTCGGGTATTCGTTGGCGTGCTCGATCTCCTGCACATTCGGCCTGACCTGCTTGTCGACGAACTCGGCGACAGCTTCAACGATGGCCTGCTCTTCGGCGTTCAACTCGAAATCGGGCATGCCCGGGCTCCCTCTTGCGGTGATCAGATTCTATAGAATCGTCCCAGGCCGCGGTCGCCGCCGTCAACGTCACAGCCGTCACGTCCGCAGGCACCGGCGAGGCGAACCGATAGCGTGAGCGCAAGAAGAGTTCACGGCCCACTCCAGAAGGAGCACCGCATGACCCAGCAGAACCGATTCGGCGTGACCATCCCTCTGGGCGGTTTATCGCTCCCCGAGCACGCGGCGGCGTACGCCGCGGCTGCCGAGGCCGGGTACACCGACCTGTGGAGTAGCGAATCCAACGGCGCAGACGCGTTCATCCCACTCGCGCACGCCGCCACGCTGCAGCCGCAGCTGCACGTCGGTACGGCGATCGTTCCGGCGTACACCCGAGCTCCTGGCGTGGTAGCAATGCAAGCGGCGACCCTCGCCGAGCTCACCGATCAGCCGCTGCAGCTCGGAATCGGATCGTCGTCAATGCCGATCGTCAGCAACTGGAACGGCATCCCCTTTGATCGCCCGCTGACCCGGGTTAAGGACCTGCTCGAATTTCTACGCCGTTCCTTCGACGGCGAGCGCGTGTCGATGAAAAGCCATAGCTTCGACATCGACGGCTTCCGGCTCGGTCTCATGCCGAAGCGCCGTCCACGAGTGCTGGTCGCCGCGCTGCGCGAGAAGATGCTGCGCCTGGCCGGCACACACTCGGACGGCGTGATTCTCAACTGGCTCTCGGCGGAGGACATCCAACAAGTCACCAGGTACGTCAACGACGGTCGGGACACTCCCGCTGACGTCGTGGCGCGGATCTTCGTTATTCCGACCGCCGACCGCACCGAGGCGGAGAACATGGCACGTCGCGCGATAACCGCCTACCTCAATGTCCCGACGTACGCCGACTATCAGGCGTGGCTAGGCCGCGGACCGAAGTTGCAATCGATGTGGGATGCCTGGCGGTCCGGCGATCGCAAGCGCGCTCTCGCCGAGGTGTCCAGCGAGGTCGTGGACGAGTTGTTCATTCACGGCACTGCTGAAGAGTGCCGCGCGCACATTCAACGGTACGTCGATGCTGGAGTCACCGTGCCAGTGCTGTCGATCTACCCCACCACTCGGCCGATCGCTGACGTGCTTCGCGAACTCGGTCCCCGCGCTACTAGCTGACACGGCGTCCTGTGCCACCCTGCGGCGGCCTCGAGCACGCCGTTGATACCGCCGCAGGAGCCCCGGCGATCCGAACGGTCGTCAACCTGAACAGGCGAGCGAACCGTGTTCATCCTTCAAGGCCAGGATCCGCAATGCGGCGGCATCGACCTTCTCAGCGAATTGTGGATCGCTGTCATACTTCGCGAGCGCATCCGAATTCATCTCGACTGCCTGGTTCGGATCAGCGGTCAGTACGACGTCTCCGCCGGCGTCGACGAACCTGGTGAGCCGCTGCCCGACCGGTACGTCGGAGACCGAGGCTGCGGCACCCAGATCGTCACTCATGACAACACCGTCGAAGCCAAGATCGTCGCGGAGGAGATCGGTGATGATCGGCGCCGAGAAGGCCGCGTTGTTATCGGGGTCGATCGAGGGATAGATCGCGGTGGAGACCATGATGATCGGCGCACCGTCGGCGATCGCAGCCTCGAACGGCGCTAGCGCCGGGTCGTCCGGGGTCGTGGACGGATCACTGATCCCCTCGGTCGTGACGTCCGTGTTTCCTTGTATACGGCCGATCCCCGGGAAATGCTTCACAGTGGGTAAGATCCCAGCGCCCTGCATCCCTTTCATGAAGGCGATCATGGGAGGTGTTACGGCATCGGGGGTGGCGCCATACTGGCGCCCGAACTGCCCAATGGGCGCGTTGGCGGCTCCAATATCGGCGGGGACGACGTCAGCGACAGGCGCGAGGTTGATGTCGATGCCAGCCTCCACTAACGACGCGGCCCAGGTCTCCGCCTGCGTCTGTAGGTCGGCCGGGTCCATCGCGCCCTGCTCAAGGGCGGCGGGACTGTTCGCGACCGTGCCGCCACGCAGTTGCTGAACCTCACCACCCTCCTGGTCGATGGCGACCCAGGTGTCGACGTCGCCCGACAGCTCGTGGATGTGCGCGCTGGCCGCGGCGGTTGTCTCGATACTCGGCCATCCGCCAAGCAGGAACACCCCAGATGCATTTCCCGCGCTGATCTGCGCGGCTGCGGCGTCGACCGAATCGGGTGTCATCGCCACGAGCACGAGCTGGGCAATCTTCTCCTTCGGCGCCAGGTCCGCAGCGGTCTGCTGCGCGCAACTGAGCGGTGCACTGGACGATGTTGGCGCGGCGGATGTAGTTGCTGCAGCAGAACTCGGCGGCGCACCCGTTTTACTGGCACCGGCGCCGCTGGCATCGGTGCTACTAGCGCCCGCGGGATCTGCGGACCCATCGGTGCAGCCGACGAGCGTCAGCATTGCCACGGTAGTCAGTGCGATGACGCGTTGGCGCACGGCGTACTCCTCGAATCGGCTTGCGTCCACCCTAGGTGAACCTCACGCTCGCACGCGGCGATGACGTTTGTCGTGCACCACACGCGAGTTATCCACAGCACCGGCGATTCTCCACAGCGCCCCTCGAAGAGGTTCTGATCGATAGCTGGACATGGTGTCGTATCCGTGTCCGAACACACCGATACGAGGAGAGCTTGATGACCGGACCCAAGATCGATGTTGAGCAGGTGCAGGTATCGATCGGTGTCGTGGACGACGCGATCGCGCAGATGAACGCAGTCACGAGCAAAGTCCTCGCACAGGCGGATGCTGCACAAGCGGCGATGACCGCGCCGGCGGGCCAGATCACCGCAGGCGCATTTAGCGACCTCGGCGGTGCGGGCAAAGCGCTCGCCGAGGAACTCGATCGACTGCGGGTCGACCTCGGCTCGCTGATCGCCGTAGCCGAGTCCGGGTCTGACCAGGCCACCGCCGCCGCCCAGCAAGGAGGTCTCGCTGCCACTGTTGCCGCCGGAATCTGACTTTCTCATCGATACATAAGGAGTGTCGTGCCCCTCATCGCCTTCAACACCGAACACATCGCCGACATCGCTAACGCCACCCAGGCCCACCGCAGCGAGTGGGACGCCATCTGGAACGGAGTACGCAGCAAACTTGGTGGCGTCATCAGCGAGGCCCTCGACGCCGCTACGGGCCTCAGCTTGGACGAACGCACCGTGAGCTATCAGCAGAAGTCAGACCTCTACACGCAGCAACTGCTCGCCCGGGCACAGGCGACTGCCAACGTCGGGCAGATCGCCCAGGACACCGGGATAGCAATGGTCAAGACGCTCAGCGGCTAGCGCGCGAGCCCTGAGCAGCGGCCGCCAGTCGACCATAATGAAGCGGACGATGCTCGACGTTCGCGTCGTCCCCTATCCGGATGCCACTGGCAATCGCGCCGCTCGCCCGAAGTTCGCGCAGTCGGGTAACCACGCGCTCGCGTAACGTCGCGGGGCTGATCGTGTTCAGGTAGATCTTCGTGCCACCTTCGAATCCCGCGAGATTAGAGATGCGCCATTTGATCATGATTCGCCACGGCATGGCGACGTCTACGCCCGGCGGCTGGTGATGCCACTCCTCGTTGCACGGAACGTCCGGGCCGCTCGCGGAATGCAGCGCGTGCAGCAGATCTGACATCCCACGGATCTCTTGAGGGGCATGGTCCCACGGCGCGCAGTGCTGGCTGCGCGAGAAGAGCTCAAGGGTCGGGTAACGGTGCCCAAAGCCAGCGAACGCTACCGCGTGTTCGTTCTCGGCGATGATCAGATTGTGCTCGCGCGCGTAGTCGACACCGGCCTCGTTGTAGATCTGCGGGTTCACGCGCGCCCGGCCAAGTTCCAACTCGGCCTGGACTCCGCGCTCGTCGATCGCCACTACCTGCTTATGCAGATGATCGAACGAAGCGCCCGCGGGCTTGAGCCAGTTCTGGAATGCGGCAACGTACTGCGCGTGTGGGTTGCGTTCATAAAGATCACGTATCGCGTCAGTGGTGAATGCGACGTACTGGTGATGCTCGTCGACACTCAACGTTCCCGAAGACGCCAACTGCGAGTCGTTGCTTGCATCGTCGGCGTAGTGTCGGCGCGCAACGATGACGTCGTGCGTTCCCCCGAAAAAGGCGCGTGCGTCGCGCTCCAGCAGCGCGTCGTCACTGAGCCCATCGCGTTGAGCGGCGCGGATCTTGGTCTTCAGCAGTTCCAACACGTGCTCGCGGCCGGCGGGATCGGCGAGGTACGCCGCCATCCGGGCACGATCAGCCGCCGGGATCCGGTAGTCATAGTTGGCTCGCCAGTACTCCAGCGGCAGGATCTCATACAGGTTCGGGATTCGGCGAAACTCAGCCACCGAGGCAAGCACCATACTGAGAGGTAGCCGGTGCTGACTGACCCAGCGACCACTGGCGAGGGACATGCGGGACTTCTCCGGCGGAGTCTGTGCGTAACGATCGCTGCAGAACGCACAGGTCGAGGTGCGCGCCGTCGCGTCCAGCGGCTTGGGTGCGACAACGGTCAGGCCGAGCGGACGATCCCCACGCCCCGGCACCGTCCACACCTGAGTGCCGGTAAACGGGTTGACCTGTTTGAAGGTCCCGTCGGCCATCTCGCGTAGATAGTCACTCGGACCCATCGTCGTCCTCCCTGTCCCGCGAGGAATCAACCGCCGCAAGGGACTCACCGCCGTCACTGGTTGGCCTCAGAAATCGGGGCTATCAATCCGCGGCGCAGTCACTGATCAAAGCTGAGCTACTCATCCATGGCGGGACTACAGATCGAAAGTGAAGTTCGGGACCGACACCGGGGAAGTTTCCCCACTGTCGACCCCGAACCCCGCCATAGAACACGAATTCATCCGTCCACCAGGAAGGCCGCCATCTGGGTTACCAGGCGTGCGATGCCCGGTATCGACCTATGTGACTCGCGCGGAGGCGCTACTTCGCAGCGGCGACGAGTTCGGCAATCTGGATCGTGTTGAGCGCGGCACCCTTGCGCAGGTTGTCGTTGGAGACAAACAGCGTCAGGCCACGGCCACCTTCGACAGTCGAATCCTGACGGATCCGGCCGACGTACGACGGGTCTTGACCTGCGGCCTCCAGCGGCGTCGGCACCTCGGTGAGGACGACACCCGGCGCCGAGGCGAGTACGTCGCGCGCCTGATCGGGGGTGATCGCCTTGTCGAACTCGGCAGAGATCGACAACGAGTGTCCAGTGAACACTGGAACACGCACGCACGTTCCAGTGACCAGCAACTCCGGGATATCGAGGATCTTGCGCGACTCGTTGCGGAGCTTCTGCTCCTCATCGGTCTCACCGGAGCCGTCATCGACGAAGTTACCGGCCTGCGCGAGCACGTTGTACGCGATCGGCGCGACATACGTATTCGGCTGCGGGAGGGCAACTGCTGAACCGTCGTGGGTCAATTTCGGCCCGTCAGCACCGACTGCGGTGACCTGCGAGGCGAGTTCTTCAACCCCAGCGAGGCCAGAACCGGACACGGCCTGGAAGGTCGTAACGATGAGCCGACGCAACCCGGCCGCGTCGTGCAATGCCTTGAGAACCGGCATCGCAGCCATCGTGGTGCAGTTCGGGTTAGCGATGATGCCCTTCGGAGCCTGCGTCGCGAGCGCCCCGTTGACCTCACTGACGATGAGCGGCACCTCGGGATCCAGACGCCAAGCGGACGAGTTGTCCACGACAACCGCACCCGCCGCAGCGAACTTCTCGGCAAGCGCCCGAGAGGTCGCGCCGCCGGCCGAGAACAGCGCGATGTCCAACCCGGTCAGATCGGCAGTGGACGCGTCCTCCACAGTGATCGGCTGTCCTGCAAACTCGACGGTCGATCCGGCAGAACGCGCAGAGGCGAATGCCCGCAGCGTGTTGATTGCGAACTTGCGCTCGGCCAACAGCCGCAGCATGACGCCGCCGACCTGTCCCGTCGCACCGACTACTCCAACATTGAGTCCCATGGTCCTTACCGCCCCGTTCCCGCATGTACTTCGGCGACCTGATCGCTACCGAGGTCGAATGCCTCGTGCAGCGCACGCACCGCCTTGTCGAGATCAACGTCGCGCACCAGCGCTGATAGCCGGATCTCAGAGGTCGAAATGAGTTCAATATTCACGCCCGCGGCGGCAATCGCCTCACAGAAGGTCGCCGTGACCCCCGGGTGCGAGCGCATACCTGCACCAATCAGGGAGACCTTGCCGATGTGCTCATCGAAGGTGAGTTTGTCGAAGCCGATCTCGGCCTGCTTCTTGGTCAGCGCCTCCATCGCCACCGGTCCATCGCCTATCGGCAACGTGAAGGTGATGTCGGTCGTGCCAGTGCTGACCTGAGACACGTTCTGCACGACCATGTCGATGTTGATCTCGGCGTCCGCCAGGATCCGGAAGACCTTCCCCGAGGTTCCCGGCTTGTCCGCGACACCGGCAACGGTGATCTGAGCTTCGCCGCGATCGTGCGCGACACCGGTGAGGATGGCCTCTTCCATCGGAATGTCCTCCAGGAATCCAGTAATGAGCGTGCCGACGTCGGACGTATACGACGATCGGACCCGCAGCGGAATGTTGTTGGCGCGCGCATATTCGACCGCGCGCAGATGCAGAATTTTCGCGCCCGAGGCAGCCATCTCGAGCATGTCCTCGTAGCAAACTTCGGAGCGCTTCGTGGCGTTCGGCACGATCCGTGGATCCGCCGTGTACACGCCGTCCACGTCACTGTAAATCTCACAGACGTCGGCGTTCAGGCCCGCGGCCAACGCGACGGCTGTCGTGTCCGAACCGCCGCGACCGAGTGTGGTGATTTCTTTGGTGTCTTGCGAGACGCCCTGGAAGCCCATAACCAGCGCAATCGCACCATCATCGAGAGCTTGACGCACCCGTCCAGGCGTGACGTCAATGATCTTGGCCTTGCCATGCGAGGCGTCAGTGATCACACCGGCCTGCGATCCAGTGAACGAACGCGCCTCAGCGCCGAGGTTGTGGATCGCCATGGCTACCAGTGCGTTAGAAATGCGCTCTCCGGCAGTGAGCAGCATGTCCATCTCGCGCGCCGGCGGCACGGGTGAGACCTGGGTCGCAAGATCCAGCAACTCATCGGTGCTATCGCCCATCGCCGAGCAGACAACGACCACGTCGTTACCGGCCTTGCGAGTCTCAACGATCCGCTCGGCCACCCGCTTGATGCGGTCGGCATTCTCCAGAGACGAACCGCCGTACTTCTGCACGACCAGCGCCACTCAAACACACCTCCGTATACGCAAACGACCCGTTCTATATGCGCGAGCGGGCCGTCGACCTCTAACTGAATCTGTCCGCAGGAACCGACGGTCGCGTCCGTACCCGCAAAGGCCGATTGTACGCAGGGATCGCAGATTCTCTCCCAAAAGATCATGGAGTCCGACACATCTCACGCCGATCCCGAACATCGTCATCGACCGATACGGCGGGCACTTGCGTCCTGCCCGGACCAGCGGCCCCGCGGGTTATTGCGCCGGGATGCCCCCGGCGCCCGCTGCCCGTCAGGCGCGTAGTGGTCGGGCTCGAGCGCACCTGCATCGACGGCGTCGACCGCGTCGCTCGAGTCACCAGCGCCGCCGGGGATATCGTCGTCCGACGACCGCAATTCGACGTCGTCACCGGTCAACCGGTACCCCAGGGATCAGCAGCAAGCTCACGACGAAGAACACGGCTGGCAGCACGGTGAATTGCGGCCACGACCGCGGTCATCGCGGGATTCCGCAGCCCATCCGCGTCCCATCGGCGACCCAACGGCGACCCAACGGCGATACCGGCGCCCCGCTACCTATCGCCAGCGTGATCGCAAACATGCCGGTGCCGGCCGCCATCGCCACGGCGTCAATCCCCCCAGACACCGCTGAACGGCCCGATCCGGTTCACGCCGGTACGACGCTCGTCCGCAGCGGCCATATCTGCGAGCATCGCAGACGGGAACACCTGCGCAGCGAGCCTTCGTTGAACAGGACCGTCGATCGGCGCGCGTGGCGAGTACCGAAGTACGCGCCCAGGACTCCGATCGCTATTACTACTGCGATACACCACCCCGTCACGCAATAACCCTCGGCGCCACCGACGGCGTGTCGAATGGCCAGCGAGCCCGCGACGCTGTTCAGGATGGCGACGGCGAAGAAGGCGACGCGGACGGTCTGAATCCTGGTGCGCTCGTGTAGCAATCCACCTTTTCCTCCGGCATCGCAAGGCATGGCACCGTCAGGACGGCGACCGCGACCGAGCACAGCGAGTAAGAAACGCCGCCCACCACACACTTCTGGCCGGACTCGACATCACTGTGCTCAACAGCAGGCCAAGGCACAGTGCCAGTCCGCCACACAGCACGTAGGTTCGCCGCGATCTGCGAGCGTACGACGATGCGCAAGCGTACGACGGCGCGATCACCGATTCGACCGATGATCGGGCTGGTCACCACGTCCCAAATCTTGGGCGCGAGCACTATGACACCGGCGAGCAACGCCGAGATGCCGACGGTGTCCGTCACGTACGGCAACAGCAAGTAGACCGCGAACCCCACCGAAGGCGCCACTGCGGGCACCCCCATCGCGTAGCCGTTGCGCTGGCCCGTCCCAGTGATTGGTCGGTCGTGGCAGCATCGTGTCTGACATCACTACTCGGCGGTAGCTACTCACCGGATCGTCGGGATCTGGGTCACACACCACCCCGGGTTTTCGCAATGCCGGCCACGTGGGTTATCGTGCTAGGTGATGTACTGCGCACTGCTTCTCCTTAGCCGCCGCGACGAGACCTTCTAGAGGTCGGCGCTCTCGTCGCGGCGTTAGTCATGTCTGCCGGTCGAGAATCACCCCTTTCGCATCACGTGCAATGACCCCTCGCGACCAATCGCGTTTCTAGGAGAACTACCGCTATGAGCATCACTACTCGTTTCACCAATCCGCAGCGCCCGTCCGGCATGCCGATCAAGAAGTACGTCCCGTTCACCCCCATCGACCTGCCCGACCGCACGTGGCCGACCGCGGTCATCGACAAGGCGCCGATCTGGTGCGCGGTCGATTTACGCGATGGCAACCAGGCCCTGATCGACCCGATGGACACTCCGCGCAAGATGCGCATGTTCGACTTGCTAGTGAAGATGGGCTACAAGGAGATCGAGGTCGGCTTTCCCGCCGCTTCACAGACCGACTTCGACTTCGTCCGCCGGATCATCGACGAGAACCGCATTCCCGAAGACGTCACGATCCAGGTGCTAACGCAGGCACGCGACGAACTGATCGAACGCACATTCGAGGCAGTGCAAGGTGCACCGCAGGCGATCGTACATCTGTACAACTCGACGTCCACGTTGCAGCGCCGCGTCGTATTCGGGCTGGACCGCGAAGGCATTATCGATATCGCGCTGAATGGCGCTCGCCTGTGCAAGAAGTTCGCCGAAGGCATGGGCGATACCAAGATTCGCTTCGAGTACTCGCCCGAGTCCTACACCGGCACCGAATTGGACTTCGCGGTCGAGATTTGCAATCGGGTGATGGAAGTGTGGGAACCCACGCCGGATTGGCCGGTCATCATCAACCTGCCCGCCACGGTCGAAATGGCGACGCCGAACGTGTACGCCGACTCAATCGAATGGATGAGCCGCAACCTGAACAACCGCGATTCGGTAATTCTGTCGCTGCACCCCCACAATGACCGTGGCGAGGCGGTCGCAGCCTCCGAGTTGGGTTATATGGCGGGCGCGGATCGCATCGAAGGTTGCCTGTTCGGCTCGGGCGAGCGAACTGGCAACGTCTGCCTGGTGACACTGGGCATGAACCTGTTCAGCCAGGGCGTCGACCCGCAGATCGATTTCTCTGATATTGATGAGATCCGGCGTACGGCGGAGTACTGCAACCAACTGCCGGTCAATGAGCGTCATCCGTACGGCGGCGACCTGGTCTACACGGCGTTCTCCGGGTCGCACCAGGACGCCATCAAGAAGGGCTTCGAGTGGATGGATCGGGACGCCGAGGCCGCCGGCACAACTGTCGAAGACATCCCATGGGCTGTTCCGTACTTGCCGATCGACCCCAAGGACGTCGGACGCACCTACGAGGCAGTCATCCGCGTGAACTCCCAATCGGGCAAGGGCGGTGTCGCGTACATCCTGAAGTCCGAGTACCAGATGGATCTGCCGCGACGGCTGCAGATCGAATTTTCCGGCGTCGTGCAGCAGCACACCGACTCCGAGGGTGGCGAGGTCACCCCCGAAGCCATGTGGGACATCTTCTCCGACGAATACCTGCCCGCCAAGGATGGCGAGGCGTGGGGGCGGTACCGCCTAGTCTCGCACCGCAGCGAGTCGGTCGGCGACGGCAAGGACACCGTGTCTGTCGAAATGGTGGTAGACGGTAAGCCGGTGGTCTTGGAGGGGTCCGGGAACGGGCCTGTGTCGGCGTTCTGTCACGCACTGGAGAGCATCGGTACCGAGGTCCGCGTGCTGGACTACGCCGAACACGCGACCGGCGTCGGCTCAGATACGACGGCGGCGTCGTACGTCGAGTGCGCCATCGATGACCGCATCTTGTGGGGTGTCGGTGTCGACCCGAACATCGTCACGGCATCCTTCCGCGCAATCGTGTCGGCACTGAACCGTTTTGATCGCGATCAGAACCAGTAATCCTGGTTAGCGCTCGAACGCCGCGGGCGGCGTCCGGATCCGGCACACCGGATCGGGGCGCCGCCCGCTTTTCGTCCCGCGCGCCGGATGCCGCGATTGACCGTGATCGTCTAGCCGGCGAGCTGGCTAATCTGCGCGTTTGGCCTCGGTCGCGGCGATCATCGACGAGTAGACCTCCTTGAGTGCGAGTCGCTGCGTTGCGGTGAGACCGGGGTCCGCGTCGATAGCCGCACGCACGCCCGGCAGTTCCTCGTCGTTGGGGCGCAGGTCGTCGGGATCGAGTCCGAGCGAGCGAGCGATCTGTCGCAGTACCGCCTGGGACGGCTCTCGTACGCCATGTTCGATCTGCGACAGATACGGATTAGATATCCCCGCCATCGAAGAGAGTTGACGCATGGTCATCGAGGCGAGTTCACGCTGTTTCCGGATCATCTCGCCAAGTGGCCCACTCGAATCCTCAGTCATGTCCCTCTCCTGCTTGGCACCACAGCGTCGATCGTGACGCTCACTCAATCTAGTTGCGCCACGCGCTACTCAGCGGCGACCTGCAAGCTTCGCGATGCGAGAAGTAGATCCGCCGATCGCCGCAGTCAGCGACCGCGGCGGATCGCTACCGCCAGGTGGTGATCCAGATCACTCGAATTAAGTTAGCATCATCTGCTAACTCTGCTAACCTAGATGACGCAAGGGCGACGAACTCGCCGCCTGGATCAACCAATGGAGGAACCATGGTCGCCGCCAACGCCAAGAGCGAACTACCGAAGATCGACTTCGACGCCGCCGCCGAGCGCATCCGCAGCCTGAACGAGCAGGTTATCGAGCAGGCCAAGAAGCAGGGTAACACCAGCCTCGACGCCTGGGAGAAGGCCCTGCAGTCGGTCGTTGATTTCGAGAAGAAGGCTGCCGATGCCACGCAGCTCGACTTCGTGAAGGCGCTCACCGATGCGCACGTCACGTTCCTGAGCTCGGCTTCGGATGCCTACCTGAAGGCCGCACGCGACCTGCTCAAGTAAGCACGTCGCACACACCAACCGTGCCCGCCAGCGAACACGCTGACGGGCACGGTGGCGTCTGGCCGCGAATTACTGCCCCATCGCCGAGAGGGGTCAGGGTCTAGGCGCTGCGGCCGATCCGACGGCGCGCGGTCTTCTGCTCAGTCTCGACGTCCTGCCGATCCTCACGTTCCAGAAACTCCCGGATCAGATCGGCCGAGACTCTTGGCTTCTCCATCAGGAACAAATGGCCACCGCCCCTGATCTCTTGGTATTCGCAATCGGGAATCCGCTTGGAAATGACCCAGCACGTCAACGGGTTCGTGATGGGGTCCTCGTCGCCGGCCAGCACCAGGGTCGGAATCTGCAGCGTCGGCAGATACCAGAAACTACTGAACGTGCTCGCAGTCGCCAACTGTGCAAAGTACCCGGGGATCGATGGACGCATCTGATGCCGCAAGTTGGACTGCTCGGCCACAAGTTCGCTGCCGCCGTGCGCGTCGCCGCCGTACAAGAATGGCGCGATCATCGCCATGTACGAGCGCGAGTAATAACGCAATGGGGTCGCGAGCACCGACAGCGCCAACGGATTGCCGAAGGTGACCCCGAATCCCGCGGTCGTTCCGGCGAGTATCAGGCGACGCACTCGCTGCGGATACCGGAACGCGAACTCCTGAGACACCATGCCGCCGAACGACAAGCCGAGGACGTCGACGCGGTCGAAGTCCAACTCGTCGAGTACGGCATCGAGGGTCTCGGCATACTTGTTCATGAACCAGGGCGGCCACGGGACAGTGGAGGCGCCGGCACCTGGATTATCGAGCGTAATAACCGTGTATCCCTTGAGTTCGGATACGAGCGGAGCCCACAGGTCAAGCCCAGCGCCGAGCCCGTGCACCAACAGCAGCGGCGGACCCTCCCCTGTCACATTGACACGTACGTGTACGTCGCCAACGCGGATCAGCTCGCCGGGTACGCGCTGACTGCGCGGCGTCGTGCTCGTCAAGGAGGTCATACCGGGTCTCGAATCTGTCGATGTAGGCATCACATGCCGGTAGCTTAATGTAGGCCCCGTTCACCTAAATGGGGGGGCGCGAACCGGTAAACAGCTACCTTGTCGTCACCGAAATGCAACCTACGCCATAGCCCGGTGGCGCTCTGCGGCGAGGTCGACGTACTTAGCCCCCTAGATTCGACCCTCGAACCCGACGTGAGGGCCTCGCATCGGCGAGGCCCCCACGTGGTTTGACTCCTCGCCGTTAGTCGGCCTTCTCCTCCATGCGCTGCAGGCGACGTGCGGCGGCGTCGCGGCCACCGATCCCGAATGCGAGCGCGGCGGCGAGGCCGGCGCTCACCACCAGCGCGCCGAACGCCAGGTTCACGATCGAGTCTGCCAGGCCCATGTAGCGCAGCCCGATCGCGGCGAACAGCACCAGAAT
>JBKEDB010000127.1:0-5798 GCA_047975195.1 Cumulibacter sp. | reverse complement strand
TGCTGCAGCGATCCGCCGGGATCGGTAGGGATCGGCGCCGGATACGAGTTCGGTAGCGGCCCAGTGGGCTGTGGTGGTGGGGCGTCGGGTGTCTCCTGCGTGAGCGGTGCGGGCGCGGTGTCTTCGGCTGCTGCCACGGACCCGTCGGCAGTGATGCGGAAGTTGCGGCGTTCGCAGCGGGGCATGTCGTGCGCCGTCAGCAGGACGTCGGTCCCGGTCGTTGCGGCACGAGCACGCACGTCCCGCATGATCGCACCGTAGATGTCTTCGGCGTCTTGGAGGTCTACGGGTGTGCCGCCGAGGGTGCCCGTGGTGGTCGTGAAGATGCGCGCCTCGACCTGGTCTGTCCTGAGCGGCCAGCCTTACGGTGCTGGTGCAGCGCGTCCGCATGCCGCTGCACGTCGGCAGTGCTGATCCCGTACGCCGCACCTATGGCGGCAGCCTCATCAGTGGTCGGCAACCGTACGCCCCGCTCTATCTGCCGCACGGCGTGCGGGGTGAGTCCGGTCGCCACGGCAGCCTGTTTCTGGCTCAGCCCCGCCCGGGCACGGCACTGCGCCAGTGCCCGTAGCGGATCGAGTTCACCGACTAGTTGCCCTTCTGTGTCGCGCAGAGCGGCGCGCAGGGCGTCAAGGCTTTGCGGTGAGGGAACGGTGCGTCCCTGTTCCCAACTGCTGACCGCGCTGCCATCGACTCCGACAATGATGGCCAAATCCTCCTGGGTCATCCCTGCGGCACGCCGCAGACGTGACAGCGCCTGCCTATCGAAACCCGTGATGCCGACTCGCCCCATAGGGGTCATCATCCCACCTCGATCCTCACCAAACTCCTAGTGGCTCCTAGCGCAATGTGTTCAGAAGTTGTATCACAGCACTGTACATATAGTCACGTGATCCGATAAGATGATCGTATCTACGCGAGAACCCGCATTAACACGGTTGTGCTGGTGCTGGTAGGCAGTGTGAAAGGCGCCCGCGGGGCGCCTCTGGTTGTGGAGGGCGCGATGAGCGCGTGGAAGCGTCTGCTGGCGATCGAGGACAAGTCCGACGTGCCAGCACCCTCGAGTAGTGATCCGTGGGCGCGTGCCACGACAGATTCTTCTTCTGCGGCCGTGCCTGATGGCTTTTCACGTGCTCGTCGATCTAGGTCGTCCGCGTCGGTGTGGCGGTGGACGAAAGGGGTCGCCGTCGGCCTGCTGCTGGTGGCGGGGTTCTTGCAGGTGGTCGTGAAGCCGATTAGAGCGGCGATCGGGGGAGATGAGGCGCCGCCGGCGCCGGCGGCGAGCATCGATATGGACGCTGCTGCTGCGGCGGCGTCGGGGTTCGCGGTGGACTATCTCTCTAGCGGCGGCGCGGGCGGGGAGTCCGCGCGCGCTGCCGCGTTGTCGCAGTGGTTGTATCCCGGTGCTTTCTCGCAGTCCGGTGCGGTCGGTACGTGGGAAGGCTCTGATGTGGTGATCGCGGACAGTGCGAGCGTGCAGGAGCAGCTGCAGGTTGGTGCTGATGCTGCGGTCATCGCGGTGCAGGTCCGTATCCGCACGTACGCGCCGGGGGAGGGCAGCAATGATGTGCCACCGCCTGCGGCGCCCGACGGTGGCTCGCCCGCGTTCGTGCCGGTCGTACCGGCTGGATACACCGCCGGTCCGGCGTACTGGGTACGCCTGGCGGTCCCGCTGGTGGACAGCGAAGCGGGTCCGCGGGTGGTCGGGCCGAGCCCGATCTTCACCAATGACGACCTCGCCCCGTTGCCGATCAGCGTTGAGTCTGATCGTGAGGGGACCGAGAAGATTACGGCGGCGGCGCAGACGATCTTCGAGGCGTACGCCTCCGGCGAGTTGACCTACGTCGCTGCCGAGGACTCGCACCTGACGGGATTGTCGGGGACGGTCTCGGTCGCGACTGTCGGCGCTATCCGCACGTCCGCGGCCGCGAATAAGAACGGTTCACGCAACCTGTCGGCCGAGATCACCTGGCAACTGACCGGCGTGGATGCGCGCATCACCCAGACCTACGCCATTTCGGTGTCGGACATCAATTCATCAGCCCCACAACTGCAGCGGGTCGGCGTACGCCAGCCCGTGCGACCTGACGACTCGTAAAGGAGCACTTATGAACATCACGCTCGAGGGACTCAAGACGCTCGTTCTCTCGGTCTTGGGCGCGGCATTCCTGATTCTGCTGGTGGTACGGATCTTCCAGCACTGGACCAAGAGCGACTGGGGAAAGATGGTCGGAGAGATGGTGATCGCCGTCGTCGTCGCGATCTTCGTGTTCTTTCCCGAGACCGCGCTGGAGCTCATCAAGAGCATCGCGGATGGGTTGACGGCATGAGCACTTTGCCGCTGCCGACTGACACCGCACACGTGCGCATCGAGTCACGGCAGTACACGTTGCTGAACTTCGACCTCGGTGAGGGTGTCGCTCGATCCACGATGAAGGTGGCGGCACTGATCATCTGCCCGTGGGTAGCGCTCTTGCTGCTGCTGGGCACGCCCATCATGCCGGTGACGTGGCTGTTTCTGTGGGCGCTGCCGCCACTGCTGGTCATCGGGCAGTGCGTGCGCCGGGATAGCAGCGGGCGAGTGGGTCTGGCCGCGATCACCGATGCGGCGGCGTTCTGGGTCCTGCGGGGACGACGGCGGATCGTCAACGCCGAGAGCACGCTCGCCGGGGACGACGGCGACGTGGTGGACGTGGAGTTCGTCGTCCTTGAGGACCTGAAGGGTGCGCGCTCGTGAAACTGTTCGGGACCTCCAAACGCTCGTTCTCCCCGTTGCGCACACCATCGGTGCTCGCGCCGGGTCTGAGTTCTGGGCCGTCGGGCGTGTGGGCGTGGTGCTCGCTGCCGATGCGCTCGACTGATGCGATCCCGACCGCCGAGCTGCTCAGCGAGACGGTCGTGGGCGCTGCCGATCTGCGGCAGGTGCTGCCTCGTGACGTGGACTGGCACATCAAGGTGCAGTGGTCGCGTTACGGCGGCAGCGAGCACTATGCGACGGAGGCCGCGCGGTGGGCGAACGGCGTGCCCGCGGGCGCGGATCGCTACCTGCAGGTGCAGGCACAGCGTTTAGATGACCTGGGGCTACCGCGGCGTCAGGTCCTGTTGGGTGTGCGCCTGGACGAGCCGCCGCAAGCAGGCAAGAACCTGCTGGCATCCGCTCCGGCCAGTGACGCCGAGAAACGCGCACACGAGCACGCGGTGCTGGCGGGGAAGTGGCACGCGCGGATGGCAGGCACGAGTTTCGCGGCGCGCCGCGCCAGCGTGAGGGAACTGGCCTGGGCGCTGCGCCGCGATATCCGGCGGACAGTCGGCTGGCTACCGCCCGGGCCTCTTGCTGGGCCGGGGGAAGTCGCGCGTCTGCGCTCCGGGGAAACGGTGGTCGAATCGGACCACGTGCAGATCATGACCGATGACGGCGTGCGGTACCTGCGCTGCCTGGTCAGCACCGTCAACGGGTTCCCGGCCGACGGGCTGGTACTTCCCGGTGGTGAGTGGCTGCGGGATCTGCTGATCGAGGACGACGATCCCGACAACCCCGCAGAGCCCATCGAGTTGTCGGTGCGTGGACAGAGCCTGAGCAACGCGCGCGCGAACCGGCGTATCTCGACCGCGTTGAAACTGGTCAAAGAGCAGGGCCGAGAGGCATCGCGAGGGGTCGCTGAGGAGCCACCGGATGCGGTGCTGGATGCGCGCGAAGCGCTCATGCAGCGTCAGGCCGACATCGGTGCCGGCGGCACCTCCATGATTGAGGACAGCCCTGTGTGGATCGTCGAGGCCGACAGCCTCGACGCGTTGGAGGCGCGCAGTCAACAGGTCATCGACACGTATGCCGCGCGGCAGATCGACTTGTTTGCAGCACCACACTTACAGGGCGAGCTGTGGCGCTCAACGGTCCTAGGGGACACGCTGCGCGTGCCGGACTTTCGCCAGTTCCGGCCGATGAGCACGCTGGTCGGCTCGTGGTTTCACGGCGGGTCGATGGTCGGCGGCTCCTCCGGGCCGCTGCTGGGCTACTCCACTGGTTCGACACCGACGCCGTATCGCGATCGCTACAGTGACGCAGCCCTAGCGGGCCAGCCCGTCACCAGCGCGTTCCTCGGCGAATCCGGTGCCGGTAAGAGCACGGGCTTGATGCTCGCCACCTTGGCTGAGGCCCGGTACGGGGCGTGGGCATTCCTGCTGGATATGAAAGGTGACCTGGGCGGGATCGTCAACGCCGCCGAAATGTTCGACGTGCCGACCGTGACTCTGGCCGCGGACGCGGTGATACCCGGTTCGGCGTGCCCGTTCGGATACATGCCGGTAGAGGCGTCATCACAGATGAACGCGCAGTCCGCGGTCCTGGACACGCTGATGATGGCGCTACGCCCCGGTGTCGGTGCCTCGTTCGAACCAGCGATCCGTCGCGCGTGCTGGCAGGTAGCGGAGTACCCGAACCCTGAGGATCGCTCCACGCACGCCGTCATCGAGACTCTGGCCGCCGACCGCGACGAACAGGTCCGGGCACTGGGCGCAGAACTGCAAGGGCTCGCCCGCGATCCGCTGTTCCAGCCGATCGCCGGTGCGCCAGCACCGCAACGGCAGGGATTGCCGACCGGATCGGGCCTGACCTACATGTCGTTCCCGTCCGGGCAATTACCCGAACGCGGATCGCTGACGAGCGATTGGTCACCGAGCGCGCGCCTCGCGATGACGCTGCTGCGCGGCATTTTCCGTTACGTGACGTACATGTCCACGCGGGTACGCGGTATCCCCAAGGTCATCGCGCTGCCGGAGCTGCACCGCATCACCGGGTACGAGGTCGGCCGGGCGATGGTCAAAGAAGTCGCACTGATGGGCCGCGCGCTGGACACCTCCCGGATCCTCGACACCCAGGCATGTGTGGAGCTGGAGCAGATCGAAGGCCTCAGCGGACAACTGTCGAATGTGCTGGCGTTCCGCGTCTCGCAGGACGCCGAAGCCGCCGCGCAGGCCAGGATGCTCAACCGCACTGCGGACGCGGAGTTCATCGCGCGACAGAAACGCCTCGCCAAGGGCGAGTGCGTCGTGCGTGATCGCCGCGAGCAGACCTCCACGGTCTACTTCGACCGCCTGGCCGCCGAAGTCGCCGATGCCCTCAACACCACACCAGAACGTCTGAGCGAGCGAGAGGAACTAGCAGGATGAACAGTCGCACGAGCACTGGATTGGTCGCTGTAGCAGCGATCGCGCTACTGACGGGCTGCAGCAGTAGCGACTCATCGGAGCAGCCCGAACCACCCGCGACCTCCAGCGAGACAGAAGTCGCCGCCGCTCCACAGGAGGACGGCCGCGAACTGTCGGACTGGGCGCTCCAGCGGTTCCTGGCCAAGGATTCCACGAGCATCTGCGAGGTCGGCACCCAGAACCTGCAGATCGAGTTCGGCAAAGAGGGCTGGTGCGAGAACGATGTCCAGTTCAAGGAAACCCCGGTCATCGTCACTCTGGTCGCCACGTGCGACGCGACCGCGAATGGGGGAAACACCCCTCCCGGCACGCTGTATGCCTACGACGTCGAGCCGTCCATCTCACCGACCGGTGACGGCACCTACGGCGGGCTCCAGGTGATCGTGGAGGACGTGAACGGGACCTGGCAAGTATCTCGGGTACTACCGGACTGGTTCGATCCGACCGATCCGGTCATAGGCAGTTGCCCCTACAAGGGCGTCGAGTTACTTGACGAGTCGATCCCGTTGGAGTGATGCAGGTATGAGCAGCGCGATCGCCGCGAGCAGACCTCCACGGTCTACTTCGACCGCCTGGCCGCCGAAGTCGCCGAT
>JBKEDB010000071.1:0-3397 GCA_047975195.1 Cumulibacter sp. | reverse complement strand
GCGTTGTTTTTGATGCTGATCGCAACGGCGTGGACCTGGTGGGGAGACCCCGGCGCGATTGCGAAGTGGGGGTTTGTGCCTTTGGATCCGTTACGTCACGGGGGACTGACGCTGCTGACCTCATTTTTTCTGCACACAGGGTGGTTGCACCTCCTGGGCAATGCGGTCTTCCTTCTGGTCTTCGGAGACAACGTGGAAGATTACCTTGGCCATTTTCGCTTTCTGCTTCTGTTGTTGGGTGCCAGTCTAGCTGGGGATCTTGTGCATATGACGTGGGAGGCGCGCGCTGCACTGCCGGTTGTGGGTGCCAGTGCGGGGATTTCCGGGGTGATCGCGTTTTATGCGTTGCAGTTTCCGAAGGCGCGTCTGGTGTATTTTGTGCGAGCGGGTTTTGTCATGCGGTGGGTGCGTTTCAGCGCACTGTCCGGGTTCCTTTTCTGGTGTCTCCTCCAGGGGGCCGAAGTGTGGATGCAGGTCAACGGACATTCGTACGTTTCGGCATTGGCGCATTTGGGGGGTGCGGTTTTCGGTTTGTTTTGGTGGTATTCCTCGCGACGCCAATCCCAAAAGACCAATGATCCGTTTTCCCTGTCGTAGCCTGTTCCGTTTCCCGCGTGTTGTTTTCGGCATTTTGTTGATTGGTTTGTTGTCGGGGTGTGACGTGGTGCCACCTCGGGCGGATCTGGTCTTCATCAATGGTGCCGAACCGGAGACGCTTGATCCCGCGATCATCACCGGACAGCCCGAAGGGCGAATCGTCAATTCGCTGTTTGAAGGTCTGACGACCTACAATGCGGCCGGGAAGGCTGGGCCCGGAACGGCGGAGTCCTGGACCCTTTCGGATGATCGCAGAGTGTACACCTTCCGCCTCCGGGCGAATGCACGGTGGAGCGACGGACGTCCGCTTCTTGCGCAGGATTTTGTCTCCTCGTGGGAGCGTACCCTGACGCCGGAGACGGCAGCCAGCTACAACTACCAGCTCTTTTATGTGAAAAACGCCCGGGCGTTTGCCGAAGGGGAAGTGACGGATTTTTCGCAAGTGGGCGTGAAAGCACTGGACGCCCATACCCTGCAGGTGACGCTGGAAAACCCGACACCGTTTTTCCTCGAACTCTGCGCCACGCCGCCGTTGGCACCGGTTCCCCTGCGGACCATCAGACAGTTCGGCGACGATTGGATCAAGCCGGGACGGATTGTCGGGAACGGGGCGTATCTTTTGGAGAGCTGGCGCATTAACGACCGGATTCGGCTTCGAAAAAACCCGTTGTATTGGAATGCCAAAAATGTCGCGCTGGAGACCATTGATATCCTGCCCATCAGTAAGGCGAACGTTGCGTTTAATTTTTACGCCAGCGGGCTTGCGGATCTGGTGATGGACAAGGGGCTGACGCCCCCTGCGTTGCTGGATGAGCTTCGCAAAAAGCCGGATTTTCATGCGGCACCGTTTTTGGGGATCTATTTTTTGCGGTTCAATTGTTCTAAGCCGCCGTTTGACGACGTTCGGGTGCGCATGGCGTTGTCTCAAAGCATCGACAAATCCATCGTAACGCGGAAGATCACTCGGGCAGGAGAGCTGCCGGCAACCAGCTTCGTGCCGCCTGGGTTGGACGGGTATTCCTCGCCGGATGCCCTGCCTTTTGACCCAGAACGGGCGCGAGTCCTGCTGGCTGAGGCGGGATTTCCGGATGGCAAAGGATTTCCGTTGGTCACGTATTTGTTCAGTGAGGGCGAGTTGAACGAGGCGATTGCGATCGAGCTGCAAAGCATGTGGCGAGAGCATCTGGGGATTCGGATCCAGCTGGCTCGCCAGGAATGGAAGGTGTATCTCAACTCGCTCTCCGGCCTTGATTACGGGATTGCCCGATCGAGTTGGGTGGGGGACTACCCTGATCCGAACACCTTTCTGGATATGTTCGTGACCGACGGGGGGAACAATCGCTGCGGATGGAGCAATCCGGCTTATGACGTCCTGATTGCCGACGCCGGGCGTGAACCGGATCCGCAAAAGCGTTTCGCCATTTTACGCCAGGCCGAAGAGCTTCTTGTTGATAAGGACGTGCCGGTTTGTCCGATTTTTTATTATGTGGGGATCCAGCTCTACGATGCCGGAGTCCTTGGGGGCATTCGGCCCAATATCCTGGATGAACATCCCCTCAAGGCGATTTATCGAAAAGAGCCGTCCGGATCGGATTAATTTCCCCTTCGCGTGGCTTCAATCCATTGAATGGCCGGGTCAGGGGTTGGCGGCTTTTTCCCGTGTGGGTTTCACATCGGGGCTGCTCACAACCAGATAGTCGATGTTACCGGCCAGATTGTTGGTGTTGGTGAGACGCAGGGTGTTTTTGCCTTTGTTCAGTTTGATGAGCAGCGGCTTTTTGGTAATGGGGTCTTCCACGGTGATCATACGCCAGTCGTCGCTGCGGTTGGAATAGCCGCTGGTGGTCGGCAGAATAACGGGAGCAAAGGGTTCCTGAACCTCGCCGTTAACCTGAATTTCCCGCTCGCTGTTGTTCGCCTCGGTGCAATAGGTGAGGCTCAGATTGTAGAATCCGTCGGCCGGGGCGTCGATTTCCCATTCGAACCAATGGCCCTCGCCGTTCCATCCGGAAAGCGAGTCGCCGAGTGCGCCAATTTTTTTCGAGGTCACATTGACCACGCCGCCGCCCTGGGCTTTAAACGATTCGGCTTGCACGACAAGGAAGGTTCCTGCGGGGGCGGGCTGGGCCGCCGCCTCGTGCACACGTGCTTCGGAGCGGGCGGCTGCCGCGTCGTGAACGGCTTTGAGAGCGGCTTCTTGTTGTTGTTGGCGCAGGCGCAGCATGGCGGTGCGGCTTTCGAAGATGCTCTTTGTTCCGGGAGTGGCAAACTCCACCCGCTGGCCGGGTTCGAGTTCAAGAGTGGTGTTCGCCGGTTTGCCGGTGCCGGATCGTCGGCCTTTTTCGTCAATGGCGAATTGCTCTCGCCCCGCAAGCTCAGGAAGAGTGAGGGTGAGCGTGTTTTTTTTCGGGGAAAGGTTCGCGAGCAGAAACGCACCGGTGTCAACCTGCTCCAGGATCACAAGGCCCGGCTCTCCGAGGGAGATCGCGGACTTGCCGGCCCGGAGGGATTTTCCCCCCGCAAGAATCAGTCCGGTCACGCCCCCCGGCCCCCGGCGAACGAAGGCCTGCAACGCGTCGGTTTCAACCGTGCCGGTCCGGTAGGTGCCCGGACGGTATGAGGCGAAACACACGTCCTCCCCGTCGCGGGTGTGGACGGTCAGGGCGGCAAAGCCTTTTTCGAGCGAGCCGTCGAGGTCCATGCTCTGGACAAATCCGTTTTTGTCGTTGGACAGATCCAGCACATTTCCGAAAACGGTTTCGTTCGTGACACGGCGTTGCAGGATGGTCTTCGGGTGTTC
>JBKEDB010000007.1:0-54018 GCA_047975195.1 Cumulibacter sp. | reverse complement strand
CGCGCTCATCGGGCTTACGGCAGGAACAGTCGAGATAGTCGAGGAGGCCCAGTCGCGCACTGGCGCTGCTCGTCCGGATTATCTAGGTAGCGGTCCTTTTCGCCCCACGCCGACCAAGAACGTCGGCTGTACGCCGATCGGACTGAGCGGATACCCAGCGCGAGTGGCGGCCACTGACCTGCCGGTGATCGCGATTGGCGATGTACGCCGAGACGATATCGGCGAACTCGCGCGCACCGGGGTCGCCGGTGTGGCTGTAGTCCGCGAAATCATGCACGCTGCCGATCCCGGCGCGGCGGCAACAGAATGCCTCCGCGCCTGGGATCGAGGCGCGCGCTCAGATTGCTAGATCGGGTTTCACCTGCATGAGTCGGCCCAGCAGGCCATTCACGAACTTCGGCGAATCGTCCGTGGAGAGCATCTTGGCCAGTTCCACCGCTTCGTCGATCACCACGACATCGGGGACGTCGTCGGCCCAGAGCAGTTCGTAGACGGCCGTGCGGATGATCGCGCGGTCGACGCCCGGCATCCGGTCGAGGCTCCAGCCGTCGGCGTATGTCGAGACCAGTTCGTCGATCCGCTCGCGCCGCGCTGCCACCCCTTCGATCAACGTCAACGCGTACGGCTGGATAGGACGCTCATCATCGACGAGGCGATCCGCCGCCGTGGCCACCGGGTCGGCGCCACGCAGGTCGGCCTCGAACAAAATGTCGATCGCGCGTTTGCGTGCCTTGGTACGTGCGGACACTAGCTGTTGACTCGACCTAGGTAGGAGCCGTCGCGGGTGTCGACCTTCAGCTTATCGCCGGTATTGATGAACAGCGGAACCTGGATCTGCGCGCCGGTCTCCATCTCGGCGGGCTTGGTGCCGCCAGTGGAACGATCGCCCTGCAATCCCGGATCCGTGTGCTTCACCAGCAACTCGACGGACGGCGACAACTCGATGTACAACGGCACACCGTCGTGCGTCGCTACCGTCGCCTTGGTGTTCTCCAGCATGTAGTTGGCCGCGTCACCGACGATCTCCGAGCTGACGTTCAGCTGGTCATAAGTATCGCCGTCCATGAACACATAATCTGTACCGTCGTTGTAGAGGTACTCCATATCGCGCCGGTCGACGTTTGCGGTTTCGACCTTTGTCCCAGCGTTGAACGTCTTGTCGACAACCTTGCCCGAGAGCACGTTCTTGAGTTTGGTGCGCACGAACGCTCCACCCTTGCCGGGCTTGACGTGCTGGAACTCAACGACGGACCACAGGTTTCCGTCGAGATTGAGCACCATTCCGTTCTTCAGGTCGTTCGTCGTGGCCACTGCCAAATCCTCTCGTTGTGTGTCGCTAGAGGATGACGAGTTCCTTGCTCGTCATCGTCAGCAAGTCAGTTCGGGTCCCGCCCTCGGCGGACGCGTCCTCGTGGAGCACCAAAGTGTCCTCGATCCGTACGCCGCCACGTTCCGAGAGATAAACCCCTGGCTCGACGGTGACGCACACCCGATCCTCCAGTTTAGTCTCTGCCAGCTGGCTGAGATTAGGCGCCTCGTGGACCTCAAGCCCCACACCATGGCCGAGGCTGTGCGCAAACGTGTCGCCGTACCCCGCCGCAGCGATGATGTCGCGACTGACGGTATCGATCTCTTTACCGGTGCGTCCGACGCGAAGTGCCCGTGCCCCCGCCCGCTGCGACTCCGCAACCACCTCATAGATCTCACGCTGCCAGTCCGCCAACGCACCCAGGCCGAAGGTGCGCGTCATATCCGAGTGGTACCCCCGGTAGGTAGCACCGAAGTCGAACTTAACCAGGTCACCGCGCTGCATCACTCGCTCGCTCGGGCTGTGGTGTGGAATGGCGGAATTCGGGCCGCTGGCCACGATAGTTTCGAAGGACACTTCCTCCGCGCCTAGCCGCAGCATTCGAAAGTCCAGGTCAATGGCGACCTCGCGCTCGGTACGGCCAGCGGCGATGCCACCTGCGGCAATGAGGTCGGCGAGCGCCTGATCGGCGATACCGGAGGCCTGTCGCAGCAACTCGATCTCAGCGTCGTCCTTAATCGCGCGGAGGCGTTCCACCGCACCTGCGACGCTGCTGAGCTGGACTCCGTCTGCAGCGTCGGTAAGCGCCTTGGCCTCGTCCACGGTCACCACATGCGTCTCGTAGGCCACCGAGCCCACCTTGCCCCCAATCGCGGCCATAATCGCCTGCGCAGAGGCGCGGCCGATCAAGTGAGGTAGGTCCGGGACCTGAGTGTTGGACTGTTCTACATATCGGCCATCGGTGCTGAACAGGTCGTTGGCGGACTCTGCGCCGATGACGAGCGCCGCATTCGAACCGGTAAACCCGGTGAGGTAACGAACGTTCACGAGGTTGGTGATCAGCGCCGCATCAACACCCAGGGAGCGGATTTCTTCGCGCAGTAAGTCGCGACGGCGCACAGTGTTCATCTCAGCCATGAGCCCATGTTATCCGGGTGCTCAGGCACATCCGGCTCCGCATTCGCCGACCACCCGGGGGGGCGGTGACGCACGTCACTGAGGTCGCGCTACGGTGATCTCACCCACATGACGGTTGGTCTCATGCTCAGCGCCGGACCGACGGCCAGGTTCACGAGGTACACGGAGGATTTTATGTCTGCGCAGCCGGAATACATCCACCCGTCCGAGATCAGGAATGCCGCTGCCGCGAGCGCCGCCTTCGCGCGTGAGGCGGCCGGGGAGCTCGCTGAGGAAGCGTTAGGCTCGGGGATCACCGTCGCCCTCGATCCGATCCGCAGCCGCGACGTACTCAAATTGCTCGCATCCAAACGGGCGCTCGCTGAGGGATATCCGAAACTGCTCGGCGAATGGGTCAAAGTCGCCCTGGGCATCTCGGATATCGAGCTTCCCAGCAAGGACGTGTTCTACGGTGACAAACTCTGGCACAGCAACGCGCTGTACCGGCGGATCGCGCAGGCGCACCTGGCTTTTGTCGACGTGTTCGAATCGGTCACTACGCCCTCAGGTGACGACTGGAGCGATTCCGAGCGGGCGGCGTTCGTCGGGGCGATCGTCACCGGCGCGCTCTCCCCCGCCAACTTCCTACCGACGAACCCGGTCGCGCTCCGTGAAGCAATCGACACCCGCGGCGCGTCGGTGATCCGCGGTGTGCGGAACTTCCTGAAGGACGTCAGCGACAACAAGGGACTACCGTCGATGGTCGATTCGACGCCGTACACCGTTGGCGAGAACCTCGCCTGCACCCCCGGCAAGGTGATCTACCGCGAGGAGATCTTCGAACTTGTCCAATACCAGCCGCAGACCCCGCAGGTACACGCCCGGCCGCTGCTGTTCGTCCCTCCGCAGGTCAACAAGTTCTACGTGCTCGACCTCGCCCCCGGTCGATCCATGGTCGAGTACGCCGTCTCGCAGGGCCTGAACGCCTTCATGCTCGTCTGGCGTAATCCCCGCAAGGATCCCGCTCTACGGCATGGCGCCTGGGGCGTAGCCGACTACACCGACGCGCTCCTCCGAGCCACCGAGGTAGTCAAGTCGGTCAGTGGCTCGGCCGACCTGAACGCCGTGGGGTTGTGCGCCGGCGGGATGACCACAGCACTCGCCCAGTCGTATCTCAACGGGGGCGGCGATACGTCGATCCAGAACGCGACCTACATCGTGACGATGCTTGACCCACGCAAGCCCAATATGGTCACCGGCCTGGCCACCGAGGAGTCGCGCGATCAGCTCGATCAGCGTTCAGCCAAGGCGAAGGTGATCGATTCGAAGGATATGGCTGCCAACTTCGCGTGGATACGGCCGAAGGACCTCGTGTTCAACTACGTCATCAACAACTGGCTGATGGGTAAGACCAGTCCGGCGTTCGACGTCCTGGCGTGGAACTGCGACGGGACTAACGTGTCCTCCACCTTCTCTCGCGACACCAACACTCTGCTTAGTGGCGGGGCATTCACCCGGCCCGGCTCGATGGATCTACTCGATCGTCCGATCGATATGAGCGCCGTCACGACGGATGCGTTCATCGTTGCCGGCCAGCGCGACCACATCACCACCTGGCGCCCCTGCTACTCCACCTCAGGTCTGATCGGTGGAACCAGCGAAGTCGTGATCGTCAACAGCGGCCACATCCAGACGTTCGTCAATCCGGTACAGGGATCGCGGTACAAGTACTGGACCGCAGCAGGTAGCGGCGGCGACCCCGATCAGTGGCTATCGGACGCCGAACAGGTCGATGGCTCGTGGTGGCCCAGGTGGGGCGAATGGATCACCGCCCGCTCAGGTCCGATGCGTCGTGCCGCGACTGAACTCGGCAACCGCGACTACCCACCGATCCAGGACGCGCCAGGGACCTACGTCCATGAGAAGTAGCGCCCCGCGGATAGTTCGCCGGTGCGCTGCGGCGCGGTGAGGTGCTAGGCGGTAAATCGAACAATCGCCTGGATCGCGTCGGCGTACCCTTCAACGCCGAGCCCCGCGATGACGCCGCGGGCGACCGGGCTGATCACTGAGTGATGCCGAAACTCCTCGCGGGCGTGGATGTTGCTGATGTGTACTTCCACCAACGGCGCGGTGAGCATTTCACAGGCATCGCGCAGCGCATACGAGTAATGCCCCCACGCGGCCGGGTTCAGCACCACCGGCGTCTCGAGGTCGGCCGCCTCGTGCAGCCAGTCGATCATCTCCGCCTCATCGTTGGTCTGCCGAACCTCGATCGTGCGGCCGACGGCCTCACCGACGTCCATGCAGTATTCGACGAGATCCTCGTATGTCCCCTTGCCGTAGATGGAAGGCTCGCGCACTCCAAGCCGGTTCAGATTGGGGCCGTTGAGGACCAGGATCTCGCTCACTGCGTTGCCTTTCCGCTGACGGTGGAGAATGCCGCGATCAGGGCATCGTCCGGTGGGCTGTCCATGATCCGCGGCACCGCGAGTTCATCGAGGACGACGAACCGCAGCCGCGAGCCACGTGACTTCTTATCGACGGCCATCGTCGCACGCAGGTGCTCCCAATCGACGCCGTCGTACGACGTGGGAAGTCCCACACCGGCGATCACGCGGCGGTGCCGATCGGCCGTCACATCGTCCAACGAGCCGGCGAGCCGGCCGAGTTCCGCAGCGAACAGCATCCCGACGGCCACGGCGTCTCCGTGCCGCCAGGTGTAGTTCTCGGACTTCTCGATCGCGTGACCAAGCGTATGCCCGTAATTCAAGATCTCGCGCAGGCCCTGCTCGGTGAGGTCTGCCCCGACCACGCGCGCCTTGACGGCGACCGCGCGTTGAATAATCTCCTGCGTGAACGGCGCGCCAGGGGTTCCGGCGGCAGCCAGGTCGCTCTCGATCAGGTCCAGGATGACCGGATCGGCGATGAACCCGGCCTTGACGACCTCTGCCAAACCGGCGATGTAGTCGGCGCGCGGCAGGGTATCGAGCACGGCCAGCTCACACAGCACACCGACCGGCGGATAGAACGCACCGACCAGGTTTTTTCCGGCCGAGGTATTGATCGCGGTCTTCCCGCCGACCGCAGCATCGACCATCCCCAGCAGGGTCGTCGGCACATGCACGACCCGTACGCCGCGCAGCCATGCCGCAGCGACCCATCCGCCAAGGTCCGTCACTGCGCCGCCGCCGACGGTCACCACGGCATCATTGCGCGTGAACCCGGCGGCGCCCAGCGCCTCCCAGCACTCGCCCGCTACCGACAGTTGCTTACCAGCCTCGGCGTCCGGGACGACGATCGGGAGGACCTGAAAACCACTGTGGCGCAACGTGTCGAACACACCGGAGGCGTACGTCGACAGCGAGTTGGTGTGCACCACGGCGACCCGGTCGGCGCCGCTGATCATCTGCGGCAATTCAGGCATCAAGCCGTCACCGATGACCACGTCGTAGGGAGAAGTTCCGTCAACCGTCACTCGAACGCTCACGCCCGCGCCTCCAGGAAATCGGCCAGGCCCTCGGCGATCTCATCCGCCGACCGCCCAGCTGTGTCGACCTCAATGGTGCTCACCTCGTCGTATAACGGTGTGCGCTGATCCAGCAGGAATTTCATCGTGGCCCGCGGATTCATCGCCAGGACGGGACGGTTGGCGCCCAGGCCGACCCGGCTTGCTGCGTCGGCGGCCGAGACCACCAGCCACACCACGGTGTGGCCACGCAATGCCTCGCGGGTGCGCTCGTCCAGCACCGCGCCGCCGCCGAGTGACAGCACGCCGGAGTGTTCGGCCAGCGCATCGAGTACCCCCTGATGCTCCAGTTCACGGAAGTACGGCTCACCGTCGTCGACGAAGATGTCACTGATCGGCTTTCCCTGCGCTGCCTCGATGTCGTGGTCGACATCGCGGAAAGCAACCCCAAGTCGCTGGGCCAACTTCAGGCCTACGGTGGTCTTGCCTGAGCCGGGAGCACCGACGAGTACGACGAGACCGCTCACACGACGTCCATGTTCGCAAGGTACGTGGTGATGTTGCGTCGGGTTTCGGCCACGCTGTCGCCGCCGAACTTCTCCACGATCGCGTTCGCCAACTCGATCGCCACCATCGCCTCGGCAACGACACCAGCCGCCGGCACCGCGCACACGTCCGACCGCTGGTTAATCGCGACGGCCTTTTCACCGGTGGAGATGTCGACGGTGTCCAGTGCGCGCGGGACCGTCGAGATCGGCTTCATCGCGGCCCGCACCCGCAGAGGCTCACCGTTGGTCATCCCGCCCTCGATACCGCCGGCGCGGTTCGTGCGACGCACGATGTGCCCATCGGGCGACTCGATCTCATCATGCGCGGCCGAGCCACGGCGGCGCGCCGTCTCGAAGCCGTCCCCCACCTCGACGCCCTTGATCGCCTGAATGCCCATCAGCGCTGCCGCCAGCCGCGCATCCAATCGGCGATCCCAGTGCACGTATGACCCGATCCCGATCGGCAGGCCGCTGACGACGACCTCCACAACGCCACCGATGGTGTCACCGGCCTTGCGGGTGTCATCGATCTCGGCGATCATCCGATCGCTGGTGTCATCGTCCAGGCAGCGAGCCGGGCTAGCATCCACCTTCGCCAGGTCCGACGGCTGCGGAATCAGTCCGTCGGGCGCCTTCACCGTGCCCAACTCGACCACGTGACTGATCACCTCGACGTCGGCAACAGCGCGCAGGAACGACTTCGCGACGGTTCCGAGCGCCACCCGCGCCGCGGTCTCGCGTGCGCTCGCTCGTTCGAGCACTGGACGGGCGTCGTCGAACCCGTACTTTTGGATCCCCGCGAGGTCGGCGTGGCCGGGGCGAGGGCGAGTCAGCGGAGCATTTCGGGCTTGAGCGGCAAGCACGTCGGAATCAACCGGATCGGCTGCCATCACCGTTTCCCACTTGGGCCATTCGGTATTCGCGACATGTACCGCGATCGGGGAGCCAAGCGTGCGACCGTGCCGGACGCCACCGGCGATCGTCACTTCGTCCTGCTCAAATTTCATCCGGGCGCCGCGACCGTAGCCCAGTCGGCGCCGCGCGAGTTCGTCCTGAATCGCGGACGTCGTGATCGGCACGTCGGCCGGCATCCCCTCGATTATTGCCGTGAGGATGGGGCCATGGGATTCACCAGCGGTAAGCCAACGCAGCATTAGGGCATTCTCCCATTTAGCGAGGCGACGCGTCGTGCAGGGTCAGCGCCCACCCGCGGCCGCTGCCACCGACATCGTGACGTACACGGTCCACCACGCGATAATGATCGGCGGTCCGAACGCGATGTGGCGTTTTCGCCACGGGACCTCGGGATCGGTGGCGCGATCCAGCCACGGCGCGAGTACGAGCCACACCAAGCTCGCCAACGCCAGCGCAACCAAGAACAGCACCACGGTCGCCGGATCCAGGTGGCCGAGTCCAAGCCCGAGTGCGCCGAGAAGTTTCACATCCCCCAGGCCCATCCCCGTCGGCGCCAGCACCGCCATCAGGTAGCCGCCCAGCAGCATCGCCGCACCGGTGAGCAGCATCGGCCACCAGCGCTGCCATGACCCCGAAACGAGCGCCGCAATGGACGCGGCCAGCAGGATCAGCGCAGCGGTGGCCCCGGTGAGGCGATTTGGCAACCGGTGCTCGCGCACGTCGTACACGATCAGCGGGATGCCGCAGACTACCGCAACGCCGAACATCGCCACATCGGCGGCGCTCACGGCAGGGCGGCCCGCATCGCTTCAACGGACGGGCGGAGTCCAGTCATCAGTCGAACCTGCTCGACGGCCTGATGCAGCAACATGTGCACGCCACCGACTGCTGTGGCGCCGTCGGTCCGCGCCTGGCGTAGCAGCGCGGTCTCGCCGCCGGCGTACACGGCGTCAAGCACTACCTGACCAGTGCGCAAGCCGTACTGCGCGACGGCGTCGGCGACCCCCGGCGGAACGGTGGACGTTACTACATCGGCCTGGCGTATCGCCGCGGCTACGTCGGCGAACGAGACCAGATCGACCCGAATGCCCAGTTGCTCACCGGCCGCCGACAACCCCGCTGCTTTCGCGTGATTGCGGGCCACCACCGCGACCCTCTGTGCCCCCATAGCGCACAGCGCCGCGACGGCGGCCGCCGCGGTGCCGCCGGCACCGATGATGACGCATCGCTTCGATGCGGCCTGGGTGAGCCCGTGCTGACCAAACGCGCCGACAATGCCGTCGACGTCCGTGTTGTAGGCGCTCCACCCCGCGACCGTCTCATTCTCGAACCGGGGCACGAGCGTGTTTGCCGCGCCGAGCACCACAGCGCGCGGATCACGCTCATCCGCGCGCGCTAGTGCTTCGGCTTTCCCGGGCATCGTGACCGATAGCCCACCGCACGCCAGGTCGTCGATTCCCTCGACGCTGAGCGCATCAACGAACCGCGCCAACTCACCGGCCGGAACGTCGCGGCGCGTATAGCGCCACGGCAAGCCAAGATCGGCGTACGCCGCCGTGTGCAGGGCCGGCGACAGCGAATGATCGATCGGTGAACCGATCACCGCACACACCCGAGGCTGCATGCCGAATCAGCACCAACCCTTCTGCTGACAGACCTGCGCTGCCTCTTCGAACTCCTCGGCCGTGGTCACGAAGGCATGATGCTGGTCATCAGAGTTCACCACGTAATACAGCCACGACCCGTCGGCCGGATTCAGCGCGCCGTCCAGCGACGGCAGCCCGACTGTGGCGATCGGCGTGGGCGGCAAGCCGGACACGACGCGCAGGTTGTACGGATTGCTCTCGTCGTCCAAATCGGCCTGGGTGAGTTCGTTACCCGGCTTGTCCAGGCTGTACGCAGTAGCCGCATCAATCTGTAGCGGCATCGGCTCCTTCAGCCGGTTGTAGATCACCCGAGCGATCTTTGGCCGCTCGTCGTCCCAGTACGCCTCCCGCTCGATCAGCGACGCGATCGTGAGCAGTTCGTACGGCGATTGGCCGACGGCCTTCGCGCCCTCCACGAGCCCGACCTGTGAGGCAACAGCGTTGAACTGCGCGACGAGCGTCTGCAGGATGCTCAGCGGCGTGTCCTCGGGGTCGAAGTTATAGGTTCCTGGCTGCAGGAAACCCTCGATGCGCCCGTCCTCCGGCGCCCACCCGGGAAGACCCAAGTTGTCGCGGTCTTCTTCGATCGCGGCCTCGAACTCCTCGGTGCTGATGCCCGTACCCTCCTCGAGGGTGGCGAGGGTTTGCTCGACAGTCAATCCTTCAGGCAGCGTGACCTTGAGCGTCTGGATAGACGCGGGATCAAGCATCGCCTCAAGCGCCAGGCTGGCTTTCATCTCCTTCTTCAGGGCATACAAGCCGGGCTGCAGCGTCTGAGACGCGGTGTTATCTTCCGCCGCGTCAAGGAACGCACGTTTGGACTTGACGACACCGGCCTCCTGCAGCGTGCCCGCGATGTCCGAGACCGTGTCACCTTCGATGACGCGGACCGTCACCGCGTCGGTGCCGGCACCGGCGTAGTCCTCAACCTCACCTATTCCGGAGAAGAGATCCTTCGCCAGGTACACAGCGCCCGCCGCGATCGCAATCGCGATCAGCGCCGCGACAAGCGGCAGGATGTGCCGACGCTTCTTGCGCGGCTGCCGCCCGGAACGCGGGTGTTTTCCGTCGTCGATCTCGGCACGGATCAGCGCACCGAGGTCGTCGACCTCAGAGCCGGAATCGACGCCGTCCGCGTCGGATGGCTCGTTGTACGCATGTCGTGCCACCTGCTGATCACCGTGCTTTCGGATATCGGACCGTGGTGGGCCGGGCATTCAGGGGCCGGTGCGTAACACTAGCAACTGACCCGACGCCACCACTGGCTACGGCCGCGTCGTCGTCGCACTTACCCACGGCGCTCATCGAGCCATGCCTGCAGCATCACTGCGGCAGCGGTCTGATCAATCACCGATCGCTGCTGCCGCGTGTTCATTCCCGCACGCTGCAGCGCACCGGCCGCGGACACTGTAGTAAGGCGCTCATCAACGCGGCTGACCGGCACCGGCGCGATCGCGGCGGCCACCTGTTCGGCGTACTCGTCGGCCACCTGCACAGCGCGCCCCGCGCCACCGGACAGACTCGTGGGGCGGCCGATCACTACCTCGACGGCCTCGTACTCACCCACCAGCGCCGCGAGCTCAGCGATGTCGGAGCGTCCACGCTTATCGCGCTTGAGTGTGGCGAGCCCGGTCGCCAACAAGCCATCCGGATCGCAGACCGCGATTCCGACCCGAACCGCGCCCGGATCCACACCGAGCCGACGTCCTCGGCTCAGCGGCACGGAGGGTGCGCCGTGATCAGTCACGCGGACCCGGTAACTCGCTGGCCAACGTAATGTTCAGCGGCCGCCAGGCCGGCAGCCGCGCCGGACGGGTCAGTTCCGCCGCCCTGAGCCATATCGGGTTTGCCGCCCCCACGACCGCCCATTGGCTCGGCGCGCACCTTGATGATGTCGCCGGCCGCGAGTTGCCAGTCCCGGGCTTTCTCGTTCGTGGCGACAATGAACGACGCGCCCTTGTCGTTACTGGACGTCGCGGCGACCACGACCGGTCGATCAGCCGAGATACGGCCACGGATGTCCTGTACGAGCGCGCGCAAATCGTTGCCGCCGAGCCCCGCCGGAGCCTCAACTCCGACGTACGACACGCCGAAGACGTCTTTGGCCGCGTTCGCCAGTTCAGCGGCATTGCCCAACACAGCTTCGGACTTGAGTTTGGCGATCTCCTTCTCGGCCGCGCGCAGTCGCTCGAGCACGCCGTTGATGCGCTCAGGCAACTCCTCGCGAGGTGCCTTGAAACCCTCGGCGAGCTGGGACACCATCAGGTGCTCCTTGGCTAAGAACTGGTACGCGTCGATACCGACCAGTGCCTCAACCCGGCGAACCCCAGAGCCGATGGACGATTCCGAGACCACCTTGACCATGCCCAGTTGACCCGCGCGGGCAGCATGAGTGCCGCCGCAGAGCTCTCGGGAGTAGGCCCCGCCGATCTCCACGACTCGCACCACGTCGCCGTACTTCTCACCGAACAGCGCCATCGCGCCCATCTTGCGCGCCTCATCCAGCGACGTCAGGAACGCGCCTACTTCCAGATCGTCCATCAGCATCGAGTTCACCTCGTGCTCAATGGTCTCCAGCGACTGCTCGGATACGGCGTTGGGGGTCTTGAAGTCGAAACGCAGTCGGCCCGGGGCGTTCAGCGAACCGGCCTGGGTTGCCGATTCCCCCAGTTCGCCGCGCAGCGCACGGTGGATCAGGTGCGTGGCGGTGTGCGCGCGTGAAATCGCGCGGCGACGAGTCACGTCGACGATCGCGTGCGCGCTCGCCCCTCGCGCGATCTCGCCGTCGGTGACCCGGCCGCGGTGCACGATCAGCCCACCTAGCGGCTTCTGCACGTCAGTGATCTGGATGTGCCCGCCGTCCACCTCGATCACGCCGTAGTCGGGCTGCTGACCGCCACCTTCGGCGTAGAACGGCGTGCCTTCCAGGACGATTTCAACCTCGTCGCCCTGCCTCGCGCGCTCGCTTTCGGCACCATCGCGGATCAGTGCGGCGATCCGCGATTCACGGGCGATCTGCTCGTACCCGCTGAACTCGCTCGCGCCGAGGGTATCGAGCAATTTGCGGTACGCCGACTGATCGACCGTGCCGAGTTTGCGTCCGGCCGCGTCAGCCTTCGCGCGGCCACGCTGCTGCGACATCAGTTCACGGAAGCCTGCTTCATCGACGTGCAGGCCTTGCTCCGCGGCCATTTCCAGAGTCAGGTCGATCGGGAACCCGTACGTATCGTGCAGGGTGAAGGCCTGGTCGCCGGAAATCTGGCTGCCGCCGCTCTTCTTCGCGGCGCTGACCGCGGTGTCGAGGATCGTGGTGCCCTGACGCAACGTGGAGGCGAACTGCTGCTCTTCGGCGAACGCGTAATTGGTGATCCGCTCATAATCCGTAGCTACCTCCGGGTACGACAACTTCATGCAGTCGCGCGCGGTGGCGAACAACTCGGGGAAGGCGTCGTCCTGGTATCCCAGCAGGCGCATCGAGCGGACGGCCCGGCGCAGCATCCGGCGAAGCACGTACCCGCGGCCGTCGTTCGTCGGTGTCACACCGTCGGACATCAGCATCAGGCCGGTGCGGATGTGATCGGCGACAACCCGCAACCGTACGTCGTCCTGGTGCCCGACGCAGTACCGCTTTCCGGTCAGTTCGGCGGCCTTATCGAGGATCGGGTAGACCTCGTCGATCTCGTACAGGTTGTCCACGCCTTGTAGCTGTGTGGCGATCCGTTCCAGACCGGCGCCGGTATCGATGTTCTTCTGCGGCAACGCGCCGATGATCTCGAACTCGTTGCCCTTACCCAGGCCCTGCGCCGACGGGCCACGCAGCGACTCCATGAACACCAGGTTCCATAGCTCGATGAACCGCTCATCGCCGCCGTGTGCTGGGCCGCCGTCCGCACCGTGCTCGGGACCACGATCGACGAAAATCTCCGAGCTGGGACCGCACGGACCGGGGACGCCCATGTCCCAGAAGTTGTCCTTACCCAGACGTTGTACTCGCGATGGGTCCAGGCCTACTTCGCGAGTCCACATATCCGCGGCCTCATCGTCCGAAGTGTGCACGGTGACCCACAGATCCCGCTCGGCGAACCCCAGCCCGCCCTCGGATTGCGGCGTGGTCATGAGTTCCCAGGCGAATGAGATCGCACCGGCCTTGAAGTAGTCACCAAAGGAGAAGTTGCCGCACATCTGGAAGAACGAGCCGTGTCGGCTCGTCTTACCGACCTCCTCGATATCGAGCGTGCGCACGCACTTCTGAACGCTCGTGGCGCGAGCGTACGGCGCGGTCTGCTCACCGAGGAAGTAAGGCTTGAACGGCACCATGCCGGCATTCACCAGCAGTAGCGTCGGATCATCGCTGATCAGACTCGCACTGGGCACGATGGTGTGGCCGTTGTTCTCGAAGTAGTTGAGGAACCGAGAACGGATCTGGGAGGTCTGCATGCTGGCTACTTAGATTTCCTTGATTCGATCGTTGCCGGTGACGTCGAGTCCGGCGCCCTCACGGAGTTCCACCTCGCGCTGTTGCATTCCGGACTTCACGTCGCGGGCGAACAGACGCGCCTGCTCCATCAAATCGGCTGCGCCGCGACCGGTGCGTTGCGCCAGAGCATTCGGCTTCATCGCTTCCGCGGCCGCATTCAGCCGACGCACCACGAGCACCCCGATGGTGATCCCCATCGACAGCCAAAAGAGTCGACGCATCTAGTTCCTCCCGGACCGCTTCGCGGTGGCCTTGCGGACCCCGTACGTAAATGACGCGACCTTGACCAGTGGGCTGCCGATGGTGCTGGAGACCAGCGATGTCACCGCAGCCGCGTTCTGCGAGATGTTCTCGGCGTTCGCGGTGATCCCGTCCACCCGGCCAAGGTTCGTGTTCACGTGTTTCACCGTGTCGACGGCGTTCTGCAGCAACGGCGTCGCTCCTTCGTGGGCGATCCGCACTGCCAAGGTCGTCTCGTCGAGAGTACGGCCGAGCTTCAGGATCGGTACGGCTAACAGGAGCACCAGCAGCAGGAACGCACCTGCGGCGATTAGCGCTGCGATCTCTCCACCGGACACGGTGAACTCCTTCGTCGTACGACGGCATTGTCGGCGTCCCACACTACCGCGTGAGCGTGAGCGCTCCACCGGTGGCAAGATCGCGGGGTGTCACTCTTCATCGTGATCGCCCTGACCATCATCGCGGCCCTTCATTTCTGGTTCTATCGCCGACTCGCGCTCGCGCCACAAGGGCCGCGCCGGGTACGCATTGGTATCGCGATCACGTTAGGGGTCCTCGGCTTATTGCTGATCGGCGCCGAATCGTCGGCGTGGGCTCCTGTGTTGTCCCCGGACGGAGCCCGCCCGCTCGCCTGGGTCGGCGTGATCTGGCTCGCTTTCGGTTTATACCTGGCTCTTGGGCTATTGGTCGTCGCGATCGTCGCCGCGCTCGTGGCATGGCGAGGCGGGCCGCAATCGCGTCCGCTCCGGCTGCGGATCAATCGCATCGGCGTCGTGCTCAGCGTCGCGGTTGCCGCGGCGACCACGACGTGGGGCATCGTGGAGGCCGAAACCGTGGACGAGACATCGTTCGATGTCACGGCCGCCGATCTGCCCGCTGAATTCGATGGGACCCGCGTCGTACTGATCAGCGATCTGCATATCGGAGCGGTGAACTCCGATCGCCTCACTCAGCGCGCGGTGGACATGGCAAACGCCGCAGACCCCGACATTGTCATCCTCGCCGGTGATCTCATCGAAGGCTCGGCGCAGCGGTACGGCTACCAACTCGCACCGTTAACAGAACTGCAGGCCACTGACGGCGTATACGCAGTCACCGGTAATCACGAGTTCATCAGCGGTGAACCGGAGGCGTGGATGCAACTCTGGGCTGACCTCGGCGTGACAGTACTGCAAAACGAATCGCTGTCGATCGAGCGCGGCAACGCAAGCATCACTATCGCCGGCGTACACGACGCCAGCGGCGATGGCGACTTAGCGGCCGATCCGCAAGCCGCGCTCGCAGGGGTGGATCCCGATACCTTCATCCTTTATGTGGCACACCAGCCGTCACAGGCCTACGACGCGCAAGGATTCGGGATCGATCTGCAGGTGTCCGGGCACACCCACGGCGGCCAGTTGTGGCCGATGCACTACGTTGTCGCCGCGAGCCAGCCGATGCTCGATGGACAAGCGGACGTTGGCGACGTCCCAGTGATCACCTCACGAGGCGCTGCACAGTGGGGGCCTCCGGTGCGAGTCGGCGCGCCCGCCGAGATCCCCGTGATCACGCTGCACGCCGCATAGCGACCGCCGTCGAGCGGCGAGACCAACGATGAGGTTTGAGGGTGCCGCGACGAGGCGGACCAGGCTACGTCAGCGGTCCCGAAGGATGGCCCGGATCTTCTTCAGGCGCTGCCCGATCGCGTTCTCCACACCCCGCGACGTCGGTTCGTAATAGTCCTTACCGTCGATTGCGTCCGGCGCGTACTGCTGGGCAGCGATGCCCTCATCGAGCGAATGCGGATAGGTGTACTCCTGGGCATGACCGAGTTTCTTCGCGCCCGCGTAGTGACCATCTCGTAGATGCGCCGGGACGGTACCGATCTTCCCGGCGCTGACGTCGGCCATCGCGGCGTTGATCGCGGCGTACGCGGCATTCGATGTCGGTGCGCTGGCGAGGTGTACGACGGCCTGCGCCAACGGGATGCGCCCCTCTGGCATACCGATGAATTGCACGGCCTGCATCGCCGCGATGGCGGTCTGCAGGGCCGACGGATCGGCCATCCCGATGTCTTCGCTCGCGGAGATCACCAACCGACGTGCGATGAATCGCGGGTCTTCCCCCGCCGTGATCATCCGGGCGAGGTAATGCAGGGCCGCGTCGACGTCCGATCCACGAATCGACTTGATCAATGCGCTGGTGACGTCGTAGTGCTGGTCGCCGTCACGGTCATAGCGCACCGCCGCGACGTCCACCGCACGGGCCACGGCGTCCGCATCAATGCTATCCACTCCGGCACCGTCGACGATCTCGGCCGCCGCCTCCAGGCCGGTCAACGCGCGCCGCGCATCGCCGTTAGCCGTTCGCACCAGGTGATCGAGGGCGTCGGCAGCGATCGAAAACCGGCCGCCGAGGCCGCGATCGTCGCTGAGCGCCCGCTCGACGACAGTACGGACGTCAGCGTCTTCCAGGGAATCAAGGGTGAGCAGTAAGGACCGCGACAGCAACGGGGAGACGAGTGCGAAGAACGGGTTCTCCGTGGTTGCGGCAATCAGCGCGACGGTGCGCTGTTCGACGGCCGCCAGCAGCGAGTCCTGCTGCGTCTTGCTGAAGCGGTGCACCTCATCGATGAAGAGCACCGTCTGCTCGTCGCCGCGGCGGCGCCGCTTCTTCGCATCCTCGATAACTGCTCGAACATCCTTCACACCGGCGTTCAACGCGGACAACTCGACGAACCGGCGGTTGGTGGCTCTGCCGATCACGTGCGCGAGCGTCGTCTTACCGGTGCCCGGAGGGCCGTAGAGAATCACCGACATGGCGGTGTCGCCTTCCACGACCCGGCGCAGCGCCGTACCCGGCCCGATCAGCTTGCTCTGCCCCACGACCTCGTCCAGCGACCGCGGCCGCATCCGGACCGCCAGCGGCGCACCCGGATCGACCTGCATCGGGTCGTCAGGTTGATCGAGCTCGTCATGGATGTCGAACAGTGAGGCCACGGCGTCGATCCTAGGTCCGCTCGACGACAAAGGTCCGGTCAGGCGGAAACCCACCTGACCGGACCTGGTGAATCTGCGGCAGCAACCGGCGCTATCGCGCGCAATCAGCTACGTCAGATCGATGACTATTGCGACTAAGCAGCCGAGTCGACACGCTCGATGATCATGGCCGGAGCCATGCCGCCAGCGGCACACATCGTGATCAGACCGTAGCGGCCGCCGGCGCGCTCGAGCTCATCCAGGGCCGTGCCGATCAGCATCGAACCGGTCGCACCAATCGGGTGACCAAGAGCAATCGCGCCGCCGTTCGGGTTGACCTTCGCACGGTCTACGCCCATGTCGCGGATGAACTTCTCGGTCACGACAGCGAAGGCTTCGTTGACCTCGTAGACGTCGATATCGTCCTTGCTCAGGCCGGCCTTCTCCAGCACCTTCTTCGCCGCGGGCACCGGGGCGTTCAGCATCAGCGTCGGATCATCACCCATGTTGACGGTGGCAACGATGCGCGCACGCGTCTTCAGGCCGTGCTTCTCGGCGTACTCCTTCGACGCCAGCAGCAGCGCCGCGGCACCGTCGACGACACCCGAGGAGATGCCCGCGTGATGCACCGGGACGATGTCGACATCGGGGTACTTGCGGTTGACCTGCTTGCGGAAGGTGTTGCCCTCCTCGTCGTACGGCGCATCCATCAGCGCGGTGAACGCAGGCTTCAAGCCGGCGAGCGATTCCGCGGAGGTGGTCGGGCGCGGGTACTCGTCGTGGTCGAGCGCCACCGAGCCGTCGTCGTTGAGCACCGGGACGATGGAGCCGTCGAAGCGGCCTTCGTCGATCGCAACCTTCGCGCGACGCTGGCTCTCCAGGCCGAGCGCTTCCAGCGACTCACGCGAGATGCCTTCGATCGCGGCGATCGCGTCGGCGCCGACACCCTGGTGAGTCTGCGGGTGCATTTCATCGAGGTGCTTGTTGTGCGCGCCCATGAGGCTCGGCGGCAGGCCGGCTTCGGCCTTCTCGCGGGCCATGGTGCCGGTCAGGCTCATCATCTCGGTGCCACCAGCGATGACGAGGTCTTCCATCCCGGACATGACCTGCGCCGCAGCAAACGCGACGCTGGTGATGCCGCCGCCACAGAAGCGGTCGATGGTGGTGCCGCTGACCGTGATGTCGTAGCCGGCGTCAAGCGCGGCCATGCGGCCCATGTCGCCGCCCTGCTTGCCTTCCTGGGTCGAGGTCGACCAGATGACGTCCTGGACATCCTTGGTGTCGATGTTGTTGCGGTCGCGGATCGCGCCGAGCACGGTGCGTGCCAGGTGCTGCGGATGCAGGTGCGCGAGCGAGCCCTTGCCGACCTTGCCGATACCGCGCGGAGTGCGAACCGCGTCGATGATGTAGGCGTCTCCCATGTGTCTCTCCCAGGTTGAAGTTGATAACGGAGTCAACTTAAGAATACTTCGCACCGTCAACAGGTGCGATGTGACGGGGTTAACCGTTGCGCCTAGGCTAACCCTGCCTACTTGGCGCGTGTCTGCCGCCGCTTATTTTGTCGCGTCGATCGCATCGCGCAACGCGGCGAGGATGAGATCCACGCTGGCGCGGTTCGCGTTCGGCCCCATCAGACCGATCCGCCACACGGTGGACGCGAACTCCCCGACGCCGGCCCCGATCTCGATGTCATAGGTCTCCAGCAGGTAGCCCCGTACCTTCGCCGAGTCCACGCCCTCGGGCACCTTCACGGTCGTCAGTTCTGGCAGTCGGTAGCCATCCTGGGCGAACAGTTCCAGGCCCATTTCCTGCAATCCGGTCTGTAACGCGTCACCTGCTGCCTGGTGCCGCGCCCATACGGTGGGAAGTCCCTCTGCGAGTACCCGTCGCAGCCCGGCGTGCAGACTCGCGACCATGGCGACGGGCGCGGTGTGATGGTAGGTGCGCTTTCCGGTCGCCCCGCCGGTGTAGCCGCCGAGCATGCCGAGGTCCAGGTACCAGGACTGCGGCTTGGTGATGCGCCGCTCGAACGCGCGATCGTTGATCGTGAACGGCGCGAGACCAGGAGCGACACCGAGACACTTCTGAGTACCGGCATATCCCACGTCGATACCCCAGTCATCAGCCTCGAGTTCGATCCCACCGATCGACGTCACGGCGTCCACCAGCAACAGCGCATCCCCCTTGCCGGCGCCCAGCGCGGCTATATCGGAGCGGACGCCGGTGGAGGTCTCGGCGTGTACGGCGGCGATCACTTTCGGCGACGGGTGCGCGGCCAGTACCCGCTCGGCATCGATCGGGGTACCCCACTGATGATCGACCCGAACGACCTCGGCGCCGGTGCGCGCCGCTACGTCACACATTCGCTCACCGAATAGCCCGTTTACGGCAATAACCGCAACGTCGCCTTCGCCGACGGTGTTGACGAATGCGGCCTCCATCCCGGCCGAACCGGTCGCCGATAACGGCAAAGTACGAGCGTTGTCGGTCCCCCACACCGTGCGCAAGTGTTCGCACGCCTCGTCCATGATCTCGATGAACCGCGGGTCCAGGTGCCCCAGCAGCGGCAACCCGAGCGCAGCAGTGGCCTCGGGATAAGCGTTCGTGGGCCCGGGACCGAACAACCTGCGGTCGAGCACAATGTCAGAGGCAGAAGGAAGGCTCGTCATGCTCCCAATGTATCGGGGGCATCCCAGGTAACACCGACGGGTCGACCGCGCCGGGACGAATATCGTCGTTCGAGGAACGCGCTGCTCGTCGTGAGTAGTTCGCTGACCCTCGGGCTACTGTTCCTCTGGCTCATTCCCGGCCTCGCGTGCGCGGGGTTGTTCGTCGTCCTACTCGTGCGGGCGGCGTACGTCGCGCTGATGCTGTGGCGCACCGGTCGACGCAACAGCCGACACCGCGCGATTCAACCGCGAGTGGACGCCATCCCACGCGGCGCTGACCGAGGGCCAACCATGGCCGAATGCACGCGCCACCGCCGGCCACCGACGAGCGCTGCGACGCCTCGACCACGCGGCGGTCACGCACCGGGTAACTCGGTGAAGTCCGATATCGACTACTTCGTACGCAATCCGCTGACCGCGAAGGACGGTGTCGTCGTCGTATGGGCCGGCATGCGCGGCGCGATCCTGGATATGCTGCAGTCCACCGCCGAGGATGTCGATCCCGACGACGCGGACTCGCCACGACGGCACCAGATCGCCGTCCGCAACGCACAACGATCCGCGCTGCTGGACGAGCGCGACAAGGGCGCCGTGGATGCCGACATGCTGACCCATGGCTTGTACAACCTCGATGCGGCCCAGATCGCCCTGGAGATGCGCGGCGATCCCGCCTGAGCATGCTCAGGCGGGATCGGACTTACTGATCAGACCTACTGATCGGCGGCGGCCTTCTCTGCTTTGTCGGCCTTGTCCGCCTTTTTCGGCTTGGCGTCCACGCCGGCCTCGCGACGCTGCTGAATAGTGATGGGCGCCGGAGCCGCCGTCAGCGGGTCGTAGCCATTGCCGGTCTTCGGGAAGGCAATCACGTCGCGGATCGAGTCCGACCCATGTAGCAGGGCGACGATCCGATCCCAGCCGAACGCGATTCCACCGTGCGGCGGCGCGCCATAGGCGAACGCCTCCAGCAGGAACCCGAACTTCTCCTGGGCGTCTTCGGGCGAGAGGCCCATCAGTTCGAAGACGCGCTGCTGCACATCCTGGCGATGGATACGAATCGACCCGCCGCCGATCTCATTGCCGTTGCACACGATGTCGTAGGCATTCGACAAGGCCGGCGCGGGATCGGTATCGAAGGTGTCCAGAAATTCCGGCTTCGGCGCAGTGAATGCGTGATGGACGGCGGTCCACTTGCCGGAGCCCACGGCAACATCGTCGGTCTCCGCGGCAAGCTCGAACATCGGTGCATCGACGACCCAGAGGAAGGACCACGCGTCCTCGTCGATGAGCCCACAGCGGCGCGCAACCTCGACGCGCGCGGCGCCAAGTAATTCGCGGGTCGACTTGATTGCGCCCGCACCGAAGAAGACGCAGTCCCCCGGCTGCGCGCCGACGTGCGCCGCCAGTCCCTGCCGCTCTGCTTCCGATAGATTCTTCGCGACTGGACCGGAGAGTTCGCCGTCGTCACCGACGAGCACGTAGGCAAGGCCCTTCGCGCCCCGTTGCTTCGCCCACTCCTGCCAGGCATCCAAGGTGCGTCGCGGCTGAGACGCGCCACCGGGCATCACGACCGCGCCGACGTACGGCGCCTGGAAGACCCGGAACGGAGTGTCGCGGAAGTACTCAGTGCATTCGACGAGTTCGAGGTCAGTGCGCAGGTCCGGCTTGTCCGAGCCGTAGCGACGCATCGCGTCTTCGTAACTCAGCCGCGGGATCGGCTTGGGGATGTCGTAACCGATCAGTTTCCACAGCTCGGTGATGATCGACTCGCCCAGTTCGATCACGTCCTCCTGATCCACGAAGGACATTTCGATGTCTAGCTGGGTGAACTCGGGCTGCCGGTCGGCGCGGAAGTCCTCATCGCGGTAACAGCGAGCGAGTTGGTAGTACCGCTCCATCCCGGAGACCATCAGCAACTGCTTGAACAACTGCGGTGACTGTGGCAGCGCGTACCAGGACCCAGGAGCCAAGCGCGCCGGGACCAGGAAGTCGCGGGCGCCTTCGGGAGTGGATCGGGTAAGCGTCGGCGTTTCGATTTCGACGAAGTCGCGGTCGGCGAGGACGGCGCGGGCAGCCGCATTTGCCTTGCTACGCAAGCGAAGCGCATCACCGGACCGCTCACGACGCAGATCAAGATAGCGGTGTCGGAGGCGGGTTTCCTCGCCGATCTCACCGGTGCCTTGCGCGTCGATCTGGAAGGGCAGCGCCGCAGATTCGCTCAGCACGTCGAGGTTGTCGACGTACACCTCAATCTCGCCGGAGGGCAGGTTTGGGTTCTCGTTGCCGTCGGGGCGGATTTCAACCTTGCCGGTGATCGCGATACAGAACTCCGAACGCAGTCGGTGCGCGGCCTGAGCCATCTCCCCTTCGCGGAACACCACCTGGGCAACACCGCTGGAATCGCGCAGATCCACGAAAATCACGCCGCCGTGGTCTCGGCGGCGCGCTACCCACCCGGCGAGCGTGACGGACTGCCCCGCATTCGCTGCGCTGAGACTCGACGCGAGATGTGTACGGATCACTTACTGCTCCTTGCGAATGAGGCGAGGCGTCTTGTCGTCCTCGCTCGGCGTCCAGGTCTGCGGGTCGACGTCGACCTGCTCGCCACTGCGAATGTCTTTGATCTGGTGACTGCCGTCCGGATCGGAGAACCAGACGAACGGAATGCCACGCCGATCGGCGTACTTGATTTGCTTGCCGAACTTGGCTGCGGACGGCGATACCTCGACCGCGATCCCCCTGCTACGCAAGGAATCGGCGACCTGGCTCGCCTCGGCGCGGCGCTGCTCGTCGGGCACAGCCACCAGCACGCAGGTGGGCACGGCCCTGGACGCCGTAGCGATGCCGTCACGTACCAGCACCGCCATGATGCGCGACACCCCCACCGACATGCCGACGCCCGGGTAGGTCGTCTTTCCGTCGTCCGCGAGTTTCTCGTAGCGTCCCCCCGAGCAGACGGAGCCCAACTCAGCGAAACCTTCTAGATTCGTCTCGAATACGGTCCCGGTGTAGTAGTCGAGCCCGCGAGCGATGCTCAGGTCAGCGACCACGCCCGCGTCTGCTGGGGCCGCCACCGCGGCAATCAGCTCGGACAGCTCGGCGAGGCCTTCATCGAGGAGGTCGTTCTGCACGTCGAGCGCGCGGACCAGATCGACGAACGAGGTATCGCCGGTGCGAATTGCTGCGAGCGCCAGCACCTTCTGCGCGGCCTCGTCGTCCACCTCGTCGGGTAACAGGGCGCGCACCTTGTCGGGACCGATCTTGTCGAGCTTGTCGACGGCGCGCAGCACCGCGGCAGTGTCCGCAATCCCCAACCCTCGGTAGAAGCCCTCCGGAATCTTCCGGGTATTTACCCGCACTGTGGCGGCACCGAAATCTAACCGGCGAAAAATATCGACGATCAGCGACACGATCTCGGCATCGAAATGCGGTGCGAGGCTGTCGCGGTCGACGATGTCGGCGTCCGCCTGAATGAACTCGCGAAAGCGACCGAATTGCGGGCGTTCACCCCGCCACGCCTTCTGCATCTGGTAACGCCTGAATGGGAACTCGAGCTTGCCCGCGTTCTCCAGCACGTACCGCGAGAATGGCACTGTCATGTCGTAATGCAGCGCCATCGGGTGCTTCTCGGCCGCATCGGCATGAATGCGACTGACGGCGTAGACCTCTTTGTCGATCTCGCCCTTGCGCAGCAGGAAATCGACCGGTTCGACGGCGCGTGTTTCGATGCCGGCGAAGCCATGCAGTTCGAACGAATCACGCAGGACATCGAGGAAACGCTGCTCGACGATTCGCTCGCGCGGTAGCCACTCGGGAAAACCGGTGAGCGGGGTGATGCGGGACATGTAGACCTTTCGAAACGCGGCTATTTGCCGCGCAAGTACTCAAGGATAAATGGGTTCATCGCGCGTTCGGCACCGATCGTGGTCTGCGCGCCGTGACCTGGCAGCACCACCGTCTCGTCGGGGTAACTCAGGCATACATTCTCGATCGAATGCATGATCGCCTCGTACGAGCCACCGGCGAGGTCGGTGCGTCCGATTCCTTGGTTGAACAACGTGTCTCCAGCGAGCATGACCGGCGCCTGCGGATGATCGAACGAGAAGATCACCGAGCCCTGCGTGTGCCCGGGAGTGTGCCGCGCGGTGAGTTCCACACCGACGATGCTGATCTTCTCGCCATCGCTGAGTTTGCGTACCTCATCGATAGTCGGAATCTTCTTGATGTCGCCGCCGACCAGCTGCGCAATCCCCGAACTGTGCCACCCGAGCGGATCGCGGACCATGTCCTCGTCATCGCCATGCAAATACGCCGGGATGTCGTATCCGTCGACTAACGGCGTCACGGACCAGGTGTGATCCAGGTGCCCATGCGTCAGCGCGATCGCGACCGGCTTGAGTCGATGTTCCTCAAGTACCTGGGTGAGCGTCGGCACCGCTTCCATCCCAGGATCGATGATGATGCACTCCGCGCCCGGCTCACTAGCGAGCACGTAGCAGTTGGTTTGGAATACGCCTGCGGGAAATCCGGTCACTAACACCTGTCCAGGCTACCGGCGTGTCACCGGTAACGACGCCGTGCCCCGCGCGTCCACCGGCACTCGCTACAGATGCAGGTCGTAGACTGACGTTGTTTTGTGCCCGGACCAGGAGATCGCCGAGTGTCGACAGCCAAGCAACGACGTGCCGCAGCCCATCGCAAGCTGGAAAAGCAGCTTGAGCGTCGCCAGGAACTCGAGCGGCAGCGCAAACAGCAAGGCATCGTGCTGAGCCTTGTCGCTGTCGTACTCGTGATCGGACTGGTGCTCTGGTTCGCTATCGCCAGTTCGGACGGCGACGAGGTCGCCGCGACGGACTGCAACTACACCTCTGACGGCGGATCGTCGACCGTCGGTATGCCCGCCGAGGACGACGGTGAGATTGCCGCCACCGGCACGGTCGAGATGACTATGGAGACCAACCGCGGCACAGTCGAGATGCAGCTCGATCGCTCCGGCGCACCGTGTGCAGTCGAGAGTTTCGCGCACCTGGCCGCTGCCGGGTTCTTCGACAGCACCGTCTGCCACCGGCTCACGACCGGGAGCTTTGGCGTGCTGCAGTGCGGCGACCCGACCGGCACCGGCACTGGCGGCCCGGGGTACCACTTCACGCAGGAACCACCGACCGGTGATGACCCCTACCCCGCTGGCACGGTCGCCATGGCTAACAGCGGTCAGGAGAACAGCACCGGGTCGCAGTTCTTCATTTGCTACACGTCGTGCTCCACGCTGCCGGCGGACTACTCAAAGGTGGGCAAGGTGACCGGCGGACTCGACGTCGTCGAAGCGATCGGCGCAGACGGGACCGACAACGGCACCGATGACGGAGCGCCGGCTGAAGAGGTCAGCATCACCTCCCTCGCGCTGGCCTAGCGCTCCAGGTCACCTATCCCACCGCGGGACTCCCCTCACCCAAACGCGTGCGCGGCCTCAGCGACGACCGAGTGGCCCGACGGGGCCGCCGACGACTGAGCGAAAGGCGGGCCGGGTCGGCTATTCGGTGACCCGGTAGGCGTCATACACGCCGTTGACCGAGCGCACATTGCGCAACACATGCACGAGGTGCTTGGCGTCAGCGAGTTCGAAAGTGAAGCGGCTGGTGGCGATCCGGTCCTTGCCGGTCTGCATGTGCGCCGACAAGATGTTGACCTTCTCGTCCGAGATAACCCGGGTCATGTCCGTCAGGAGACCTTGCCGATCCAAGGCCTCAACCTGGATCGCGACCAGAAATACTGCCTGTGAGCCGGAGTCCCACTCGACGTCGATGAGTCGTTCGGGTTCATCCCGCAGAGCCTTGGTATTGCTGCAATCGACACGGTGCACGCTCACAGCGCCGCCACGCGTCACGAACCCGAGGATCTGATCGCCCGGTACCGGCGTGCAGCAACGCGCCAACTTCACCCAAATATCCGAATGGCCGCGAACGATGACGCCGGAACTGCCCGTATCGCGTCGCGGTCGCCGGGTCGCGACGAGCTCAGTTTCCTCAGCGGGCGCCGGTTCGGTGCCCTGATCGTCGTTCGCGATCTGGGCGACGATCTTTGCCGTCACGCTAGTCGCCGACACGTGATTCTCGCCGATGGCCGCGTACAGCGCGTTCGCGTTGTCATATGACAACTTATTGGCAACGGTGTCCAGCACGTTACCTCGCGCCACTCGCTTGGTTGACACGCTCGCCTTGCGCATCGCTTTGCTCAGCGCTTCGCGGCCGTTCTCGATCGCATCCTCGCGTCGTTCGCGCGCGAACCAGTGCCGGATCTTCGTGCGGGCACGTGGTGCCACGACGAAGTTCAGCCAGTCACGCGATGGTCCGGCCGTATCGGACTTCGATGTCAGGATCTCCACAACATCGCCATTGCTGAGCGTGGAGTCCAGCGGCACGAGCGACCCGTTCACGCGAGCACCAATACACCGGTGCCCCACCTCGGTGTGCACCGAGTACGCGAAGTCCACCGGGGTCGCGCCACCGGGTAAGTGAATGACGGTGCCCTTAGGAGTGAATGCGAATACCTCGCCGCCGTTCAGATCATCTTTCAGCGTCGAGATGAAGTCGCCGGATTCCTTGGTATCGCTCTGCCATTCCAACATCTGCCGAACCCACTGCATATCGTCCGGGCCAGAGCCGTTCTTCCGATGCGACTTATACCGCCAATGTGCGGCAATACCGTACTCGGCGAGTCGGTGCATCTCATGGGTTCGGATCTGGATCTCTACCGGGCGACCCTTCGGGCCGATCAGCGTGGTGTGCAGCGATTGGTACAGGTTGTACTTCGGTGTCGCGATGTAGTCCTTGAAGCGACCGGGCATCGGTGTCCACAACGAATGCATCAGACCGAGCGTCGCGTAGCAATCGTTCACCGAGTCAACCATGACCCGCACGCCGACCAGGTCGTAGATGTCGTCGAACTCGCGTCCACGGACGACCATTTTTTGATCGATCGAGTAGTAGTGCTTTGGCCGGCCGGTTACCGCAGCGGTGATCCCGTTGTCCGACAGTTTCTGTCGGATGTCATTCATGAAGGTGCTCAGGAAACTGTCGCGCGATGGCGTTCGATCCGCGACAAGCCGCGCGATCTCGTCGTACCGCTTCGGGTGCAGGGTCGCGAAGGCGAGATCCTCCAACTCCCATTTCACCGTGTTCATACCGAGGCGATGTGCCAGCGGCGCCAATACCTCAAGTGTCTCGCGGGCCTTCTTGGCCTGCTTCGCCGGCGGCAAATGCCGCAACGTGCGCATGTTGTGCAGCCGGTCCCCTAACTTGATGACCAACACCCGCGGGTCCTTGGCCATCGCGAGGAGCATCTTGCGGATCGTCTCGGCCTGCGCCGCGTCTCCGTACTGCACCTTGTCGAGCTTGGTAACGCCGTCGACAAGGTGAGCGACTTCCTGCCCGAATTCGTCAATCAACTGCTCGAGCGTGTATTCGGTGTCCTCGACGGTGTCGTGCAGCAGGGCCGCCACCAACGTAGTGGTGTCCATACCGAGGTCGGCGAGGATGACGCTGACGGCCAGCGGGTGGGTGATGTACGGGTCACCCGAGCGGCGGGTTTGGTCGCGGTGGTAATGCTCAGCGGTGGTGTATGCACGCTCGAGCAGCTGCAGATCGGCGTCCGAGTGATGGGTCAGGTGTGCCCGGACCAGCGGTTCGAGCACCGATTGAACGCCGTAGCCGCGAGGGCCCGGGGAAAACGCGCGCGCCAACCGATACCGCACCCGGCGGCGACGAGTCGACGGTACGTCGGCAGATGCCTCCGCGTCCGTGCTCATATCGCTCATGGTCACATCCTCGCCGCTGTTGCTGGGGGGGGGATCAGTCTACGACCTACGCTCTCCAAGCCGCGTTGAAAGGCACATTGTGCTCACGCAGGAATGTTGCGCCGCCCAAAGCGGCAATCTCCAGCAACACCCACGAGTCGACGATCTCGGCGCCCAGACCCCGTAATAACGTCGCCGCCGCGACCATTGTTCCGCCGGTCGCGAGCACGTCATCGACTAGCAGGATCCGCGATCCGCGGTGCACCATTCCTTCGCGAATTTCGATGGTCGCCTCGCCGTACTCCAACGAGTAGGACTGCGTGATCGTCGGCGACGGCAACTTGCCTGCCTTGCGGATCGGCAACACGCCCGCGCCCAGGCGATAGCCCAGCGCCGCACACAACAGAAATCCGCGTGCTTCGATCCCGGCGACGAGATCAATTCCGCCCTTTTCCTCGATCACCGAACACATCAGATCGACGGTTTCGGCAAAGGCGGGCCCGTTGGCGAACAAATCGGTGAAGTCGCGGAACAGCACGCCTTCGGATGGGAAATTGAGCGTCTCGGTGCAGTTCTCCCGAACGACCTGTTCCAACCGGCGGGTGGTCATTGCCCCTTCTTCCGGTCGCGCTGCGGTTTCGCGCCGGGCTTGGGCGCGGTGCCTGCCGCACGCGTGACGACCGGGCGCGACGCGACGCTGGGTTCAGTGGTCTCGCCGGTATCGGCGTCAGCGCTGGCGCCTGACGCGGCAGGCTTCGCCTTACGCGCTCGCCGTGCCTTCACCTTGCGAGCAAGTTCGATGTACTCCGGCTTGCGCTCGGCGAACTCAGCGGCGATCGGGGCGGCCAGGAACACGGACGAGTAGACGCCGGCCGCCATACCGATCAGCAGTACGAGCGCGAGATCTTTCAGCGTGCCGGCGCCCAGGAGCCCGGCACCGACGAACAGCAACGCCGCTACCGGGAGTAGCGAGATCACCGAGGTGTTGATCGAGCGCATAAGCGTCTGGTTGATGGCAAGATTAGCCGCTTCCGAGAACGTCATCCTGCTCCCGGCCAACAGGGGCCGGGTGTTCTCGTCGACTTTGTCGAAGACCACCACCGTGTCATACAGCGAGAAGCCAAGGATCGTCAGCATGCCGATCACAGTTGCCGGTGTGACTTCGAATCCCACCAGCGCGTACACACCGGCACTGATCACCAGATCGTGCAGCAGCGCGGCCATGGCTCCGACGACCAAGCCCCATTGATATCGGAACCTCAGAAATACCGACACCACGATGAGGAAGACGATAAGGGCGATGATCGCCTGTCGCGAGACGTCGTCTCCCCAGGTGGGCGCGATCGACTGCGCGCTGACCTGGGCGAGGACGGTTTCGTCAGTTATCTCGGTGTCATTGGCGGTCAGCCGGTTCTCAATCTCTGGTCGGAACTCCTCGGCAAGTGCCGCCCGGATCGCCGAGGTGTACTCGGGGTCTATCGCGCTTGTTTTCACCAGGATCGAGGTGCTGCTACCGGAGCCGACGACCTGTGTGGTGGCGATTTCGGCCTGCTCATCGCTGCTGGAGGCAGCCGCGTTGGCCTCGTCGAGTCCCTCCTGAACGACATCTGCGGCAGCGTCCTGTTCGTCCGCTGGCGCGGGCACCTCGAAGGTATTGCCGCCGACGAAATCGATACCGAAGGTGAGGCCTTTGGTAAACAGCAACCCCAGCGTCGCGACCACCAGCAGGATCGAGATCGCATAGGAGATCTTGCGCTTGCCAACGAAGTCGTAGCCAGACTCGCCGGTGTATAGCCGCTGCGAGAAACTGTCCCTGGCTTCCGTCGTCACGGCGCCATCGTCCCGCGTTGATTCCGCCTCGCTCATGTCAGCTCCTCGGTCGCCGCGTCGGCTTCTTGTTTCTCACGTGCGGCAGCGCGGCGGACGGCGGCGCGCTCTTTGGCGGCGTCCTTGCTGGTGCGGTGCTCGGTGGCGACACGGCCGCTCGGCACGGCATGCCCGAGCCCGGAGATGATCGGCGAGGAGAAGAGCGAGAATCTCGACAGCCACGACATCAACGGATGAGTAAAGAGGAAGACAACCACGAGGTCGAGGATCGTCGACAGGCCGAGCGTGAAGGCGAAACCACGCACCTCGCCGACGGTCATCAGATACAAGACCAGCGCTGCCAGGAAACTGACGGCATCGGCGGACAGAATCGTCTTACGAGCGCGTGCCCAGGCTCGCGGGACCGCGGAGCGCATGGTTCTGCCCTCGCGTACCTCGTCCTTAAGTCTCTCGAAATACACGACGAACGAGTCCGCCGTGATGCCGATGGCGACGATAAATCCGGCGATCCCGGACAACGTCAGGGTGAGTCCAATGCCGCGCGAGAGCAACACCAGCACGGCGTACACAAGGACACCGGAGACGACCAGGCTGGCGACGGTCAGCAATCCGAGCAGGCGGTAATAGGCCAGGCAGAAGACCACAACCAGAGCGAGTCCGATACCGCCGGCCAACAGGCCGGCCTCGAGCTGCTCCAGGCCCAACGTGGCCGACACCTGTCGCGCCTCGGACTGGGTGAAGCTCAGCGGCAACGCGCCATATTTCAGCGAGTTAGCGAGGTTGGTCGCCGACTCCTGATCGAACTGGCCGGTGATCTGGGTCGTGCCGTCGATCCGGTTGTTGATCGTCGGCGCGGTGAGGACACGCTGATCAAGCACGAATGCGGTCTGCTTGCCGATGTTGGCGCCGGTGTAGTCGGCCCATGTGGCGCGCGCGTCATTGTTGAGGTCGAGTGAGACAACCCAGCCCTGACCAGTCTGAGTGTCGTACCCCGCGCCGGCGTCGGTGATCTGGGTGCCTTCGAAAATTACCGGCCCCAGGATGTACTTCTCGCCGGAGTCGCCGCACGCGACCATGAACTGATCGGCCCTCGGGCGGGTCGTGTCGACGTTCACCTTCGCGCAATCGAGTTCCGGCGCGATGGCCAGCGCACCCTCTTGCGTGTCGGCACCCTGATCGATCGTCTGAGTGTTGCTGCCGTCGTCGACGACCTCACCGGCATCCGGGACGTCATCGGCGCCACCGGACGCGGGCGCCCCTGAGGAGGGCGCCTCTGACGATTCGGGCGCCTGCGGGGAAGACGCGTCGGCCTGCGACTCTGAGGATGCCGGTTCCGACTCGTCGGACGCCGAATCATCAGATGCCGACGCCGCAGAGCCCGAGGCCGTCGCCGACGCATCGGATTCATCGCTCTGTTCGATCGCATCAGGAGCCAAGACTTGCACGACCGAACGCATCTCCAGCAACGCGGTCGCCCCGAGCTGCTGCACCTGTTCGCCGCCGACACCCGGGACCGAGATCACGATATTTCTATCGCCTTCGGTTGTCACCTCGGCTGAGCCGACGCCCAGCCCGTTGACCCGGTCTTCGATAATGCCGCGAGCTACCTCAAGGTCCTCCGAGCGCGGCGCATCGCCGTCCTCGGTCAGCGCGCGCAGAGTGACGGTCGTGCCGCCGCGCAGGTCCAGGCCGAGTTTGGGCGTGTTGCTATCGCCGCCGAGAAAGACGCCGGCGTACAGCGCCGCAAGAAGAGCCATCAGCGCGAGGAAGTATCGCGCCACCGGCATATAACCGTGTGGTCGTGCCAAGAGTCTGGTGCCCTTTCGTTAGGTCAGGGCTCAGCGCTCGTCGATTGGAGAGGCCGGTGGTTCGTCGCGGCCAATAACGTCGTCACCGGGCAGCGACTCGCTACGGTCGATGCGCAGGATCGCGCGGGTGAGCACCGTGGTGACGACGCCCGGGGCGATCTCAACGTCGGCACGGTCGTCGTCGACGGACTGGATCGTGCCGAAGAAACCGCTACCCAGCAGCACTCGCGTACCGGGCATCAACTGCGTCACCATCGCGGCCTGCTGTGCAGCCTGCTTCTTTCGGCCGCGCATCATCAGAAAGATCATTCCGGCGATGAGCAGAAGGGGCAGGAGCAGAGTCAGATTCGAGGCGAGTCCGGACTGTCCGTCGGCGGCGAGATACACAGGAGCTTCCTAGCGTGGATGGTCTAAATTGGCGGCATCCTTCCGGGATTACCGCCCAGGTCAGGATGCGCCGACTTCCTAGTCTAAGCCACATCGGCACCACCTAGAACAGCGCGGATTCATCATTCGGCATGGCGACCCCCACATGTTCCCAGCCAGAACGGGTCGCGATCCGACCCCGTGGGGTCCGTGCCAGCAGGCCCGCGCGGACCAAAAATGGCTCGGCTACCTCCTCGACGGTCTGCATTTCCTCGCCTACCGCCAGCGCAAGGGTTGAGACGCCGACCGGACCGCCGTTGAACTGACGTACCAATGCCTCGATCACCATGCGGTCGAGCCGGTCGAGCCCGATTTCATCTACGTCGTACACATCGAGAGCAGCGCGCGCTACCTCGCGAGTGACGTGTCCGTCTGCGCGGACCTGCGCGAAGTCGCGCGCGCGGCGCAACAACCGATTGGCGATACGCGGTGTGCCACGGCTGCGTCGGGCGATCTCGGCGGCGCCGGCGGACTCCATCGGGATCTGCAGTAGGTCCGCGCTACGGGTGATCACCCGTTCGAGTTCGTCGTCCCCGTAGAAGTCCATATGTCCGACGAACCCGAAGCGGTCTCGTAACGGTCCGGTCAACAGACCGGAGCGGGTGGTGGCGCCTACAAGGGTGAACGGCGCAACGTCCAGTGGGATCGCGGTGGCTCCGGGCCCCTTGCCGACGACAACATCGACCCGGAAATCCTCCATCGCGATATAGAGCATTTCCTCCGCTGGTCGGGCGATTCGATGGATCTCGTCGATGAACAGCACATCACCGGGCTCCAACGTCGACAGCATCGCGGCCAGATCACCAGCACGCTGTATCGCCGGCCCGCTGGTCACCCGGATTGCCGCACCGAGTTCGGCGGCGATGATCATCGCCAGGCTGGTCTTACCCAGCCCGGGCGGACCGGACAGCAGGATGTGATCCGGCGGCTGGTTACGCGCCTTCGCGCTATCGAGTACGACGCCAAGTTGTTCGCGAACGCGGACCTGACCAATGAACTCCTGTAGGACCGCTGGCCGAAGCGAGGTCTCGACATCCCGTTCGTCGATGTCGGCGTACGGCGATACGAGCTGCGGCAGCTCATCGGGGTGATCAGTCATCAGAGTCCAGTATGCCTACTTGTCGGGTGCTCGATGTTGTCACTTGCTCAACGACCGAAGCGCGAGTCTCAGCAACGCACTGACCTCTACCCTGCCATCGGCTTCCATCGCGGCCTCGGCGTTCGGTTCAACCACCGCGATCGCGTCCTCAGCCTCGGCCGAAGACCATCCGAGACCCGTCAGCGCTCCCAGCAGCTGATCGCGCCACGGCGCCACCGGCGCGACCTCGGCCGGCAATGGCGCCGGGTCGCCGGATGCCGGGAGCATGCTCACCTTGTCGCGCAGGTCTAACACCATCCGCTCAGCCCCCTTCTTGCCGATGCCCGGCACCCGGGTCAGCACCGCGATATCACCGAGCGCGATCGCTGCGCGTACATCCCGCGGCGAAAGTGTTCCCAGCACGGCCTGCGCGACCTTGGGGCCGATACCGCTGGCGGTCTGCAGCAACTCGAACAATTCGCGTTCGTCGTCGGTAGCGAAGCCGAAGAGGGTGAGCGAATCTTCGCGGACGACGAGGCTGGTGGAAATGCTGGCCAGCTCCCCCACCTGCAGCCGCGCCAGCGTGCCTGGCGCGCACTGCACCAGCATCCCCACCCCACCGACGTCAATGACTGCCGAACTGGGTCCGAGGCTACGCACGAGCCCATGAACGCTCGCGATCATCGGGCCACCTTTCGATGCGCCGACGCCACGGCTGCGGCAAGTTTGTCAGCGGTGCCGCCGCGCCAAATGTGACAGCTCGCGATAGCTAATGCGTCGGCAGCGTCGGCGGGTTTCGGCGCGGTGTGAAGTCGCAGAATCCGGGTGATCATCAACTGCACCTGCGCCTTATCGGCGCGCCCCGAGCCGGTGACGGCGGCCTTGACCTCGGAAGGCGTGTAGAGCGCGACCGGGATGTCGGCCTCAGCGGCGCGCAGCATCGCTACGCCCGCGGCCTGAGCGACCCCCATCACGGTCCGTGTGTTGTGTTGACTGAAGACCCGTTCGACCGCGACCGCCGCCGGCCGATAGACCTCAATGTGGTGCTGGATGGCACGCGATAACAAGAGGAGTCGCTCGGCGACTTCCAGCGTGGTCGGGGTGCGCTCGACCGAGTGGTACAGATGGATGAGCGGCTTACCGGGTCGTCCTTCGACCACCCCGAATCCGCACCTGGTCAATCCAGGGTCGACCCCGAGTACCCTCATACGCGCCTCTCAACCCTCGCACACCTGTTCGATGTCGAGAGTAGGCGATCACCCGGTCATGCGCGGACAGCACACGCCGGGCGATCGGGGTAGATCTGTTACGCGTCGAGTTCGGCCATGGTCTCGTCGGAAACATCAAAGTTCGCCCAGATGTTCTGCACGTCATCGCAGTCCTCGAGCGCGTCGACGAGTTTGAACACCTTCTGCGCGGCCTCGGCGTCCAACGGCACGTTGACGCTCGGTAGGAAGCTGGATTCGGCTGAATCGTAGTCGTATCCCGCTGCCTGCAGAGACGAACGCACGTTCACCAGATCGGTGGCCTCGCTGACGACTTCGAAGGATTCGCCTAGATCATTGACTTCTTCAGCCCCCGACTCGAGCACGACCTCAAGGACGTCGTCCTCGCTGAGTTCGTTCTTCGGCACGATCACCACGCCCTTGCGGGCAAACATGTACGCGACCGATCCCGGGTCGGCCATCTGGCCGCCGTTGCGCGTCATCGTGGTGCGCACTTCCATCGCCGCACGGTTCTTGTTGTCGGTAAGACATTCGATCATCATCGCGACACCGTTGGGGCCGTACCCCTCGTACATGATGGTCTGCCAGTCGGCGCCGCCTGCTTCTTCGCCGGCACCGCGCTTCCGAGCCCGTTCGATGTTGTCGTTCGGGACCGAGTTCTTCTTGGCCTTGGTGATCGCATCGTAGAGCGTCGGGTTTCCATCAGGGTCGCCGCCGCCAGTGCGTGCTGCGACTTCAACGTTCTTGACGAGCTTGGCAAACAACTTGCCGCGCTTGGCGTCGATCACCGCCTTCTTGTGCTTGGTGGTGGCCCATTTGGAATGCCCACTCATTCGATACGTCCTCTTTCCTTCGTACTGCGCTGTGATCTGGCGACCAGGCTACGACGCCGCGCTCGACCTGACGAGGTCGACGAATGCGTCGTGCACCCGGAAGTCAGCGGTGACCTCGGGGTGAAATGACGTCGCGATGATGTTGCCCTGCCGTACTGCAACGATTCTACCGGCTGCCGGACCGTCTTCGACACGACCGAGGATCTCGACCCCGTTGCCGGTCGTCTCCACCCACGGCGCGCGAATGAACACCGCCCGCATCGGCGCATCTCCAACGAGCGGCATATGCACCGTCGACTCGAACGAGTCGACCTGCCTGCCGAACGCATTGCGACGCACCGTCATATCGATTCCGCCAATGGTCTGCTGATCCGATCGGCCGTCGACGAGTCGATCGGCCAGCAGAATCATTCCGGCGCATGAACCGTACGCCGGCAAACCACCTCGGATGGCCGTACGCAGCGGATCCATCAGCGCGAAGGCCCTCAGCAGTTTGTCAATCGTGGTCGACTCACCACCCGGCAGCAGGATTCCATCAAGTCCGGCGAGTTGGTTCGGGCGTCGTACCGCAACGGCCTGGGCACCTGCCCGCTGCAGCGCTCCACGGTGTTCGGCAACGTCACCTTGCAGGGCAAGAACACCAATAGTCGGTGAACTCATGAATTCTCGATTCTGTTGTATAGCAGCGATTGCCACTCACCTACCGAAGCGGGGCGCCCCATCGAGTCTCGGCACGCAGCGCCGGCTTCAGTACCTTGCCTCCCGGGTTCCTCGGCAATGCATCCGTCGTCAGGTGGATGAATTGCGGGATCTTGAAGTCTGCGAGCTTGCCCTGCAATTGCTCGACTATCTGCTCGGGATTCAGATCGGCCCCCGGTGTCGGCACGATCACCGCGCCAACCTTCTCACCCATCACATTATCTGGAACGGCGATGACAGCAGATTCGGCGATGCCGTCGATCGCGGCAAGCGCATTCTCAACTTCGACGCTGTACACGTTCTCGCCACCACGGTTAATCATGTCCTTGGCGCGATCGGCGAGGTACACCAAACCTGTCTTCTCGTCGATGCGCGCGAGGTCACCGGTGCGTAACCACTCGTCCTCGAACGCGTCGAGGGTCGCGTCCGGTTTGTTCCAGTACCCAGAGGTGATGTTCGGGCCGCGCGCGAGCAATTCGCCAACGCCGCTGACCTCATCGGGAAGGTCGATCGCCAGATCGATCACGGGGCACGCGAAGCCGACCGAGTCAGCGTGCTTGGCTGCGTTCTCGCCCGACAGTACGGTCATCAACGACGCGGATTCCGTCATTCCGAAGCCGTTCTTCAACACGGCCTTCGGGAACGTCGCCTGCAACTCATGCACCAGCGAAGGGGGAATCGCCGCGCCGCCGTACCCGACCCACCGCACCCCCGAGAGGTCATAGTTCGCGCGATCCGGGTTGAGCATGATCAGCTTGTAGATGGCCGGAACGGTCGTCATGCTGCTGATCCGCTCTTCGCTGATCAAACTCAACAACTGCTTGACATCCAGTTTCGGCAGGATCACGCTGGCGCCGCCGACATACGCCGCGATCAATAGTTGGCTGTTGCAGCCGGTGACGTGGAACAGCGGTACCGAGATGAGGGTGCGGAACTCTTCACCGGCCTGGCGCTCCAACCCCGTACAACGGCACATGTTCTCGCAGTTGGTCAAGAACGCCTCGTGCGAAGTGAGCGCTCCTTTCGGACGCCCAGTGGTGCCGCTGGTGTAGAAGATCGCGGCCAGGTCCTGCTGTTCGATCCCATCGGCCAGATATGCTTCGCCGTCCGGCAGCGCGGCCTCAGCGTCAAAGATGTATGCCGCGCCACTGTCGTTCACGACGTACTCGACCTCAGGTGGAGCGAATCGCGTGTTCACCGGAACGACGACCGCGCCAGCCATCAGCGTCCCCCAGAATGCGATCACCCACTCGTTGCCGGCAGGTTTGAGGATCGCGGCGCGATCGCCGCGCTTCACGCCCGCCGCGCGCAGTCCCCCGGCTACTCGGGCAGATCGGTCCCACAAGTCGCGGTACGTCAGACGTTCGCCGCCAACCTCGACCAGCGCCTCGGCCTCTGGGGTGGCTCGCGTGACGTTCTGCAGCATGTGCACGAGCGAGAGCGGCAGATCGTCGTACCGGGCGATGCCGTCCGGGCCCCGCGTCACGCCTGAATAGTCCCACGGGCTGTGGCCACGTTCGGCGGGAATGATCTGCTCGGTCATGGGTGAGACGCCTTCCAACGACGATAGGGGTGTGCGCCGATCCTACGACTCCTCACGAGCCGACCCGATCACCAGGAGCCGCCTCCCCCACCGCCGCCACCGCCACCGGAGAAACCGCCTCCGCCAAATCCGCTGCCACCGGAGAAACCACCGAACCCGCCACCGGAGAAACCGCCGCTGGAACCCAGGGTGGACGGCGTCGGTACGGGTGCACTCGCCGCGGAGTTGATGTGATGGTTGAAGGAGGAGACCCACAGATAGGTATGCAGACCGTCCCATCTACCCGAATACCACGCGGGTTGGGCTGGAATCAGCCCTCGGGCGCTCAGGTCAGCGCAGATCCGACTCCAGCGTTCGGTGACGTCGAACGCGACCGCCCACGGCAGATACTTCGAGAAGATGTCTTCGCCCTCCTCGAACCGCAGCTGGTCGGCTTCGGCAGTGCGCAGATATGTCTCGAAACCATCGACCTGATCCATGACCGCACGCCCCATGGCGGTACGTCCCTGACCACGCCCGCGCTTCGACATCCAGATCAGGATGGGGCCGGCCAGCAGCGCAACCAGACCCCAGATGCCGAATCCGGAGCCGGTGGACTCGGTCTCGAACTGGTACGCCGTATACAGCAGCAATGCGATCCCACCGATGGCCAGAAGCCAGCCGAGCGCGCGCAGGCTCTTGCGAGCGCCACCGAGTTCTGCGACGAACCACTTACGTCGCTTGACATCGCTGGCCAGCGCGGCCCGCAACCGATCGTTCGGCCGGTGCAGCGGAGGTGTGACACCCGGTGGCACATCCTTGGTCAGCGAGACCGAGGTGCCGCCGGCGAAGAGATTATCCACGAACGCCTGCTCATGCGGATGCTCCAGGCGACCGCGCGATTGCAGCTCGACTCGGCGGCTGTCGCCGTACTCGTCGCCCACGATGCGCAACACGCCACGATGCGCAAGGTCCAAGATCGTGGCTGCCAGTTGATCGGGGTCATGGCCGGGGCGGCGTAGATAACTCGCCTGCGCCGGGCTGATTCCGCGCGGCGGTGAGAACGCGACCGGTGGTTTGATGGCAAGATCATCAGCGATGACCTTCGCGCCCGACCCGATTCCGACGACGCGGGTGCCGGGATTGTCCGGGATGACCCCGGGCGGCACGTTCGCGAACCGGCGGTCGCGGCTACTCAGCCGCAGGCGCCAGCCAAACGCCGACAGGCCGATGAGCACAACGGCGCCGAGGGTCATCGGCAATGGCGTGAACCCGTTCTGATTCGCCCAGGTCGGCCGATCGACGAAGACTGGGGCGGCTTCTACCGCGTCCGCATTGATACCCACGGCGATGGTGACGCCCCAGTTGCTGCCGTAACTACTCGATGTGTGCTCGAAGATGGCCGTACCGCCCTCGATACTCGCGTCGTCGCAGGGGTCCGAGGTGCCGGCCGGTCCCGCCCAACAAGCGACTTGGGTAGGCCCGTCGGGTACGTCGACGCTGATGGTGACCTGGTCGATCGCTGCGTCCCACTCGTGACCGGTCGCATTCCAGTAGAACTCAGTGTCCTGGCCATCCTGGGGATTCAAGGCACCGTCGATCGTATACGTCAGGACGTAGGTTTCGGATTCATCGACGATGTCACTGGATGACCCGATCTGATACACGTCGTACCTACTGCGGCCGTCCTCACCCACCTGCTGTTCGAGTTGCGTGCGCGTCGAGGCCCCGGTCGGGCTACTCACGGAGAAGTCGCTGATGTCGTACAGCCGGTCCTGCTCCTCGCCAGCGGCGCCCTGATACTGCAGCCAACGGAAGATGCCGTGCCGCCCATAACTGGCGAACTGATAGTCGATCGTCTCGGTAACGTGCACCGATCCATCGGCGTCCACCACGTACTGGATGTCGTACGACGTAATGCGATCGCCCGTTTCAGCGTGTGCCGCCGGCGGCCAGGAGAACACGATGAGGGCCGCGATAGCTATGGCGCAGGCGATCACGTGAGAACACAGCGCGAGCGCGCGAGCGTGGGTCGGGGTCGTGCTGGACATCAGCGCTGGGGAAGACACGAGGCCCACACTAGTTCTATCGCCGCACCGATAGCGTCTTTGGTCCGCCTGCGCGGATGGGTTCGACGGTTCGCAGCCGTCGGCGGTTGAGGGAATTGGGCACGATGGCCGCACCGCGCGCCCAGGCGCCGGCAGCCGAAAGCGGACCACGGCAGCGACGACCTGAAAAGCCGGCCAGAGTGGGGAAAGTTCCCCACTCTGGATGCCGAGAACCGCTCCGGCGCGTTGTCGCCGCTGCCGGGTTACCAGCCGCGCTCGGCGAGCCGGTGCGGCTGCGGGATCTCCTCGACGTTGATACCGACCATCGCTTCGCCGAGTCCGCGGGACACATTTGCCAGCGTGTCCGGATCGTCGAAGAACGTCGTCGCCTTGACGATGGCCTCCGCGCGCTGCGCAGGGTTGCCCGACTTGAAGATGCCCGAGCCGACGAACACACCGTCCGCGCCGAGTTGCATCATCATCGCGGCATCCGCAGGGGTGGCAATGCCGCCTGCGGTGAACATAACGACGGGCAGCTTTCCGGCGCGCGCAACCTCAGCAACCAACTCGTACGGCGCCTGCAGTTCCTTCGCGGCAACGTACAGTTCGTCCTCGCGCATCGAGGAGAGCCGACGGATTTCGCCGCTGATCGTGCGCATGTGGGTCGTCGCGTTAGACACATCGCCGGTGCCGGCCTCGCCTTTGGAACGGATCATCGCCGCACCCTCGGTAATGCGACGCAGCGCCTCACCCAGGTTGGTCGCACCGCACACGAACGGCACGGTGAACTGCCACTTGTCGATGTGGTTGGTGTAATCGGCCGGAGTGAGGACCTCCGACTCATCGATATAGTCAACACCGAGGGCCTGCAACACCTGCGCTTCGACGAAATGACCGATACGCGCCTTCGCCATCACCGGGATCGAGACGGCCTCGATGATGCCGTCGATCATGTCCGGGTCGCTCATCCGCGACACGCCACCCTGTGCGCGAATGTCCGCCGGAACACGCTCGAGTGCCATTACTGCGACTGCGCCGGCGTCCTCGGCGATCTTCGCCTGCTCGGGGGTGACAACGTCCATGATGACGCCACCCTTGAGCATCTGCGCCATACCGCGCTTCACCCGGTCGGTGCCGGTTTCGCTGGCGGTGGTCTGCACGTTCTCGGAATCGTTGTTGGGCACAGGTTCCTCATCGGGACGAAAGTTTGATGGTGTGCCGGTAATTCTAGTCCCCCGGCACGTGCCCGGTCCCGGGACTGTCGTCGATATCGAAGTACGGCGGCACGGGGTCCGAGGCGCCCATCCGAAACAAGCGAGGCAGCCGCTGCGCGCGCAACGAACCGTACGCCCGTACCGCATCGTTGTAGAACGTGCGGGCGGTCTGCACCTGCGTACATGCACGCCGCAGTAGCTCATGCGCCTCGGCCTCAGGCATCGCGGCAATCTCGGCGCCGATCCGGTTCTCGCGTGCGGCGCGTTCGTAGCTGGCCATGTCCGATGTGACCGGATCAATGCCATCGCGCTGCGCCACGACCTCCACCTCGTGCGCAGAGATCGGACGGGCGGCGCGGACTTTGTTGTCTTTCAACGCCGCCGCGGCGTCGTGGGGACTCGGCGGCGAAGTCGCGAGGAATCCGGTGGCCAGGTCGGGCGGATCCTGATCAGCACTGGCCTGAAGGGCCATCCACTCGCTGGAGCGTCGCACCAATTGTGCGTCCAGGCTTCGCCAGGCCGCCGTCACGCGGGCATGCAGACGGTCGATTCGCATCGCTGTCCAGGTGACCCAGACCGCGAGCAGTACGAGGACGACGAGTCCGAGTATCAACCACAGCACGGGTTTCACGGTACGCGAGTGGACGCCGGACTTCGGTGACGCGGCGCTGCTGCGGTTATGGAGCGATGACCGCGTGGTAGACGCCGAGGACCCGCTCGGCAACCACCGACCAGTCGTACTGCCGCACGACGCGGGACGCGCTCTGTCGACGCGCCGTCGTTGCTTCGCTATCGGTGAGGGCGTGAACGATGCCGTCGGCGAGCGAACGCGAATCGCCGACCGCAGTCAGCACGCCGGCCGCGCCGTCGGCCAGAACCCGTCGAAAGGCATCGATATCGCTGGCGACAACAGGCGCCTGCGCCGCCATCGCCTCGGTGAGAATGATGCCGAATGACTCCCCGCCGGTGTTCGGGGCGCAGTACACGTCCAAACTCCGCAAGAACCGTGCTTTGTCCTGCTCGGAAAGCGGACCGAGCACGTCGACACGATCGATGAGTGTCAGCGGCAACTCGTCACGCAGTTGCTGTTCGTTTCCGCGCCCGGCGATCAGCAACCTGGCCTCAGGCACCGCTTCAACGACGCGCTCCATCGCCGGGATCAGCACCTGCAGTCCCTTCCGCGGTTCGTCAAAACGTCCCAGGAACCCCACCGCCGGGTGCGCGTCGGCGTACTCCGTCAAACAGGTCGCCTGCGCGAAATCGTCCACGAAGACGCCGTTCGGAATCAACACCGCATCTCCACCGAGATGCTCTACCTGCAGTCGCCGCGCCAACTCTGAGACCGCGATCCGGCCGGAGATACGTTCCAGGAACGGCTGCAGCAACGCCTGGGTGGCGGCCAGCCAGCGCGAACGCTCCGTCGCCGCGTGCACCGTGCACACGATCGGTGTCGTTGCCATCATGCACGTCAATAGCGACAAGCTCGGCGTCTGCGGTTCGTGTACGTGCACGACGTCGAACGCACCGTCGGCGAGCCATGATCGCACCCGAGCGCCGGAGACCGGGCCGAACTGTATCCGCGCGACCGAACCGTTGTATCGGATCGGCACGGCCCTGCCCGCATCCACGACATACGGCGGCAGATCACGCGCACGCTGCACCGGTGTCAGCACCGATACGTAATGGCCCTGTCGAAGCAGCGTCTGCGCGAGGTCACGAATGTGGAACTGAACGCCGCCGGGCACATCCCAGGAGTACGGCGAGACCATGCCGATACGTAGCGGCGCATCACTCATACGTCCGGCCAGATCTTCTGCAACATGTGCCAGTCCTGCGGATTTCGCCGGATCACATCGGTGAAGATCTCCGCCAACGCCGTCATCCCGTAGGTCACGCCCTCGCGCAGCCGCCCTTCGGTCGGCATCTCGATCTCGGGATGGAATCTCATCCGCCAACCGGTCTCGGTATACCCCAACTCCAGCGGCAGCAGCGCCGAACCGGTCTGTAATGCCATAAGACCCGGCCCGGTCGGCATCGTGGTACCACGTCCGCACAACTGGACCGGGATGCCGTTGGCCTGCAGGTCGCGATCGGCGAGCAGGGTGATCTGCTGGCCCTCATTCAGTGCGCGCTTCAGGGTGACCACCGACGGTTCGGGTCCCCCGGTCAGCGGTACGAGGCTCATGCCCAACGATTCCCGGAAGCGTTTGAACCGCTCGTACAGGGATTCGGGCTTCAACCGCTCGGCCACGGAGGTCATTGCGTAACCGCGCACCTGGCACAGTTGCACAGCGGCAGCGTCCCAGTTTCCTGAGTGTGTCAGCGCGATCACCACGCCGCGTCCACCGTGCATCGCACGTTCAACGTGTTCGCCGCCGAGGTACTCCGTTCGTCGCTCGACGTCGGCCGGATCGATCCCAGGCAACTGAAAGACTTCGCGCCAGTAGCGCGTGTAGGAACGTACCGATCGCCGAGTCAGCGCATCGAGCTGTTTTTCCGAGTACGACGGTCCAACGACCTGGCGCAGATTCGCCCGCAACTGGGCGTACGCTCCCGGCCGCATTGCGCTGACGGTTCCCACAGCATCGAACGCGGCACCCGCGACGCGTTCGGGGACGCTAGGTAGCACCGACCACCCGGCTGCAAAGGCCCCGTCGATCATTCGCGGCCTGATCGCCGCCCACCGCGCACTCAGCCTCGACTGCACTCCGGCCGCCGCTGTGCTGGCCTGCGGTAGGTCCGTCACGTCGCACCCGCCGATTCGTCCCGGCTATCGGTCACGAGTTCGGCGGCCGACTGAACGTACACGGTGCGTAGACGCTGCCACACCGTGTACGCCGAGATCACCACTAGCACCCACAGGGCGACGGCGAGCACGTACGGCACACCCAGGCCATCCAGACCGATGCCGACGAGCACGATGATCAGTCGCTCCGCGCGCTCGGCGATGCCGACGTTGCTGCTCAGCCCGACGCCCTCGGCACGCGCCTTGACGTACGACGTCGCCTGGCCGAGCACGAGAGCGAGCAACGACGCGGCGATCATCCACCCGTCCGGATGGCTAACACCAAACCAGAAGGCGAGCGCACCGAAGATCGCGGCGTCCGACAGACGGTCACCGGTCGCATCCAGCACCGCGCCGAACTTGGAAACCTTGCCGGTGGCACGCGCCATCGCACCATCAAGCAGGTCCAGGAACACGAAGAAGGTGATGACCATGCAGCCTGCGAACAGGTGCCCGTTGCCGACCAGCAGCACCGAGCCGGCGATCGTGCCGAGCGTGCCAACGATAGTGACGACGTTCGGATGGACACCGGCCGAACCGAGTGCCTCACCTATGGGCTTGAAGATGCGCCCGAAGAAGTCGCGCGCCGGGGAGTCGTTGAGCATCAGCCGCCAGAGTACGGCTCGGCGACCCAGGCCTCGGCGAGCAATTCGCGAGTGTCCGAGAGTAATTGTGGCAGGACCCGGGTCGAGGCGATGACTGGCATGAAGTTCGTGTCGCCGCCCCACCGCGGGATGACGTGCTGGTGCAGGTGCGCCGCGATACCGGCACCACTGACCTCACCCTGGTTCATGCCGAGGTTGAATCCATGCGGCGACGATACCGCCCGGATGGTGCGCATCGCGTGCTGCGTGAACGCGCTGAACTCGGCCGTATCGTCGGCATCTATGTCGGTGTAGTCCGGCACGTGCCGGTACGGGACGACGAGCAGATGCCCGGCGTTGTACGGGTAAAGGTTTAGTACGGCGTACACGTGTTTCCCGCGCGCCACCACCAGGCCGTCCGTGTCGCTCTGTGCCGGAATGACGCAGAACGGGCAGCCCGCGAGGTCCTCGGCGTGCTTCGGTTTACCCTCACCTTTGATGTATGCCATCCGGTAGGGAGTCCAGAGCCGGTCAAACCCGTCCGATCGCGGATCGTTGACCTCAGGCATCGTCAGCCGCCAGCGCCGCGTTCACCGAACGGTCACGGGGCGCGTCGGCGGTCGGTGCATCGTTGCGCCGCGAACGCACCCACTCGACGATGTCGGCGATCGCCTCATCCACCGGTACGCCGTTGCGCTGCGTGCCGTCGCGGAAGCGGAACGACACCGCATTCGCGTCGACGTCCTTCGCTCCGGCCAGCAGCATGAACGGGATCTTCTGCAGCGTGTGGTTGCGGACCTTCTTCTGCATCCGGTCATCGGAATGGTCGGCCTCGGCCCGGATTCCTTCCCGCGCGAGCCGGTTGACGATGTCCTGCACGTAGTCGCCCTGCTCACCGGAAATGGGAATGCCGACGACCTGTACCGGCGCCAGCCACGCTGGGAAGGCGCCCGCGTAGTGCTCGACGAGCACGCCCATGAACCGTTCGATCGAACCGAACTTCGCAGCGTGGATCATCACCGGCTGTTGACGGGTGCCATCTGGCGCCTGGTATTCCAGTTCGAACCGCGCCGGCTGATTGAAGTCGTACTGGATCGTGGACATCTGCCACGAGCGGCCGATCGCGTCGCGGGCTTGCACCGAGATCTTCGGCCCGTAATACGCCGCACCACCGGGGTCCGGGACCAGTTCGAGGCCGGTCTCGCGAGCGACGTCTTCCAGGACGTCCGTGGCAACGGACCACTGCTCTTCGGAGCCGATGAACTTATCGGAATCGTCGCGCGTGGACAGTTCCAGGTAGAAGTCATCCAGACCGAAATCACGCAGCAGCCCGAGGATGAAGTCCAGTAGATGACGTACCTCCTCGGCCGCCTGCTCGGGCATCACGTACGAGTGCGAGTCGTCCTGGGCAAACCCGCGCACACGCGTGAGGCCGTGCACGACGCCGGACTTCTCGTACCGGTAGACGTGTCCGAACTCGAACAACCGCAGCGGCAGCTCACGATAGGAACGGCCACGCGAGCGGTAGATGAGATTGTGCATCGGGCAGTTCATCGCCTTCAGGCGATACTCGTGCCCCGCTTTGGTGACGTTGCCTTCGTCGTCGATTTCCTCATCGACGACCAGCGGCGGGAACATCGTGTCGGCGTAGTACGGCAGGTGCCCGGACGTGTGAAAAAGGCCGTCCTTGGAGATGTGCGGCGTCCCGACGTACTGGAATCCCTCTTCGATGTGGCGTGCGCGGACGTAGTCCTCCATTTCGCGCTTGATCACGCCGCCCTTGGGGTGGAATACCGGCAATCCTGACCCGAGTTCGTCGGGGAACGAGAACAGGTCGAGTTCGGCACCGACGCGACGGTGGTCGCGCTTCTCGGCTTCCTCAAGGCGGTGCAGGTATTCGGCGAGCGCTTCGGCGCTTTCCCATGCGGTGCCGTAGATCCGCTGCAGTTGGGCGTTGCCCTCCTGCCCGCGCCAGTACGCCGCCGACGAGCGGGTGATCTTGAAGGATCCGAGATAGCGGGTGCTCGGCACGTGCGGGCCGCGACACAGATCGCCCCAGACGCACTCACCGCCCCGCATCGCAATGTTGTCGTAGATCGTCAACTCACCCGAGGCGTCGACTTCCATGACTTCGTCATCGGCGTCGGTGCCGGTGCCCTTATCGGTGATCAGCTCGATCTTGAACGGCTCGCCGGCGAGTTCGGCCTGGGCCTCGGCAAGGGTGGCGAACTTGCGGCGGGAGAACCGCTGGCCCGACTTGATGATCTTCTTCATCTGCTTCTCGATCGCCTGCAGGTCCTCAGGAGTGATCGGCTCGGCGACCGCGAAGTCGTAGTAGAACCCGTCGGTGATCGGCGGGCCGATGCCGAGTTTGGCGTCGGGGTTGATCGCCTGTACGGCTTGAGCGAGGATGTGCGCGGTCGAATGCCGAATCACGTTGCGCCCGTCCGGGGTGTCGGCGAGCACGACCTCAACGTCGGTGTCGGCCTCGGGTACCCAGGCGAGGTCGCGCAAGGTCTCGTTGTCACGTACGACGATCGCGGCCTTCGCGCCCTTTTGCTCGAAGCCCGCCTCATTCACCACGGTCTGCGCCGATGTCCCGGCAGGCACCTTCACGCGAGGGACTGGCTGGGACGAGTTGACGGCAGATGACACGAAAGGCTCCGTAGCGCAGGATCGGTGTGCGGCGTACGCCGCGATAGGAACGCATCCGATCGTACCGACCGTGGCCACACGGTTTGCGCCCCGCGCTAGATGGCTCGCCAGCGGCGCCCTTCGGGCGTGGTGATGATCCGGCCGAACGCCATCCTCGGGAAGTGTGCAGGGACGACGTACGTGTCGGTGTCGAGGGCCTCGTTGGCGACGGCGTTGCGTACCGCTTTGGCCGCTTCCTTGTCGACGTCGTACACCGCTTCCCAGTCCGGTTCGGCCAACTCGACCACCGAATGTGCGATGTCGCCGACCAACAGGGCGCGTTCCCCTTCGCTCGAGATGATGAACACGGTCGAGCCTGGGGTGTCCCGCCGCTGGGCGCGCGTCGATTCCGGGGGCGACGGTGTGCTCGGAGTCGAACGTCTCCAGTTGGCCCTCGATCGGAGACAGCTTACGGACGGCACCGGGCACGGCATCGTCGGCCGTGACAAAGTACGCCCAATCGGCGGCATGCGCGCGGTAGGTCGCGTTCTCGAAGACGACCTTGCCTTTGGAGGCCGCCCAGCCGACATGGTCGTAATGCAGGTGGGTGAATAGCACGTCGGTGATATCGCCGGGTTGTACGCCGAGGTCGGCCAACGAGTTCAGCAATCCACCGCCAAAGAGGTCCTCGCGTTCGAGCGCACCGACGCCGGTGTCAACCAAGACGACTCGGTCACCGGTGCGCACCAGGAATCCGCCCATCGGCATCTCAATGCGGCCGTGCGCATCGAGAACGTCCGGGTGGCATGCCCAGGGGTCCTCAACTCCCGGCCGATCCAGAATCCGTGCACCGTTCTCGATGCCATGTCCGTCGAACACCGGGTCGATTGTGATCCCGCCGATTTTCATTCCATCTCCTCGCACGCGGTGTACCGCTCGTGATGTCGGCGTTCGTAGGGTTAATGGCCAGATTGTGTGTATCGGATCGCTGATTTCTGGTTCGTGACCTGCGGTAACGATCCCTCGAACATGCTCTGGAAGCATGTTCGGTGTCAGCTCCAACGAATGCGCCCTCGTGTGCGGTATGTGCCCGTAAGCTCGTCAAGAACGGCACGACCAGTGCCGGGCGCACCAGGTGGCGCTGCACCTGCTGCGGCGCCTCCAGTACTCGGGCGCGCTCGGACATCACGCGCCGAGCCCAACTGACGAGATTCCTGGCCTGGCTGCTTCAGGGGCGCCGGCCGGCCGATCTCGCCAGCAGCGCCCGCACATTCCGCCGCGACACCGCGTGGTGCTGGAGAATCCAGATCCCGCCACCATCACCACCACGCGCCGCCGTCCCGGTGGTGCTGCTCGATGGCACGTATTTCCAATCGTGGTGCCTGCTGATCGCCTACGACGGGCAGCACGTGCGGGACTGGCAGTGGTGCGACCGAGAGAAGTAAATCGCCTGGCTACAGGTCCTGCAACGACACCCCGCGCCACGCGTGGCCGTCAGCGACGGGGGCACCGGCCTGCACGCGGCGATCACCACCCAATGGCCCACCACCCGGATCCAACGCTGCTACTTCCACACCTTCCAGACCGTCCGCCGCCACACCACGTTGCGGCCGCGATTGCAGCCAGGCAAGGACATCCTCGCTCTGACCCGCGCGTTGATGAAACTGCGTAACGCCGATCAAGCGATCATGTGGCTGCAGGCCTACCACGAGTGGGAACAGCGCTGGGACAGCTTTCTGCGCCACCGCACCTACCCCAAAAAACACGTCGCCCGACCCACCGGAGTTTCCGACACCAGCACCTGGTGGTACACCCACCGCGACCTACGCGCCACCCGAGGCATGTTCCGTCGCCTCATCCGCGAGCAACACCTGTTCACCTGGATCGACCCCGAGATCACCGGCACCGGAGCGCCGCTGCAGCGCACCACCTCGCCGCTGGAAGGCGGACCGAACAAGGCCCTCAAAGACCTCTTCCGCGCCCACCGCGGACTACCCGCCGAACACGCCCGACGCGCCGCCGAATGGCTGCTCAACAGCCTCACCGCGCAACCGCGCGACCCCTGGAGCCTCGCCCTACCAGAGCACTACCAGCCGACCAAAACCCCAGCGCCCGTCGACATAGATGAGCCCATCGGACCCGCCTTCGGGACCAGCTTCAGCCCGGAAGACGGCAACGGCATCCAACACGGCTGGGCCCGACGATCACACCACTAAAACCAGCCAACACGCCGACAGCCATACACACATTTTGGCCATTAACCCTAGAAGCACGACAACCCCGCCGGGGCGGGGTTGAAGGCGCTGCGGGCAACTCGCGTGGCCTGCACATCTAAGTTACGACGTTTTGGCCGTTATGTACACATTTGTCCGGCGTGTCTGCCCTCACCGTGGGTGCGGGGGAGTCGACCGGCGAGGTCGAGCCAGGGTGGATTGCGTCCATCAGTCTCGATGGTATCGACGCTGATGGACTTCTGGTGGCCGTCCTTGCGTGCGCGTTTGCGGATGCTTGCGATGCATCGATGATGGCTAAAACGACTGACAGGTGTTGACGTGAGCGGGATTCTCGTCAACACCTGTCGGTGTCATGTGCCATGACCAGGCACTTTGTGGGGTGAGTAACGGGACTCGAACCCGCGACATCTGCGACCACAACGCAGCGCTCTACCAGCTGAGCTATACCCACCATTGCCGCAAAGTGCGACGACCAAGCATAACGGATACCCCGAACGAATGTGACTGCGGGGTGGCAAGCGCCCGCGTGGCGCTTTGCGGCCGGATTCGCGGCAAGGTGCACCCGCGCTCTCAACGAAAGGGGCTATTGGGGTATCTCGCGGGCGGCGGCCGGGCTCAGGCCCCGAGCGGAGTTGCCGGGGGCAGCGCGGCAGCGATTCGTTTCGCTTCTTCCGACGACGGTCCCGGCTGCGGAACGAAGACCGCGCTGCGGTAGTACCTCAGTTCCGCGATCGACTCCAGAATGTCCGCTAGGGCGCGGTGTGCCAGGCCCTTCTCCGGCTTGTTGTAGTACGCCCGAGGGAACCAGCGGCGGGTCAACTCTTTGACCGAGGACACGTCGATCATCCGATAGTGCAGCAGGTTGTCCACGCGCGGCATATCGCGCGCGATGAACCCTCGATCCACTGCGATCGAGTTACCGCACAACGGCACCGTGCCCGGGCTGGCGATGTGTTTGTTGAGGTACTCGATGACCTGGTCCTCAGCCTGCTGGAGGGTCAGCGTCGATGCGCGAACCTCATCGGTGAGGCCACTGGCGGCGTGCATGTTGACAACGACCGGGGGCATTCCCGCGAGCTTCTCCTCGGACGTGTGGATGACGAGGTCGATTCCCTCGTCGAGCGCGTTGAGGTCGCCGTCCGTGACGATAGCGGCGACCTCGACGAGTGCGTCGGTATCGAGCCGTAAGCCAGTCATCTCACAGTCGATCCACACCAGCACGTCGGATTTCGCGGAGTCAGTCATGTCGACAACCCTAATTCTTGCTCGCGGCATCCGATCACCTGGCGCTGCCGTAAACAGACGAATGCCCCGCCCACGAGTGTGGACGGGGCATTACGCAATCCGGTTACCGGTTGATCGGTTTACCAGACTTGCCCTTGATTGCTCGCCAGATCAGGAGCGCAATGATCGCGCCGACGAGCGACCCGATCCAACTTGATGGCTGCAGGAATCCTTCATCGGAGTCCTTGCCGAAGATGAGATATCCGAGGAAACCGCCGATGAATGACCCAACAATGCCGAGCACGAGGGTTTGTACGAAACTCATCGAATCATCGCCGGGGACGATGGCCCGTGCAAGGAAACCTGCCACCAGGCCGACGATGAGGATGCCAATAATGGTGCCGAGCATGGTTTTCTTCTTACTGGTCGCGGAGGCCGAGGCCTCCAATAGGCGCGATATGGTGCACGCCGCATCGTCAGGCTAGTGGGCAAACCGACCATTTGCGCGGACCTCGGTGAGAATTTCGCGAGAAGTCGCGGTTCCGTGACCGCGCAGTGATTGATGGGCGGAATCGGAGCAGAATCACAGGTATGGGAGCCCGACTGAAACGCATTTATGATCCGCCCGAAGCGGACGATGGGTACCGCGTCCTCGTCGATCGGGTGTGGCCGCGAGGCATCAGTAAGGCTACGGCGCAACTTGACGACTGGCTCAAGGAAGTTGCGCCCTCGAATGAGCTACGTCGTGAGTTCCACGCGCGTCCAGAGCAGTACGACCAGTTCCGCGCCGCATACATAGCCGAACTCAGTGAGCACGCGGAGGCGCTCGAGGAGTTACGCGCCCTGGTCGCTGCTCAGACCGTCACCATCTTGTACGCCGCGAAGGACGCCGAGCACAACAATGCTCGCGTGCTGTGTGAGGTCCTGGGCGTCGACCCGCAGTGACCGCCGTACTGCTGGCGTTGTGTGCCGCTCTGGCGTACGGCGTGAGCGACTTCCTGTCCGGAGCCGCTAGTCGAATCATCCACTACGGCCGGGTCGCGCTCGTGTGCCAAAGCGTGATGGCAACGGTGACCTGGGCGGCCGTCGCGTTCGTGCCCGGTGACAACTCGATGGACGCGTTGCTCTGGGGCGCACTCGCGGGCGTGGGTTCCGGCGTAGGCACAGTGATGCTGTACCGCGGCCTCGGGTCGGGGCAGATGAACGTCGTCGCGCCGCTGTCGGCAGCGACTGCTGCGGTAGTGCCCGTGGCGTTCGGCCTGATCACCGGTGAGCGACCGTCGGTGTTCATCCTGCTGGGTGTGGTGCTGATTGTGCCGGGGATCGGGTTGATCTCCTCGGTCCGCGCCCAACCCGGTGAGCGCCGGCGCGTCATGAAGGGCACCATGGACGGGACGCTCGCGGGGGCGGCGTTCGCGATCAGTTACATTGCGCTCGATGGCGCGCCGTCCGGTGCGGGCCTGTGGCCCGCGGCGTACACGCAACTCTCCGCGCTCGCAGTGATTGCGCTCGCGGCGACCTGGTTGCTCCGGCCGACGAACCGCGGGCATGTGGTTGCTACCGGAGCCCGGCGGGCGTACCTGGCGGCGGTGGCGGCCGGCCTGCTCGGCGCGCTTGCGGTGGCAACGTTCCTCTTCGCGACCGATCACGGGATCCTGGTGGTGACTTCAGTGTTGACGTCGCTGTATCCGGCGGCCACGGTGTTACTCGCGCGCATACTGCTGGCTGAACGCACGTCACGAGCACAACTAGTCGGCTTGGGGCTCGCCGCGGCCGGCATCGTCCTGGTGGTGGTCGGATAAGCGGTGCCGCAGCCGAACCAGAAATCGGAGATTCAACAAGGTGCCCCTCGTTGGACTGAAACCGAACGAACTGCTCCGGTTCGAGCGGCTGGAAGCGGTGTGGAATCAGGCGAGACAGGGCATCTGCGACAACCTCTCGGCGCAGCGAGAGTCGGACTTTGATGTCGTCACAGAGCCGAGCAGACCGCCTAGAACGCCTCCTAAGCGGAGAAAGTGTGGACGCGATGAGAACGACCGAGGCGAGCGGTGAGGGTAGCCGCTCCATCGCCGAGCGCTTCGGCAAGCACCGCAGCACGGTGTGGCGGTACACGGAGGGCTCCACTCCCCGATGCGCGCCGATCCTAGACGCCGCGTAGCCCCAGCGGGGATACACCCGACAACCGCCGCAAAACTGGCGATCCATCCAACGCGTGAGAACTGGTCGCACGATACCCTTGGATGGGTCCGGAAACTAGCACACATCGTCAGAGCAAAGGAGGGGAGCGCATGAATATCGATAGGAATGAGGCATCTGCGCTGAGCCGCCTTTTCTCCGCGACAGTGCTCCGAGACCTTGGTGCGCAGGCTCGTTCTTCGTTGTTCACAAGGCTACTCGACTGCACCCGGCTCGCTGCCTATGCGTCACCCGAGGCGACGGTCGGGACCGTTTTCGATGAAGCGTTCGAACTGCTGAGCAAGTCCAGATTCCGTGATGATTACGTCTATCGCGCCGCGATCACAGAGAAGATTCTTCTCGGGCGGCACAGCCTGAACACTGCAACGCTACTGAACGAAGTTCGCGCGGGATCATGCAAAGCGGACGTGGTAGTTCTAAACGGGACATCCACTGCATACGAAATAAAGTCCGAGCGAGACTCTCTAGCCCGGCTGCGAAATCAAGTGGCTAACTATCGCCAGGTTTTCGCCACAGTGAACGTAGTCGTCAGCGAATCGCATCTTTCTGACGTGCTCGAGGCCACACCTGAAGATGTTGGAGTCATCACGCTATCTGAACGTTTCAGGTTCCAAACGGCTCGAAAAGCGCAGAACAGACCCGAGCGGGTCGTCCCCACAATGGTTCTTGAAGTCCTGCGCATTGACGAGGCTACTGCGATCCTGAGTCGGCTCGGGGTCGAGGTTCCTGACGTGCCAAACACTCAGATTCGTTCAGAGCTTGACCGGATCTTCGCCAGTCTGGATCCGGCTGCCGTTCATGAGGAGATGGTGAGCGCCCTCCGGACATGTCGTTCCCAAGCCAATCTTGCCTCGTTCATCAGCTCCATACCCACTTCGATTCGAGCGGCCTCACTGGCCGCAAAGCCGACCCCCAAGAGCAGAGTTCGCATCAAGGAAGCTGTTGACACTCCGCTAACTGAGGCTCTTGCTTGGAAGTGAGGATCATATGTACTACCCGTACTTCCGGGGCAAGCAATTTGAACTAATCGCCATTCGCGAATCGGCCGGCCTGATCGCAGATTCTGGTTTCGTTCCAATTATCGAGCCAGTCCGTGAGTCTCTGGGAGGCCTGGAGAAGGCCCTTAGCTCCTTGGTTGATGCCGGTGCCGAAGCGGTCGTGGTAATCAACCCGCGCCACGGAGACCATCGCGAGAACGGCGAGAACATCGCGGGGCTTCTGGAACAGGCTTACCGAGAAAACGACGCGATAAGCGCCGGAATTCTCCTTACAACCGAGACGAGTCTGACCCAGGCGGTAGATCTGGCCAGAAAGTTCAGCGCCGACGGAACGACTCTGATCCACGCAGGATTTACCGATTCTCGGGTGCTGTCGGATCAACTCGCAAGTGATGCGGCGCGCTGTCGCAACGTCTTCCTGGAAGATCAAGCAAGCCGTCTCTACAGGAGACACTTCCTCGGAAGGCCGAGAATTCTCGTTGGCGACGGATTCGTTCAGATGAGGAACGCAGACTATCCGCCCATTGAGGCGTTCTCAGACCTCCACATCACCTACCCAGAGCAGGGAATGGACGGATACGGGGACTTTCTCACGGTCGGAGACAACTACAGCGAGGGAGGCGGTCCGGCATATGCGGTCGCTATCCATCTGACCTTCGTTGACCCGAATCAGGATGACGCAATGTTCATCTATCACTTCAAGTCTGATACGAACGATACCCCTACAGATCCGGCCGGAAAGTTCGCTCAAGCCTTGGGAAAGCTGATTGCCAAACTCGATTCCGGCAACTCCAATCTTCTCGAGACTAGCGCGGTTCGTGAGTTTCGAGACCTGCATGAGCGGGCTCATTTCCCCGGGCTGGGGTATGTAAAGAAGCTCTCAATCAGGCACCACCTGGAGACGCTCGCCATCTACCGCTCCGCCGACAGCAATGGCTAAGAAGTACTGCTGTGCGGAGTGTTTCGGAGATCCGGGGCTGACCCGGAGCGCCGTCCCTCAGGTCATCGCTGACGGTACCGGCCAGCCTCGCGACGGCGACTGCGGTTATTGCGGAACCAGGAACACCACCACTATTGACCCTGCCGCGTTGAGCCAGTGGTTTGAGATGGTGGTCGACTGCTATGTGGCCGACGGTGAAGGCAGGTCGCTGGCAGCTCTTCTGGCGGAAGATTGGCGGCTTTTTGATCACCCTGCGATGGATGAAGCGCACGCCAAGGAGCTTCTCGCTGAGATCCTCAACGACGGTGAGATCGTCCGGCAGGGCTTCGTCCCTATTGACCTGCTGGTCGATGAGACGCCTCAACGATGGGAAGACCTCCGTGCCGAGATGATGCACCGTAACCGCTGGTTCCTCGATGAGCCAATTGATCTCGACCGCTTGGCCGCGCTGCTAGAGCAGCTAATCGCACCAACGGACGCACTCGCAGAGATCACCGACCTGTGGCATCGCTCGCGCTTGCTCTCCGACGACAAGCCTCTTCCTCTCGATGAGATGGGCGCGCCGCCTGCTCATCTTGCTGGGCACGGACGCGCGAATCCTGCAGGAATT
>JBKEDB010000097.1:0-15617 GCA_047975195.1 Cumulibacter sp. | reverse complement strand
GGCAGCGAAGGCACCCCGGCATAACCTCACCGCCGCACTGCGCCTCCTGATCGACGGCGCCACCATATACGCCTGCACCGTTGACCGAATCAGAAGCCTCGCGAACCAGACACTCACGGGCGGCATCGAACCAGGAGAAGACGGCGAGGCCACGATCCGCCTCACCGAACGCCCGCCGCGAGCACCTCACCTGAGACATCTCTCGATGTCCCAGGTTCTAGTACGTCCGAGAAAAGTGCGCCCGGCAGGGATCGAACCTGCGACCTGCCGCTTAGAAGGCGGTTGCTCTATCCGCTGAGCTACGGGCGCGCGCGACGGGGAATGTCGCCGGATCATTGTAGAGTCCCATCTCTAAGATGGTCATATGTCACGTAGCGCGGCCATCTGGGCTGCTGTTTCCCTCATCGCGGTGCTGTTCGTATTCACCGGGGTCTCGATCCTGACCTCGAATGCGGCGTGGTTTCTGTGGAGCGTGGTGCCGATACTGTCCGCGGTGGCGTTCTTCTTGTCCGCGATTCGTGGAGAGACTCTCGGCGAGCGTAAACGCGCTCGCGATCTCAAGATCGCCGAACGTAAGGCGGCCGAGCGCCGGGCACGCAGCACCACCACCCCGCAGGCCGAGTAGGTCTTGGCGACACGCGACTGATGAAACAGACAGCCATGCCGCAGTCGCACACGAGTCACGACAGAATAAGCAGCAACCCCGATGGCCATCGTTGAGAAGGAGCCGTAGCTGATGAGCATCACCGCAGACCAGGTCAGGGGCGACGTCGCCACGTACCTGCAGCTCGATCCCGAGAAGCTCACCGAGTACGCGCTACTCACCGAAGACCTCGGCGTGGACTCGTTGACCGCGATCGAAATGTCAATTGAACTCGAAGGCCGCTACTCCATCGATATCAGCGATGAGGAGCTGGCGGAGGTCGCGACGTACGGCGACCTGGAGAAATTAGTGCTGAGCAAAACAGGAGGACAGGCGTGATCGAATCGCGTGACGGGCGTCGGGTAGTCATCACGGGCCTCGGTGTTATCGCCCCGTGCGGTACAGGGCTGGATGCGTTCTGGGCTGGTCTGGGTCAGGTCGCCGAGCCCGAGGTAGAGCGAACGATCGCCGACTTTGATCCGAAAGAGTACGGGCTCAAGCACACCGAAGCTCGCCGGATGGATCGCTTCGCGCAACTCGCTTTCGCGACGGCGAAGATGGCAATTGCCGACAGCTTCGGCGAGGCTGGGATCACCGGGTACGACGAATGGAAATGCGGCGTCGTTCTGGGCACCGGCATCGGTGGCGCTCACGCCTGGGAAAGCAACGCGCAGGTACTGCTGAGTGACAAGGGCGAGAAGGGTGTGTCGCCGCTCGTCGTGCCGATGGTCATGCCGAACGCGGGCGCGGCGGCGGCCTCAATGCGGCTGGGCCTGCGCGGCCCCGTTGAGACGATCGCGACCGCGTGCGCCTCCGGCACCCACTCGATCGCCAACGGAGCCAAACTCGTGGCCTCCGGCCGCTGCGATGTCGTCCTCGCCGGCGGTTCGGAATCGTGTCAAACCGGTGTTATGCGCGGCGGATTCAACAATATGAAGGCCACCAGTTCTAGTGGCGTCTCGCGGCCATTTGACATCGAGCGTGACGGCTTCTGCAGCGCAGAAGCGGCCGGCGTACTCGTGCTCGAGGAGTACGAAGCGGCGAAGGCTCGTGGCGCGAAGATCTACGCGGAGGTGCTCGGCAGCGGATCAACGGCCGATGCGCACCACATCACCGCACCCGATCCGCAGGGCGACGGCGCGTACAACTGCATGCGTCTGGCTTTGGAGGACGCCGGGATTGAGCCGGCGCAGATCGCCCAAGTGAATGCGCACGGCACCTCTACGCCGCTCAACGACGCTGCAGAGAGTGCCGCGGTTGCGCGCATGTTCGGCACCGACCCCGGGCCGGCGATGACGTCCATCAAGGGGGTCACTGGGCATGCGCTCGGCGCGGCCGGGGCGATTGAGGCGGTAGCGGTGGCGCTGAGTTACGTGCACAAGCAGATTCCGCCGACGATGAGTACGGAGAACGTCGATCCGCAGATCGTTTCCGATGTTGTGTTGCAGTGGCGCGATTGGGAGCCGACCTACGCGATCAGCAATAGCTTCGCGTTCGGCGGTCACAACGGTTCGGTCGTCTTCGGCCCCGCCTAAGACGCCTGAGTCACCTCAACCTTCGCCCCGAGCGGTCGCCTGGACCGCTCGGGGCTCTCTACGAGCGCCTGCGCCACCGCGATCACGGCGCTGGTCGCGACAATCACGGCCACCGCGCCGATGAGTTGGTGCGGTGTGTCGCCGAATCCCAGCGCGTACGCCGCCACGAACTCGGCGCCGATGCACGCCCAGACCAAGGTCAGCCGTCCGCGCCGTTGTAGGGATAGTCCGGCGTAGATACAGAACTGGGTCAGCGCGAGTGCGCCACCTGCTACGGCGAACATCCAGACGTCGTCGGCAAGGTCCTCAAAACTGTTTCCCCCGACGACGAGGCTGACCAAGCCGCCGAACGCGACGCATACCCCGACCGTGACCGCGACCAGCGCGCCAACCACGGCGACGCCCTGACGGCTCGCGTGCCGGTGCCGTCGGGTATCGGACATCGCGGGGAACAGCAGCGTCGCGACCGGCTGGGGCAGCCACAGCGCCGCCCGAAAGACCACGTTGCCGGCGGCGTACCACCCCGCCTGGTCGGCAGTGAGCACATTGCGAGCGATCAGCAGATCAAGGCTGGCCAGCAGTAAGAACGCACCATGCGCGTGAGCTGCATGCGCGGTCTCGACGAACAGCCCGCGCACTGTCTGCGTCTCGTCCAGCCGGGAGTGGTGCAGCATGCGTACCGATGGGCGCAGGACGAACAGGCATGCGATCATCAGTCCGACCGCGGTACCGGCGAGCGCACCGGTAGATGACTCAGCCGCGACGAGACCGGCGATGCCGCCGGCGACTCGGCCGACACCCATCAGCAGTACCGCGCCGCACAACAGTCCCCAGCGCTCATTGCCCTGCGCGATGCCTTGGGCGAACCCGAGCACGACGAGCGGCGGAACAGTCAGCGCGCCACCGATTACACCCAGATAGCCGGGTAGGTGCAAGAACTCGACCAGCACCGGTGACGCGAGAGCGATCAGCAGCGCGCATCCGAGACCGACGATGGCCGCGGAACGCAACAGTCGCGGCCCGACCGCGCCGGTTGCGGTGCGCCGCGCGACGACAGTCTGGATCGCGAATGCCGGGATAGTCGCGACGACAACGACATTGAGCAACGCCAGGGTTTCGCCATACGTCGCGCGATCGAGCAACCGCGCCGCAACCAGGAACAGCAAGTAGGACAGGACGTTCGAGAGGATCGTGATAAACGGGACGAGCCTGCGAAGCGAGGTGTTCGAGGGGACTCGCAAGCTCACGGGCGGCGCAGCTCCCCGGTTACGTAGTGGGATGGCGGTGCGTTATCAACGTCGCCACCAGGATACGGGCCGTCGGCGTGCCGAGTAGGGTTGGGCGAACAAGGCACCCGAATGAGGACGAGGAATGACTTCTCCCCACGAACCGCAGCAGCCTGGCGAGCATTCCGCTGAACTGGGCAGTACCGGCGAGTTCCGGGCTTTCGTCGCGCACAACGACGACCCGGACGAGGCGCGTGCGCGTGCGGCCGCCGATCCGGACGGGCCCCGCTCACGCAGTACTCCGGCGATCGACGCGGACAACGACCGAGAGATACAGTTCTCTGATCCCGCTCCGCCAGTACGCTCAGAGGGATCGCTGCGGCCAAACGTCGACGTACCGCCGGCCGAGTTGGGCAGTACGGCGCAATTCCGCGCATTCGCCGAGGGCGAGTCGGCAACTGCCGAGCCCGCGCATGACGCTGCCTCTCACCCGGCGCCCGCTGGGGCGCCAACTGACACCCCCGAGCATCGGACCGATGTGCCGAGCGTCCCTGTGACGTCCACCCGTGGTGTCGGTGGCGTGCGTGGCCTCATCGTTACCGCGGTTGCTGTCGTACTCGTCGTGCTCGTGGTTGTGCTGCTGTTCGTCTTGTTCTGAGCCCGCTTCGGTTCTCGGCGCGTTGAGACGTTGCCGACCGATGCGCATCGCCGCCGCGTGCTGAGGGACAATCAGGGTCGAGCACGCGCGAAAGTTCTACCCAACCGCAGTTATGAAAGAGGCACTCGACAGTGGCGCAGTACATCTACACGATGCGCAAGGCGCGCAAGGCGCACGGCGACAAGGTCATCCTCGATGACGTCACTCTCGCGTTCTACCCGGGCGCAAAGATCGGTGTCGTCGGCCCGAACGGCGCCGGTAAGTCGTCCGTCCTCAAGATCATGGCCGGGATCGACACGCCGTCGAACGGTGACGCGTTCCTCAGCCCGGGGTACAGCGTCGGCATCCTGATGCAGGAGCCACAGCTGGACGAGACCAAGTCCGTGTGGGACAACATCAACCTCGCGGTCGCCGATATGCGCGACACGCTCGCGAAGTTCGAGGAGGTCTCGGCGGCGATGGGCGAGCCGGACGCCGACTTCGATGAGTTGCTGGCCGAGCAGGGCAAACTCATGGAGAAGATCGAGCACGGCGGCGGCTGGGAGCTCGATAACACTATCGAGCAGGCCATGGACGCGCTGCGCTGTCCGCCAGGGGATGCCGAGATCAGCAACCTCTCCGGTGGCGAGAAGCGTCGCGTGGCTCTCTGCAAGCTCCTACTCGAGGCGCCAGACCTGCTCTTACTCGACGAGCCCACCAACCACCTGGACGCCGAGTCGGTCAACTGGCTTGAGCAACACCTGGAGAAGTACGCTGGAACGGTCGTCGCGGTGACCCACGACCGGTACTTCCTGGACAACGTCGCGCAGTGGATCTTGGAACTCGATCGCGGTCGCGCGCACGCGTATGAGGGCAACTACTCGACGTACCTCGAGAAGAAACAGGCCCGCCTGAAGGTCGAGGGGCAGAAGGACGCCAAGCGTTCCAAGCGGCTCGCCGAGGAACTCGAGTGGGTTCGTTCGAACGCGAAGGGACGACAGACCAAGAGCAAGTCGCGTCTGGCCCGCTACGAGGAGATGGCGGCTGAGGCCGAGAAGACGCGCAAACTTGACTTCGAAGAGATACAGATCCCGCCGGGCCCGCGCCTGGGCAGCATCGTCGTGGAGGCGAATCACCTCACCAAGGGGTTCGATGACCGGATCCTGATCGACGATTTGACGTTCGATCTACCGCGCAACGGCATCGTCGGCGTGATCGGGCCCAACGGTGCCGGAAAGACGACCCTATTCAAGATGATCGTTGGCCAGGAGCAACCCGATTCCGGTGCGCTCCGGCTCGGTGAGACCGTCAGTTTGTCGTACGTCGACCAGGGACGTCTTGGACTCGACGAGAAGAAGACTGTCTGGGAGGTCGTATCCGACGGCCTGGACTTCATCCAGGTCGGCAAGGTTGAAATGCCGTCGCGCGCCTACATTTCCGCGTTCGGTTTCAAAGGCCCCGATCAGCAGAAGCCTGCGGGGGTGCTGTCCGGTGGTGAGCGCAACCGCTTGAACCTCGCGCTCACCCTCAAGCAGGGCGGCAACCTGATCCTGTTGGACGAGCCAACGAACGACCTGGACGTCGAAACGTTGTCCAGCCTGGAAAACGCGCTGCTGGAGTTCCCGGGATGCGTCGTCGTCACATCCCACGACCGGTGGTTCCTAGACCGCATTGCCACCCACATTCTCGCCTACGAGGGTGATTCGCAGTGGTTCTGGTTCGAAGGCAACTTCGATGCATACGAGAAGAACAAGGTCGAACGACTCGGCCCGGAGGCGGCTCGCCCGCACCGCGCCACCTACCGCAAGCTCACCCGGGGATAAGGCATGGCGCAGACCTACGATTACACGATTTACCTGCGCTGGTCAGATGCCGACCGCAACGGACACATCAACAACGGCAAGTTCGCGACGTTCGCCGAGGACGCCCGGATCGAGTGGTTCTCGAATCTGCCTGGCCGCGCCGACGGTGATATGGGATCGTCGTTGATTCTGGCGCGTCAGGAGATCGACTATCACCGGCAGGTCCTCACTGAGGAAGAGTCCGATAAGCAGATGGTGATGCGCTGCTCCGTATTGAGCATCGGCCGTACCTCTGTGCGGATCCGTGAGGAATTGTGGGGTGCCGGCGATTCCAGCCCCGCGTGCACGGTGCACTGCGTGCTCGTGCACTTCGACTATCAGGCCGGTAAGTCGCTGGCATGGGACGAGACTCAGCGCTCCTGGATCGAGTCGTACGCCGCCGCTGAAGACGCCTAGAGATGGTGTTTGAAACACAGATCCCCCTGCGCTGGGGGGATATGGATGCCTATGGTCACGTCAACAACGCGACCTTTGTGACTTACCTCGAACAGGCTCGCGTCAGCGCGTTCGGCTCGCGTCCGGGCGATGAGACCGGCAACGATTTGCTGGCCAACGGGATCGTCGTGGTCGAGCACCAGATCCGCTACCGGCGACAGGTGCCGTTCTCCTCAACACCGCTGCGGGCGCGGCTGTGGGTGGAGACGCTCAAAGCGGCGCATTACGTCACGGCGTACGAGTTGTGGAATGACTCGGGCGAGCGGCCGGAGTTGGCCGTGACGGCCACGACGACGTTGGCGCCGATCAACTTCGAGACCGGGCGGCCGCGGCGATTTACTCCGGTCGAGCGCGAATACTTGTTGTCGTTTTCCCCGGAAGGGGGGAGGGGATGATCGAGTTGTTGCCGTCGACGCCGGCGGCGCGCACCGATCTGCTCACGTTCAGTTCGCGAGTGGCGCGGTTGGCGCCGGACGGGCTGGTACGACTTAAGAGCAGCGAGGCGGGCACGACGGCGTACGCCTTGGTCGTCGGGGTTCTGATCCGCAAGGATTTCACGGCCACGTTGGACGGCGCCACCGACGTCACGGCCCCGGCGTCCGCGCTGGCCGACGCCGTCGAACGCTCCGTTACGGCCTCCGATCGTGTGTCGTTGCCGCAGCGTGTCGACGAGCAGTGGCGGGCCTCGTTGCCGCCGATGTCGGCGTGGACCCATCGCGAGGACCTACCGACGGCCGAGATTCGCCAAACGCTCGATCTCGCCGGCTCTCAGTTGCGCGCGCTGGAGGACAGTCAGGTGGCCGCAGCCGGTGATGCGATGCTGAGCCAGACGATCGCGATGGTCGATCGGGACGGGATCGATCCGGTTGAAATTCCGATGCGGATGCTGGTGGCGATGAGCCGATTGGGTTTCCTCACCGAGGCGGCCGGCTCAAACGACACCATCCGGGTCGCGACGAACGGGAAGTGGGTGGTGGCCGCGACGCGGATCGGCGCAGCGTTCCGGCGACCGGCGACAATCGACTTGCTGGGGCTGAACTGAGCGTTTCGCCGGGGCTCACCTGAGCGTTTCGCTGGGACTCACCTAGGAGCCGTTGCCGCGATGTGCACCGCGTCAACCGAGTTCAGAACATCCGGGTGCCGTAGACGGGGCCGCCACTGAGGGTGTTGCCGATGGTGCCGTGCGGACCGGTGGACTGGTTCGGGTCGGTACCTGGTCGATGGGTGAGATCCAGACCAGGCGTGAATTGTCGCGGCGTCACCGGATCCGAATGCAGCGAACCCGACATAATGACCGGGATGTACCCGCTGTCGTCGATGCGACGCGGGGGAGGGGCGTCGTCCGGGCCTCCGGCGGCCTTCAGGCGTGAGTTCCACACCAAGGTAATGATCGCGAAGCCAGCGATCGCCACGCGTGGACCAGAGGCGTAATCAGCGGGCTGCACGGAGTCACCGGGCATCGATAGCCACAAGCACAGCAGCACCAGCGCCACCGTCGATGCGAGGGTCATTCCCATCGCGATTCGGGTCGCCCGCGAGGTGCGGCTGAGCAGTGGCAGCACGGCACCAATGATCCCGACGATCATGATGATCAGGACCGATAGGCGCGTGACGACGACCCCCGGGGCAGCGGTTGCGTACGTACTGAACAACACGTCGATCGCGGTCGCCTGGCCCGACTGCTGACCGATACCGAAGATCACCAACCACGGCAGCCACAGCGTGGCGACGGTCAACGCCGCCGCTACCGGTGCGACGATCCAGCGGGTCTGTTGTTCGCGCGCCGGATAGCCCATCGCCATCGTCATCCACGCAATCCCGATCAGCGCGACAACGATGACGTTGATTTGGACGACGAGCGGATATTCACCGGACTCAGGAATCAGCACCGGTCCGAGGTCGGTGAGCGCGCCGATGGTGGGCAGCGCTGCGGTATAGGACATCCAGCGGTTGGGGAACGCCAGTGCCATGGCGCCGATCACGATGGTGGCCACGCTGGACCACACCAACTCGGGGCGTACGTCGACCGACGGAGTGATTCCGTTCGTCGTCCATGGGAAGAACAGCAGCAAAGTCGTCAGCGGTAGCAGGATCACCAGCAACCTCCACGCGTACTTGGTGACGCGGGAGGGCGGCGGGGCCGTGGGGGCTCCGCCGGTGGCGGGGGCTGGGCTCATCGACGACATGTTGTATCTATAGTCGCCGAGTTTGCGCCTCGTTGGGCGGCGGTGTTACCTGCTGGCGCGTAACCGTGACTAGGCCGTGACAGAACAGAGTCCAGGGGTGTGCGCTGGGTTACATCAACCGAGAGGCGAATGTGTGTCGTCGGCGTTCACCAGCGAGTGCGCGGCATTGGTGAGGTACTGCCAGAACTGTGCGTCGTGCTCGGGATCCAGCTCGAGCGAGTCGAGCGCATCGCGCATATGAGCTAGCCAGATGTCGCGGGCGCGCGGTGTCACGCGGTAGGGAACATGGCGCATCCGAAGGCGCGGGTGTCCGCGCTGTTCGGAATACGTCGACGGGCCGCCCCAGTACTGCTCGAGGAACATGCGCAGCCGCTCTTCGGCTGGGTGAAGGTCCTCCTCGGGGTACATCGCTCGCAACTCAGGGTCGGCGGCGACTCCTTCGTAGAACCGTCGCACCAGACGCACAAAGGTCTCGTGTCCGCCGATCTGGTCATAGAACGATCCGTGGCGTTGGGCTCGGGTGGTCACGTTGCTCCTACTTCGCCAAGGTGGCTATTGGGGGTTCGACTCGAAGGGTACCCGCGGTGTACGGATTCCGGCGGCGGCGAATGCCTCAGCCAGTTTGCCGTTGAGTAGGCGGGCCACTCGATACCGATCGGGTGGAGTCACGCTCAGCGTCGCGCGCAGCGTGATCCCCACGGCGGTAACGGCCTGAACGCCGAGCACTTCCGGTGCCGCCACGATGACCTTCTGACCGTCCTCGGATTCGGCGTACTCGCTGAGTACGCGTTGCACCTCGCGCTGCGCGAGCTCGAGGTCGGTGCCGTGCGCGACCGGGAAATCGACAACGACGCTGGCCGTACCTTGGCTCTGGTTGGCGATCCGCAGCACCTCACCGTTGCGCACGTACCAAATGACGCCTTCCACATCGCGCACCCGCGTCGTGCGCAGGCTGACTGCCTCGACGGTGCCGACCACGTCGCCGAAGTCGACCAGATCGCCGACCCCGTACTGATCTTCGAGGATCATGCAGATGCCATTGAGATAGTCCTTGACCAGATTCTGCGCGCCGAACCCGAGGGCGACACCAACGATGCCCGCGCTGGCGACGATGGGCGCAAGGTTGACTCCCAGTTCACCGAGCACCAGCGCGGTCGCAAGCGTGAAAATGGCGATTGAGACCACGCTTTGCAAGACCGAGCGAATAGTCTCCGCGCGTTGGCGTCGACGCTCGGTGTCCAGCCCTGCCGCGTTCACGATCACATTCCGCGCGCGACCCTTCACGCCCATCAACATCACGGGCATTTTGCCGTCGACCGAGCGTTTCGTGACGCGCCGGATCGCGCGGTGCAGAAGGTAACGAACGATGATCGCCAGGGCGACGATCAGCGCGATCCGCCCTCCTGTCACGAGCGCATCGTTCAACTCCAGTTGCACGATCGCTGCCTCGATTGCGGTGGTGTGGACAGTCATGCGGTCCACTGTAAGAGAGTGGCGCGCGGCTGGCCCGTCGGTGGGCTACGACGTGACCTGGTTGACTAACAAAACTTTCAGTAAGTAAAGTAAGTGAATGGCAACACTGTCGAACCGTCCGCTGTTGTCAACGTCTGTCGATCGCGACCTCGTCATCGAACGTGGCCCCGAATGCGCTCGGGTCGAATCCGCGGTGGCTCAGCGGTTGCATGTCTTGCTGTGCGGCAGTGCTGGCAGTGGGTTGACGACGACCATTCACCAGCTGTTGCGACGTCTGCCCCGCGAAGCACGACACCCACGATTTGTGAACGCGGCGACCATCGGATCGGTGGAGGAATTGCTGCACGAGGCGCTGAGCGAACTGGTGCCGGCGATGGCGGTGGTGGACGGCGATTCGGCATACGCGAAGTTTGCTCGCTTCAGTGAGGTGCCGGACAATCTCGTGGTTCTCGTGGACAATGCCCCGGCCCGCTTGCTCGTCGAGGCATTCGGCGTCCACCGCGACGATATGTGGCAAGTGCCGGTCTCATGGGTGGCAACCTGCACCGAACTCGATCGCTCGAGCGTGCTCAGTAGCCGGGCTGCGGATTTCTTCGACGTGGTCGTCGAATTGGGGCCATTGACCGACGTAGAGGCCGCGGGGTTACTGCGGCGTCGGGTCAACCGTGAGGAGATGGACGCCGCGGCGCTGCGTGCGGTCGTGGCGACCTCCGGTGGGAATCCGCGGGCGCTGGTTCAGTCGGCCCGCCGCATCGTGCTGGAGGGCGTCGATCCAGCCGAACTGTCACGCTCAGAGTTCCTGCGCCGGGAGATCGGCCGCCCACTGTCGCGGCCGGCGCGGATGCTGCTTGAAGAATTGGTGACTCGGGGCCCGGCGAGTGCGTCGGATTCGGCGCTACAGGCCGCGACCGGCTGGACTCGATCTCGACTGGTCCAGGTTCTGGCCGAACTCGAAGCCGCCGGTGCGGTGGACAGCGAGGAGCGCAGCGCAGGTCGCTCCGGCCGTCCACGCAAGGTGTTTCGATCTCGGTACTGAACTGCTTGCGCGGGACGCCCGGCATCGGACTCTCGCTACCGCAGGAGGTGTTGAACATGGCCGATTGCCCGCTAGCGTGGGGTCATGTCCGAACTGCATGATCTGAGCGCGACCGAGCAGGCCGCGGCCATCGCATCCGGTGAATTCTCCCCGGTCGAGCTCACCGAGCACTATCTCGCGCGCATCGAGCGGCTCAATGAATCTGTCGGCGCGTTCGTCACGATTACCGCCGAGGATGCCCGCCGAGATGCGCGCCGAGCCGAGCGCGCCGTACGAGACGGCGAACGACTTGGCCAGTTGCTTGGCGTGCCGATCGGAATCAAGGACCTCAACAACATCGAAGGAGTGCGGACGACCTTCGGCAGCGCGCTGATGCGCGAGAACATCGCCGTACACACGGACGAGGCGATCGCGCGACTGCTGAACGGCGGCATGGTCAGCCTTGGCAAGACCCAGACACCCGAGTTCGGTTTTCCTTGCTGGACACGCAACGACGTCGGTCCGACTGCGCGCACACCGTGGGACCTCGGTCGCCTGGCTGCCGGGTCCTCCGGGGGCGCAGGGGCTGCGGTCGCCGCAGGTCTAGCGCCGATCGCGCAAGGTTCGGACGGCGGTGGCTCCGTCCGTAGCCCCGCGGCTGCGTGCGGACTGGTCGGCCTCAAGACCGCTCGCGGGCGGATCACGAGCGGACCGCTGCGGGTAGACCCTGCTGGTTTGGGGGTGACTGGCCCGCTGGCGCGCACGGTAGAAGATGCCGCCGCGTTCCTGGACCTGACCGCCGGGCCGGGGCGATCGGATCCGCACTGGGCACCGCCGCTGCCGCCGGGGCAGACGTTCTTGCAGGCAACACGCCGCGAGGTGGGTCCGTTGCGGATCGGGCGGTACGTCGACCCGGTCATCCCTGGCGCACAGGTTGCGCCGGAGGTGACGGCCGCCTGGCAGCGCACGTCCGAACTGCTGGAATCGCTCGGGCACGTCGTCGAGGACATTCCAGCGCCGGTCGGCCCGGAAGCGATGGCGGCCTTCGTGCAGGTATGGGTGCTGGGAGCGACGACGTTACCGGTCACCGAGGACCAACTGCCGCGGTTGCAGCCGTTGACCCTCTGGCTGCGTGACCAAGGCATGAAACTCACCGGGCAGCAGGCGATGGCCGCGCACGTCACGATGGGACAGATCGGGCGCAGCGTCGTGGAGAAGCTCGAACCGTACGACGTCGTGCTCACGCCTGTCACGACCGATGTCGCGCGACCGCTCGACTGGTACGGCGAGGACCCAGCCGTCGACTTCGAATTGCAAAAGCAGTACTCGGCGTTCACGTCGTTGTTCAACGTCTCCGGTCAGCCCGCGATCAGCCTGCCGCTGCAGATGAGCGACGACGGACTACCCATTGGAATGCAGCTCGTCGGGCGTCCGGCCGATGAGGTCACGCTGCTGGCGCTGAGCGCGCAACTCCAGGGGGCCGCACCCTGGCGTGAGCGCGTCCCAGACCTGTGGCGGTCCTGATCGGCAAACCCGTGGCTGAAGAAAGATCAGCGCTGGGCTAGATTCTGTAGGCATGAGCATCCCGCACGTCCTACTTGTTTTCGTCGGCGGACCCGTCCTGGTACTCCTGCTGACCTACCTCCTGGCGTTCTTGACCAGCCGTGACACCGAGACCGCTAAGCGTTACAAGCTCGGTGAGCATTGGGATCGCGGCACGTTGTGGTTCGTCGGACGCCCGAAGCAGGGCACGAGCGTTCACCAGTCCATCTACGCCATCGAGTCCGGGGCCGACAGCGTTCCCGCGACGACGATGGTCGGTGGCGCGAGCGGTACCTGGTAAGCGAGGAGAGACGATATGGCTAGCACACTTGATACCTCGACACCGGCGCTCGCGTTCGGGCCCGAGGGCAATACGGGTCCGTTTAATTTCGTCGAGATGGATCGGCTCTCGGAGGCGCTGACGAGGTCCTCGCTCGAAACCGGAATCAATTTCTCGGTACTGATCGGTGACCTGGGGCCCGACCGGCGCGGCGCCGTCGCGGCTAAGCACCGCAGCTTCGGCCACGAAGCGCGCGACACCTGCCTGGTGGCAGTCTCGCCCAACGAGCGTGCGATCGAAATCGGCGTAGGCGAACACGCGGCCCGGCGGATCGACGACCGCGATTGTGAGCTCGCCGTCGCGGCGATGTCCTCTAGCTTCGCCGGTGGTGACCTGATCGGCGGCTTGGTCAACGCGCTTCGGATGCTGGCCGATGCCGCGGGTAACACGGCCGAATAACACACGCCTGAAACGCCACGTGCGGCGTACTTCCCGTTCTGGGGAAGTACGCCGCACGTCGTTTGTGCTGAAGCGGTCGCGCTATTCGGCGTCCTTGCGGCGGCACGCGAGCGCGCGCACGATCGCATCGCGCTGCTCGGCGACGAGACGTACCTGCGCGCTGACGTGGCCCTCCTGTGCCAGCCATTGATCTGCGGCGTCGACAGTCGCTGGCTCGATCAACCGCGGGAACATCAGTTCGGTCACCTGTTGCGCGATCGCGGACGAGCGATCCTGCCAGACGCCGTCTAGCGCTTCGAAGAAGCGATCTCGGTACGGGCGAGTCAGTTCGTACTGGCGCCATGAATAGAAGCCGAGTGCGGTGGCTTCGTGCATGTAGTTCGTCAGCGCATTGGAGATGACCGTGTCGTGCCAGGCGGCGGCCTTAGCCTGCTCGGTGGCCCGTACGGCGCGCGCAGTGGCCGCGCGACGCTGCGCGACATCGCCGGCGTCGATGGAAATCGCGGAGTCGATCTCTATATCGCCCGCTCGTCCGGCTGCAACCAGCGGGGTGAGCAGGGCCCAGCGCGTATCGAGGTCCATCGCCAGACCTTCCAGAACTCGCTCACCGGAGACCAAGGCAGCGAGCGTGTCCAGCTGCGCGTCGGTAGCAGCTGCCGAGGCGAACACGCGTGACCAGTGAACCTGTGCGTCGCTACCGCCGGTCGCCTGCTCGGTTTGCTGCCATGCGAAGTCCGCTAGCTGCTCAGCGCCCGTCGCTGACCAATCGGGTGCGCTGTACGAGAAGACTGCCGTCTGCGCCTGCCCGGACAGCGTTTGGATGACGCTCATGGTGTGCTCGCTGCCGACGCCCTTCAGGAACAGCGCCACGTAATCGCGTGCGCGCATCTCGCCATCGCGCGTCATATCCCACGCCGCACCCCAGCACAGCGCTCGCGGTAGCGACTCGGTGAACTTGTCGATGTTCTCCAGTAGGAAGGCCAGCGATTGCTCGTCGAAACGCACCTTGGCGTACGTGAGGTCGTCGTCGTTGAGCAAGATCAGGTCGGCGCGGACGCCGCCGACGAGGTCGGGTACGTCGGTGCGCTCGCCTGAAATGTCCAACTCAACCCGCTGTGTACGCACGAGTGCGTCACCCTCAAGGTTGTAACAGCCCACAGCGATGCGGTGCGTGCGCAGCGTCGGGTGCTCGGTCGGCGCGCTTTGCTCAATAGCGAAGGACGTGATGACGCCGTCAGCGTCTGTGGTGATGAGGGGGCGCAACGTGTTGACCTGGGCGCTTTCCAGCCACTGCTGCGACCACCACGACAGGTCCCGCCCGCTGGTCGCCTCCAATTCGGCGAACAGGTCGCTGAGTTCGGTGTTGTCGTATTGATGCTTCTTGAAGTACGCGCGGATCGCGGCGAAGAACGCGTCCTGCCCGACGTACGCAACGAGCTGTTTGAGTACTGAGGCACCCTTGGCGTAAGTGATGCCGTCGAAGTTCACCTCAACGGCCTCGACGTCGACCATGTCAGCAGCGATCGGGTGCGTAGTCGACTTCGTGTCCTGGTCATAGGCCCAGGTCTTCTCCACATTCGCGAATGTCGTCCATGCTGAGGCGTACTTCGTCGCCTCGGCCTGACAATGCACCGACGCGTAGGTCGCGAAGGATTCGTTCAGCCATAGGTCGTCCCACCACCGCATCGTCACGAGGTCGCCGAACCACATGTGCGCCATCTCGTGCAGGATCGTTTCGGCGCGGCGTTCGAGGCGGTACTCGGTGACCTTGGACTGGAAGACGTAGTCATCGCGGAAGGTGATAGCGCCCGCGTTTTCCATCGCGCCGAAGTTGAACTCGGGGACGAACAGTTGATCGTACTTTCCGAAGGCGTAAGGGAAATCGAAGAGTTGCTGGAAAAATGTGAAGCCCTGTTTGGTGACTTCGAAGATTTTGTCGGCGTCGAGATACTTCGCTAGCGAAGCACGGCAGTAGATGCCGAGCGGTATGCCGTCATGCTCATCGTGCACATGGTGGAAGGGACCGGCGATCAGCGCGGTGATGTACGGCGACATCGGTTTGGTGGTTTCGAAGTCGACCGTCTTCGAACCATCGGCGTGTTCGGTGGTCGCTTCGGGGACACCGTTGGAGACGACCTGCCATGCCTGCGGCGCACGCACGTGGAACGTGTAGGTGGCCTTGAGGTCAGGCTGGTCGACGCAGGGGACCAGCAGTTGCGCGGGCGCCGGCGCGACTTGCGAGGACGGGGCCGGGTCGCCGGCGCGCGGGTCGATGAGACGGGGCAGGCCCGCGCCGGGCGGGGGGGAGAGCCACGCGGCCTCGC
>JBKEDB010000147.1:0-6038 GCA_047975195.1 Cumulibacter sp. | reverse complement strand
GTGCATCGCGACTTTGGAAGGGAAGCGCGACCCAAAGTTGGGCGCCGTGCAGCACCGTCGTCTCGGGCGTAGACACCTCTGAGTGGCAGATACCGGCTCCGCCGGTCATCAGGTTGACCTCGCCGGGCCGGACCAACCCGCGCACGCCGCCGCTGTCGCGGTGCTCGATCTCGCCCTCAAACAACCAGGAAACGGTTTGCAGGCCGATGTGCGGGTGCGGTGCGACATCCATGCCGCCCGTAGCGGCGACATCATCGGGACCATAGTGATCCACAAAGCACCACGCGCCGATGAACGAGCGATCCCGATGCGGAAGCGTACGACGTACTGCCATCGCTCGGGGACCGCCCAGTAGTACCTCCCGTCCGGCGAGAATCTGCCACTGCGCGGATCCGCCGCCGGGCCCGCAGTTCAATTCGACCGGAGTGGTCTCGACGTTGCTCATCGTGTCTCCTTGCGTGCGTCGCGCGATAGGGACATTCTGCCGCGAAATGACGATGGCGAGTTTGGCCGCGAATATACGGCCAAACTCGCCACCATGTCGGGGTGCGCTAGCGGTTCTTGTACACCGGATCGCGCTTCTCCAGGAACGCGGCGGCAGCCTCGTTGCGGTCCTCGGTCATCGAGGAGAGGATCTGCTGACGATTCTCGAACTCGACCGCTGCGTGGAACGACGGAATCTCCAAGGAGACCCACATGCCCTGCTTGGTCAGTTCGACGGAGAACGGCGGGTTGCTCATGATCTCGTCGGCCTTCGCGTAGACGGCGGCCATCAGGTCCTCGGGCTCGACGACCTCGGCGAGCATTCCCATCCGGTAGGCCTCGTCTGCGCTGAAGCGGCGGCCGGTGAGCATCAGGTCGTGCGCGTGACCGGCGCCGACGATGCGCGGCAGCAGCCACGAAGTACCGATATCGCAGGCGGAGAAGCCGGCCTTGATGAAGGCCACCCGGAAGACGGCCTCCGGTACCGCTACCCGGATGTCGCTGGCGAGCACCAGTGCAAGGCCTCCGCCGGCAGCGGCGCCGTTCACCGCGGCAATGACCGGCTTGGACAGGTCGCGGATCTTCTCGGCGCAGGACGCGATCTCCCGCTGGGTGGCCAGACCGCCGCGGGCGGGACCCCAGTCCTCCTTGTACGGATCGCCGTACCCCAGCAGGTCGAGGCCGGCGCAAAACGCGCGGCCCTCACCGGTGAGGATGACGACGCGGACGTCCTGATCGGCGTTCGCGTCATCGAGCGCGGCATGTAGTTCGGTGAGCAACTCATGCGTCATCGTGTTGAGTCGGTCAGGGCGGTTGAGACGCAGGAGGCGTACGCCGGGTTTGGGGGTCTCGACGAGGATCGTGCTCATAGGGTGATGGTTCCTTTCGGGCCGGTGATTGTGGCGTGCAGTGCTGGTTCGTCGCCTTCTTCGGCGACGATCGGCAACTTCATGTCGCGCAGAAGCGCGGAAATCTTGGCGGGCTCCGGCGAGACGACCTGGATGCCATCGAGGATGGCTCGGGGGATACCGGAAGCGGCAGGGTGCGGTGTTTCGGCCCAGTCGATCAGGAACGGCGCGAGCCCGTGGAATGGCAGCGGGGAGCCGATTGCGAGCGTCCAGTGCAGGTCGTTACCGGCTGCATCGACGCGGGACATGGGGTGAAGTTTGCCGTGGTCAGCGCCGTGCCGCCGGCCCGCGATGAGGGCATGGTCGATGTCTCGGGGATGGACCGCCCAGGTGATGAGCCTGTCTTCGGTCAGGTGGGCGAGGCCGAATGGATCCTGGTGGCCTTCTGCGGGCGGGTTGTCGGGATCGAGCGCGATGATTTCGAGGTAACTGGTCTCGGAGAGCCCAAGGAGGTAATTGCGAGTTCCCAGGCCGATGTGCCGACCGCCATCGTCAGGGGTGACGCCGATCTGCTCGGCGATCGTCGTAACCGTCCGGTGCAGATCCACGGTCCCGTAGACGAGGTGGTCGATCATGTGCTGCGGATCGAACTCACTCATACGGGTATCTTCCGCGAGGGTTGCCTCAGTCGTAAAGCCCTTCCCAGTTGGTGGCTCACGCCAGTTTGACGCGGCCGTCCCAGTCTGTTCTGCGGGGGAGTGGGTAACGCTCAAGACCGATTATCGTTACTCACTTCACCGCGAAACGTGGATTTGGCGGCCTCCGCTGGGCGGTTTCGGCCGTGATGCAGGCGGTGCAGGCAGTGGTGCAGGCGACATCGCTCCCTGCTGTTCACCCCTTTGGCGCCGGTGGTATCTTTGTACGTCGCAAGGGGCTATGGCGCAGTTGGTAGCGCGTCTCGTTCGCAATGAGAAGGTCAGGGGTTCGAATCCCCTTAGCTCCACAGGGAAAAACCGCAGGTCAGCGTCTAGTTTTGGCGCTGACCTGCTTTCGTTTGAGGCCGCCGTGTGGGCTAAATCGAACTAATACGAACGCGCCAGAACGGCGTGATTCGCGCGATGGCCGGTCAACGTCGCGCACCGAACGGGCGGCCCGTGCCGCGCCGTGAATCTGACGGACGGTGGCACGTGCGCCCCGTCATCAACGGCAAGCGAAAACACATCGCGGCCCGCACCCGTGACGAATGCAATCAGAAACTCGACCGGGCACTACGCCAGCGAGACCTGCTGTCGAACCTCGACGGCGGCGACATGACGCTGCGCGAATGGTTCTGGACGTGGCACGACACGAAAACGCGGCGCGTAGCCGTGCGCACCGCACAGGCATACCGTTCCGACTGGAGCCACATCGACCCGGTGCTCGGTGACATGAGCATCGCCTCGATCCGTCCCGAGCACATCGAGGCCCTGTACGACGCGATCCTCGCCAAGCCCGGATGCGGTACGAGCGTCGTCGCGCACGCACGAGGGACACTGAGCGCCTGTCTCACCGAGGCAGTACGGCGAGACCGGCTCGTCAAGAATCCGGTGTCCGCGGCGATCATGCCGCACTACGACGCCGCCGAGGTCGAATCGTTCACTCTCGATGAAGTCCGCACCATCCTGGCTGCCACCAAGGATCAGACTGGTAGCTCGCGCTGGGCGTTCGGGCTCGTCCTCGGGCTGCGGCAGTCCGAGGTCCTCGGACTCAAGTGGTCCGACATCGACTGGGACACGGGCACGATCATGGTCCGGCGGCAGATCCAACGCCACCCGTGGCGGCACGGGTGCGTGCCCAGCGATCGAGATAATCCACAGTGCGCCGCGAGGACAGCGGCGCTTCGGGCATGAAGCTGCCGCCGTATGGCCCGTACTCGGGGCCTGTCACGTCACGAAGCGACATCGCGCATCACCCCTGTGGCAGGGACTGGTAGAGCGGGTGGCGGTCGGCGAGGCAGCGCGCGCGTTCCCGCAGGCCCGCGATGTCGGGATCGGGCATCAGGGCTGCGGCGACGATGTCGGCGACCTCGGTGAAGTCCTCGGTGGTGAACCCGCGGGTAGCCAGGGCCGGGGTGCCGAGCCGGACACCGGAGGTGACCAGCGGTGGCCGGGGGCGTAGGGGATGCTGTTGCGGTTGGCGGTGATCCCGACCTGGTGCAGCACGGTCTCGGCGGTCTTCCCGTCGATCTGGGAGGCACGCAGATCGGCGAGGACGACGTGGACATCGGTACCGCCGGTGAGCACGTCGACGCCGATGCTGCGGGCGTCGTCGGCCAGGAGCCGGTCGGCGAAGTGCTCACTGGCGGCGAGCAGGAACGCCGTGGCCTTGGCGGCGATGATGTGCATCAGCGGGCCGCCCCGCTGACCGGGGAACGCCCGCTGGTTCAGCCGCTTCTCGTAGGTGTCGTCGCGCGAGATGATGAACCCGCCGCGGGGGCCGCCGAGGGTCTTGTGCGTCGTGGAGGACACCACGTCGGCGTAGGGCACCGGGTTCGGGTGCAGGCCTGCGGCGACGAGCCCGGCGAAGTGGGCCATGTCGACCCACAGCAGGGTCGTTCGAGCCGAAGATCGTCAAGAAACGCGCCAACGGCGCCTGTCGGGGGTGGATGAGATCGTGCTCTCGCTTTATGCCAACGGCCTGACCACCGGCGAGATCAGTGCACATTTCACTGAGATCGATGGCGCTTCGGTCTGTAAGGAGACGATCAGCCGGATCACCGACAAAGTGATCGAGGAGATGAGCGAATGGTCGGCCCGGCCACTGGATGAGGTCTACGCGGCGATCTTCATCGACGCCATCGTGGTGAAGATCCGCGACGGACAGGTCGCGAACCGGCCGATCTACGCGGCGATCGGAGTCACCCTCGCCGGGCAGAAGGATGTCCTTGGGCTGTGGGCCGGCACCGGCGGTGAGGGCGCGAAGTTCTGGATGAGCGTGTTGATGGACATCAAGAACCGAGGGGTCCGTGATGCGTTCTTCCTCGTCTGCGACGGCCTGAAAGGGCTGCCGGAGGTCGTGGGCAACGCGTGGCCGCTCGCCACCGTTCAGACATGCATCATTCATCTGATCCGGAACACGTTTCGGTTGGCTTCGAAGAAGGACTGGGACGCCCTGAAACGGGACGTGAAACCGATCTATACCGCCCCGAATCCGAATGCTGTCCGCGCGGCGCTGGAGGATCTGGAGGAGAAGTGGGGCACGAAGTGCGCAGCGATCATCCGCCTGTGGTCATCGGCGTGGGAGGAGTTTCTCCCGTTCCTGGACTACGACGTCGAAATCCGCCGCGTGATCTGCTCAACGAACGCGATCGAGAGCCTGAACGTGAGGTATCGACGCGCGGTCCGGGCGCGGGGGGCATTTCCCAACCGAGCAAGCCGCCCTAAAATGCCTGTACTTGGTCACTCGATCTCTCGACCCCACCGGCCGCAGTCAGGCACGATGGACCATGCGGTGGAAACCCGCACTCAACGCGTTCGCGATCACCTTCGCCGACCGCTGGCCAGCACCAGAAACCCACTAATGAAAATCGCCGGAAACACCGTTAATGAGATAGTCCCCCGGTCGGGTGCAGCAGCATGGCCTCATGGGACTGCGGCCAGAGCTTCGTCGATGACGTCGAGCGCGAACGTCCCCGGGTTCCTGCAACAGCCGCCCGCCTATACCGCGCTGCGCGTGCGCGGGTTCATGACCCTGGCGCTGTTCGCCGACGACACCGAACGCGTGCGGCAGTGCTTCCGGCTGCTGCGCGAGATCCGCGACCACGGACACGACACCGATCCCGACCTGATTGGGCCAGGTGAGCTGTCGATGGGCATGTCCGGCGACTTCGAGACCGCCATCGAGCAAGGCGCGGACTGCGTCCGCGTCGGCCAGGCCATCTTCGGTGCCCGCGCCACCCCCAACGACATGTACTGGCCCACCCTGGTCGCGAAGGAGACCACGAGATGACCCGCACCGCCATCGCCGTCCGGCACGTGCCGTTCGAGGACCTCGGGCTGCTCGCGCCGCTGCTGAGCGAGCGTGGCTACCGCATCGAGTACCTCGACGCCGGCATCGACGACCTCACCGACGGCCGAGCATCCGATGCCGACCTGCTCGTCGTGTTAGGCGGGCCCATCGGCGTCGGTGACCTGGCCGCCTACCCGTTCCTGCGCCAGGAGATCGACCTGCTCGTGCGTCGCCTCGACCAGCAGCGGCCCACGCTCGGCATCTGCCTCGGCGCCCAGCTGATCGCCACCGCCCTCGGCGCGCCCGTGCGACCCAGCGGCAGCGTCGAGATCGGCTACGCCCCCCTCACCCTCACCGAGGAAGGCCGGCGATCGCCGCTGGCGGCAATCGAGCACACCCCCGTGCTGCACTGGCACGGCGACCGCTTCGAGACCCCCGCAGGCGCCGTCAACCTCGCAGCCACCGACCACACCCCGAACCAGGCATTCAACCTCGACGACCATGTCCTCGCGCTGCAGTTCCACCTCGAGGTCGACCACACCCAGATCGAACGCTGGCTCATCGGCCACACCCACGAGCTCGCCAGCAACGGCATCGACCCGCGCACCATCCGACACGACGCCGACGCGCACGGCACCGCCCTCGCCCAGCGTGCCCGCACCGTGTTCACCACCTGGCTTGAACCGTCCTGGGTTTAGTTCCGTTCTTTGTTGGAGGATG
>JBKEDB010000100.1:0-19965 GCA_047975195.1 Cumulibacter sp. | reverse complement strand
TACATTTGTGCGCCTTCACGCGTGGTCGCAGTCGCACGCCCGGAAGCACCGCGCTCATAGCGGCAATATTGGACATCATCGCGTCATGGTCGACGACCAAGGCTGGCGTGGGAATCTCGGCGATGGATCTGGGCATACCCATCCCTATCACGCGCCGGGCACGGTCCCTATAGTCCGCTTTGGATCGCACACACGACGAGCTGCGCTCGATCGTGCGCAAGTAGTTGAATCAGCGCCCGCGATGCGTGGGTACGCACCGCGCCCCGGCTCAAGGACGGTTCGGTGCCATTCTCCGGATTGAATCTCCGGTCGCGACCTAATGCAGGGTCTCGCACTCTCGGCTGGTGAGCTCACCGAAGCACCTCGCCTAAGACTTGCGGTATACCTATAGGGGGTATATCTTAACCCGTGCACGCATACCCCACCAGGGTACATCACAGAGAGGGAGTCCAATGACGTCCAGCGAATTTCAGGTCACCGGCATGACGTGCGGCCATTGCGAAATGTCTGTGCGCGAAGAAGTAAGCGAGATTGCCGGCATCGACGACGTCGAGGTCAGTGCGCAGACCGGGAAGCTAGTGGTCAGCGGCGCGAACGACATCGACGACGCGAAAGTTATCGCGGCAGTCGAGGAAGCCGGATACTCGGCGGTCCGCGTCTAATGAACACTGCGGGGCGGCTCACGCTATTCGGTGCCGGACTGGCGGTGGCGTTCGGCGCGGCCTTCGGGATCGCTAGCGTCGCCGTCCCCGACAGCGTCGTAGCCGCGTGGACAGAGGACGGCGAGGCCGATGCACACGGCGAAGGCCACGGCGATGGTGCACACGACGCATCTGCGCCGAACACCGCCGGCCGCCCGATCGACGGGGTGTCAATGAGCTCCGAAGGCTACATTCTGTCGGCCATCCAGGCGCCCACCAACACCGGCACCGAAGAACAGCTGAGCTTTCAGATCCTCGACGAGGCGGGGCAGCCAGTGACGCAATTCGCGACAGCACACGAGAAAGAACTGCATCTGATCGTGGTGCGCAATGACGGCACACTGTTCCAGCACGCACACCCGGTGATGGATTCGTCGACGGGTACCTGGTCGATTCCGTGGACCTGGCAGGAGCCTGGCACTTACCGCGTCTACACCGAGTTCACTCCGGCAGCGCCGGAGGCCGAAGCACTCACGCTTACCCGCACCGTCGAAGTGGCTGGCGACGTCACACCCGTCGAAAAAACGCCGCAACGCGTTGACGAGGTCGATGGCTACACCGTCACTGTGTCCGGGGACCTGACCGCCGATAGCAGCAGCGAACTGACGTTCACCATCGAGCAAGACGGGCAGCCAGTGACAACACTGCAGCCGTATCTGGGCTCGTTCGGACATGTGGTTGCGCTGCGGGAGGGCGATCTGGCGTACCTCCATGTGCACGCGCTCGGCAACGAACCGCAATCCGGCGAGAACGCCGCAGCAGAGATCAGGTTCGCGGCGCAGGCACCGTCTGCCGGACGATACCTCCTATACCTGGACTTCCAGATCGACAGCAAGGTCCACACCGCCGAATTCGTGCTCGACGCCGAACTCTGAGCAACCGCCAAACCGGCTCACTAGTTGCCGACACGGCCGCCACTTGAGTGCAGAGAGAAGGAACGGAAAATGACCACACCAGCGCCGCTCACCGCGGATGCCGGGATCGAACTGGAGATCGGCGGGATGACGTGTGCGTCCTGCGCGAACCGGATCGAGCGAAAGCTGAACAAGCTTGACGGCGTCTCGGCAACGGTGAATTACGCAACCGAGAAGGCCAAGGTCACCGTGCCCGAAGGGTACGACCCGGCGTTGCTGGTCGCCGAGGTCGAGAAGTCTGGCTACACCGCGGCACTACCCAAGCCGCCGCAGGCGACAGCCGTGGGTGAGGCTGCGGATCCAGCCGACAACGCCGATCCGGAACTGACCTCGTTGCGACAGCGCCTCATCGGTTCGATCGTGCTCACCGTGCCGGTGATCGCCATGGCCATGATCCCGGCACTGCAATTCACGTACTGGCAGTGGGCATCCCTCACACTGGCGGCACCGGTGATCGTGTGGGCGGCATGGCCGTTCCATAAGGCGGCATGGACCAACCTGCGGCATGGCGCCGCGACTATGGACACGCTCATCTCGATGGGCACCAGTGCCGCGCTGTTGTGGTCGCTGTACGCGCTGTTCTTCGGCACGGCCGGCACGCCCGGCATGACCCACCCGTTCGAGTTCACGATCGCGCGCTCCGATGGCGCGGGGAACATTTATCTCGAGGCGGCAGCGGGCGTCACGATGTTCATCCTTGCCGGTCGCTACTTCGAAAAGCGGTCGAAACGCGAGGCCGGCGCGGCGCTCCGCGCGCTGCTCGAACTCGGCGCGAAGGAGGTCGCGGTTCTCCGCGATGGCGTCGAAGTCAAGATCCCGACGTCCGAGTTGGCGGTCGGCGACGAGTTCATCGTTCGCCCGGGAGAGAAGATCGCCACCGACGGCGTCGTGGTGAGCGGCACCTCAGCGGTCGATGCCTCGATGCTCACTGGCGAGTCGGTACCGGTCGAGGTCGTGTCGGGTGATTCGGTCGCCGGCGCGACCGTGAATGCCGGCGGCCGGCTCGTCACACGCGCGACCCGTGTCGGCTCGGACACCCAACTGGCCCAGATGGCGAAACTTGTAGAGGACGCACAGACCGGAAAGGCAGACGTGCAGCGTCTTGCTGACCGCATCTCGGGCGTGTTCGTACCGATCGTGATTGTGATCGCCGTCGCCGCCCTCGGCGCATGGCTCGGTGCCGGTTTCGGAGCGTCCGCCGCCTTCACCGCGGCCGTCGCGGTCCTCGTCATCGCGTGCCCTTGCGCCCTCGGCCTGGCCACGCCCACCGCCCTCTTGGTCGGCACCGGCCGCGGCGCACAGATGGGCATCTTGATCAAAGGGCCCGAGGTTCTCGAGTCCACTCGCGAGGTCGACACCGTGGTCTTGGACAAAACCGGCACCGTGACCAGCGGCAAGATGACACTGGTCAACGTCATCACTGAGACGGGAGTCGACCGCGCCGATCTGCTGCGTTTCGCCGGAGCGCTGGAGAACGCTTCCGAGCATCCCATCGCTGCGGCCATCGCCAAGGGCGCCGCAGGCGAGGTCGGGCAACTGCCGACGGTCGAAGAGTTCTCCAATATCGAAGGTAAGGGCGTGCAGGGCATCGTTGATGGTGTCGCCGCGCTCGTCGGCCGCGAGTCATTGCTGGCCGACTGGTCTCAGCGCCTCTCCAACGATGTCGCCGCCGCCAAGGCGCGCGCCGAGGCCGAGGGGAAGACCGTCGTTGCCGTCGGCTGGGACGGGCAGGCCCGCGGCGTACTCGTCGTCGCTGACACGGTCAAAGAGACCAGCGCCGAGGCGATCGCCGGCCTGAAAGAGCTTGGCCTGACCCCGGTGCTGTTGACCGGCGACAATGCGGCCGTCGCGAACCGGATCGCTGCGGAAGTGGGCATCGACGAGGTCATCGCTGACGTCCTACCGAAGGACAAGGTTGATGTCGTCACGCGCCTGCAAAGTGAGGGCAAGGTCGTCGCTATGGTCGGCGACGGCGTCAACGACGCCCCAGCGCTCGCCCAGGCGGACCTCGGGTTGGCGATGGGCACCGGCACCGACGTCGCCATCGAGGCCAGCGACATCACCCTGGTACGCGGGGACCTGCGCGCGGCGGTCGATGCGATACGACTGTCCCGCAAGACCTTGGGCACGATCAAGGCCAACCTGTTCTGGGCGTTCGCCTACAACGTCGCAGCCATCCCGATCGCGGCCCTGGGCATGCTCAACCCCATGCTTGCAGGCGCGGCGATGGCGTTCTCCAGCGTCTTCGTTGTCGGCAACAGTCTGCGCCTCCGCGGCTTCCGCAGCGTGGCGACGCGGTAACGACCACCGACTTTCCCGTGAGATCTCGGGTTCCGCTTATGCCCTCGCTGCGGCGTATGCGCCGACTGAATCAGAACCGCCCGATGAGTGAGGAGACACGCGATGCCAGATCCGCACCAGGGGCACGGGCACGGATCGAGCCCACTCACCCACGGTGAGCATCACCACGAGTCAGCGCCAGAACGGCATTCGGTGGACACACACGAAGGCCACCGCACCGGACACACGCCGCACTCCCACCAGGGCGGCCACGACAACCAAAGCGAACATGGCGGGCATGGCGGGCACGCCGACCAGTTTCGTAAGTTGTTCTGGATCAACCTCATCATTGGGATCCCGGTCGTGGTGTTCTCCCCGATGTTCGCGATGTTGCTGGGTTACACGGTGCCAAGCTGGGCGACCTGGATCGCGCCGGTGCTTGGTACCGTGATGTGCGCGTGGGGCGGCCGGCCATTCCTCACCGGCGCCTGGAGCGAGATCAAGTCCCGCAAGCCGGGGATGATGCTGTTGATCGCGCTCGCGATCACCGTCGCGTTCTTCGCGTCGTGGGCCGCCACCGTCGGCCTGGTCCACCATGAACTGGAGTTCTGGTGGGAACTGGCGCTGCTGATCGTCATCATGCTGCTGGGGCACTGGGTCGAGATGCGGTCGCTGGCGCAGACCACCTCCGCCCTCGATTCATTAGCCGCCTTGTTGCCCGATGTGGCCGAACGTGTCGACGGCGATGAGATCGTCACTGTCGATCCCGCTGAACTCCGGGTAGGCGACATCGTGATCGTGCGCCCCGGCGGCAGCGTTCCTGCCGACGGCACGGTGATCGACGGCCGGGCCGACATGGACGAGTCCATGATCACCGGTGAGTCCCGAACGGTTTCGCGCGGTGAAGGCGATGCTGTCACCGCCGGTACGGTCGCCACTGACTCGGGCCTACGAATAGCGAGCACCGCAACTGGCGACGACACCGCGCTGGCAGGCATCAACCGGCTCGTCGCCGAGGCGCAGAACTCTTCCTCGCGCGCGCAGCGCATCGCCGACCGGGCAGCGGCCTTGCTGTTCTGGTTCGCGCTGGTGGCCGCCGTGATTACCGCGATCGTGTGGACGGTCACCGGCGATCCCGACGCCGCCGTCTTGCGCACGATCACGGTGCTTGTCATCGCGTGCCCGCACGCGTTGGGTCTGGCGATTCCGTTGGTGGTCTCCATCGCGACCGAACGCGCCGCCCGCGGCGGCGTGCTCGTGAAGGACCGCTTGGCTCTGGAGTCGATGCGTCGGATCGACGTCGTTCTGTTCGACAAGACCGGCACCCTGACCATGGGCGAACCCGCCGTCACCGACACCGAAGCCGTGACCGGCTACGACGTCGACACCGTCCTGTCGCTCGCGGCCTCCGCTGAGGCTGACAGCGAGCATCCCCTCGCCAGAGCTATTCTGGCCGCGGCGGCCGAACGCGGCCTACCACTCGAGAGGGGCACCAACTTCTCCTCCTCACCGGCCGTCGGCGTCACCGCCAGCGTTTCCGGTCACGAGATTCGGGTGGGCGGACCACGTCTGCTGGAGGAAGTCGGGCAGCCCGAAATCGGTACCGCCGAAGCGTGGCGGCTCGAGGGCGCGATCATCCTGCACGTCGTGCGTGACGGCATGGTGATCGGCGGGCTCAAGTTAGCGGACGAGGTACGCCCGGAGTCGCGTGAGGCAGTGCGCGCGCTGCACCGTCTCGGCATCGAGGTCGTCATGATCACCGGGGACGCCGAGGCGGTCGCGAACGAGGTCGGTAAGGAGCTCGGCATCGATCGGGTCTTCGCCGGCGTGCGGCCCGAGGACAAATCCGCAAAGGTCGCTGCGTTGCAGGCCGAGGGCAAACGGGTCGCAATGGTCGGCGACGGCGTCAACGATGCCCCCGCGTTGGCCCAAGCCGACGTCGGCGTCGCGATCGGCGCCGGCACAGATGTCGCGATTGCTTCATCCGGCGTTATCCTCGCCAGCTCCGACCCCCGCAGCGTGTTGTCCATCATCGAGCTCTCCCGTGCCACCTACCGCAAGATGAAGCAGAACCTATGGTGGGCCGCCGGTTACAACCTCATCTCGGTGCCGCTCGCGGCCGGCGTACTCGCACCGATGGGGTTCGTCCTGCCGATGTCCGTCGGCGCCATCCTGATGTCGCTATCGACCGTCGTGGTCGCACTCAATGCCCAATTGCTGCGGCGGATCGACCTCACTCCCGAATCCAGCACCCGTTCCGTGTCGGCGCGGGTGGACTAGCGCGCCACGAGCACGTCCGGAGACAACACTCAAATGGCAGCGTCAGGACGCTCGCCGCGAGGACAACCCGCAACGGACCTCGCGCTAGCGCGAGGTCCGCAATGACCGCACCAAGTCGACGACGCCGGCGCCCGCATACCCGGTCTCATCGAACCCCCGCTGAGACAGCACGACGACGGTGGCATCGATGTCCGGGAAATTGATCCAGCGGGTACCGAGCCCGCCGTCCCAGCCGTACGAGCCGTCGGCGTACGCCGCGACGCCGAAGCCCCAGCCGGCCCCGCCGAGGATGTCGAATCCCGGCCACACCCGCGTCCGCTGCTCCTCGGTGAGGTGATTGCGCGTCATGTCCGCGACAGTCCGCGCGCTGAGGACCGGATCACCGCCATGCAGCAGCGCCGACCCGAACGTCAGCATGTCATCGAGCGAGGACACCAGGCCGGCACCACCGTCCTGGAAGCGTGGTGGCACGCTCCACTGGCCATCGGGCGCGTCGTACACCTGCAGTTCGCCGTCGTGGCGCATGTATGACGTCGCGAGCCGCGTTGTGTCAGTGGCGTAAAAGGCGGTGTCGCTCATGCCCAGCGGATCGAGTACGCGGTCTCGGAGGACGTCGAGCAGCATGGAACCAGCGACTCGTGCGGCCAGCACACCGAGCACTTGGAATCCGCTGTGATACAGCCACCGCGCCCCCGGCTGGGCCATCAAAGGCAACTCGCCAAGGCGCGCGATCCAGGTATCGGCATCGGGCATCCCACCTGGCTTGGGAGGACCGAAAGTCTCCAAGTGACGTTCTGCCGCAGCAGTGACGATCGGCCAAGGCGCCCCTCCGAAGAGCGCACCTTGTTGGCCGAAGCCCCAGGTGAAGGTCAGCAGATCCCGGGTGGTGACCGCGCGTGCAGCGGCTACCGTGTCCGCGATCGACCCGCTCGGCTCGCATAACACCCGCCTGTCAGCGAGTTCGGGCAGGAGCCGGTCGACGGGCTCATCGAGCGCAAGCGCCTTCTCCTCGACCAACGCGAGCACGGCCGCTGCGGTAATCGATCTGGTCATCGACGAGATCCGAAACAACGAGTCTCGACCGACTGGTCGCCTACCGACACCTAGCGATCCGGCAGTGGCCACATAGCGCTCTGAGCCTATGAGAACACCGGCAGCAATTCCCGGCGCCTCTTTGCGCGCAATAGACTCATCCACCAGCGCTTCGATGCGAGCTTGGATTGACATCAGCACCCTCTCGGCACCCCTCCGCGGAGGGTATTCGCACTCCACTTCAGGGGGTATTGCACGGCTGCGACTATGACACGCGTCGCATTTCCTGCCATAGTCGGTGCCAGCAGCCCCGATCGCGGGGTATCGATCCGAAGGGAAGTTCACGTGTATCCAGGAGCGTACGTCGCAACAACTCCCGACAAACCAGCCCTGATCATGGCTGACACCGGTCGCACTTTGAGTTTCGCCGAGCTCGACGAATTGTCAATCCGACTCGCGAACATGCTGCACGAGCAGGGATTACGGCGCGGCGATTCGTTGGCGTTGCTCTCCCCCAACGACCCGGTGTATTTCGTCGCGTACTGGGCGGCAATGCGCAGCGGCTTGATCATCACCGCCATCAACTACAACCTCAGCGCCGACGAGGCCGCCTATATCGTCAACGACTGCGGAGCACGCGCGTTCATCGTGCACAGCGCCATGCCCGAGCTCGCCGCGCAACTGGTCGACCTCACCGACAAGGTCGAACTGCGGCTCTCGGCGGACGGCCCACTGCCGCAGCACACCGAACTCGACGTCGCCTTGGCGGGCGCCTCCGCGGAGCCACTGCCCGAGCAACCGATCGGCGGCCGCATGCTCTATTCGTCTGGCACGACGGGCCGCCCGAAGGGCATCAAGGCGCCGCTCGGCGAATATCAGATCGGTGAGGTACAGGAACCACTGACGACGTTCTTCGCTGCCGCCTATGGAATGGACTCGGACACTGTCTACCTCAGCCCCGCGCCGATGTATCACTCCGCGCCGTACGGCTTCACTACGATGACCCAGTCGCTTGGCGGCACCGCGATCGTCATGTCGAAGTTCGATCCGCAGAACGCGCTGCAGTTCATCGAACGGTTCTCGGTGACGCACAGCCAGTGGGTCCCGACCATGTTCATCAGAATGCTGAAACTACCGGACGACGTTCGCGCCAAGTACGACCTATCCAGCCACAAGGTAGCGATTCACGCCGCCGCCCCATGCCCAGTCGAGGTCAAGCAGCGGATGATCGATTGGTGGGGCCCGATCCTGCACGAGTACTACGCGGCGACTGAAGCCGTCGGGGTGACGCTGATCGACTCACAGACATGGCTGAGCAAGCCCGGCACGGTCGGCCAGTCGAAGCTCGGGCTAGTCCACATATGTGATGACGAGGGTGACGAGGTGCCGACCGGCGAGCGCGGTGTCATCTACTTCGAACGAGACGAGTTGCCCTTCAGCTATCACAATGCGCCGGAGAAGACGGCTGAGGCGACGAATCCGAAACACTCGAACTGGGGCACCACCGGCGATATCGGATACCTCGATGAAGACGGCTTCTTGTTCTTGACCGATCGCAAGGCATTCATGATCATCTCCGGCGGCGTGAACATCTATCCGCAGGAGATCGAGAACGCGCTTGCCTTGCATCCGAAGGTGCTCGACATAGCCGTGATCGGGATTCCCGATGACGAGATGGGCGAGCAGGTGAAGGGTGTCGTGCAGCCGGCCGACGGCGTCCACCCCGGACCCGAGTTGGAACGTGAACTGATCGACTTCCTTCGTGAGCGAATCGCGCATTTCAAGGTGCCGCGCAGCATCGATTTCGTGACCGAGTTGCCACGTACCCCTACCGGAAAGCTGGTCAAGGGCAAGGTGCGCGAAAAGTATCTGGCCGGGCAGGGCACGTAAACCAAGCAGAGCAAGTAATGCCCGCAATCCCATCAACGGCCAAGCGTGCCGAGCAGCGCGAACTTCGACCCGTTCGCGTTGCTCGGTGCCGACGGTCGCACATTCGAGCGCGGCGCGATCCCGGCCGCACGCAGTAGGTATACGTCAGCAATATTGGCGATTAGACCTCTCCACCGGGAAACCACGCCGCTCGCCTCGGCGTCGTAGCCGCACTATCGACGCAGCTACGAATCGAAGGAAAGAATGCCACGATGGCGCGTCGCATTCTTTCCTCAGTTCGTTACTCCCCGCCGTCGTAGCCTATTTTCCGTCAGTGCTGAAGAACGCGCGCGTCGCGTCATCCGCCGGCAGGAACGTCTCGAGGTGAAGACCCTCCAGCGCCACATCCCAGGCAGTACTCAACTGTGCCGCAACGCTGTACATGCGAAGAGTCTGACCGGCAACCTCGAGTTGCATAGCTAACACCGGTTCGCCAGTCGGTTCGGCCCGCGGCACCTCACCGCGCAGGTCGGTGATCTCTCGCGCCAGTTCGCGGTGGCGTGGATCGCGTGATCGTGCGGTTCGATTGAGCACCTGGTGGTGCAGATGCGTCGCCCATTGGTCCAGATTCTTGATGCGGCCGGCCAGACCCGCCGGGTGCACACTGAGCCGTACGACGTTCACCGGCGGTTCCAGCAGCTCAGGCGCAAAGCCACTCAGCAGCGCGTCGACGGCGGCATTGGCGTCCACGAGCTCCCAATAGTCATCGAGCAGCAACGCGGGATAGGGCAGGTGGGCATCCAGTAGGTCGCGTAGCCCAGCCATGACCACTGACAGCGAGGGATCATTGAGCGCGGTATCGGCGAACTTCGGCGCGTACCCCGCCGCCAGCAGCAACTGGTTGCGCTGTCGCAGCGGAACCTCGAGATTCTCGGCGAGATGCAGAATCATCTTCGGCGTCGGACGTGCCTTACCCGTCTCGACCCGGCTCAGATGGCGGGTCGAGACCGTCGTCAGGTTCGACAGATCTTGCTGACTGAGACGGCGACGCTCGCGCCATTCGCGAAGCATCATTCCAATTTCCGGTGCTACGACAGTTGCGCTCATACCCCAACCCTAGGTATCCGGTGGCGTCGTCAACATGACCTGGCAGGCCATGGATTCCGCGCGCCTTCGCCCACACAGTGGATGTCGTCATCGACGGACAACCCTGGAACGGAGCACACCATGACCACCACTGTCGACGCATACCTCGCGAGCTGGAACGCGACCGGAGACGCACGCACCCAGTTGATTGCGCAACACTTCGCCCCCGGCGTGACCTACACCGACCCGATGGCCGAAGTCGCCGGACATGACGGTCTCGACGCACTCATTGGGGCAGTTCAGGAGCAGTTTCCCGGATTCGTGTTCACCCCGATCGGCGCGGCCGACGCGCACCATCGGCAGTTGCGATTCAACTGGGGACTGGGCCCCGCCGGGGAGGAGCCCGTAGTCGTCGGCTTTGACGTCGTCGTAGTCGACGAGGACGGTCGGATTCGCGACGTCCGCGGCTTCCTGGACAAAGTCCCAGCCTGAAGTAGAGACCGCAGCGGCGACACCACCGGGTGATGTCGCCGCTGCTCGCGTCTGGCAATTCGGCGATCGCGCACCATAATCGTTTCAACGGGCTGATTTAGGAGGCCGCGGTGCGCGACGAAACGGCAAACCCCCTGCTGACTGCGGCCTTCGACGCGATTGATGCGCAGATCGAAGTCGACGCCGACCTGCAGCTGATTCTGGATCAGACCGCCGGCATCCTCGGCTGCCGACTCGGCGTATGCGGACCGGACGACGAACGCACTGCCGGCGGACCGAGCCGGGGATCTGCGGCCGCCGCCCGGCGTACGACGCACGCGGTCCCCGGCGTCGGCGAGGTCTGGCTTGCGAATGCCGCAGGCCTGTCCGAGCGGGATGCTCGCCGAGTCGCCCAGCGCCTCGGGATCGCCGCTAAGTTCGATCGACTCCGCCGCCGCAGTGCTGGGGAGTTACCGCTGATGAGCGTCGTCGACGAATCACTTTCGACAGAGATCCGCGGCTCCGTTCTGCGCCGTCTCGGCACGGAGCCCTCCAGCCTGGTCACGGTGTTCGCGCTGGTTGCGTGCCACGAGGACGCAGAGGTGTTCGTCGCGCAGCTACGCACTCGCGCCACCAACGTGCTGCACGTCGAGGATCGACAGTTCCATCTCGTCATGGCTACCGACCTCACCGACTACGGCGCGATTGGCGTACCGGTGGGATCTCGGGCTGCCCACTCCGGCCCGGCACACGCGATCAATGCACCCACCGCGTGGCGGCAGGCGAAAATCGGGTTACGGTTCTGCCGACCGAGTCGCCATCCTTGCGGGCCCTATGCGCTGGAGGAAGCAACGTTGGTGGACGCCGATCAACTCGGCGGGTATGCCCTGTTCGCCGAAGTCGCGACACCTCAGCAGATACGGGAAGTCGAGGACGTACGGCGATTGAACCGCTTCGTTGACGAGACCGACGACGACGTCCTGATTTGCCTGGAAGCCGTAGCGGCTACCGATTCCATTCGTAAGGCCGCACGCCACCTGCATCTGCACCACAACTCGGTGACCGACCGCATCCGCCGCGCTGAGCGCTACCTTGGCTATCGCTTCACCGCGCCGTACGGCCGGACACGGCTTTTTCTCACGCTGGTGATGCGCAGGCTGCTGGAATCCGCCGACCTCGTCGAGGCCAGTAGCCAGTTGGCTACCAACCCCAGCCATTTGAACAGTGACCCTCATCACGGCCTGAGCGAGTCTGGAGGAAGTCACGGCGCGTGACTGGCACCACAGCCGACAGAGGGATGGGCGAACCATGGCCACGGGAGAGACTACAGACCACGACGTCATCGTGATTGGGGCCGGTTTCGCCGGCATGTACCTACTGCACCGTCTGCGCGACGAGCAAGGACTCCGCGTCCAGGTCTACGAGCGCGGCAGCGGCGTCGGCGGCACCTGGTACTGGAACCGCTACCCCGGGGCCCGCTGCGACGTCGAGTCGAAGTACTACTCCTACTCATTCGACTCCGAACTAGAGCAAGAATGGGAATGGACCGAGCGCTTCCCCGCACAACCCGAACTACTCACCTACGCAAACCACGTCGCCGACCGATTCGACCTACGCAAGAACATCCAGTTCGACACTTCGGTCGAATCCGCCGTATTCGACGACGCAACCAACACATGGTCGGTGACCCTGGCGGACGGAACCACCGCCACCGCGACCTACCTGGTCACTGCCGTCGGCTGCCTGTCGGCCTCGCAGATCCCACCGTTCGACGGAATCGACTCCTTCTCCGGTCCGACCTACCACACCGGTCGCTGGCCGCATGAGGGCGTGGATTTCAGTGGCAAGCGGGTGGGCATCATCGGCACCGGATCCTCCGGTATCCAGGCGATTCCGGTCATCGCCGAACAGGCTGCCCACCTCACTGTCTTCCAGCGCACCGCTAACTTCTCGCTCCCCTCGCGCAACCGACCGCTGAAGCCCGGCGAGCAGGATGAATTCAAGGCCGACTACCCGAGCATTCGCGCGGCGCAGCGGATGGCCAGGGGCGGACAACCAGTGGCCGATCCGATCGGTAACGCACGCGAGATTGACCCGGCGACCCGCGCCAAGACGATGGATGAGGCGTGGGCTGCGGGCGCGGTCGCATTCATGGGCGTATTCGCCGACACGATGCTCGATGAGGACGCCAATAAGGTCTCGGCCGAGTACGTGCACGACCGGATCCACGACATCGTCAAGGATCCAGCCACCGCGGACCTGCTGTGTGCGAAGACCCACCCGATCGGCACTAAGCGGATTTGCCTGGATACCAACTATTTCCAGACCTACAACAGGGACAACGTCAAGTTGGTAGGCATAGCCGATACGCCGATCGAACGGATCACTGAGAAGGGGGTGCAGGTCAGCGGAACCGAGTACGAGTTCGACGCGATCGTGTTTGCCACCGGCTTCGATGCGATGACCGGCCCGCTCAACCAAATCGACATCCGGGGCGTCGACGGGATCAAACTGAAGGACGAGTGGTCCGCCGGGCCGCGCACCTATCTGGGTATCGCGTCCGCCGGCTTCCCGAACATGTTCATGGTGACGGCACCGGGTAGCCCGTCAGTGCTGACGAACATGATTCCGACGATCGAGCAGCACGTCGACTGGATTACCGACTCAATTCAGTACAACCGCGAGCACGGAATTGCCCGTATCGAGGCGAAGCGTGACGAGCAGGATCAGTGGGTCCAGCACGTCAACGAGGTAGCGCACACGACGCTGTATCCAAAGGCGGCGTCCTGGTACATGGGCGCGAACATTCCCGGAAAGCCGCGAGTGTTCATGCCGTACATCGGCGGACTCAACGTATACCGGGACATCTGTGACGACGTCGCAACAGATGGCTACCGCGGATTCACCCTGAGCCCTGCCGCTTGAGCGCGCGCTGGCACACACGCGGAGGCGCTCGGCCTCCGCGTGTGTCCGCACGCTCCCATGAATTCCTAACCTTGAAGGAAAGTGAGCAACGTGAGCACTACCGATCAGCCGACCTCCACGCGACATCTTGTCGATCCCGAGACCCTGCCTGTCCTTGATGCATTCCCGCCGTTGAGCCTCTCGGCTGAGTCTCTGGCGTCGGTTCGCGAGATGATGGGCGCTCCAGTTCCAGACGCACCCGACCCGGCGGCGCTCTTCCCGGACGTCAATGTCAGCGAGAAGAACATCCCCGGCGTAGCCGGCGATCCAGACGTGCGCATCTTGCACTATGAGCCCAAGACGCGCACGACGCCGACGGCCGCCCTGGTATGGATTCACGGTGGCGGTTACGTCATCGGAACCGCAGATTCCGACGAGATGCTATGTCGGCGGATCGCGACCGAGACGGGGGCTGTCGTCGTCTCGGTGGACTACCGTCTCGCCCCGGAGACAGTCGCACCGGGGTTGGTCCACGACTGCTATGCCGCACTGGCATGGGTCCATCAGAACGCCGATGAATTGGGCGTCGATCCCGCCCAGGTCGCAGTGGGCGGCGCGAGCGCCGGTGGCGGCCTGGCTGCCACGTTGTCGATCTTGGCTCGCGATAAGGGCGAGTATCCGGTCGCGTTCCAGTTCCTGATTTACCCCATGCTCGACGATCGCACCTCAAGCAGCGTGCCCGCGCACGCGTACGCGGGTGAGTACATCTGGACACCGAGCGACAACCGATTCGGCTGGGCGTCGATTCTGGGACACGAGCCCGGTGGGGACGGCGTATCCGCGCACACCGCCGCGGCCCGGGTCGAGTCAGTCGAGGGACTGCCTCCCGCGTTCATCGCGGTCGGCGCCCTCGATCTGTTCCTAGAAGAGGATCTCGCTTATGCGACGAGGCTGATCCGGGCGGGCATCCCCACCGAATTGCATGTGTATCCAGGTGGATGGCACGCGTTCGACATGGTCGCCGATTCGCGGATCGGGCAGGCGTACGCTCGCGACTTCATGGCTGCGTTGAACCGCCAGTTCAACGGTTAGGCCTCGGTCACCCGGTCGATACCCAACGTCGCGATGAGGTCTTCGTGCAATTCGAACCAGACGCGATGACACGAGTCGATATTTGTTCCGTCAACCCAACGCAGCCCGCCACCCATCGCTTTGGCCAGCGCGGCATCGAAACGGAGGTCGTAGCCGGAAAATCTCGGTAGTGCGTCGACGAGCCGCCCGATGAGCACCCGAAGTTCTGCGCTGAGTTCTCCGAGTTCATAAAGAATTCCCGTGTCACGCGCGACGTCCACGTGCACATTCGGCGCCAGCGGATCGTCGTGCGTCGGGGCGAGTTGCCAGTCCGACACCGCGCGCACCAGACGGCCGTTCAGTGGCAGGAAATCTCGATACGCGGACGCGACCGCTGCGGTTGCTCCAGCCTGATTCCGTTCCGCGGCAAGCCTGCGTTCATTCTCGGCCCGTCCCGCAGTGGTCAACGACCATCCATCGAGATCGGCGAACGCGGAGTGTTGAACCCACCCGACGTTCTCGGCAGCGTCAAGCGCAGCAATCGCCACGTCAATATCGACCGCTGCTCGTTCGGCAGTGGCAGCGGCATCCGCGAACCCGAGCAGTCGCAGTGCATGTAGGACCTCCACGCCGGCAGTCGTCACCTCTCCTCCCGGCGTGCGGTGAGGCGTGCGACGTATTGCTGGCACGCCTGCGGCGAGCGAAACCCCATCGCGTCGGCGATCTGGCTCCAGGTCAGACCCGCACTGCGCGCGATGAACAGCAGTCCTGCCTCTACCCCATCGACCTCGGTGCGTGCGGCTGGCAGCAATGCCAGCGTTGCCAGCACATCATCCGGTGATAGGTCTCCCGCGCGCCACAGTGCGAATTGGGTGAGGTCGACGGCGGTGGGCGGTGCTGGCGCAGGCCACCAAGGGCGCGCTTCGAGCTCGTCGGCGCCGAGGGATCCCAGCCGATTGCGCGCGGAGGACTCACGCTCGGCCCGTTCCCTGTCCGCACTGCCATCCATGTCCCATTGTGGCTCACGATTCATACTGGCCATCGTGACGACATCAACATTCTATTGTCAATACTTTGTTGATCGATCGTGTTCTTCGGCTGACCGAAGCCACCTCACAGATCCGCGCCGGCGATCCCGTACACATCGCCGCCGCGTACAGCGACCCCGTGCACACCGATCGCATGCACATCAACGACGGCGCCGGAACGGCCACGGCACGACGAGCAGTTCCTAGTTTCGGGCCGGAGAACTATCCGGCGCGATGCCGCGGAATACGACCTCAATAATCTCACGCCTCAACTCGATCAAATCCGCACTCAGGTCGCGCTGCAACGCCGTTGTCGCGACATCGAGCACCGCCTCCACGAGGGCAACCGCGATGCCGATCGACATCGTACGGAACTGACCTCGCCGGATCCCCGCGCGCAAGATATCCCCCAGCAGCGCTGCCTCCTGCCCTGTGTCGGCCAGATACATCGGAACGCCATCCGCCCCACGATGGGTCACGACGATCTCGATCCCGGCGACTATGTCCGCACGATGGGCGTCGGCGAAGTCCAGATAGGCCTCGAGATACGCGAGCAACTGCTCACTCGGCGTCGCGAACCGCTCGACCGCCTCAACCAGTTGCCGCTCGAGCGCAGTAAACACTCGCTCGACGACAGCCAGCAGGAGCGCATCCTTCGACTCGAAGTAATAAACCGTGGCGCTCTTGGCAACTCCAGCGGTGCGCGCGATCGCCGCGAGCGACGCCTTGGGATATCCCACCTCGTTGACCGTATCGATCGCCGCCCGCAGCAGTTGTGCGCGGCGAGCCTGTTCGGTGAAGGTGGGAGTCGAGGACGACATATCATGCATTATCGCTCCTTGGCCTTGGCCAAGAAGTCATCGAGTACGCCGCCGGCAGTGAGCCGCGCGAATTCGATGCCGTTGCTGGTGTTGACATCCGGCGCCTCGTAGACGCCCCATCCGGCAGCCGTCCTCGCCGAGACGGTGCAGAGATTCAACCGCCGCTGCAGCATCGATTGGCGCACCGCGATCGTGCTGACGGCATCGCGCCGCAACGCGGTCGTCGCGCGCGCAGCCAGGCCCGAGCGGACGATGAGGTACTCGCCGGAGATGGCGTGCCCTAGCGCGCGATAGGAAATCCAGGCGCCACCGAGTGCGATCAGCCACGCTCCAACCGCGGCCCAAACGAACCATGTCGGGAGCAGTCCGGTCGCCCACGGCCAGGCGATCAGGCCAGTTGGGATGAGCACACTCAGGGTGGCCCACCACAACCTGCGGCGCAGCGCCGCTCCGGGATGAGGTTCCAGTACCGCGTCGAGCGGACACGGTTCACCCAGAACGCGGTCCGCGACTCGCCGTGCGACACGAACGGGGCCGCGCGGCAAGATCGCCGTCGGTTCTTCGGGATCCCACACGCTCAGCCCGGTCGTCACGATGTTCGTGTCGGCCATTCCCATCCACCGCCACAGCAACGGTTCGCTGATTGTTAGACCACGACGACGGACCTCGTCTCGGTTTACTTCGCGAGTGCTGAGCAGGCCACGTCGCGTGCGCAGGAACTCCTTGTCACCTCGTCGAACTCGGTCAAGTTCGAAGCCCCAATTCGCAGTCAGATAGCGAACTGCCATCCCCACCGCGCCGAGCAGGCCGCACGCGACCAACCCAAGGACGATGGTCCACCACCACCCCCGCGAGCCTGGATCCCACGCCCGACTGAGCGCTCCGAGGACGTCGACGCCGACCGAGGCCAGGATCCAGTACGCACCCCAGAGCATTCCGGCGGCCATGACGTACGCCCACACGCTGAACATGTTGTAGACCACCCACCACGGTCGAGCCTTGCCCAGCGGCTCAGCGCGCTCCGCAGCGGACCGGGTCGGTTCGGTGACCTCGGTTGACACCACCGATCCACCAGCGAGCAGTTCTTCGCGCAGCGCGGCCGCGTCACTTTTCGTCAGCGCGTCAAGGCGGAGCGCCGCCTCGCCGGCACCCACCTGCTGACCCGCGCCGATCGTCACTACTCGTAGGCCCGCGACGCGGTGGCGCAACTTGGCGTGCGTATCGGCGCTACGTATGCGGTCTCGGCGTAGCGTGCGGGTACGCCGTACGAATACTCCGGTGTGACGCTCGACTTCGTCCTCAGTTACTCGATATCGCGTGAATGCCCAGCGGACGACATCCCCCATGGCGCCACCGACACCAACGACGGCCACCAGGATCACCGGCCACATCGACGACCACGCGAGCTCCACGTTGGTGAACGCGATCACGACGATGCTGGGCGTCAGCGCGAGCACGCTCTTCAGCAGGTCGACCCACACGACTCGCGAGCTCAGACGCCGAAATGGCACACGCTCCGGTGACGGGCGGCCCGTAGTCGCCACCGCTACCTGCGATGTCACGTCGCATCGCCCTCGCTCAGTTCGGCGACCGCCGCCAACTGCGAGGCCGCGTGCTCGGCAGTTCGGCGATCGAGTCCGACGATGTTGATCGCGCCGGCAGAGGATGCGGTGGTGACACGAAGTGTAGACAGGCCAAGGAATTGTTCGAGCGGTCCGCGAACGGCATCGACGGTCTGGATCCGTGAGGTCGGCGCCACCCGCCACTCTTGCACGACCCACCCCGTCGTTGCGTAGGTCGCGCGGTCGGTGATTTCCCAGCGATGAACTCGAAAACGCCACCATGGGGCAACGAACAGCAGCACCAGCAGTAGCACGCTCGCGCCGATGATCGGCGCGATCAGCCATGGCCACGTCGAACTCCATAGCAGCGCTACAGCGATGAGCACCGCCAGGATTGAGCCCCACGACAGTAGCGACCTCAGCATCCACCAGGCGATCGCGCGCCGCTCGATTCCGTTTGCTGCGGGCCTCATCATGCTCGCCACCCTGGTGTCGCTCATCGATCCCCCTGATCAATTAGTCCACTCGGTCTAACTATAGACCGATCGGACTAATTGCGCCGCCCAAGATTTCGTCTCCTACGGGCAATCGACTCGCGCTGTTACCCGACGACCGCGCCGAACAGCGATCCAACGAGGAACGTGGCACCCAACGCTGCGGCGCCGCCGATGATCGTGCGCACGATTGCACGCCAGCGGTTCGCGCCGCCTACCCACGCTGCGACATACCCGGTCATGGCTAGAGCGGCGAGCACAGCGAGGAATGTCCCTAAGATCCGAACGCTCTCGGGCAGTAGCAAGATCGTCAGCAGCGGCAGCAAGGCGCCGATCGTGAAAGCCGCAGCGGAAGCCGCCGCCGCGCGCCACGGGCTGACGACGTCGTCCTGGTCGATGTTCAGCTCGACTGAGAGATGCGCGGAGAGCGCGTCCTGCGCCGAGAGTTCGGTCGCCACGCGCGTCGCCGTCTCTCGGGCGAGCCCCTTCTGTTCGTACATGTCAACCAGTTCGGCGAACTCGGCCTCGGGATCGTCGGCGAGTTCTTCCCGTTCCTTATCGATCAGCGCACGCTCGGTGTCACGTTGGCTCGAGACGGACACGTACTCCCCCAGCGCCATCGAGACGGCCCCGCCCACCAACGCAGCCGAGCCCGACAGCAGCACCGGCGTCAACTCATCCGTGCCGCCGGCGACGCCAACGATGACAGCCGCGGTAGACACAATGCCGTCGTTGGCACCCAGAACGCCCGCACGTAGCCAATTCAACCGTTGCGCGAGTCCGAGGCTATGCGGCTCGTTCGCATGGTGCTCGTCCCGAATCTGGGTGGTCATACTGGTCACCGTAGAACTCTGTGGTGCCAGTCGCTAGCAAGGACAGGCGTCCCTCATCACGCTCGACGCTCAGTCAAACTCGCGCAGATACATCAGCATTCGGTAGTCCGTGCCCGGTTCGACGTTGACGAAACCGTGCCGTTCGTAGAAGCGGCGAGCGTCTACATCGACCTCATCGACGTTGATGTGCATTTCGCCGCCGCCGCGGCGAACTACCTCAGTCGGCTTGGTGTTTATAGGTAGGGGTTGATTCGGTCGGGGTAGGCGATGGCGAGTTGGGCGAGGGCTTGTTTCCAGTTGGTCGTGATGCGGCCTTCGATCAGTGTCGGGTTCGAGCCTCGCTGGTCGGCTGGTTTGCCGCGGTCTTTGGCGCGTTCACGGGCGCGTTTGTCTTCGATGGTGCAGATCGACAGCCAGAGCAGTTTGACCACCGAGTCGTCACTGGGGAAATGGCCGCGGTTTTTGATGATCTTGCGCAGTTGAAAGTTCAACGATTCGATGGCGTTGGTGGTGTAGATGACTCGGCGCAGCATCGGCGGGAACGCCAAGAACGGGGTGAATCGCTCCCAAGCGTTTCGGAACGCCGCGACTGTGTGCGGATTCTTCTGTCCTAGTTCGG
>JBKEDB010000138.1:0-3346 GCA_047975195.1 Cumulibacter sp. | reverse complement strand
TTTAAAGTATTGGGGGACTCTTGGTTGATCTCCACCAAATATAAATGTATGTAAATGTATATAATATAAATATTTTAATACTATATATAAATGTATAGTATATGCTGTACACATAGGAGACTAATAAATGAGTAAAATCAAATTAAAAGATTTGGAAAAATTGCTTGATGCCAAGTTAGATGAGAAACTTAAATTGTTAAACTCAGAAGACAAAAAAGAAGAGCAGGATTTAGAAATTGAACTAGAAGACAATGTTGAAGAGAACAAAGTTGAAGAAGAGAAACCAACACCTATAGAACAAGATGTAGATAAGAGTCAAATGGATCTAAAGGTAGCGCTGGAAGAAATTGAAAAACTAAAACTTGAAAACAAAGAATGAAAGAACAAATTCAATAAATCAATAACACAAGAAAAAAGGACACCACTTCCAAAAAGAAGTGGATGAGATAAATAGATATGAAAGACACAAAAGCATACTTGAAACCAGCAACTGAAGAACTTAAAGAAGCAGTTGTTCAAACAGCTACTACTGCAGGTATCAAACCATTAGCAATGGTTGATCTTGAAACAGCAGCAACACCAGCTGATATTATTGATACTCTATTTATGAAGATTCTAGATGGACAACTATACACACCAGATTATAAATTTGAGTTGTCATCTTCATTACCATATGAAATGGTAAGACTTGGAAATAAAGAATATAAATATAATGAATACAAAGGAACATCAGATACATTAGATATTAAATCACCTAATACAATGGATGACTTTAATGGAGATGAACTTGAGATTTATGCAGAAGTGTATAAATTAGATACACCTTTCCATAAGAAAGTTAAATTGCCAGAATTAGTTTTATCAAATGCTTGATTAGCAGCTGAGAAAATGGTGGAATTTGTACAAACACAAGTAGAAGAAATGACTTATGCTATTGAGTTAAGACATGAGAATCTTGCTTGAACTAAATTACTTGCAGAAGCAGCAACATTAGATGTTGAAGGTACTGAAGCAATTGATTTCTTAAAAGCATTTGAATCTCAAATGTTAGAATACAAAACAACTTCTAAAGGACACTTAGGAATTGGTACTGATGGGGTGATCACTGTCAACACTGTTAGTGGTGCTAAAACAATTTCACCAGCACTAAACTTTGATGCTAAAGACTTTGTTGTATTTGTTGATAAGGATCAATTTGTATCCACAACATTTGAAAATGATGCTCAATGATATAACTATGCAGCAACTAAATTATCAGGAACTAATTTCAAAATTATTTCATTCTCTAAATATTCAGGGTTTGAAGCAATTGTTGATTCAGAAGGAACTGAAATTGCTCCAGCAATTACTATTCCTGAAGGTACTAAATTTATTGCTATGCATAAAGATGCTATTCAACTACTTAACCAATATGAATATTCTGAAACACTAAAAGGTAGAGGGCCATGAACTATTAACCATAGACATTCATACCTTGGAACTTATAGAGTTAAAACAAAACCTATCTTCATAATTAATGGTACTGAACCAGCACCAGAAGTAAAATAATACATTAAGATACTAGTAATAGTATCTTTCATTGGAATGATGATATTAAGATCACAACTTGTACAAGGCAAGTCATTCTGACCATAAAACAAAACAATACAATACAATACAATACAATACAATATAAAGGAGAGATATGAGCAAATTAAAAATTGGTAAAGAAGAAGACAACCTTACTGAAGATGAAGAATTAGCAATCCTTAAAGAAAGAAATGGAACTAGAACAAGCACTAATGAATTAGATGCTCCTAGTTCACACCTTTATGGGTTAAACAAATCATTTACAGGTGGAATATCAAAAAACATATGAACAGGACTTCATCCTGATATGATACAAATTAGAAATGTTATTGAAACTTTCTTTGTTCAATTATTTGAATGAGAAGGAATTGATAGAAATTTCAAGCATAGAATGGAACACATTCTATTTAAAGAAGGTAGAGTAGCAATTGTTAAACTACCTAATGGTGAAATATATCCAGTGGAATATACACACAATGATAACTACAAGGATTTTTATGGTAATCCTTTAAGAATCAATATAACAACAGAGAATGATTATAATGGTGCTGAATTCAAAGAAGGTGAATTTGTTATCATCTATAATAATCATGTTAAACATGGAACAATGACATTCATGTATGAAAGATTAAGACAAGTTGTTAGAGCATTAAGAGATGTAGATAATGCTTCAACACTATCTTCACCTAAATGAGCAGCAAGCATCTCAAGTGATGATGAAGCATGAATTGATGTACTTGATGCTATGAACTCAGACCTACCTATTGTACCAATGGGGAATATTGATTTCAAAGATGCAAACATTACAGATTTAAGTGGAACAGATTATTCTGAATCAAGAATGAGTGTATTTAAGTTCCAATTATCTACAATGCTTAAGTTCCTTGGACTTAAAGTAAATGATGGACAAGTTAAAGCTGAAAGACAAACAGAGATGGAAGTATCTAGGAATGATGAGTTTGATTCTCAAATATTCCAAGATATGTATAATTCAAGATTTGATAAACTTGAAGAATTAAGAGCATTAGGATTAACTATTGATCTTAAAGAGACAGAACTTATTAATGGGGAAGATCCAGATAAGGATGAAGTTAATGGAGAAGTTAACAAAGTAATACAAGGAGAAGAGAATGACTAAATTAATTTATGCTGATGATCTAAAAGGTTATGATGACTTACAAACATTCAATGATGTATTCCCTTCATATGAAGAATGAGAAACAAAGATAAATGAATATATGTTTTTCAAGACCGTGGGTGAAAATGAACTTGCAGAAAAGATTTATAATGCTATCTACAATAAGTATAGAACTAATTTCTTTAGGTATTCAAATACTTCTACAATATACAATCAATTAGGTGCTTGAATGGAAGAGTTATATACTGCTCTTGAAGTAAGCAAATACAAATTAGAGAATGCTAAAGATTTAGCAGGACAAACAACAACAATTAAAAGTTATAAAACAAACAACACTACAGAAGAAAATGTAGACACATATCAAACAAACAAAGAAGAGACATTCATAGATAATGGGGCAGGAGAAGTTGAATATCTAGAACAAACAATAAAAGGTAGAACAATAATCAATAGAAGTATTGATGATCTAAAAACAATGTTTATGAATAAAACTAATGAAGTAGTAGAAAAGGAGTTATATGGAAAATAATACTAAATCAATAATCAAACCAAAAGTTATTGATTCAACACAATATATAGATGGATACACTACAGCTGAAAGATCCATTATCAATGCCAAAAGATTAGATGGTATTGATG
>JBKEDB010000133.1:0-1849 GCA_047975195.1 Cumulibacter sp. | reverse complement strand
CTTGACCACGCCGACGCCCTCCGCGCCAAGCGCCGCCAAGTCCTCACCCACCTCGACGCCTTAGACCGCGCGCTGTTTCACCATCATTTTGGGTTACCCAACACATGGCGAGACCGTTGGCCGGTGAGCACTATAGGCGACCTCTCGCAGTCGGTTGCATACGGAACAGCCAGTAAGGCACACTCCACCGGCACATGGCCTATCCTGCGGATGGGCAATATTACTGACGACGGACGCCTGGACCTGCGCGATCTTAAGTACATCGACCTCAATGAGGCGGAGACTCAGAAATACTCCGTTCGCCGCGGTGACCTGCTATTCAACCGCACAAATAGCCTGGTCAAGGTGGGCAAATCGGCTGTCATTCGCACAGAGCGTCCTTTGGCTTTTTGCCGGCTACTTGCTTCGAGTACGTTTCGAAGATTCCGCAACGTCTGAATTCGTCAGCGCATATCTCAACAGCACTCACGGCCGCGCGATTCGACGAAACTTGGCAAAGGCGGCGGTCAACCAAGCGAACATCAATGCGCGTCAAATGCGCGATATACCGATCGCCAACGTTCCGTACAGCGTGACTCGGGCCTTCGAGACCGACCTAGCAAAGGTCGACACCCAGCGCGAGAGAGCGCTCGCCAGTACCGCGGCGAGCGACGAACTCTTTGCGTCGCTGCAGGCGCGAGCGTTCCGAGGAGAGCTGTGATGATGGTTCCGACCTGGGATCAATACATGGCGCCGTCGCTTCGAGTGCTGCTCGACGGCGACATTCGCCGGACTCGCGAGATCGTCGAAGCCGCCGCCGACCTCCTCGGCGTGACTGCCGAACAGCGCGAGATTCTGATTCCATCTGGCCAGGAGCAGTTCCGAAACCGTGGCACATGGGCGCTGTCCTATCTCAATCGCGCGGGGGCGACAGAACGTCCGAGTCGAGGCCGATACCGAATCACCGAGGTGGGCCGCAAGTTACTCGCCGACCATCCCGAGGGGATTACCGAGAAGCACCTACGCGTCCTCTCGGGCGACCCGAATGCCCCACACACGTGGAAAGTCTTCCCGATCCGCAAGGCGATCGCCGAACCTGAGCCCACGGAAGAGTCGGTTCTCGACCCCGAAGAACAGATCGCTTCAGGGGTCGCACGAATCAACGCCGACGTCGCCACCCAGCTACTCACCCGAATCCTGGATCAGGAACCGGTGTTCTTCGAGCAGGCCGTCCTCGATTTGCTCATCGCCATGGGTTACGGCGGCGCCGAGGGTTCCGCGACACGCACACAACTTTCGAACGACGGTGGCATAGACGGCATCGTGGATCAGGATGCGCTCGGTCTAAGCCGCATCTACGTGCAGGCGAAGCGCTACGCGACTGACAATATCGTCGGGCGCCCGTCGATCCAGGCGTTCGTCGGCGCCCTGGCCGGCAACCAGGCGAACCAGGGCGTTTTCATCACCACCAGCGGGTTCAGCGCTGAGGCCTCGACATATGCCGAGCAAGTGCCGACTCGGATTATTCTCATCGACGGTGCTCGCCTGGCTCGTCTGATGATACGGTACGGCGTCGGAGTACAGGTCAGAAAGACCGTGCACATCGTGGAGGTTGACGAGGACTTCTACGAATGAGCGCCGCCGATCCGCAACATCGCGGAGCACCACACACCATACTATATATCGCAATCGATATGTCTCGGCTACGGTAGGACGATGGACATTCGAGCGGCACGAATCGCGGCCGGCATGACGCAGTCGGATCTGGCGCGTACTGCTCACGTCTCGCAGCCCAACTTGTCGGCATACGAGAACGGCCGCCGGGTCCCCAGCGCGGACGTGCTCAACCGGATCACTCGCGCGCTGCGGG
>JBKEDB010000040.1:0-2614 GCA_047975195.1 Cumulibacter sp. | reverse complement strand
GGCCGAGCTCCGTCGAGTCCGAACGCACCTGCCTGAGGCGTGACGGTGCCCCGCATCCTTACGGATGCGGGGCACCACCCCTCGCACGAGAGCGTCTAGTTTCCGTCGGGGTAGGTGTCGATCCTGTCCTCGACCATGGCGCGCTCGATGCCAGTGGGCTCGTATCCGAGACCGATCAGGGCACGTACCCAGGCAGCATGCTTCTCGATCGATCCGCGCTGACGCCATACCTCGCGATCGGTGCTGTTCTCGGTCGCGGCGGCGATGAGCGCGAACAGGTAGCCCAAGCCGGTCGCGGCCTGAGCGCGGGCGGTGGGCTCACCGTGCTTCCAGCCGACGGCTTCTAGCGCGCTCTGAGTGTGCAGCGACGAGTCCCCCAGCAGTCGGCCGCGTTCGGCGTAGAGGCGGGCGATCATGGTCGCGGGGTTCTTACCGAGCGCGGGCCGCTTGCTCGCTAGTAACTGCGCGAGCCACGCGATGCGGTGCGCGTTGCTCGCGTCCATCGCTTTGTTATTGGCGATGACGCGCCGCCGTTGGGCTTTCTTGTCCTCGTCATCGACCGCCCCTTGCTGGGCCTGTTCGTACTGCGCCATGCGATCGGCGCGTTCCTTCTCGGCCTCGACGTACTCGGGATGTTGCTGCGGGTCGGCGCACCGTTCTTCGGCCCGCACGCTCTGTTGCCAGACGTGCGCGCTGAGAACGACGACGCGACCACTGCACTCGGCATGGGCGTCCACGCGTTCCTGCGCGGACTGGCCCCACCCGTAGATGTCGGTGAGGCGAACGCTGTCGGGTCGATCCACGGCGTCCTCGGCGTACGCGGTGATGCCCTCTTCGGCGTATGTCGCGAGTGCGTCGGTGATGTCCTTGGCGATCTTCTTCTCGGCGCGGTATCGGCGGGCGAGGGCATCGAACTGGCCGGGTTGATCAACGACGTCCACGAGCGCGGCGAGTTCTTCGGGATCGTCCTTGACCTCATCGAGGGCGAGGGCCTGATCGAGGGTCAGATCGTGCTCGCTCACGGCCTGGCGTACCTCGTCGGTGCTGCGCGCGACGCGGGCGAGCCGCGTCGTTCGGGTCTTGCTGATGCCGGTACGGCGGGCGATCGATGCGCCGCTCTCGCCCAACTCGATCATTTGTTGTACTGCGGTGATGACCTCCACGTCGCTGAGACCGCGCCGGTGCAGATTCTCCGAGAGCACGACCGTCAGTTGCTCGATGTCTGCGGCCAGGTCGTCGCGATAGATCACCGGCACCCTCTGAACTCCGGCGGCGATTGCTGCCGCCGCACGTCGGTGGCCAGCGAGTATGACGGTGGCCTCGTCGGCGCGTGCAACGACGAGCGGTTCGAGCACGCCGCTGGCGGCGATGCTCGCAGACAACTCCCCCAGGTTGCCTAGATCGGCACGGGTGTTTCGGGCACTGGCGGTGAGTGTGCGCGGGTCAACGTACTGCACGATGCTCTCGACATTGGCGACTGCTGCGCTCTTGCGATCGGTCATGGTTGCCTCCATGTGTGTGGCGTTGAGCCTCGGCAGGCCCTGTGCCTGCCGCTTCTGCCGTCGAGCCACCGGAGCGCGAGGGACCCGCACCAAACGACGCGCGCAGCGCGAGGCCCGAGATCTCTGGGAGGAAATAAGCGACGCAGGAGCGCCGAGCAGAGATGTCGGGCAGGTTCGTTTGGTGTGGGGCGCGCAGGTGGTAGGCAGCCACACACCCGCGACCAGAACGCCGAGCGCCAGCGAGAAGTGACGGGAGCGAGCACACTGCCCGAGCGCAGCGAGGACCGCGTATCTTCTTCTGCGGCTCGGCCGAGCTCCGTCGAGTCCGAACGCACCTGCCTTAGACATGACGGTGCCCCGCACCCTCACGGATGCGGGGCACCACCCCACGCACGCCGGACTATCCGGCGAGGTCAGCGAGTAGTTCGCGCATCTTCTGCGGGGAGATCATGGATTTGATCGCCTTGTCGATGATGTGCGCCAGCATGTTGTGCTGTTGGGCCGCGGTTGCCCGGTCTGCCGCTGCCTGGGCCGCGATCGTGTCGCCGGCGAGGTAGTGCGCGAGGGCGGCGAGACCGTACGCGTTACCGGCGTGACTACGCGGGGCGCGGCGCGCCAGGCAGGTAAGCGTGTCTGCCTGGTTCGGCATTGCCTCCGGTCGGGCTACCGCGAGAATCATGGCGTCCCGGTAGATGCCGACAGCGATGTTGAGTAGGTACTCGGCGGCGTCTTCGGCCGAGACTTCGCCGGTGGCCAGGTATAGGCCGCACATCGCGTCGAGGGTGTCGGGGGCAGTGGTCGGCTCGATCTGTCGATCGTTGCTGGCCTCGTCGACGCGGCGGGTCACGTCGCGATCGCCTACCGGCTCGAACATCGCGATCTTGGCGTCGCGGCTCACCGGCGCGGGGTTACCGATGACGCGGCGGGCCTGCTCGATGATTTCGGTCGTTGGAAGATCGTGCTCGGTTCCGTCCTCGGTGATGATCCGGTCGTCGGTGACGTGCATCGCTGCGAGCACCGGAGTGCCCGCAGCGCTGAGCGTGTCCGTGACCTGGGCGCGATGTCCGTACGCTGCCAGCCGGTTCGGGTGGAACGAGACGACCAGGGCGGCG
>JBKEDB010000114.1:0-1724 GCA_047975195.1 Cumulibacter sp. | reverse complement strand
ATCTTGGACAGGAACATTTCCTTTTGCAGATCAGTTCCGTAGGCCTGAAGCGTGGGACCAACCGTCTGCAGCGTGACCGACGGGAGGTGAATGTCGGCGCGCGAAGCCTCGTTCACGAAGGCCTGCTGCTCGATTCCGCCACGTCCCTGACCGCCGTATTCGTTGGGCCAGCCGACGCCCATCCAACCGTCAGCACCCATCTGCTTGATGATGCGGTGATAGGCCGGTCCGTGCCGGTCGGTGCGCATTTCGTCACGGTCAGCGTCGCTGGCCAGGCCACCCAGGTAGTCGCGGGCCTGCTGCTTGAAGTCGCGCTGTTCAGCGGTGAGTTCGGCGTTCTTGCCCGACGTTTCCGTGGTCGGGACCGCGGCCAGTGTCGTCGGTCCGCCTAGTTGTCGAGTGACATCTCGGACGAACCCGAAGTACTTCGGCAATGGGTAGGTCACGTCGACGCCCATGCCGCCGTGCAGGTGATGGCAGATTTGCAGCATGCTGGGCGCGCGGCGCGCAAACCAGTAGGCCGCGATTGCCAGGTCATCGTCGACCGGGTCGCCAGCGTCGAGGCGGCGGGCCACTTCGTCGGCGGTGAGTTGGAAGGTGCGCGACGCGATGAAGACATCGGCGATCTGCTGTGCGACGGCCTGGAACTGCGCCAATGCCCGCCCAAACTGTTTGCGCTCTTTGATGTAGCCGGCCGTGAGGTCGCGGGCGCCCTCCACCAAGCCTGCGCCCAGCGCGACAAGCCCGGCGATGGCGTGATCGCGAACCACTCGCCCATCCAGGACACCGAGCACCGGTGCGTTGTCGAAGACGTAAGTTCTTTCGGCCACTCCGCGTGAGGTAGCCGTCTCGCGGCGGGTAACGCCCTGCCCTGCCGGATCGACCAGTACGGCAGGTCCGTCGGTCGAAACCACCAACAGGTGCGATTCGGCCAACACTCGCACACCAGACTTCGTGCCGGTCACCATAGCTCCATTGGAGGTGGTGGAGGGTTCAGTCGGCAGCGCGACACTAGGTTCGTTGAGCGCAGGAACCAACAGCAACGAGCCATCGAGAACCTTCGGAATCAGGTCGGCTTTGAGTTCATCGGAACCGGACCGAATGAGCGGCAACAACCCCGCAGCCAATCCTTCCCAGGCAGGCAAGTCCGAGGCGCGACGACCGACTTCACGCAGGATGACCGCAACCTCGGCCATGCCCAACTCCTCGCCCCCGAACTGCCCTGGAGCAACGAGCGAAACCAGTCCGGCTTCACGCAGCGCTGTCCACGAACCGTCGCCGCGATCGAGCACAGCCGCGGCAACGGAACGCACTTCTTCGGCTACCGAGTCCACGCTCGAACTATAACGTGTTCTAGTCTTGCCGTGCGGGGTGAGAGGAGACAACGTCGTGCTGATCGGCGAACAAGACGCCTGGAGTGCTCTCAAACCCGTGCTGCCCGATCTTCCTGAGGTCGAGCTGCCCGACGGCGAGTGGCTGGAGTTGCCCAATCGCGGACGGACCTGGGTGACCGACGTTCCCGGCCCCAGCGCCGACGCCCCCGCGGTCATCTTGCTCCACGCGGTCGGTTGCACTGGCCAACTCACCTGGTTCCCCGTGATCCCGCGACTGGCAGAGCGCTATCGGGTCATCACGTTCGACCAACGCTGGCATGGGCGTGGGATCACCTCGGAGCGATTCCTGGTGTCGGACTGCGCCGACGACGTTGCAGCACTCATCAAGGT
>JBKEDB010000037.1:0-3159 GCA_047975195.1 Cumulibacter sp. | reverse complement strand
GTTCCCACCATTATGGAAGTAGATCCTATTCTCTTTATACTTATCATAGTCTTCTTCTGATAAGTCTACTATACTATCTATTACATTATCCAGTCATCTCTCTAAATCTGTATCTTCATACTTCTCATTACCGTCTATTGATTTTAGCATAATAGCATATGCTTTTGTCTCTTGGTATTTTTAAAAGTATGTAGCACCATATGATTCAAGATCACCAAAATATGTCATTCTTATTTTAGCACTGAAGCATAAGCAGCACCAATTGCTTCTTGTGTTGCTTTGTCAAAGAATTGTTCTGCATGTTCTTCAAACTCACTTACTTCTAATCCATCTGAAGCAAACTCAGCAGCAGTTTGATTGTCTATTATATATTGCTTTAGAGTTTGTCTAGATGATCTACCTACTGTAGTAGTTCTTAAGAATTTGTTCAATGTGTTATTGATTTCTCTTAACCCTACATTAGGTTTCATTAGAACTTTTGCTTGAGTTGTTTTCATATACATTAGGATAACTAGTTCTGCCTTCTCTGTGTTGGCATAGAATTTAGAAGCATATTCATGGATCCTATTTCTCATTCTTATACTAGGAATGCTTGTTCCCCTAATGTCAACATATCCTTTAGCTGTTGCTGATCTATATGCTAGTGCCCCTTTAAGAGCTGTAGTAGTAAGTTTAGATTCTAATATTTCTTTTTGATTTTGATTTTTATTTTTAGTAGATTTCTTAGTAGTTTGTTTTTTGATTTTGCTTTTTTGCTTTGCCATAAAGTTCTTTCTCCATAAGGTATAGTCTACCTCTTAGTATTTTTACTGGTATGTTGAATCTTTGTAAAGTGTATTGGTATGTCTTACCGTCAATTGTTGTAATTTTGTTTCATCCAATTATTGAATACTCAATTCCATTAATAACAAATCTTGTTCCAAGATTGTATTTATTTTCTTTTCTAACCATTTTATGTTTATATTATATCATTAGGATCATTATTAATGTACTCAGTTGTAATCATTACATCCATATAACTTTTCTTTAGATCAGCTATTAGTTTTTGATTTTCTAACTCTACTGTAGTTCTTTCATCTGATCCATTAATTTCATGAGCTTCATTGAATTTTCCAACAATGTCTTCCATTCTTGATCCATCAATGATTGAGAATCTTTCTCAATAATTGTTTACTTTACATCATACTATGTAAAGTGTTTTGTTTCTTCTACTTATTTCTTCTATTTGTTTTGATAGCATTTTTCTTCTCCTTGTGTTTGTTGTAGTCTTTAGTTCATTCTTCAATCATTTCTTGATCTACTAGAACTGTACCTTCAGTTGCATGTACTAGTAATATGTTGTAGTTAATGTAGTCTTCTAGAAGTAAGTCTGATTCAATAACTATTTCTTCTAGAGTCATTCCTTCAAATAAGGAATAGTCTTCTAGTAATGTTGCTAAGGCATTTACTTGTCTTGTTAAGTTGTTGTTTTCTACTGTTAGATCATATCTTTCTTTTTTTAATTTTTTGTTTTTAGTTTGAATAGATTTATATCTATTTTCTCAATGTCCTTCTCTAGTCATTGTTGTCTCCTTTATTATCATCTTGTACAATGTGTGTAAATCTTGAATATTCATTTGAAGATATGTAATTCTGTGTAATTTTTCAATCCAATTCATTTGTACTATCTTTCATTGCTTTTTCTACATAATCTCTAGCTTCTTTATGAGTTTCAAATCAGTTTAAACATCATCATTTTTCTTGGTTGTAATAGAAGTATCATACTACATGTATGACACATCCGCCAACAAACTTATCCTTATCTCTTATAGATTTTCTAATTTCTTTGTTAGTCATTGTACTCCTCCATTCACAACATGTAAGTAATATGTTTGTCAAGAAATTGTTGTTCTAAATTTCTAATGTATTTGATGTCTTTTTCTGCATCTTGTAATTCTTTATTTGTCTTTGCTCTGTTTCTTTTATTAACATATTCAAATCATATCTTTCTACAAGATTCTATGTTTGCTAAGTTTGAATCAATTAATTCTTGTAGTACTTCTTTAGTCATCATATTCTCCTTTAGAATAAATCCCAAACTCATAAGCATGATGATGAATGTAGTCTGTTGTTATTCTTGTTTTATGTTGTTCACATATATACTCTCTTTCTTCTATTGCTTCTTCTAGAGTATTTCATGTTGAGTGGTATGATCACATTTGATTTGCTTCAGTATAACCTTCATTGAAAGTTCATACAACATACACTCTTATTCTTCTTTGTAATTTTTCTGTGTGTTCCATTTTGTTCTCCTATCTTATGTTGTCTTTTCTATAAATCAAACTAAAACAATAAATCCTAATGCTATTCATAAAAATGTAAATACACCAATACATCAAATTAATAATTGTATTTGTAGTTCAATACATTTATGTAATGAAAATCCAATTAAAATAAATATTACTATGTATATTAAAAATATTAACATACAAAGAAATGCTACTCCTACTGCTTCTCAAAATTTATCGTATTTCATTTTATTCTCCTATTTGTTTTTTACACCTTTTAATCTGGTATTTGATTAATCTCTTGTAGTATTGATAAGTTGTCTTTTCATAAACTTCTTCTAGTTTTATGATGTACCTTTTATAAGTTCACATTCAGAATTCATTATATTCTTCTTCATCTAATAATGCTTTTGAATACATAATCAATACATCAATCTTATATTGATTTTTCATTAAGGTATCAGTATATCTTTCATTTTCAATTAGATCCTCTAAACACTTCCTTATACTATCCATCTTTTCTCCTTTTTAAAATAAACAACACACTTAGTTGAATATTATCTAAGTGCATCTGTTTATTTATTTGTTATACCACTGGTATGATATTTAATACGTTGAACTCTCTAGGTTGTTCAACTAGTCCAGCAGCTGTTAAATGTGCTACTGCTTGATCAGCTGGTATTGCTGTTGTTGTTTTTGTTTCTTTGTTGTAAACATTATAGGTTCTTGCTGCACCTGTTTGTGTTTCAAGTTTAACTCTAATAGAGATAACTCCTTCTTTACTTTGTTCAATGATTTCTCCACCTAGAGATAATGTTTCATTATCATTGATTCTTAATGTTGTGTATGTAATGTCTTTGTCTTTGTTGATGTAGAACTTTTCTGCAAGTTG
>JBKEDB010000137.1:0-45790 GCA_047975195.1 Cumulibacter sp. | reverse complement strand
GGACGGCGTGACCGTCGCCAAGGAAATCGAGCTGGCCGACAAGTTCGAGAACATGGGCGCCCAGATGGTGCGCGAAGTGGCCTCGAAGACCAACGACCTCGCCGGTGACGGCACCACCACCGCGACCGTGCTGGCCCAGGCCATCGTGCGCGAGGGTGCGAAGGCGGTCGCCGCCGGCATGAACCCGATGGACCTCAAGCGCGGCATTGACAAGGCCGTCACCGAGATCGTGAAGGATCTCGAGGCCAAGACCCGCAAGATCACCACCTCGGGCGAAGTGGCCCAGGTCGGCTCCATCTCCGCCAACGGTGAGACCGAGATCGGCGAGATGATCGCCAAGGCGATGGAGAAGGTCGGGAACGAGGGTGTCATCACCGTCGAGGAAGCGAAGTCGATCCAGACCGAGCTCGACGTCGTCGAGGGCATGCAGTTCGACCGCGGCTATGTCTCCCCGTACTTCATCACGAATGCGGAGAAGATGATCGCCGAGCTCGAGAGCCCCTACATCCTGATCCACGAGAAGAAGCTGTCCTCGCTGCAGCCGATGCTGCCGCTGCTCGAGGCGGTGGTGCAGTCGGGCAAGCCGCTGGTGTTCGTGGCGGTGGACGTGGAAGGCGAGGCGCTGGCGACCCTGGTCGGCAGCAAGCTGCGCGGCGGCCGCAGGATCGCTGCCGTGAAGGCGCCGGGCTTCGGCGATCGCCGCAAGGCGATGCTGGAAGACATCGCCATCCTGACCGGCGGTGAGGTGATCTCCGAGGACCTCGGCATCAAGCTCGAGACAGTGACGCTGAACATGCTCGGCCGCGCGAAGCTCGTGAAGATCGAGAAGGAGAACACCACGATCGTCGATGGTGCCGGCGAGAAGGCCGCCATCACCGGCCGCTGCGAGCAGATCAAGGCGCAGATCGAGGAGACCACCTCGGACTACGACCGCGAGAAGCTGCAGGAGCGCCTGGCGAAGCTCGCCGGTGGTGTCGCCGTTATCAAGGCTGGCGCCGCGACCGAGGTTGAGCTCAAGGAGCGTAAGCACCGCATCGAGGACGCCGTTCGCAACGCGAAGGCGGCTGTCGAAGAAGGTGTCGTACCTGGCGGTGGCGTCGCTCTGATCAACGCCGGCGCAACCGCGTTCGATGGCCTGAGTTTGGCCGGCGACGAGGCCACTGGCGCGCAGATCGTCAAGGTTGCCATCGAGGCACCGGTGAAGCAGATCGCTGTTAACGCCGGTCTCGAGGGTGGTGTTGTCGTGGAGAAGGTCAAGAGCCTTGAGATCGGCAACGGCCTGAACGCTGCGACCGGTGAGTACGTCGACATGCTGGCCGAAGGCATCATGGAGCCGGTCAAGGTGACTCGTTCCGCGCTGCAGAACGCCGCGTCGATCGCCGCGCTGTTCCTCACCACCGAGGCAGTCGTCGCCGACAAGCCGGAGAAGGCCGCCCCGGCCATGCCGGACGCCGGTGGCATGGGCGACATGGGCTTCTAAGTCCGCTCAGCAGTTGCCAGTGGGCCCCGACCGCCAAGGTCGGGGCCCACTGTCGTTCCGGCGCCGGCTAGCAACTGATGGGCGCCGACGGGGATCGCGGGCCGAAGCCATCGCGCCCGGCGTAGACCGGCACCGATAATGTGCAGGTATGGCGTTCACGGCGGCACTCGATATCGGCGGTACGAGCCTGATGGCGGGCCTGATCCGGCGTGATTTCGTCGTACATCGCCGTCTCGAGCGGCCGGCGCCGACGGCCGCTGACGACGTGATTTCTGCGTCGATCGCGCTGCTGGCAGAGACGATCGGGGACGAGGGCATTGATGCGATCGGTATCGGTTCGCCCGGCACGATCCATCCGATCGAAGGCGTGGTTGTCGCCAGCGATAGCAAGCCCGAGTACGACGGCGCCGCCATCGGCCCACGGATTGGCGATCACTTCAATGTGCCGTACGCCGTGACCAACGATGTGAACGCCGCCGGCGTGGGCGAACTGGCACATGGTGCCGCACAGGGCTTCTCACGCGTTCTCGTGGTGAGCGTCGGCACCGGGGTCGGTGGTGCCCTGTTGATCAATGGCCGGATCGAGGAAGGCCTGCACGGTACGGCGGGCGAGATTGGCCACCTCTTGGTCGGCGCTCACGGTGTGCACCCGTGCGGCTGCGGACGCAGCGACCATCTTGAGGCAGTTGCCAGCGGACCGGCCATTGAGGCTCGGTACGCCACCGAGACCGGCGAGCAGGGGCTGTCGCTAACGACGCTGGCCGAACGCGTCGAGGACGGCGATGTCATTGCCGCACGCGTGATCGATGATGCTGCGACCTGGCTTGGCCGCGCGGTAGCCGGCGTGGCCAATGCCCTCGATATTGATTTGTTGCTGCTCACGGGCGGAGTGAGCCGCATCGGCCCGCGATACATTGACCGCCTCGCGCTGGCGTTTCACGGCGAGGTGATGAAGCCGTTGCGTGAGGTTCCGGTGCTGCTCGGCGCGTTGCGCGGCGACGCGCCTCTGATCGGTGCGGCGACGTACGTGCGCGCACGTCTCGGGATCGACTGAGCGCAGGAGCGTCGACCGGTCCGCAGCGCAGACATAAGGTCTCGGCATGCGACTCTTCACGGCTATCGCGCCACCGGCCGACATCGTTGCTGCGCTCTATGAGCGCCTCGATGTTATGCGCGAGATCCGCCCTGACCTGCGCTGGGTGCGCGCCGACAATCTGCACGTAACTGTCCGCTTCCTTGGCGAATGCGGTGAACGAGAAGCTGACCGCCAGATTGAGCATTGGCGTGATCGGTGCGCGGGACTCGATCCCTTTAACGTGCGCCTTCGCGGGGCAGGCTGCTTTCCGCACGTGTGGATGGCGAAAGTGCTGTACGCCGCCGTTGACTGCGATCTGCGGTCCTGGACTCGCTTGGCCTCTGTGCACAGCACACCCCATGTGACTCTCGCGCGCTCCCGCGTGCAGGCGGATCTGACGGGGGTCGTCGATGAACTTGCCGAGCTGAGCAGCGTGCCGTGGTGTGTCGATCGGGTGTCGATGTTCCGCTCGTTCCTCCAACCTGGACGCGCTGCTAGGTATGTTCCGATAGAGACCCTCAGATTGGGAGGCTGCGATGGCGGCGCGGCATGATCACGGGGCCTACGGTCCGAAGTACGACACGCCCGGTCAGCAGCGGCCAGGTCCGACGAGCCCGCCAACCGCTCCGGGAGCGGCGTCCGGGGGCCGCGGCAGCGCCGAGCACGCCGGCGGGTCTGCGAGTGCACCGCCGCACACCGGCGCCGAGAATCCGATGGCCTCAGCTCCGCATGTCGCCGCCGTTGGCGCGCGTCCGGTGCGCCGGGCGCCGTCGATCGCGGTCGGGCTGACGCTATTCGCCGTCGTACTTGGTGCGCTCGCGCTTATCTGGCCGACGCAGCGCCAACGGCAGAGCATCGGGCCCGACGGTGACATGGAGGTGGTGTTCACTTTCTGGATACATGGCGCCGCGTCCACGACGACTCTGGATGGGACTCAGTCCGCACTGCTGCCGATCGGCCTGATCCTGTTCATCCTGGTGTTGGCGTGCGCCCTCGGCGGTGCGATCGTGGCGTGGATCGGGCGTAGTCTGCGCTGCGACGCGTTCGGGATGCTCTGCGCCGGAGTGCTCGGCGCAGTTTTCGTTGTGCCCAGCCTTGTGGCGCTCGAGGCCGTCACTTTCTCGGATGATTCTGTGACGCACGAATACGGCGCCGGTGTGTGGTTGGGGATTGCCGCCGGCATTATCGCGTTGTCAGCTGCCGCACTGTTCTTCATCCGCCTCGGTCGCGATATTGAGGTTCGCATCCACAACTGAGCCTCGGCGGCGGGTTCACCAACGCTCGATCGAGCGAAACTATGCCGCAGGCCAGATCCTGTCGGTCTTGCCGTGCGTTCGCTACTCCTGGTGCGGAGCCACGTACGCCTGGGCGTCCTCGGAGGAGAACAGGTCGGCGGCCACCGACAACCCATCGGGTGCGTCGGGGTCAGCGGCCAGGATGTAGGTCTCGCGGCTGGACGGCGCGCCAGGAACGGTGAAGTCCAGTGCGCCACCCAGGCCCTGAGAGTCGACCTGGTCGACCTTCTCCTTGGCAGCCAGGAGGCCGTCGCGGGTCAGGTCGCCGTCCTCGCACGCCTGCTCCAACACCGCTTGCCACGCGAGCGAGGTGACGTACTGCTGCATCACGCCGATGTTCGGGTCCTCGTCGGTCATCTCGGCGTACTTCTCGGCAACGTGCTCCGCCAGCGGATTGTCGGCGCCGAAGGGGGCGACCGAGGAGATCAGGTGGTAGTGCTTCAAGCCTTCGGTCACCGTCTCATCGTCGAACATGGTCGGCGAGAAGGTCGGGTTGCTGCCGATGATTGGCACGTTGAGATTCTGCGCCACGTTCTGTACGGCGGTCGAGGACACCGCGGCTGGCGGCGTGGTGATCGCGATCGCGGTCACGCCCTGGGACTTCATCTTTGTGATGGTCGCGGTCACATCGGTATCAGTGCCGCCGATCGGTGCCTCGATAACCTCCAGGCCGTGCTGTTCGGCGAAGTACTTCGAGCCCATCAGGCCATTCTGGCCGTACTCGGAATCGGTGTAGATGTGGCCGATCTTGTCGCCTTCGGCGATCTCACCCTCTTCCATCAGCCAGGTGAGTCCATTGATCATTTCGACGTCGTAGGTCTGACCGACCATCATGACTTCGGGTGCATCCAGGTTTACCGACGCCCACGATCCGGGGGAGACGATCATCTTGTCCTGGATGACTCGGGTCTTGAGCGCGGCGAGGATCGGCGATCCAACCATCTGGATGATGCCCACGACGTCCGGCTTGATCTCCTCGTACAGCGGCACCGCATTGTCGACCTCGTAGCCGGTGTCCTTTTCCAGGATCTCGATCTGCCGTCCGCAGATTCCGCCGTCGTCGTTGATGTCATCGGCCCAAATGTTCTGACCGGCGGTGAACGCGAGCGAGAGCACCTTGAAAACACCGGAATGGTCGGCCAGCGAGCCGAGCGTGATGGTGTCGTCGGTGACGCCGATGTCGGCCTTGACGTCGCCGCTGCCGCTGTTACCACCGCCGCCGTTGTCGTCGCTGGCCTTGGTCGAGCAACCGGTGATGGTCAGCGCGAGCGCGGTGATGCCGGCTGCCGCGACAGTGATCTTCTTCTGCATTGCTTCCCTGTTCTTTCTGGCCCAACTGGGTCATGTTCTCTTGGCGTGGAAGGGGAGTGGCGCCGACGCTGATCTGCCGGCCGAAGACCAGCAGCCTCGTTGGCATCGGCGACGCCGCCACCACCGGAGTCTTCCGGGGCTCCGTGTCACATCCCGCGAGCGCGGCGCGAGACCGACGACGCTGAATCGTGCGACCGCTCACGCCACTCCTCTCCACGATGCTGGGCAACTGGAGAGTAACGAGATGGGGGTCACATCGATATCCGAAATCAACGATGGTTTACGTTCGTGTCAAAGTCGTAGTCTTGCGGGGCCTGTAGAGCGCTGTCGGCCGCGATGCGCACACCTCGCCACGATGTGGGATGCCTCGACAATGAAGCGCGAGCACCTACGGCAGCGCCCAGATCTCTCGGGCGCCGTCGGAGCTACGCAACCGCCGAGGCTGGCTGGGTCGCTCTACGCGGCATATACACGGTGGGGCCATCCAGCAACTGCTGGACGGCCCCACCGCTACGCGTATTCAGTTGTATGCTCAACGTTCGCGCTTACGGTTCTCGCCCGTTGGGAGGCGCGTCATTCGAGCCGCCGTTCGAGTTTGCGGCGTTGCTCGACGTCGCTGCGCCGTGAGATGTGTCGGCGTCGTCCCGGGCGGATCGGCTCGCCGTACGCGAGGATTTCTTCGAGAAGAGTCCCAATAGTCGATCGCCGATACCGGCGAACCCTCGGGGTTCGAACATGATGATCAACACGATCAGCGCACCGTAGATGAACGTCGCAATGACCGTCGGGGAGAACGCCGTGCCGCTGGTTGCAGCCGCGCCACCGCTCTGCATCATGGCGTTCAGGATCGGCGGCATGCCGAACACAATGAACGCGCCGATGACCGCGCCGAGCAGTGAGCCCATACCGCCGATCACGACCAGAGCGAGGTATGAGATCGACGTGAGCAGTGAGAACTTCCCTTGCTCCGCAGATTCGTCTGGTGTCAGTAGTTGCAGCTGCCAGACCGACATGACCCCAGCGAGCGCGGCGTACGACGAGGAGATAACGAATGCCATCATGCGGGTGCGCGGTACGTTCACGCCCATCACCGTGGCCATCGCGTCGTTATCGCGAATCGCGCGCCACGCACGACCGATTCGGCCGTTGATCGCGCCGCGGGCGAGCACGTAGGCGATACCCATCAGGATCGCGTACAGCCACCACAGCCTTTCGGACCGACCGATCTCGACATTCATGACGAACAGGTCCGGTACGCCCTCAGCCGGGTTGACGCTGAAGCCGAACAAGTTGAAGTCCGGCACCGTGCGACCGGAGGCGTGCCCAGCCAGCGCCGGCAGTTTCTTCGACACGAAGAACATGATGTAGACCAGCGAGATGGACGCGAGACCGAGGTAGATGCCCTTCACGCGGCTGGAAATCGGCGCGAATAGAGCTCCGACGATGCCGCCGACGAGAATGGCCAGAATCAGCGCGATGATGGGCGGGAGGCCGAATCCGAAGTGCTGAAGTTCCTCGACGCCGTCGGTGTTCACCATGTAATCGGACTCGGCCGCGAACACGGTGTACGAGATCGCGCCGATCAGCATGAACGCGGCGTTGGCCAGCGACAGCAGGCCGGCCTGGCCGAGCAACATGGTCAGACCGAAGCCGCCGACTGCGGCTGCCATGACCGCCTGGCCGTTGGACAGGTCGGCGGGCAACAGATATAGCGGCGCCATGAACATGACGATCGCGTAGATCAGCATGCCAATCGGCAGCCGCCAGCGCCGCCAGGTGGATGGTGCTACGAGTTTCTTAATGTCCTCATCGGAGGACAGGTCGCCCAGGTCGGGAGTCGCGGTATTGGTATCAGACACGACGCTGCTCCACCTTTCCGAAGAGGCCAGAGGGCTTGAAGAACAACACGAGGACCATCACGACGTACACAGCGACCGTCGCGAACAACTTGTCGACGTAGAACTCGCCGAACGAGTTGGTCAGGCCCACGATCACGCCACCGACGATGGAACCCTCGATCGAGCTCAAACCACCGATGACGACGGCGGGGAATGCGACGAGCAAGATCGAGTGTGTCGTGGCCGAAAGGCCGGATCCTGCGAAGGACGGCGACGCGACGAAGAGCACCGAGACGCCGGCCAGCATGCCGCCGATAAACCAGGCCGACGCGGTCACGCGACCCGAGCGAATGCCCATCAGCGAAGCGGCTTCCTTGTTTTCCGACTGGGCGCGCATCGCCGTGCCCCAATTGGTCTTGCGGAAGATCGTGATGAATACGCCGATCAAAATCAGTGCGGTGATGATGCTCGCCAGGTAGATGCCCTGGATGCTCACGGCGCCGATCTTGATGGGGGAAATCGATGGGAACAGGTTCGGGTTATCCGACACGCCTAGTCGCCGGATGATCTCGGTGAACAAGATCGTATCCAAACCGATCGTCATGATCGCTAACGAGTCGTGCGCGGCCAGTTTGGCGTTATTGATGAGAACGCGCTCGATGATCAGCGCGAGGACGCCGGCGCAGAGAATACCGCCGATGGCGGCCGGGAACCAGCCGATGTGTGGTTCGAGCACGAACACCATGTATCCGCCGACGAGGGCGAGGGAGGCGTGCGCGAAGTTGATGACCTCGGTCGCCTTGTAGATCAACACGAAGCCGAGTGCGAGCAGCGCGTATACCGCGCCGCGGCCCAGGCCGGTGATGAGGACCTGAAGGAATGTGCTCATCGGTCAGCCTCGCCTTCGTGGGTGGCAGAGAGGTTCACGTCATCCGTTTCTGTGGAGTCGACCTCGTCCTCCGCGGCACCGAGGTACGCGCGGATGACGGCCGGGTCGTTCTGTACTTCCGAAGGGGCGCCGTCCGCGATGCGCTTGCCGAAGTCAAGCACCGTGATGTGGTCGGCGACGCCCATGACGAGGCTCATGTCGTGTTCTACGAGCATGATCGAGACGCCGATTTCGTCGCGTACGTCCTCGATGAGGTCGGCGAGTTCGGCCGTCTCCGAACTGTTCATACCCGCGGCGGGCTCGTCCAGCATCAGCAACTTTGGCTCGGTCGCCAACGCGCGCGCGATATCCACACGCTTCTGGTTGCCGTAAGAGAGCACGCCGGCGGCATCGTCTAGGTGGTGGGCAATGCCGAGGAACTCACAGATTGCGGCGGCGCGTTCTTTATGTCGCCGCTCTTCCTTCATGGTCCAGGGCAGACGTAGCGCGGATGAGAAGAATCCGCCCTTCGTCAGGTGATAGCGCCCGAGCATGACGTTATCGAGCACCGTGGAGGTAGGCGACAGCGAGAGGTTCTGGAAGGCGCGCCCGACTCCGATGCCGGCGATCTTGCTCGGGTGCATTCCGGTGAGCGTGTGCTCACCGAACTTCACGCTGCCGTTCTTGACCTTGTACACGCCGGTGATCGCGTTGAAGCAGGTCGACTTGCCGGCGCCGTTCGGGCCGATGAGAGCGTGAATGGTACCTGGCTGAATGGTGAAACTGGCGTGATCGAGGGCGACGATACCGCCGAAGTGCACGCTGACGTCGTCGACCACCAGCGGAGGCACGCCGCGGGCCTTGGTGGCCTCGCGAGTTGCACTGCTGATCGTCGGATCGAGCTGGCTCTGTGCTGACATGGGTTCTTTCTCGGTCATCCGGTCCACACCCCGAGCTTGCGGCGAGGCGGCCGGTTCTTGATGCGCTGCTCGGCAGCTTCGGTCTCCTCGCTGCTGCCGTGCCCGCCCAGATATAGCTGCTGGACATCTTCTGAATTAGCCAGGTCGGCTGACTTGCCTTGGAGCGCGAGGTGGCCGACCTCGAGTACGACGGCCCGGTGCGAGACGCGAAGGGCCATCGCCGCGTTCTGCTCCACGAGCAGGATCGACGTGCCGTACTCCTCGTTGATCATCGTGACGATCTGTCCGATCCGGGTGATCAACTGCGGGGCCAGGCCCAGCGAGGGCTCATCGAGCAGCAGCACCTTGGGCTCAGTCATCATCGCGCGACCGATTGCGAGCATCTGTTGCTCACCACCGGACAGCAGGCCAGCCGGCTGTTTCGAACGCTCCTGAAGGCGGGGGAACAGTGAGTAGATCCGGTCGCGCGCCGCCTCGCGGCGTTTTGGATTCGCGGTCAGACCGCCGGCTCGGAGGTTCTCGTCGACGCTCATGCGCCCGAAGATCTGCCGACCCTCGGGGACCTGAATAACCTGGCGCTCGACGATGCGGGCGGGATCCATGCGATCGATCCGCTGTCCGTCGAACGAGACGTTGCCCGAGGTGATCGTGCCGCGGTGCAGCTTCAGCGTCGCCGAGATAGCGCGAAGCAACGTCGACTTGCCAGCTCCGTTTCCGCCGAGAACACAGACCACCTCACCCTCGGGCACGTCGAAACTCACGTTGCGCAGGGCCTGGACTGACCTGCCGTAGCGCACGGAGACGTCATTGATGCTTAGCACGGGCCTCCCCCGATTGGTTCCAGTCGCTTACCGCGCGACCGGGTAGGTGATGTTGTCGGATTAACTGAGCCCCAGTGGAGGACTGGGGCTCAAAGAATAGTGGCTTACGCCACCGCCGCGTGACCAGTATCCGTTCGACATCGCTGTCAAATTTCACCGTTCCGATATCTGAGCCGGGAACCGCCTAGCACGCGGTGCGCATAGCGTACAGATCGATTCGCTAGGGGTCACCTGCGACGCCAAACGTCTCAAAATTTGAGACTGGCGACCGTGGCGGCGGTCGTGCGGCTGGAATCGATGTTGCGGATATGCGCCGCGATAAGGTAGCAATATGGGGTTGTATGTCGATCGCCCGATTTGGCCGTGGCGAGACAGAATGTGGGCGCATTTGATCGCTGACAGCACGCTTGATGAGTTACATGCCGCCGCCCGCGCGCTGAGCATCCCGGAACAGGCATTTGACGGCGACCACTACGACGTCCCCGAGAATCGCTGGGATGAGGTCGTGGCGTACGGCGCCGTGCCGGTGTCATCCCGCGACATCGTTCGGCTGTTGCGGAGTGCGGGGCTGCGGGCGCCCAAGCATTTGCGCTAGTTGTCGCCGAGCGGTTCTCTCGCCTCGTACACCGTAAGTTCGGCTGTCATGTTCGAGCGAGCCGGATCTTCCAGATGTCGAAATGCAGGGTGTTGAAACAGTCGCTCGTGCTCCAGTAGATCGCGCAGGATTTTGCTGCGGCCTGCGCGGAAGTCGTCATCGCCGATATGCGAGTACTCGGCGCGTACCCCTTCGACGTACCGCAGGTAGATCGCGGGCGACTGACCGAGAATCGCGAGGTCGGCGTCCAACAGCAGGGCGGCTTCGTCATCGGGTGGGTTCGCGTGCGCCGCGGTGAGTAGAACGAGGTCGCCAACCCGGTCCGTCGCGTCTGCGTGGCCGAGTCTGTTGAGCGATTCGCGGGCGAGGTCGGCGCTGTCGGTCTCGTTGGTGGACGACGTGGGGTCGTAGATCGCATCGTGGTACCACGCCGCCAGCATCGTGTACGGGTGCGCGTTTTGCGCCGCCAGTAACTCGAGCATGAGCAACAGGTGCTCCAGGTTGTGATACGCGCGGTGCGGTTCGCTCCAGCGCTCGATCAAATCACTCCACTCTGCGCTCGCGAGTTCATCGTCACCGGCGTACGGTGTCCAGAGGTCCAGCAGGCGTGTCGACTCCATGCGACGATGGTAGGCAGGGAATAGACGCCACGTGGCTGGTGTTGAGTTCGTGAAGGTAGTCGTGTGAGGGAGGCGAGAACGGTGGCTTTCGAGTACGCGTTCAGCCGTCGTCATGTGGACCTATTGCGGGTGAGCAGCGCTCTCTGTTGCTAGCGGACGCGTCCGGTGCTCGGGCGCAGAAGAATTCAGATTCGCACCCAACAGAGGACTGCCATGACCCCCGTTTCCGACCATGAGGTGTGGGCGCAAATTCAGCGTGAAGCTGCGCGGGACGCCCATGAAGAGCCCGTTCTGCGCGCTCACCTGACCGAGTTGATCCTGCGGCATGACTCGCTGCCCGCAGCGCTCGCCGCCGTGCTCGGCGCGAAACTTGCCGCCGCCTACGTATCGGCCGAACAGGTCGCCGCGCTGACTCGTGAGGCGTTTGCTGATCCCGAACTCGAGCGTGCGCTCATTGCCGACCTTCAAGCGGTAGCCACTCGTGATCCGGCATGCCGCGGTTATAGTTCGCCGCTGCTGCACTTCAAGGGCTTTCAGGCGCTTCAGGCGTACCGGGTCGCACACTCGCTGCTGCTGAGTGGGCGTGAGTCGCTCGCGTCGTACCTGCAGGGGCGCATTTCCGAAGTATTCGCGGTTGACATCCATCCAGCGGCGCGAATCGGCAAGGGCATCATGTTCGACCATGCCACGAGCGTCGTCATCGGCGCGACGGCCGTCGTGGACGACGACTTCTCCATGTTGCACGAGGTCACTCTCGGTGGCACGGGCAAGGAAGACGGCGATCGCCACCCGAAGATCGGGCGGGGCGTGATGATCGGCGCCGGCGCCAAGGTGCTCGGCAACATCAAGGTCGGCGATGGCGCCAAGATCGGTGCGGGCAGCGTCGTGCTTGATCCGGTTCCGCCGCACGTCACGGTCGCCGGTATCCCGGCCAAGCCGGTCAGTTTCCCGGCGCACTCGTTCCCGGCGTTGGAGATGGACCAGTCCTTCGATGGCGAGCGTGACCTTGTTGACTCGCTGGCTCGGTGGGAGAGCGAAGCCGAATCCGAGTCCGAACGCGCCTGATCTGGCTCCGCGCGGTCATCGACCGGACCTCAGTCGGCGCGGAAGGCGCGCGGAGTGTGCGGGCTCAGGCCACGCCCGACGGTCTTGACTTTCAGTCATTCCTCGAGCGTCATCGTGGCCTCGTTGGTCATGGTGCCAAGATTGTGGTGTGTCTTGGTAGGTTGCGCTATCCAAGATCTTGCGTGCCAGCAATACACCCTCGCAAATCGTGGTGCGCCCGTCGACTGACGTTCGGAGCCATCCGACTACCGGATAAGTTTCGTAACTTTCGTAATTACGTTATGGTGGGTGGGTCATCCTGAATTGGCGAGGAGGTGGGACGAGTGAGCGCTGTAGTTTCGGGCGTTGTTAGCCCTGAGCCTGGCAATGCGGAGAAGTTGGCGGAGGTCCTCAGCTTCATCGAGCGGCATGAAGAGCGCTATGGGATTGTTCCTGAGCCGGCGTTTTTCCTGGCTGGCGCGGGTGAGGGTGATCGGGTGGAGCTCACTGAGCAGGTGTACGAGATCCTCAAGGGGGTTGTCGCTGCCTTGAGCCGCGGACAGTCGGTCAGCATCCTGGCGCGCGACCAGGAGATCTCTACGCAGCAGGCTGCCGAGATTCTTGGCCTCAGCCGACCGACGATCGTGCGTCTCATCAACGATGATGAATTGCCTGCCCACATCCCAGGCGCTACGCGGCGAAAGCTCCGCCTGGCAGATGTGCTCGCGTATCGCGAACAACTCCGCGAAAGGCGCAACCAGTTCATCACGGACAGCTCGGCAGCGTTCGAGGACATCGACGAGGACGACGCCAGTGCGTTACTTGCCGAGGCGCGACGCACACGTTGATCGGACAGGGGCGGGACAAAACGCATGTTTCGCGCTGTCCTCGACACCTGTGCGCTCGTGCCAAGTCTCCAGCGCGACTTCCTGCTGCAACTCGCGGCCGAGCAAGCATACGCTCCGCTATGGGGTTCGGGCATTCTCTACGAACTGGATTACGTGCTTGCCGGGCTCGATCGCAAACGCAGGATCCAGTCCAGCGAGTCTCGTAGGCAGCGACTCTTTGCGCAGATGAGGCAAGCATTTCCAGGGTCGGAGATTGCGGCCCCGAAAGACCGCAACTATGACTACGGCCTGCGCGACGAAGATGACGGACACGTCGCCCATGCGGCCATTATCGGTAAGGCCGATGCGATCGTCACGGACGACAGGCGCGCCGGGTTCGATACAGCGGAGGTGCTGGCTGAAGCGAGCATCGAGGTCGTTCCGCCTGCAGAGTTCGCAGCTCACACAGTTGCTGCGCATCCTGAAGCTGGGCTTCGCGCAATACGTGAGCTGTCGAGACGCCGCACAGACCCGCACCAGCGACCCGAACAGATACTGGCGCTACTGGTGGCGCGCAACAGCATGGAAGGGGTCGCCACCGATGTTGGCCCGCTGCTAGAGATTCACCGCCCAGGTTGACCTCGTAACGGAGGTGGAGACAGCGGCACTATCCAAGGGACGCCATTCGAGCGGCAGACTTCTCCGATCGAGCGCGCAGCAGCGCCCCCATGCGAGTGTGGTCGCATTCGTGTATACGTACGAGAACCTCATCCCACGGCGCTCCGGGTGGTTGCGCGCATTCCCACCCGAAGATGTGCGCGGCCACCACCCGCGCGTGCCCGTCAGGTCCGCGGTAGCGGAACCTCCCGTACCCGCAGGCGTCGGGCTCGGTTGGGGTCGATGGTGGGCAGCTAATCGTCGTCGCGATCAAGATCGGCCGACAGGTCGGCTGAGAGGTCGGCATCAACATCGCTGTTCGCCAACGGCAGCGGTCCGGAGATCACGTCGTCAGCGTCCACGATTGTGTACGCGTAACCCTGCTCGGCCAAGAACCGCTGTCGGTGTGCGGCGTAATCGGCATCGATCGTGTCCCGACTGATGACCGTGTAGAAATGTGCCTGCTTCCCGTCGGCCTTAGGCCGTAGGACTCGTCCCAGCCGCTGCGCTTCCTCCTGCCGAGATCCGAACGTTCCGGAGATCTGAATCGCGACCGAGGCCTCCGGCAGATCGATGGAGAAGTTTGCGACCTTGCTGACCACCAGGACTCGTAACTCGCCGGTGCGGAACTGGTCGAAGAGCCGCTCGCGTTCCTTGTTCGGTGTCTTGCCCTGGATGATGGGTACTCCGCCGAGGTGCTCGGCGACTTCATCGAGTTGGTCCAGGTAGGCACCGATAACCAGCGTCTGCTCCTCGGCGTGCTTCTCTACCAGTTTCTTGACCACTGGGAGTTTGGTGCGCGCGGTCGCCGCCAGTCGATACTTCTCCTCGGCTTCCGCCGTCGCGTACGTCATCCGCTCGGCATCGGTGAGCGTCACTCGCACTTCGCCGCACACGGCGGGCGCGATCCAGCCCTGCGCCTCGATGTCCTTCCACGGCGCGTCGTACCGCTTGGGCCCAATCAGGGAGAACACATCGCCCTCGCGGCCGTCCTCGCGCACGAGCGTCGCGGTGAGTCCGAGCCGTCGGCGTGACTGCAGGTCAGCGGTGAGCCGGAAGATCGGTGCGGGTAGCAAGTGGACCTCGTCGTACACCACGAGCCCCCAGTCACGCGAGTCGAACAGGTCCAGGTGCATGTACTGGCCTTTACGGCGCGTGGTCATGATCTGATACGTCGCAATGGTCACCGGTCGTATTTCGCGCTTCTCGCCGGAGTACTCGCCGATCTCCTCCTCGGTCAAGGAGGTGCGTTCGATGAGCTCTCGTTTCCATTGCCGCCCGGCGACGGTGTTGGTGACCAGGATGAGCGTCGTAGCTTTCGCCTGAGCCATTGCTGCCGCGCCGACCATCGTTTTGCCGGCGCCACAAGGGAGTACGACGACTCCCGATCCGCCGGCCCAGAAGCCATCGACGGCCTGCTGTTGGTAATCGCGCAGCGACCAGTCGTCCTGCACGAGCTCGATCGGGTGGGCTTCGCCGTCGACGTACCCAGCGTGGTCCTCTGCGGGCCAACCGATCTTCAGCAGGGCTTGTTTGAGGCGACCGCGCTCAGATGGATGCACTGAGACGATGTCCTCGTCGATCCGGGCGCCGATCATCGGCTGGATCTTCTTGTTGCGTAGCACCTCTTCGAGGACGGCGCGGTCGGTCGTTTCTAGCACCAGCCCGTGTGAGGGGTGTTTCTGCAGTTGCAGCCGACCGTAGCGATCCATCGTCTCGGCGATGTCGACGAGCAGGGATTGCGGGACAGGGAAGCGCGAGTAGCGAACCAGTGCATCGACCACCCGCTCGGCGTCGTGACCGGCGGCTCGCGCGTTCCACAGGCCCAACGGCGTCAGCCGGTAGGTGTGCACGTGTTCGGGGGAGCGTTCCAATTCGGCGAACGCGGCAATCTCCAGTCGACACGCTTGCGCCTGCTCGTGGTCGATTTCCAGCAACAACGTCTTGTCGGACTGGACGATCAGCGGTCCACCGGTCATCGGCGCATCCTCTCGGGTCGGGCTGCAATCCACCAGGATAATCCGCATTCGACGAGGGCGCCTCGGCTGGCAACACGGGCCACGGCGATAAATTACTACGATGTGTAGTATCTACTACTGACCGTAGTAAGCAAGCCCTGTCTTACCGGGAGTTCGCATGGATGCGACCGACCTCGCGCGCTGGCAGTTCGCCATCACCACCGTTTATCACTTCTTATTCGTGCCGGTGACGATCGGACTGTCGGCGATCGTGGCCTACTACCACGCTCAATGGGTACGTAAACGTGACGAGGACGCGTTACGGCTCTCGAAGTTCTTCGGCAAGCTCTTCACGATCAACTTCGCGCTCGGCCTCGTTACCGGCATCGTCCAAGAGTTCCAGTTCGGAATGAACTGGTCGGACTACAGCCGATTCGTCGGCGATGTGTTTGGCGCGCCATTGGCTCTCGAGGCGTTGCTCGCGTTCTTCCTCGAATCCACCTTCCTTGGTCTGTGGATCTTCGGGTGGGGGCGTATCCCGGAGCGGCTGCACGCCGCCTGTATGTGGATTGTGCATATCGGCACTCTCTTGTCGGCATACTTCATCTTGTCGGCCAACTCGTTCATGCAGAATCCCGTCGGTTATCGGCTGAATGAGGTGACCGGTCGTGCCGAGATGACGGACTTTGTAGCGATACTGACCAACAAGGTCCAACTCGTCACCTTTCCGCACGTTGCGTTCGCCTCGTACATGGTCGGCGGAGCCGTCGTGATGGGCGTTGGGCTGTGGAATGCGAGGCGGGGAATCCTCGACGCCGCACGGGTTCCCGAGTCCGCAGGACAAGAGTCGAGCGTGGATTCCGCTGCGGAGAACGAATCACTGGCGGATGTCCCGATCTACCGGCGGGCGGCACGCGCCGGCGCGCTGGTCTGCCTGGTCGCCAGTGTCGGCATCATCGTCACCGGGGACATTCAGGGCAAGATCATGACTGAGGTCCAGCCGATGAAGATGGCTGCGGCCGAGGCGCACTACGAAACCTCGACCACCGCGCCGTTCTCGGTATTCTCGACCGGTGACCTCAACGGCGAGAACGCCGTGCATTGGATTCAGGTTCACGGACTGCTGAGTTACCTAGGCAAGGGTGACTGGAACGCCGAGATCGAAGGTATATATGACCTTCGCGAGCAGTACATCGAACAGTACGGCGGAGATCCTGACTCGCGCACCTACGATTCGGCCTACACGCCGAACGTCCCAATGTCCTATTGGTCGTTCCGGCTGATGATGGGTCTGGGCTTTGCTACGACCGCCGCCTCAGCGCTCGTGCTATGGGTGACGCGGAAGGGTGCGCTACCTCCAACTGGTCGAGTGATCGGCGCGATCGCCGTACTGACGCCGTTCGCGCCAATATTCGCGAACAGCTTCGGGTGGATCTTCACCGAGATGGGGCGCCAGCCTTGGGTGGTCTACGGCGTGTTCACCACGCAGTCCGGTGTATCGCCGGGAACGACCGCCACAGAGGTACTCATTTCGATGGGCGTCTACACCGTGCTGTATGCCGTCCTCGCCGCCATCGAACTGAAACTGTTCCGGGATTACGTACGCAAGGGCGTTGAGCCGTTTACCGAACCGGCGACACCCGACGATGCCGACGACGACGCTCCGCTCGCGTTCGCCTACTGAGCAACGCCCACTAGGAAAGGAGTCCCGATGGATCTCGTCACAGTGTGGTTCGTGATTGTCGGCGTGCTGTGGACCGGCTACTTCGTTCTCGAAGGTTTCGACTTCGGCGTCGGCATGCTGCTTCCGGTGCTCGGTCGCGGGCGCGACGAGCACGAGCGAAATCAGCGACGGCGAGTCTTGCTGAACACGATTGGTCCGGTCTGGGACGGCAACGAAGTGTGGTTGCTGACCGCCGCGGGTGCGATGTTTGCCGCGTTTCCGGAGTGGTACGCGACCCTGTTCAGCGGTTTCTACTTGCCATTGCTGCTCATCCTCGTCGCGCTGATCATCCGAAACGTCGGCATCGATTATCGGCACAAGCGAGACGGGGTGCGATGGCGCGCGCGCTGGGACGTCGCGATCACTGTGGGGTCTTACCTGCCGGCGCTACTGTGGGGTGTCGCGCTCACCAATATCGTCGCGGGGGTTCCCCTTGACGCGGACCATGAATACGCGGGCGGTCTGCTTACCCTGCTCAACCCGTTGGCCCTGCTCGGCGGCGCGACGTTTGCCGCGGCGTTCCTCGCCCACGGTGCACTGTTCGTGGCGCTGAAGACGACGGGGGAGATTCGCCAGGATGCCCGGCGGATCGCTAGTAGGTTCGGCATCCTGGCGCTCGCGTTGACCAGCATCCTGCTGGTGTGGCTCGGCATGCGGACGGGAACGACGGCCAGTTGGATGCTGAGCGGCTCCGTCGTCGTCGCCTTGATTTCCGCTCTTCTCTACAACGCGCGCGGCCGTGAGGGTCGAGGATTCGCCAGCACATTCGCGGCCATCGGGTTGGTCGTCGCGGCGTACTTCACGATGCTATTCCCCGAGGTCATGCCCAGCGCGCCGAATCCGCAGTGGTCGCTCAGCGCGGCGGACGCGGCGAGCACGCCGTATACGCTGCAGATCATGACCTGGGTTGCGGTGGTCTTTGCGCCGGTCGTTGTGCTGTACCAATCGTGGACGTATTGGGTCTTCCGCAAGCGGATCGGCACCCAGCACATCCCGGCGGCGACAGGACCAGTGGGCGAATGAAACCATTCGATCCGCGATTGTTGCGTGCGGCGCCGGAAGTGCGGGGCCCGCTGATTATGCTCGGCGCAATCGGTGTCCTGCAAGGAATCGCGACGATCGTGACGGCGTTCGCGCTCGCTTCGTTGCTGAGCGCCGTCGCGCGAGGAGAGCCGGCTGATCGAGTTGTCCTCGCGGCAGCATTGGCTGCTGGGGCGTTCGCTGCCCGCGCCGTGTGCGTCGGCGCGCAGGAGTGGGCGGCGGCGCGAGCGGGTGCCACGGTGCAGACGCGACTACGCCGGCGGCTGCTCGCGGCGTGGCTGAGCGGTCCCGCCGGCGCACCCACGGGTGCCGGCGAGGCGGCGACGTTGGCGAGTCAGGCGCCGACGTCGCTCGAGCCATACGTCGCCCGGTATCTCCCCGCGCTCGTTGGTGCCGCGACCGTGCCGCTACTGACGATCATCACGCTTGCGTTCGTCGATCTGCCCAGCGCGGGAATCGTCGCGCTGACGGTGCCTCTGCTTCCCCTCTTCGCTGCGATCATCGGAATGCGCACTCGCGATCACACCCAGGCACGGTGGCGAACGCTGCGCGATCTTGCCGGGCATTACCAGGATGTCGTCCAGGGGCTGCCCACCCTCGTCGGGTACGGGCGGGCGCACCGTCAAGTCGAGACGATCCGTACGGTCAGCGATCAGCATCGCCGCGCTAGCGTGCGCACGTTGCGCATCGCCTTCATGTCCTCGGCGGCACTCGAACTGTTGGCGACGATCTGTGTCGCGATTGTCGCTGTCACCGTAGGGCTACGGCTGGTGTATGGGCACCTCGACCTGGAGGTCGGGCTGTTGGCGATTCTGCTCGCCCCCGAGGCGTACTGGCCGGTGCGCCGGGTCGGGGCCGAATTTCACGCAGCTGCCGATGGTGCTGTGGCCATCGAAGACATCCTTCGTCAGATCGACGATCAGCCGAGGATCGAGACTCGGCGGGAAGGCGCACCGACGCTGCAAGCAACGGACATTGCCTATGCATATCCGGGATCGGCGCAGCCGGTGCTCGCGGCGATCAACATCGACCTCGGCAGTGGGCTGCTGGCGATCACCGGCCCCTCAGGCAGTGGGAAAACGACGCTATTGGAGGTGCTCGCCGGGCTACGTGAACCAGACAGTGGTGCGATCAGCCGAGGCGGTGAGGTGCACCTGGTGACGCAGCGACCGTTTCTCTGGTCCGGAACGCTGCGCGAGAACCTGCTTCTCGGTGCGCCGGTAGCGCGCCGAGGGCAGTTGGATCAGGTGATCGAGCGAGTCGACCTCGCTACGCTCATCGCGGCGTTGCCGGACGGGCTCGACACGACGATCGGTGATGACGGATTCGGACTGTCGGCGGGGCAGCGCACCCGCGTCGTGCTGGCCCGCGCGCTGCTATCGGTGGCTCCCGTCGTACTGCTTGACGAGCCGAGTGCCCACCTGGATCCGGTCTCGTTAGATCTCGTGCACGCGATTATCGGCGACCTGGCAAAAACTCGGACCGTCGTTGTCGCGACACACCATCCAGATCTGATCGTGCGCGCCGACGCGCGGGTGGATCTCGCGTGGACGGCGCGCGAACTCGAGCGCGTATGAGGACACGATGATGACCGATGCGCCACGCGATGTGCCGGCCTTCCTGCGGTCGGTGAGTCGTGACCCGCGCCAATGGCGTCCGTCGATCTTTGCGGCGATGGCGGCCATATCAGGGATCGCGCTCACCGCGACATCGGGATGGTTGATCGTGCGGGCGGCCCAACAGCCGCCGATCCTGACGCTGATGGTCGCGATCGTGGGGGTGCGCGCGTTCGGGATGGCGCGGGTCGCCTTCGGGTACGCCTCGCGCGTGACCTCCCACGACGCAGCGCTGGCACAGTTGGCGCGCGCCCGCGTATGGATGTATCAGCGCCTTGTCCCGCTCACTCCAGCCCGACTCGGCCAGCGCAACCGCGCAGCGATCCTCGCCGGTGCGGTTGATGATTTGAGTGAAGTCAGTGACGCATCGGTGCGGGTGAGCGTGCCGATACGCGCTGCGGTTATCGCCGCGCTGACGGCCCTCGCGCTGACAATCGCGCTGTTGCCGCAGGCGGGGACGGCGCTCGCCGTGTTTCTGATTGCCTCCGCCTTGCTGTTGGGAATCGTCGGTCGAACACAGCACAGCAGTCAGCGCGAACTCACCATCGCTAGGTCCGACGTTCGTCGCCGATCCAGTCTGATCGCGGCGCACTCCGGTGAACTGGCGGCCATCGGCGGGCGGGACGCCGCACTGCAGCTACTCGAGGATGCCCAACGGCGGCTCAGAGCGGCGCTCAGTAGGCAAGGACGCCTGCAAGCGTTGACAGCTGCGGGCATCCTGCTCCTGACAGGCATCGCGACATCGGTCACTGCATTGATCCTGCGCGACGCCGACCTGGACGTCGAGATCAAAGCGCTGCTGCTCCTCGTGCCGGTGGCGTTCGCGGACACGCTTGGTGGGCTAGCTGAGGCCATGACGGCCCGCGCGCGGGCGGCAGCCAGTGCACGTCAACTCGCGGAACTACTACAGCTTCCTCCGGCCGTCGCGGATGTCGATAATGACGTCGCCGTAGTTGGCGACGGCACACCGCACCTTCGCCTGTCAGCTGTTACTGCGGCCTGGTCTGAACACGCACGAACCGCGGTGGGCCCGATCGACCTGGACCTGCCGCCCGGCAGCAAGGTCGCGATAACCGGCGACAACGGCTCCGGGAAATCGACGCTACTGGCCGTGCTGGCGCGCCACCTAGATCCCCGCGATGGGCGCATCGATCTGGATGGGGTGGACGTGCGCACCATGCCGATCGACCGCGTGCGCGCCCAGATCGCCGTGGTGGACGATGAACCGCACATTTTCGCCACCTCCGTTCGCGAGAACTTGCGCATCGCGCTTGCGCATCACGCGCGATCTGACGGTGATGGGCCGCTCGTTGCTGGATTGCACCTGGCCGGACTCGGCGACTGGTTCGCGCAACTGCCCGCAGGATTGGATACTCGGCTGGGATTCGGCGGCCGAGGCGTATCTGGGGGCGAACGCGCGAGGCTCGCGATCGCCCGCGCCCTCATCGCCGACCGGCCGGTGATCCTGCTCGATGAGGCCACCGCGCATCTTGATCTGCCCACCGCCGAGGCGGTGTTGGCTGACCTTTTCGCCGCAGCACAGGAGCGGACCGTGGTGATGGTGACGCATCGCGAACATGGACTTCACCACGTCGATCGCGTGCTGGAACTTGCCGGTCCAGCATATTCCGTACGCTAGTGGTGTCAGCGGTGCGAAGGAGGTCGACGATGCCACGTCCGGCGGGACACCAACTTGGCGAACTCGAACGCGCCGCGATGGACATCGTGTGGGATGGACCAACTGACGGAATGCTGGTGCGTGAAGTTCTTGAGCGACTCACCGGCCGCGAACTCGCGTACACGACGGTGATGACGGTGATGAGCCGACTGGCCGAGAAGGGGTTCCTGCGTCGTCAACGTGACGGGCGCGCGTGGCGCTATCTGCCGACACAGTCGCGGGGGCAGGTGTCCGCGCGCGCGATGCGTGGGCCGCTCGATGATCTCGATCGCGACGAACGCCGCGTGGCAATCCTGCACTTCCTCGATGAGGCGTCACCGGCTGAACTCGACGAGTTGCGCACCGCGCTGGCGGACGTCGAACGTCACGCAGCCGTCGAAGAGTGACCCGAGCATGTACGGCCTGGCGCTGGCTGCGCTCGCGGTAGTGCTGATCGCTTTCGCCCCGCGCATGATGTCGCGACGGGTGGGCTTTCGGCGGGCACCCATGCCGGCGCTCATCGCCTGGCAATCGGTGGCGCTCGCCGGTGTCGCCGCAGCGCTAGCAGCGGCACCGGTCGCCGCCTTGGAACTAGGGCCGGCGAACGGGACTTTTCGGCCTGCCGCCGACATCCTGGCCGTGGCTGTCAGCGGGCTCGTGCTGATCTCGTTGCTGGTCAACGGGCACCTCGTCGGCACGCGGGTGCGCGCCGCGCGCCGGCGGCACCGCGAATTGATTGAACTCGTCGGCCGCGATGAAGTTCTCGCCGGCGGCGGATACCGGGTGCTGCCACACGAGACCCCGACCGTGTACTGCGTACCCGGACGACGTGGGCTTGTCGTGCTCACCGACGGGACGATCAGCCGGCTCAGCGGCCCTGAATTGCAGGCCGTTCTCGAACACGAGCGGACCCACCTTCATCAGCGGCACGACTTGGTTCTGGAATTCTTCAGCGTGCTGCATCGCGCGGCGCCGCCACCGATTCGCGCGCCGCAAGCCTTGCGTGAGGTCGAACTACTCATCGAGGCGCTCGCCGACCGCGTAGCGCGCCGGGATGGTGGCACCGTGCCGCTAGCCAGGGCGCTCGTAGCACTTGCGCAGGCCCCGACCCAGGTAGTGACGTCCGAATCTGGCGATCGTCGCGCACCGAGCGATGGCTCTGATCGCCGCCGTATCGCGGGCGGGACCGAAACGCCGACCGCAGCGCCGCCGGGTACGCCGAGGGCATCATTGGGCAAGGGCGCCACACTCACGCGGATGCGACTGCTCACCGCAAGCGCGTCCCCGCGCGCTCTCGATGCGTTGATGTACGCCTTCTCTGTCGCTGTGCTTGCCGCTCCTGCGGTGCTGATCGCGCTGGCGATCGCGGCCTGACGTCGCCGTGGCGGCAAAATGTAGGCTATCGGTCATGTGTCGACAGCGGTCCAGCCTAGTGATCGTGATCGGAGCAATGCTCACGGCGCTACTCGTGGGCTGCGGCTCGACCAGTGCCCCAGGTCCCAGCACACCGCCGAGTACGCCCGCGATCAGTAACGAGTACGCCGCGGTGTGCACCGAGGTCCTCAACGAGCGTGACCCGGAGGCGTTCACAGCTGCAGAGGCAGCGCTCGTTGACGTGCTGGCCGCCGCCGTGGGCGGCGACACACCGAGTGTGAGCGACCTGGCTACGTGGGGTGAGGATCTCGAGAACGGTGCCGCGCAATTCCTGGCAGAACTGGAAAACCTGCACGAGGTCGACGACTCGGCGGCATGGCTCGAGGTCGTGAGCCCACTGCAGTTGCGGGTCGAGCGTTACCAGATGTTCGCTGAACTCGCCGGCGAAACGTGGCCGTTGGAGTCCTACGAATACATCGCGCCACCGCAACCCGGTGATCAGTACACCGCTGCGCTCGCGGAGTTGGACCTCGCTGGGCGCGACTGCGAAAGCCTCGCCGCCGAGCCCGGGCCACACCCGCAGCAGCATGACTTCGTCGCCACGGCCGCGATGACCTGTGCAGTGATCGTCGAGCGGCGAGCGAACCTTGACTACGAGTCGTTCGCCGATGTCAATATCGACCTCGTGGTGCAGGTGCTTGAGGATGAGCCCATCGATGTCGATGATCAGGCCACCGACGCACTCGAGACGTTGCGCGCGGAATGGGCAACGACCGCCAGCGTCCTGGAAGCGATCGACGCATCGCCGCCGGATCCGGCCGCATGGAATGACGCCCAGCAGTACGCCGTGCAGAAGGAAGCGGTGTTTGCGACGCGGGTCGACGCGCTCGGCTCGGGCGATCCGGCGCAGATTTCCGAGGCGTTCGCGCCCGGCAGCGGCGCGAGCGCGGGATGGGATTGGGAGCCGCTGGGGCTGAGCCTGCGAGATTGCCGCAGTATCCAGGCGTAGTGGTTTCCTACTCGGTGAAAGCGATGGACGCAGCCATGATGCGGTGTACGGCGTACCGTCGTACACCGCGTGCCGCCGTGTCATAGCCATAGAGGAATCCGCCCTCGATACGCGACGGCGCGACCAGTCTGGTCGACATTCGCGCGTTCTCATCGACGTAATCGAGGCTGAGCTGTTCGTGGTGTTCGACGGCTTCCTTCAGCAGCGCAAGCGTTGAGGACGTTGACGCCGTGGAGTCCGAGCGCGCGGCTTCGCTGGAGGCGGACGCGATGGTACCGGTCCGGAGCCGATGCACGATGGCTTCGAGATCGACGTCAGTCAGGGTCTGTGTCCGACTGGCCCGTTCAGCTCGCGGGCGGGCGCGGGGTGGATGCTCAATCGCTGCCTCGATCACGCCCAGGTCGTTCTCGTAGCTCGGAGTGACCCCGGCCGCATCCAAGGCGCGCATCAATTCGGCGGGCTCCGCAGTGGTGAACAGCACCGTCGGTGCAAGGCGACGCAGCCGCAGATGTGACAACGCCGCGTGCGATTCCAGCAACTCGATGGTCGCCTCGTCGTCGCAGCGCAGGTACGCCGACGCCCCACCGACCCGCAACGCGCCATGCCGACGCGCGATGTCGTCCACGAGGTACGTTAGCGCCTGCGGCGCAGGCGTGATCGACCGCTCGGTCAGCAGCCGATGTACGTCGGCCGCCGCCAGTCCGGCGTCGAATGCGCGGCGCAGCGACGAATCTGAAATCCGGAATACGGCGGCACCGCCGGCCGATTCCAGATCGGCGACCAGGTGCATGTCGTGCGCCAACCCAGGCGAGAGCCGACCCGGCGCGACGGCGGTGAGATCTGGCTGCAGAATCACGGCGTCCACCGGTTCCGGTAGCGCCCGAAGCGCCGCGGCCGCGACATCTAACGCGTCATCCAACAGCGCGCGACCCATCGACGTCAGCGCCCCGCGACCAGTCACGCCGAGCAGTTCGGCCTCCTGCAGGGTGCTCTGGATATATGCATCAGCGTCGGGCCGGGCACGCCGCGGCCACCGCCACCGCATCAACTCGGTGACGGCGCCCAGATCGGCGATGCGTCCGGCCCCGAGATCGCAGGCAGTCTGCAAGACCCGCCGACGCAGCGCGCCGACGCCCACGCGTTTCGTCCCCTCCGACAACGCGTGCACGCCACTGCCGCCATCCGCGAGTGAGGACAATTCGGACATCTGCAACCACGCGCGAACCAGCATGCTCCATTGCTGCTCGACCGGCTCGTCGAGCCAGTCGTCATACTTCGCGGTCGGTAACCACACCGGCTCGTACGCCGAGGTGTGCGCCAGCAGCCCGGATGCATGTGTGAGGTGGAGCAGCAGATGCGTGGTGCTCTGATCGCAGCCCAACAGTTTCGTGAGTTTCTTCGCCTCTCTGGTGCCGATGCCGCCGGTACGCAACACCCGCGGCTCCTCAGCGACCACGAAGCGCAACAACTCCGCAATCAGCCGGGTGACCTCCAACAGGTTCGTTGCTCCGGCCCCATCCGCCTCGTCGATAGACAATGTGTCGGTCGCAGGCGACGGCGGGTCGATCAGTGCCGGTCCTAACGCCGCGCTGCCGCGCACGGCCAGGCCGACTTCGCGCGGCAACTCTAGGTGGCTAGGTCCGACGTACGCCAACAGGCCGTGTGCCAATAGCCAACGCACCGGCGGCGTGGTCGCATCGGCCAGTTCTGGCAACTGGTCGGCATTCGTCAGCTCTCCCGCCGGGATGGCGCCGGAGAGCCGCTCCAACACGGCGCTCGCGCCCTCAGGCGCAGCAGCGATGAGTTCCGTCACCCACGCTCGGTTGCGCAGTCGTTCGCTGACTAAAGCCGTTGCGTTCGGTTGGGCGGCGTACGGCAGACGCAGATGGCGCATAACGGTTCGAATATCGTCGTTGGGATAGGCGATGAACAGTTCAGCAGCTGGGCGCCCTAGCCCCCCGACGAACCGATTGCCGGCATCTCGCACCGCAGCAGCGACGTTCACGGCGTCCCGCTCGCCCCACACCAGGGCGAGATCCAGTAAACGTTGCACCGCAGTGCTCACGTCGTCCCGGCGCGCATCGCTCATCATCGCGACGACGTCGTCGACGCTGGCTGGAGCTGGACCGAGCAGCAACCCGTCGAGTACCTGCAGGGTCCAGGTATCGAGTTCGTCCAATGCCCGGCTGACCGAGATCCGCACCGATAGCCGAGCCGCGAGAGAGGACATGTCCTGCGGCGGCGGGAAGGCGACGTCGGGTCGCGAGCGAACCAGCTGTGTCAGAAACTCGTCGTCCTGACGGCTCAGCCAGTCGGTGAGCGTGCGGGGAGGTCTGCTGGTCATCGAATCCACGGTAGTACGCCGCTGGGCACGAGGCGGCGGGAAGACGGTAAGGTGTCGGCGGAATGTTAAAATGGCGAATTCCGCCGTATCAGCCGCAGTGAGGGAGCCGTGATGGCCAAGGACGTCGTCCGCAGTGACAACGACGAGCTGACCACCCTGGAGCCGACCTGGCCCGGCGGTCCAGGTAACCACGCCGTCACCGAATTGCTGACCGATCGGCCCGGCCAGTCTTCGCCGTTCGGCGACGACATCCAGTTCCCACTGCCGATCGCCGCGCTGGATTACGAGCACCCCACCGCGCGACCTAATCGGTAGCCGTGGCCGACCTCGTCGTCGGGTTCGATCTCGATATGACGCTGGTCGATTCCCGCCCCGGAATTACTGCCGTACTGGAGCAGCTCAACGTCTCGCACGGTTACCGCATCGACGCGGACGCCGTGGTCTCGAAGCTTGGTCCGCCGTTCGCCGAGATGATCGCGCCGTACGTCGCCGAGGAATGCCTTGCGCATGCGGTCGAGCAGTACCGCACGCTGTACCCCAGCATCGCGATCGCGTCGACCGAACCGTTGCCTGGCGCCCGGGAGGCCCTGGACTACGTGCGCGATGCGGGATACCGGCTGCTGGTCCTGACGGGCAAGTTCGAGTCGAACGCGCGCCTGCACCTTGAGGCGCTCGGCTTTCCGTATGACCGGCTCGTCGGTGCCCGATGGGCCAGCGGCAAGACCGAGGTGCTGCGGGAAGAGTCGGCGACCGTCTATGTCGGTGATCATGCCGGGGACATGCGATCAGCGAAGGACGCGGGAGCGATCGCGGTCGGCGTGCCCACCGGTGGGCTGAGCGCCGAGGAGTTACGGCTCGCCGGGGCGGACGTCGTTCTCGACTCCCTCTGGTCGCTGCCCGACTGGCTCCGCGACAACCTATAACCGCCGCGCGCCGGCCTGATGTGGCTAGGCTGGACGCGAGCAGAATCCGGCGCCGACTCAGGCGCCGCAGTAATGAAGTGAGGACACTAAGTGCCAACCGGACGTGTGAAGTGGTACGACGCCGACAAGGGCTTCGGATTCGTGTCGCAAGATGGCGGCGGTGATGACGTCTTTGCCCCGAAGTCAGCGTTGCCGACCGGGGTCAACGAACTGAAGAAGGGCCAGCGGGTCGAGTACGGCATCGCCGATGGCCGCCGGGGCCCTCAGGCACTGTCGATGCGGCTGCTCGATCGGACCCCGTCCGTGGTCGCCGCGACTCGGCGCAAGCCCGAGGAGCTGACTCCGATCGTGGAAGACCTGATCAAACTGCTCGACGATGTTTCCAACGGCCTACGTCGCGGCCGTTACCCGGACCGCTCGCACGGTAAGAAGGTCGCCACGGTGCTGCGCGCGGTGGCCGACGATCTCGACGCGTAAATTCTCCTATCCGGCTACCCGACGCGCGAGACCAGCAGCGTCCAGATCCCGGCGGAACCCTGCGCGTTGCAGTCGGGGTCCTCGGGCAGCGCGATAATCACGAAGTATCGATTCGGTACGACGTCCGAGGTGGTGAATCCATCGAACTCTCGCGCGGTGCCGGCATCTACGTTGCCGATCTGCTCCAGCGGGACAGCGCCGGTGTCGGTATCGCTCACCGACCAGATCTGAATCGTCCAGCCGACGTCCGCGACCTGTTGCGGCACGCTGATTGCCACGGCCGTGTCCGGGGCCGCTTCAAGGGCTGCGGTCCTCGTGCTCTCGTCCGCGAGGTGCGCCTCACCGTCCACGCAGTACAGCGTGGGGGTGAGGGTCGTGGTGGCATTGCCGATCGCGACTTTGATCTCGGGACTGGTGTCGCTGGTGTCGCTACAGGCGGACAGCAGCACACTGAGCGTGAGGAACAGGGCGAGGATCCATCCGCAGCGATAGCCGGAATGTGCTGACGTCACGCATCCTCGTTTCGTGGTCGATCGTCGCGCGGTGATGGCGGTGGCCGCAGCCCGGCGGCCCGGAAGTCCGGTAGCGCTTTCGTACGCCGAGCGTCCGGCGCTGGCGTGCTCAGCCAATTATCGTCCGAGGGCGCTGATGCCGGCTCGGACTCGGCTCGTTGGCGCCGCTGCCGCTCGGGCCGCGGGTCGCCGGATCCCGAGCGCTGGCTGCCGGCGCGGGGCCGTTCGTCCGATGGGCGAGGCGGTGCCGTACGGCGGCGCTGGCGACCAGGCGGCGTCTCAGCATCCTTGTCGCGTCGATTGCGGCCGATCGCGAACCGAGTGTTAGAGCGGATCTTTGGCTGTACGGCGGCCTGCTGCGCGCCGCCCTGATGTGCCTTGTGCCTGGCCCACAAGGTGAGCCCGAACGCGACAGACATCAGTACTGTCGCCACCGTCCAACCCACCCACAACTGTCCCTCGGAGGTGGGCAAGAGGATGCCGACTGTGCCGCCGAACACCCAGGCGAGCTGCAGCATCGTCTCGCTACGGCTAAACGCCGAGGAGCGGAAGTCCTCGGGAATCTCGCGCTGAATGATCGCGTCCAGCCCGATCTTGCCCAGTGCCGACAGGATGGCGGCGATCAGTGCGACGATGATCGAGATCACGACCCCGGGGGTCACCGCAGCGAAGATGCTGCATGCGACGAGCACGCCGCTAGCAATGAGGACCAGCCGGTCCGGGGAGGTTGTCGCGAATCGGGTCCCCAGCGAGACACCGATCAGGGATCCCACACCTGCGGCGGCGCCGAGCGCGCCCAGTGCCACCAGACCGCTGAACCCTTCGATCGTGGACTGGATGTAGAAGACCATGAAGAAGGTGAGGAACCCGCCGAGGAACTTCTGCACGCTACTGGAGCGTAGGGCGGTGACGACGTGGGTGCCGAGCACGATCCGCACACCCGAGGACGTCTTGCGCTCCCGAGACCCGCCGTCGCCGCGGGCACTCATCGCGACTTTGCCCTCACCCTGGTCGGTGTCGACCCGCGCGGGTAGCCGCAGCGCGAGCCACGCGCCGAGTAGGAACACGAGCGCGCCGACGATCAATTCGATCGTGAAACCGAGCGTTGCTTGCTCGTCACCGGACGGCTCGAAGAAGTTGAATACGTTCATCAACGCCACGCCGACGCCCCCGAGGGCGCCAGCGCCGCATACCCCGAACACATTGAGTCTGGAGTTCGCCGTCACCAGGGGCATGTCATCCGGTAAGACACGGGGGACCACCGCCGCGCGCAGCACGTTGAAGGCGCGCGAGAACACCAGCAAAAGCAGCGCGCAGATATACAGCACCACGGTGGAATCGGTATTGACCGCCAACAAGTAGCACAACACGGCACGTAGCGCGTACGTAGCGGCGATGGCAACGCGTCGTCCTCGATCAATCCGATCGAGCAGGGGGCCGATGACTGGGGCGATCACCGCGAATGGGGCAACCGTGACCAACAGGTACAGGGCGACGTTGCTTCGCTGCTGTTCACCTGGCGCGGCAAAGAACAGCGTGGCCGCCAGATAGACGGTGACGAACGCATCGCCGCCCATGCTGAGCGCGTTCGACCAGATCAGCGTGCGCAGCCCGGTTTTCTCCGCGCCGTCCGCCCTCGAGACATCGTCGATGCGCCGCGCCGTGGTCTTGGTGAACACGCGGGTTGCTTCCAACATTCGCGCCCCGCGGCCGGTTCCCGTCCTCGCCTCGGTGGGGTGGGGCTCGCGCGGAGAATCGTCGGCGGTGCTGCGGCCGCGTTCGGCTGGGCCGCGCTCGCCTCGGCCACGGTATGCCGAGTCGTGGCGCGCTCGATTGCCACCGGCCGGAGTTTCGCCAGCGCCGTACGACTCGCGAGGGGAGCCAGACGAACGCTCACCGCCGCCAGCGGGAGGGAAGCCAGGCAAGGTCATGGTCTACATACTCTCTCAGTTGTTCGACAATGTCCGCGATACCCCGGCTGCGGTGTCGAATCGGGTGAGGGAGAATGGCCACATGCAGACCGCGTCAGAGCAGCATCCCGCAGCCGATAACCCCGTCGACGAGGTGCTCGCAGCGGCGATCGATGTGGCGCGCCAGGCGCTGATCGAGGATATTCCGGTCGCGATGGTCGGCGCTCATGTGGGTGTGAGCCCCGAATTAACCAGTTCAGGTCACGCCCTCACGCACCGATTCGTCGCGACGCTGCCGGGGTATGTCGGCTGGTACTGGGCAATCAGCCTTTCACGGACGGTCGAGGATGAGCGGATCACGATCAACGAGGTGGTGCTGCTACCCGGCGACGGGTCGATCCGTCTCGAACCGTGGGTGCCGTGGGCGCAGCGGATTCGCCCGGACGACCTGCACCCGGGCGATCTGGTGCCCACCGACCCCGCAGACGACCGGTTGGTGCCGGGGTACACGCTCAGTGACGATCCACAAATTGAGGCTGTCGAGACTGAACTCGGCCTAGGCCGCGAGCGAGTGCTGTCGCGGGACGGACGCCTGGACGCGGCCGCGCGATGGGGTAACGGCCCGCATTCGTCGACGGCCGCGATGGCGCGGCACGCACCCGCGCACTGCGGTACCTGCGGGTTCTACCTACCGTTGGGCGGCTCGATGCAGGGGCTGTTCGGTGCGTGCGCCAACGAAGTCTCACCGGCTGACGCTCAAGTGGTCGCCGCCGACTTCGGGTGCGGGGCACATTCGGATGCGACGCGCGACCTGGAACTGCGGTTGGCCAAGCGACGCCCGCTGATCTACAACACTCGCGCGGTCGATGTGACCACCTTGCCGCGCGGCGGCACATTGTCGGCCGAACGACGAGCGATCGCTGTCGCCACCCTCGCCGCCGTGCGCCTCGACGCCGAACAGCGGCGTAACCGCGCGAAGCGCTCGATGAGCGCGGCCCAGGTGATCAGCGCCGTGCGGCTCGCGTTCGCGGAGCGCCAGAAGACGCCCGCTACCTCAGGCGCTCATTAGTTAAGGCGCCTTCTGCCAGGCCATGACGGCCTGGCCCAGTACGCCGAGAACGGCGCCCGCTATAGCGGTCCATAGCCACAGTCCGTCGGACTGATCGCGAAGCGATGGTACGAGCGCGATGATGACTGCTGCCAGCGCAAACAAGGCCGTACCGACCCGCGTGATCACGCGGGTGTCTAACTGGAGTGGTTCGGGTGCGGGACGCAGCGGATTGGACACGTGCCTACCTTAGTCGAGCGCGGAACGGGTTCGGCCGTCTGGATTGTGGGCGAGGTACGGGCTCCGGTAAATTCGCGGCGTTAACTTGACGCGGCGGTAACCGCCGCGGTGTGGAAGGAATCCGATGAGCGAGCGTGTCTCTGAAGCCGCCGAGGTCGCCGACGGTAAACCGCGTAACGGTCTGGACCGCTACTTCGAGATCACCAAGCGCGGTTCGACTCTCGGGCGTGAGGTTCGTGGCGGGCTGACCACGTTCTTCACCATGGCGTACATCATCGTGCTGAACCCGATCATTCTTGCCGGGATCGCCGATGTGACTGGCCAGGAGCTTCCGTTCGCTGCGGTCGCCTCAACGACGGCGCTGGTTGCCGCGGTGATGACGATCCTGATGGGAGTAGTCGGCAAGTTCCCCCTCGCGTTGGCGGCCGGGCTCGGCATCAACGCGCAGGTGGCCGCGCTCGCGCAGTTCCAGCTGCCGTGGCAGCAGATCATGGGCCTCGTGGTCCTCGAGGGTGTTCTGGTGACACTGCTGGTGGTGACCGGATTCCGTACTGCGGTCTTTAACGCGATCCCGCACCAACTCAAGATCGCGATCTCCGTGGGTATCGGCCTGTTCTTGACGTTCATTGGTTTGAAGGACGCCGGATTCACCCAAGCGCACGAGACTGGAGCGCCGGTGCTGATGGGCCAGTTCGGCGAGCTCAAGGGCTGGCCAGTCTTAGTGTTCGTCGTCGGCGTGCTGCTGATGGCGGTGCTGTACGCGAAGAAGGTTCGGGGGTCGATCCTGATCGCTATCGCCGTCACCACCCTCCTCGCGATCGTCGTGGAACAGGTCGCCAAGGTTGGGCCGATGGTCGGCGCCGATGGTGCGCTGAATCCGACGGGCTGGCAGTTGAATACTCCGGCGGTACCGTCGGAGGTCGTCGCCTTACCGGACTTGTCGATCATTGGTGACGTCGACCTGTTCGGTGCCTTCGAGGCATCCGCGATCGGCGCACTACTGATTATCTTCACGCTCATGCTCGCGGATTTCTTTGACACGATGGGTACGACGGTCGCGGTGGCCAGCGAAGGCGACCTGCTCAAGGACGACGGCACCGTGGAGAACATCGACCGGATCCTGCTGGTCGATTCGCTGGCCGCGGTTGCCGGCGGCGCCTCAAGCGTGTCCTCCAGCACGACGTTCATCGAATCCACCGCGGGCGTTGCCGAGGGTGCGCGGACCGGATTTGCATCAGTGATTACTGGGCTGATGTTCGTCGTCGCGATGTTCTTCGCGCCGATCGTGAATATCGTGCCGAGCGAAGCAGCCGCGCCCGCACTGATCATCGTGGGCGCGCTGATGATCATGCAGGTGAAAGAACTCGACCTACACCATTTCACGGACGTGATGCCGATCTTCCTGACGATCGCGCTGATGCCGTTCACGTACTCGATCACCAACGGTATCGGCGCCGGCTTCATCGCCTGGGTGCTGCTGCGGGTGGTCACCAAGCGCGCCCGCGAGATTCACTGGCTGATGTGGGTGATCACGGTGTTGTTCGTGATCTACTTCGCGATCGACCCGATCCGTCAGCTCCTGGGCTGATCGGCGATGGGCCGCGGAGGGTGTTCAGGGAGTATGAATCCGCAACTATTTTGCTAATCTAAGTAGTTGTGAGCACTCCAATGAGTACCGGCCAAGACCTGGCGGCCATTCTGCGCGTGGCGACCACCCGGACGATGCGTCAATTGCGAGCCGTGGGCGCGCATCGCATCACCCTGACTCAGCTGTCGGCGATGGCTAGCATCAACCTGGCCGGCGAGTTGACGCTCGGCGAACTCGCCGCGCGTGAGCGGGTTCAACCGCCGTCGATGACCCGAGTGATCACCACGCTGTACGACCACGGGCTCGTGAGTCGGAAGTCAGATCCCAGCGATGGCCGGCAAGTGCTGGTGAGCCTGACCGAGGACGGGCGCAAAATCCTGCAAGAAGAGGCGCAAACTCGGGAAGCGTGGCTAGCTGAGAAAATCGGCACGCTTTCCGAGGAGGAGAAGCAGACGCTCATGCGCGCCAGCGACATCCTGCTGCGGCTCATCGGGGAGTGAGCGGCTCACGCTCGAGTCGGCGCGACTCGGGCATGTTCCGCTCACTGCGACACCGTAACTATCGGCTGTATTTCACCGGTTCGATCCTGTCGAACACCGGGACCTGGATGCAGCGTATCGCTCAAGACTGGCTCGTTCTTGAACTGACCGGCCAGGATGCAATCGCGCTCGGCACGGTGACCTTCTTGCAGTTCGTGCCGACCCTGTTTCTGGGGATGTACGGCGGCGTACTTGCCGATAGGTTGCAAAAACGCAGTGTGCTGCGGGTGACTCAGTTCGTTGTCGCGATCTCGGCCGCCGTGCTCGGCGTACTTATCCTCGGGGACGTCGTCGCGTTGTGGCACGTCTACGCGATGGCGCTCCTGCTGGGGTGCGCGAACGCGATCGAGGCGCCGTCGCGGACGTCGTTCGCCAGCGAACTCGTGCCGACTGAGGACGTGGTGAATGCCGTCGGTCTGAACTCGTCGTCGTTCAACGCTGCCCGGCTGATCGGCCCCGCGATCTCCGGGGTGCTGATCGGCTGGATCGGCATTGGGCCGGTATTCCTCATCAACGCCGCCTCGAGTCTGTGGATCATCATGCTGCTGACGATGATCGATACGACCAAGTTGTATGACACCCACCAGGCCAGCCGTGAGCCGGGCCAGGTGCGCGCCGCGCTGCGGTATGTGCGCTCGCGGGCTGACCTGATGGTATTGATCGGGCTGGCTACCGCGGTGTCGTTGTTCGGGCTGAACCTGCAAGTGATGATCCCGCTGATCTCCACGCACGTGTTCCACCGAGGCGCCGCGGAGTATGGCCTGCTGGCTTCCGCGCTGGCGCTCGGCACGCTCAGTGGAGCGTTGTTAGCAGCGCGGCGCTCCGCGCAGCCGCGACTGCGGTTTCTCCTCACGACCGCGCTGCTGTTCGGGCTCGCGGAGGTGGCGATCGCCTGGATCGGTAACTACTGGGTGTTCGCGCTGCTGTTGATCCCCACCGGGATCGTCAGCCTCGCTTTCTTGGTGTCCGCGAACGCGACCGTGCAGTTGTCGGTGGATTCGAGCACCCGTGGTCGGGTGATGGCGCTCTACTTCATGGCGTTAATGGGTGCGGGGGCGTTCGGTTCGCCACTGGTCGGCTGGATGACGGACATATGGGGCATCCAGTACGCGTTCATGATTTCGGGACTGTTGACCGCGGCGTCCGCCTTGCTGGCCGCGTGGCTATTGGCTCGCCGCGAGGGCGGGCTACAGGTGGAGATCAGTCGGAGGAGCCCGCGGCTTCAAGTCCGTATCGGCAGCGCGAGAATGATCCCGTATCGACGAGAACCCATGGAGGAAGTTACGTGACGTACCGGTTGGACCGTGCATTTGGCCTGGAGCGACGCGCCGACCGCGTGCTGCACCAATCCCGGATGGACGACGCGTGGAACTTCGGCGGAAAGTTCGTTAACGGAGGCTACTTGCAGGGCATCGCTGCGGCGGCAGTCGGAGCGGTCATCGACCCGTCGCTGGATCACCTCGCCGTGTCGACGGTGTTCTCCTCGCAGGTGGCGCCCGGACCGCTGGATATCGATGTCGATGTCGCCCGGGTGGGTCGCCGGATCAGTAGCGGCATCGCCCGCTTGGTGCAGGACGGCGAGACACGAGTGTCCTCGCTGGTTACCCTCGGCCAGTTACCGGACGACCTCAGCGGGGTCAAGGCCGACCTGCCGATGCCCGATATGCCGTCGATGGCCGACTGCCCCGATCCGCGAGAGTCGAGAGAATCCAAGGCCCTCGGTGAGATGACCGACGTACTCGATATGCGGTTCGTGCCCGGGCGCGGATTTACGCCCGGTAAGCCGACCGGCGACGAGATGTACGTGTGGCTACGGTTCCGGGACGGCCGACCGCTGGACACGCTGGCGCTGATCGCCTTTTCCGATATCGCACCTCCGCTGGCGTTCGCCCTGGGGGAATTCGGTTGGGCACCGACGTTGCAGATGCAGGTCACCACGTATGCGAAGCCCGTCGGTGACACGGTGTTGATGCGGATCCACGGCCGGCCGTACGGCGGCACGATGTTCGGTTGTGAGGAGGTCGATCTCTGGGATAGCCGCGGGACAATCGTTGCGCGTGGACGCCAGATCGCGATGCCTCCGCAGCCGACCCGTGATGACCACGGCAAGACAGGCCACTAAGTGCTCCTTCGCTGGGAACCTTGTGTGAACGTCCCTCTCGTTCGGTCGTCGACCGGGTGACGTCACAGGTGGGTAGTTAACTCTCGTGGGTAGGTACTGATGGCGTCGATACTCGTCACCGATTCCTCGGACTCGCGCCTCGATGATTACCGTGACCTGACGAACGCGGACCGCCGCCCTGATCGGCCTGGTGGACGCGGGTTAGTGATAGCCGAGGGCGTCCCGGTGGTCGAGCGGTTGATTGCGTCGCCGTACCCGATTCGTTCGGTGATGGGTGTGGCCGCGAAGACGGCACAGTTGGAGCCGGTCCTGCGCGCGGCCGCCCTCGACGTTGCGGTGTACACCGTTCGGGTCGACGTGATGGATTCGGTAGTCGGATTTCACCTGAACCGCGGAGTGCTCGCGTGCGCTGATCGTGCCGCGATGCCGTCATTCGCCGAACTGGTGTCGACGTCCACGCGGCTGTTGGTGCTGGAAGGCGTTGGCGATCACGAAAACCTAGGGTCGCTGTTTCGCAATGCCGCCGCCTTCGGCGTTGACGCAGTTGTGCTGGGCCCGAGGTGCTCTGATCCGCTGTATCGCCGAGCGGTGCGAGTGTCGATGGGGAATGTGCTGCGTGTGCCGTTCTGCACCGTCGACGCAGGCGAATGGCCGGATGCACTGTTTGAGCTGCGCGCTGGCGGATTCGAGGTGCTGGCGACGACGCCTGCACCGCCGGCTGTGCGGCTATCGGCGCTGGATCCCACGACGCCCAAAGTGGCAGTGATGGTGGGGTCGGAGGGGCCCGGACTCACCTCCGTGGCGCTGGGTGCCGCGAGTCGCGCCGTGCGGATACCGATGGCGGACGGGGTCGACTCGTTGAACGTGGCGACCGCGGCAGCCGTCGTGCTTGCACACTTCGCGAACCTCGACTAACGCCGCCGCAGGTCGGATCGCCGTTTCGCTGGCGCTACTTCCGCTTCTTCACACCGAAGACGATGTCATCCCAGCTAGGAATGCGGGGCTTCTTGTCACTCTTCGGCGTCGCCGCTGCGGGCTGTTCGGAATCGTCCGCCTCCGCCGTCGCGGCGGGAGGCTCATCGTCCTGCTCAGGCGTAGCCGGCGGTTGCGCGAAAAGGGCCTGATCGTCGACGTCATCGTCGGTGAGCTCGGGACGACGTGAGGCATTGCCGAGGTATCCGGGATCGACCGCATCATCGAACTCCTCGGCCAGAAACAACTCGTCCAGGCTGAGATCCTGCGGGTCGCGAGCGGCGCGTCGTGCCGGACGAGGTTGCGCGGAACTGTCGTCGCGCGGTCGTTGCAGCGGGATGGGATCCGCAGGGGTCCGTTCGTCGTCCAGCGAAGGATCGTCGGTCGGCACGGGGACGGCGGCAAGGCGAGGTTTCGGCTCGATCATTTCGATGGTGTCTTTGGAGCCGGGGTAGATGATGCTGTTCTGCATGTCGTATCGCCAGTGCGCGGTGATGGTGCGGTCGTCGGCGGCCCACGTCGACGTGACCTCCCACTGGCCCGACTCAAGACGACGGGCGTCCCAGTCGATCGTGGTGTCCTCGATGGCGCGCACGAGGAGCCGACTTTCGATCAACTCGGCGAGTGTCGGCGGGTGTGCCGACCCAGAGTCTTCGATCTTTACCCGAGCAGACTGGGCGCGGACCGCGACCTGGGCACGTTCCTGAAGGACGGGATGCGCGTAGGTCATGACGCGCTCGATCCGAACTCCGGCCGCGGCTGCCACCGTGTCCGGAGTCTCGCCGGCACGGATACGGGCCTGGATTTCACGGGGGCGCAATTGGGATTCGATCTCGAGCTCAATCTGCCCGAGCCGACTCAGGTCGCCGCGGGCTGCGGCGCGGAGGCGGTCGTCAAGAGCCAGCAGGAAGCGCTCGCCGTTGTCGATCGCTTCCGGTACGTCAGGGGCAAGGACGAGGTTCTTGCCGTCCTCTGACAACGCGATAAAGCGAAGTGGGCGCATCCTTTGGGGTCCTCCTCCTCGGTGGCGAGTCGTATGAGGAGTCCTTTCAGCGTACGCGGGGTGGTGTGCTCGAACGGGCTGCCGCGCCGGGTGCGGCGGGGCCATCGATCGAGTGCGGCGTTAGCACACACAGTGCTAACGCCGTCCGTACTGCCGCGCGCCGGATCGGTTTTGGCGGCAGATGATGCACCAACTACGGTGCAAGATCTGCCGCCGAAACGTGAGCCGACGTGATGGTCTCCCGCATGCGGGAGCCGGGGCGATTACAGCTGTTGCACGACGTAGTCGATGCATGCGGTGAGGGCTTCGACGTCCGAGGGAGGCGTCGAGACGAACAGGCCGATCCGCAACTGATTGCGATCCAGTCCACGGTACGGCTCGGTGTCCAGGATCCCGTTGGCGCGCAGCGTGGCCGCGACGGCCTTCGCATCCACCGAATCGTCGAGGTCGATAGTGCCGATCACAGGGGAGCGTAGGGCCGGCTCTCGCACGAACGGCGTGGCATACGACGACGCCTCGGCCCAGTCGTACAGCGCCTTCGCGTTCGTGGTCACCCGCGAGGTGATCCAGGGTTGCCCGCCCTGGCGGATCAGCCAATCGATCTGGTGCGCCAGCATGAACAGCGTGTAGACCGACGGCGTGTTGTACGTCTGATCCTTACGCGAGTTGTCCAGCGCAATCTGCAGATTCAGCGACGGCGGAACGTACCGATCGGACTGGGTTACCCGCGCGATCCGATCGATAGCGGCCGGTGACATCGCAGCGATCCAGATGCCGCCCTCCCCGGCGAAACCCTTCTGGGGTGCGAAGTAGTAGCAATCGGTCTGCGATAAATCCACGGGTAACCCAGCCGCCGCGGACGTTGCATCGATGACGGTGAGCGCGCCCGGTGCTCCGGATACTCGCTGGACCGGGACGCATACGCCGGTGGAGGTCTCATTTTGAGCCCAGCAGTAGGTGTCGACGTCCGCTTGCGGGTGGGCGGTGGACGCCGATCCAGGCTCGGCTTCGATCACTGTCGGCTCAGCGAGGTATGGCGCGAGCGCTACCGCCTTCGCGAACTTTCCGCCGAATTCGCCGAACGCCAGATGCTGACTCTTGTGCTCGATCAACGAGCAGATCGCGCTATCCCAGAAGTACGTCGAGCCGCCATTGCCGAGCACGATCTCGTAACCCTCCGGGGCATCGAGCAATTCGCGCAAGCCATGCCTGATCAGCCCGACGAGACCCTTCACCCCGGCCTGTCGGTGCGACGTTCCGATGTACGACGGTGCGACCTGGCCGAAGTCATCGAGCGCCTCGAACCTGGTGCGGCTGGGGCCACTGCCGAATCGCCCGTCCTCGGGGAGGAGGCTGTCGGGGATCTGGATCTCGTTCATGCGTACGCTCTCGCTCGTCGGATAACCACATCAAGGGTATTGCGCGGCGTCGCTACGCTGACCGGCAGGGAGGAACAGATCATGAGCGAGCGGGAGTTCGACGTACGCCACGATCGGATCAGGTACGAGTTGCCGCGCCTCGGTGAGTTGGGACTTGATGCCGACCCGATCAGTGTCTTCGGCGCCTGGCTCGATGCGGCTGCTGCCGCGGGAGTCGGCGAGCCTAACGCCATGGTGCTCGCGACTGCCGGCGTGGACGGTCGGCCACGGGCGCGCACCGTGCTGCTGCGCGGGTACGACGAGTCCGGCTTCACCTTCTTCACCAATTACGAGTCGACCAAGGGCCGACACCTCGCCGAGAACCCCTGGGCGAGCGTCTGCTTCAGTTGGCTCGCGATCCACCGCCAGGTCATCGTCGAGGGCGCCGTGCAGAAGTTGCGCGATGACGAATCCGACGCGTACTTCGCATCGCGGCCGGTGGATTCGCAGATCGCCAGTGCACTGAGCCCGCAATCGAGCGTCATCGACGCGATCGAGCCGATCGAAGCCCAGATGCTTCGCGAACAACGCCAGCATCCCGACGGGATACCGCGGCCGCCGCATTGGGGTGGATACCGCATAGTTCCGGAACTGATCGAGTTGTGGCAAGGCAACGTCGGGCGCCTGCACGACCGTTTTCGGTTCCGCCGCGAAGGTGGCCAATGGCTGCGTGAGCGGCTCGCTCCGTGACCGACGAGCCCACCACCGGCGATCGGGCCAACGACCAACCCGCGGTGGCGCACGGAGCCGCTGTGCCGGCCGCTTCACCGACCAAGGTCAGCAGATCCAGCCGCGTCACGATGGACACCCGACCGTTCGCATACCGGCAGTTCCGGCTGATCTTCTGGGGAAACATTCTCACCCAGGTCGGCGCGCAAATGACCATCGTCGCGGTCGCCGCGCAGGTATTCGCGCTCACCAACAGCAGCGCGATGGTCGGTTACACGAGCCTGTGGGTGCTCGTCCCGCTCATCGTGTTCGGTCTGCTTGGTGGCGCGCTCGCCGACACCGTGGATCGCCGCACACTTGTCATCGTCGCCACGGTGCTCACCGCGATCACCAGCGTGTTGCTGTATCTGCAGGCGATCCTGGAACTCAACAATGTCTGGGTAATCTGGGTTCTTGCTGCCGTGCAGTCGGCGGCGGCTGCCATGTACCGGCCTGCGCGTTCGGCCATGCTGCCGCGATTGATTCCCGAAGAACTCATCCCTGCGGCGAACACCATTTCCTCCAGCACGATGTCCGGCGCGATGATCATCGGACCGCTGATCGCCGGGTTCATCGTTGATTTCGCCGGAGTGAACTGGGCCTATTTGGCCGAGGCGGGACTACTTCTGCTGGCGCTGCTATCGCTGGTCGGGCTTATCCCGATGCCCGCGTCCGCGGACACCGGCGGTAAGCACCCGTTCGTCACCGCGTTCAGCGACACGATCGCGGGCTTCCGCTATCTGCGCACTCAGCCGCTGTTGTCGATGCAGTACGTCGTCGACCTGATCGCGATGGTGCTCGGGTGGCCGTTGGCGGTGTTCCCGGCGCTCGCCGATGGCCGCTTCGGGGATGGATCATTGGGTTGGTTGTACGCCGGAGCCTCCATCGGAGCCGTGCTCGCCGGACTCTTCTCTGGCTGGATCTCACGCATCAAGCGGCACGGCGCCACCATCATCATCTCGGTCGCGATCTGGGGAACCGCCATCGCGGTATTCGCCTTCACGCAAGATCTGGTTCTTGGCCTGATCTGCCTCGCCGCGGCGGGCGCCGCCGACTTGGTCAGCGCTTCGCTGCGGATGACAATGCTGCAAGTGCTCACCCCGGACGAGATGCGCGGGCGAATGCAAGGCGTGTTCATGGTCGTCGTCGCGGGCGGGCCACGCCTCGGCGATGTCCGCCTCGGCATCATGGCGAGCATGTTTACCCCGACGGTCGCGCTGGCCTCCGGCGGCGCGCTCATCGTGGTGTTGATGGTCGTCATCGCACTCACCTTCGGGGCGCTGTGGCGCTACCGGCCGCGCGGTGCCTCAGAAACGGCCACGACCTGACTGTCCCGATCTGCGTGTCTCGGCTGGTGGGGCGGGGCCGTCGGTTCCGGTGGCGAGTGTGCCGCGCCCGAGTGGCAGGCGAGTTAGCGCACGTCCACCACGTGGGCGGTTTCTCTCCCGAGGTGATGATCGGGGTCCAACTGAGTTCGAGCGAAGGCCGGCCACCAGCGCAGCGGCATCAGTCACTCACACTCAGAAGGTCGAAAACCCCAGCGCCGCGCGGAACGCGATCTTGTTGGCTGTGCCATCGCGCGGCGGGAGTACCCGCTCCCGCTCTGAGGCATCGACGAGCACGCGCGCGAACACCGGACCGGCCATCGCAGCGACAGCATCGGCCAGCGAACCGGCGTGCGCGACCTGATCGCACCTGCGCGCATCCGCGATTCCGCATGCCGCAGCGACCGCGGCCAGGTCCGTCGCATGACCGGCGTGGCTGCGTTGCCCACCGGTCTCGCCGTACAACCCGTTGTCCAGTACGACGATCGTCAGGTTCGCCGGCTGCTGCACCCCGACGGTCGCCAGCGATCCAATCCCCATCAACTGCTCGCCGTCGCCGGTGAGGACGACGACCGGGCGCCGGGGCTGGGCTAACGCGAGCCCCAGCCCCATCGGGACCGCGCCGCCCATCGCGCCCCACAGGTAGAAGTTGCCGGGTCGTTCGCCCGCCGCAAACAGGTCGTACGTCGGTGAGCCGAGGCCGCTGATCACCAACGCGTCTGTGTTGAGTCCGGCGATGAAGGCGTGTACGAACGCCCGCCGGTCCATCCGCGCGCTCATTCGTTCGTCCACTTCTTGCGCCCGATCAGTCGTTGAGAAAGTAGAACGGCGACCCGCTCGTTCGCCTGGTACGCCGCGCTCGCGGCCGCCTCGACGACGTCCGCCACTTCATCAGCGCGATCAGCGCGCAGCACCGTCAGGCCCATCGCCTGCAGCACCGGTTGCGTTGCGCGGCTCATCGGGGTCTGCCACGGGTTGAACTCGGCGAACTCGCCGCGCATCGTGACCAAGGTGAGGAACGGAAACTGTCCCGAGGTCAACAGCGAGAACATGTTGATGCAGTTTCCGACCCCGCTGCTCTGCATCAACAGCGCGGCGCGCTGACCGCCAAGCCACGCGCCGCAGGCCAGTGCGACGCCTTCCTCTTCGGTGCTGAGCACGACATCGCGCACCTTCGCGTCCTGCTGCGCGCGGGCGATGAGGTGTGCGTGCCCCGCATCGGGTACGTACCCGACTTGGGTGACATCAGCAGCACGCAGTACGTGATAGACCTGCTCCGGCCATGGACGCGACATCGAACTCCTCGGGTCGTTACGTGACCCGCTTACGCAACTGGTCCGCCGTACGTAACGAGTTCCGGACGACCTGATGGTAGAGCCCCATCGGTTGTGCGGCGCGCAGGTTGGCTCGCCGCTCGGCTTCATCGAGGTCGTCGAGTGTCACCTCGACACCGCCTTTCCAGCCCGCGGAGTCCCGGTGGTCAGGCTGCGCGAAGAACGATGTGATCGCCGGAAACGATGAGGATCCCTCGTCCTGCATCAGTAGGTGGCCTTCGGTACCGGCGGTGAACATCCGCGCATTCGGCAGGTGTGCGGCCATCAACTCGGCGTTGAACACCGGAATGATCGGGTCGTCCGTGCCGTGCACGACAAGCGTTGGTGTCTGAAGCGTGTGCAGCCACCGAAGCGAGGTGAACAATTGGCACGCGATGAGTTGGCTGTAGTACGTGATCGGGTGCGGGCGGTACAACTTGCGCACCTGGGACGTGTATTCCATCCACGCCGGGTCGCGTTCGATCTCACCGCCGGCGAGGAACCGATTCGTCCACTTATAGAACCGCTTCGAGTAGTAGCGCAGCGGCGTAGCGAGCGCGAACATCGCAGATGGGTAGCCAGGCACCATCCCCACGCCAGGCGCCGTCCCGACCAGCGCCAGCCGGCGGACCCGGTCCGGATGTGCGTGAGTCAGTTGCTGGGCGACCATACCGCCGAATGAATAGCCGAGCACGTCCACCTGCGCGTAGCCGAGGTCGTCGATGATCTTCAGCGCGAGCTCTGCGAACGCCGGGATCGTCTGGGGCACGCCTGCGACATGCGATCGACCCAGCCCGGGAAAATCGAAGGTGATGACTTCGTTGTCCCCTAGGGCGGCCACCAGCGGGTCCCACATGCGCTGGTGCCCGCCGAGGCCATGGATCAACAAGACCGGGTGGCCGGCGCCAGGATAACGGCTCACTGCCATTTCGACTTCGCCGGCGATCACATGACGGGTGATGCGCTCGCGCCCGGGCACCGGGCCGTGTGGCGGGCTTTGCGGGTGAATGTCTGTTCGTGGGGTATTCACAGGGTGTCATCTCCGTCGAGGCCGATGAGGTGGGCCGCAGCCCAGTTCTCTTCGATCCGGTTGGTCATCATGATGAGGTCTCGCAATTCGCCGTCCCGAGCTTTGATGAATCCCCGCAACAGCGCCTCGCCCTCGAAGCCGAGCTTTCCGAACATGCCGAGTGTCGCGGTGTGCTCGGCCGTGACCTCCACGAAGACATGCGTGAGCCCCTCGGCGATGGCGGCGCCCAGGGCAGCGCGGGCCAACCCGGTGGCCACCTTTTGGCGTCGATACGCCGGGTCGACCATCAACGTGATCTCGCCGGTATGCGCCGACTGACCACGCCCGCGTCGTACGCCGATCATCCCACGAACGGTACCATCAGCAGTGACGTCAAGCAGGCGCAGTGGATCTGCGGTCTTCGCCCAGGTAGCGGCGAGGTTGGCGTCGGCGTCCTCGGTCTTTCCGAACGCCCGCTCTGCCTCCGGAATGCTGCGCAGGTACGTCGCAATCGCGTCCGTGTCGCTCGGCCGGCAGGTACGGATCGTCATTGCGCGGCCTCGAGGACGGGAGTGCTGTGCGCATCGAAGAAACTCGCGATCGACGGGATCGTAATCTTCTTCGCGGTGCCGCCGAGGACGAGGCCGACGTGTCCGGCTGGCAGGACGACCTCGTCGTAGATGTCCTCGCGAACGAGATGACGCAGCGGATAGGAGACCGGTGGTGGGATCAGGTCGTCGCGTTCGGCGATCACCGACAGGATCGGGATGTCGATGCTGCTCAGGTCGACGGGTTTGTTGCTCACGCGCGCAGTGCCATTCACGAATCCATTACCGCGCAGAAAATCGGACACGAACTGCCGAAACGCCGCTCCGGGGAAATTGACGTGATCGCGTACCCAGTTCGCCATGACCGCGTGAGCCTCGACGGCGCCGGACGCGGGGTCGCCGGCGAGTTTCTGCCATAGCCCGACGGCGTTCGCCACGTCGTAGGTGGGGGTGCGCACGGCCATGCTGCGGTAGATCATGTCGGCCGGTACGAAGCCCTCGTCGTTGATGACGTCCTCGGGGTCGAAGGACCCGTCGGCGAACGGTTGAGTGTGTACCGGCATATGCCGGAAATCAACCGGTGCCGCGAGGGTGACCAGCGACCTGATCGGCGAGTTCCCGCGGCTGCCTTGGTACATCAGCCCGAAGATCGCGCCGAAGCAATACGCGATCACGTGGATGTCGTGGCTGCCGCTGTCTTTCTGCACCAACTTGAACGCGCGGGGTAGGTAGAAGTCGATGTACGTCTCCATCGAGTTCTCCGATTCCTGCTGATCGGGTTGGCCCCAGTCGACGACGTACACGTCGTAGCCGGCATCGCCGAGTTGTCCAACGAAACTCTTACCGGGCATCAGATCGAGTACGTAGGAGCGGCTGACCAGTCCGAGGAACACCACGATGGGTTCGCGGTAGCGCTTGTTCTTGCTCGGGTACTTCCAGAGCTTGACCTTCTCCCGGCTGCCGACGAGCACTCGCGGCGTCGGGTTGAGGCCTTCGGATCGCTCGGTCCTGAGGTAGGTGACGGTATTGCGGGCGCGTCTCGACGCCGTGGTGAGTTCCTGGCGTAGCGCGCTGAACACATCTGGCCGACCGAATGTGCGTGTCATGTCACTCTCCTTCGGTGGTCGTTGGATCGGGCTGGGCCGCGGGTGTGGGGGTGGCCTTATCCGGACTCGTCCTGGTGCTTGCTGTTTCGGTGGACACTGTTTCGGTGGGCGCGCTCTTAGCAGCAGTCGTCTTCGCAGGCGCCGCTTTCGCAGGTCTGGATTTTTTCGCCGGTGGCGATTTCATCGGTTTCATGGGCGCCGGCTCGCTGCGATGCGCACTCCCCGAAGGTGTGTCGCGCTCTTCGATGGCCTCGAGTTGTATCGATACTTCGCGCAACTGCTGCTGGACGCGGTTGAGTTGGCGTGCGATATCGCGGGTGTCCTTGAGTGTGCTGAGGCCGACGAAGTGCAGTGAGCGATTCACGACGCCGTATATCTGCCGCTGCACTCCCTTGCGAACCTTCGCGGTCACGGTGATCAGATTGGCAAATTCGCGCGTGTCGATCGCTTTTTCCAGTGGTTCTCCGACCGCGCGCTCGGCCTTGTTGAACGCCTGGCGCCACGCCGGCGTGCCGTTATCAGTCATATCGTTCCCACCTCGCTCGTTGCTGTGTGATGCGGGCTCGGCGACCCGAGCCATTGGTGTGGCGCGAATCACTTTGTCTTGTTGAGGGGAACACTAGCCCAGCCAGAGGTGCCGACCGAATCCAGGGGTGCCGCTGGTTGGTGCCTGCCTTACGTCCTGGTGACGTGCAGGTAGATTCGCGGTACGACCGTCATCCGCGAGTGTGGGCGGCGTCCGAAAGGGCCCGGATTCGGAACCATCCCGTAGACCGACGGCTCGTAATCAATGCACAACCTGACTCGTGTGCCGTCCATCCAGGTGGACGACGCGCGTACATGACCCCCGCAGGTTCGTCCGGCGGGGTTAACCACCGATACGGAGCGCGATAATGAGCGACGATATGAACCCGGACTTCGGGCTCGACGGGCCCACTGAGGGGACGGTTGACGGG
>JBKEDB010000088.1:0-47532 GCA_047975195.1 Cumulibacter sp. | reverse complement strand
GGATCGGACGTCACCGGAGGTTCCGACGTCACCGGAGGATCGGAGGTCACTGGAGGCTCCGACGTGGCTGGCGGCTCCGACGTGCTCGGGGCTGATTCGGATTCGATGTCGAACTCTGCGGTGAGCGAGCGAATCTGGTCGCCGGTGCGCATCGACCCGGTCAGTAGCGTCACCGAGTGTCGCTCCCCGGCGGCCCAGTTCGCCGTCGAGTTTTCGCTCGTCGGCAGCGCCACCTCCGCGCTCCAGCTGCCATCGGCGTCGGCCTCGATCAGCGCGATAATCGTCTTGTTCCCTTGCACAGCGCCGGTTTCGGGGTGCACGACATCGATCGTGGTCGACACCCCGCCGCTGTCCAATTTCACCGCGATGATCGAGCCTCGCGCCGCGTCGCCGGTGGTCCAGCCGGTGCCCGACATTGTGATCGACGTACCCACGACGACCGCGGTGGGCGCCACGAGACTTGCGCCGTCCAGCGAACTAACAGTCTGAGTGTCGGTCGCATTGGCGTTCCAGTTGCCGACGGCAAGTGCGAGCCCGATAAGCAGCAATGCACTGATTGCGGCGCTCATGGCGCGCCAGTAGGCACGCGTGGCGCTCCGGTTCTCAGTGGTCATGATCGCCCTCCCGGGGCCGAGGCGTGGCATCTCATGCCAGCGCCTCAAGGACATCGTCGACGATGCGGTACATCAACAGCGGGCCACCGGTGGAGGTCCACGCTGACCCCTCGACCAGGATGATCCCGTTGTTCTGGTAGACGTTCAGGCTCGCGAACCCGGGAGTGGCTTCGGCGTCGGTCAACGCCTGCTGAGCGGCGTCGATGCCCGAGGCTCCCCCCGCGTTCGGATTGTTGACACTGGATCCGCCGAGAGTCCCGAAGAACATATGGTCGGCGTCGATCTGGTTCAGGTTTTCGATGGAGACCGGTTCGGAATGACCGCGACCTTCTTTGTCCTGGACTGGCGGACGTTTCAGACCAAGGTCGGTCAGAGCGCGCCCGGCTGGGAGTTCTTTGAGGATCAACGACGCCGAGTTTCCTTCCCAGCGGACGATCGAGAACGTGTCGTCGGCGTATTGGGACAGTTGCGCCTTAGCGCCGTCAATCTTCTCCTGGTAATCGGCGATGATCTGCTCGCCTTCGTCCGCCAGGTTCAGCGCCTCGGCGACGTAGGCCAGATTGTCTTTCCAGTCGCCGCCGGCGTAACCGGTGAAGACGACAGGGGCGATCTCCCGCAACGCCTCAATGACCGGAGGGTTGTTGTTCACGCTGGTCCCGTCGACCAAGATCAGGTCGGGGTCCTCGGCGCCGATCGCTTCGAAGTTGGGCTGGCCGACCGCACCCATGATCGGTATGCCGCCGGCAACGTCTGATAGGTAGGAGGGGACGCCGCTCTGCCCGCGCCCACTGACGGTCCCCACCGGGATGACGTTGAGAGCGAGTGCAGCATCGAGTGTCGGCTCGCTGAGCACGACCACCCGCTCTGGATCCTCCGGGACGTCGACGGTGGTGCCTTCGGCATCGACGACCTCCCGCGTCGGGCCATCAGCACCGGTGCCGCCATCACTGCCGCATCCGGTCAACGCAAGTAGCGCAACCAACGTAGCCATTAAGGCTGTGCCGCGGATTCTCACACGTCGTTCCATGTGCACCGTTTCCCTATGCCCACACCAACATGGTGTTCTTGTTAGTAAGGTTAGGGTCACCTTGGTTAGGTCGTGCAACCGGGTCCGATTAACGCCGCGCGGGGTGCCGCGTCAGGGCCAGCGCACGCCCTCAGCGATGCTCAGCGCAGTACGGCGAGGCCTCCTGACAGTTCGCGCAGACCAGTTCCAGCGCCTTACATCCTGGCTGCGCACAATCGAGAAACCCTTTGGTTGGGGCAGCGCACACCGCGCAACGCCCAATGACCTTCGTGTGGTCCGAATAGTCGAGCGTCATTCTCTTGTCGAAGACGAACAGCGAACCGTCCCACAGCCCGTCGTCGCCGTACTTTTCGGCGTAGCGAACGATGCCGCCATCCAGTTGATACACCTGCTCGAATCCTCGACGACGCATCAGGACCGACAACACCTCGCACCGGATTCCGCCGGTGCAGTAGGAGATCACCGGCCGCTGTTTCAGATCGTCGTACTTGCCTGAGTCGAGTTCGGCAATGAAGTCTTTGGTGGTCGAGACGTCCGGTACGACAGCCCCACGGAATCGTCCGACGGACGCCTCGAGCGCGTTGCGGCCGTCGAAGAACACCACATCCTCACCATGCTCGGCGACCAGCTCATGCACCTGTTCCGGACTCAGATGCGTACCGCCGCCGACAATGCCGCTCTCATCGACACGGATTTCGTCGGGGACGCCGAAGGTGACTATTTCGTCGCGCACCTTCACCGAGAGCCGGGGGAAATCGTCCCCGGTGCCATCGCTCCACTTCACGTCGATGTCTTTGAACGGCGGGTATTCCTTCAGCCGTCGCACGTAACGCTTCACGTCTGCTATCGGCCCGCCGACAGTGCCGTTGATTCCGTCACGCGAGATCAGGATGCGCCCAGTCAACCCGTATCGTTCGCATACCTCACGCTGCCACAGGCGGACCACCTCGGGATCGGCCAGCGCAGTGAACCGGTAGAACAACACGATCTTGGGCATGACGACGCGACCGTCGGCGGTATGGCTGGGGAGCATGTGATTCCTGAGCGAGGCGGGTGCACGATGTTCGGACCTCAGCAACGCTAGCCGCTGGTGCCGGTGCTCGGAGCCGGGGGCGGGCGGGAAAGCGCCCAAGGCCGCGGGTGGACGGGCAGCTAGCGCTCGGCCGCGAGCCATTCGTGGAACGTAGTGCCGCCGGACTCGGCGTCCTTGCCGGCAAGGATCGACCCCGACGCGAACGCCTTCATCGCCGCGCCAAAGGCCGGCAGCCGCAGCGTCTTGGGCACCGAGCCGCCATCGTGGCGACGCAGCATTGCCACGATCTGCGGCATCGTCAAGACCTCGGGCCCGGCGAGGTCGGTCGCGCGGACCGGACCGGTCGGTAGATCGCCGGTCGCGTAGTCGACCATCCGACGCGCCACCCAGGTAATGTCCACGGGCTGGCTGGCCAGGTTGCCGATGGTGAACGAGATCGGTCCGCGGGTCAAGCGGCGCGCCATCGACGCCGCGAAGCCATGGAACTGGGTCGCGCGGACCACGGTGGAGGGTCCCGGCGACTCAGCCAGGGCCTTCTCGGCAGCTAGTTTCGCGTGGTAGTAACTGTACGGAGTCTGATCGACGCCGACTATCGACACGTAAACGATGTGGGTGTTGGGACCAGTCGCCTCGATCAATCTGCGGGTCCCGTCGATGTCCACCGGGCGCGGGTCACGCGGATTAGAGGCGCAGTGCACGACGGCGTCCGCTCCGTCGACCACTTCCGCTAGTCCGGCACCGGTGCGCAGGTCGACACCGTTAACCCGGCTCGCATTGCTTACCTTGTGGCCCCGCGCTTTCGCGTCAGCCATGATCTCTCGCCCGAGTGCTCCGTGTCCGCCAGTGACCACGATTCGCATCGCTCAATCCTTCCCCACGCCGCCGCCTCAGCCCTACGACTCAGCCTCCTCTACGGTATCCGCGCCGTCCACTGGGGGTCGGTGAATTTCTCGGCAGCCAATTGCGTGGCTGCGGCGATCTCCTCGGGGCGCAACGTGCCGTCGACGGTCTCGTACCGCTCGCGGAAGTGGTCCTTCAGCGCCTCTATCACCGCTTCACGAGTCATTCCGGTCTGGCTACGCAGCGGATCGACACGTTTCTTGGCCGACTTCGTGCCCTTGTCGCTGAGTTTCTCCCGACCGATACGTAACACCCGGAACATCTTGTCGGTGTCCACGTCGTACGACATCATCGCGTGGTGCAGCACTCCCCCGTTGGCCAAGCGTTTCTGTGCAGCACCGCCGATCTTGCCCAGCGCGGAGGTGATGTCGTTGAGTGGCTGATAGGTGGCGTCGATACCGATTGACCTCAACCCGCCGAGCACCCAGTCGTCCAGGAACGCGTAGGACTGCTCGAAGCTCAGCCCTTCCACCAGTGAGGCAGGCACATAGAGCGAGTAGGTGACGCCGTTTCCGGGCTCGACGAACATCGCGCCGCCGCCGGAGATGCGGCGTACGACGGTCACGCCTTCGGCCTCGGACTGCCCGAGGTCGACTTCGTTGCGCAGCGACTGGAACGAGCCAATGATGATCGCGCGCGTGTCCCACTCCCACAACCGCAAGGTCGGTGGGCGAGTCCCTCGACCAACTTCGGTGGTGAGCACCTCGTCCAGCGCCAGGTGCATCGCCGGCGACATCGGTGCTGGGTGGATGATCTCGAAGGTGTGGTCGGCCCAGCCGGTCGCGAAGCCAAGAGCACGGCGAACCGCGATCGCGATCGCCGCCGTGGTGAACCCGACCAGATGCGCGCCGCGCACCGCATCGTCGAGTCGTGCGGTGAGGGCGTCAACAGCGGCGGACTCCGGCATGCCAACGAGCGCGTCATTCAATCGCGGCAGCGCATCGTCGGGCTCAAGGACGAAATCGCCGTTGATATGGACGCCGGCGATCGTCGCATCGTGGACCGTAACGTCGGCCGCCACCAGTTTTCCGCCAGCAACCTTGTACTCACCATGCCGTACGCCTGACTTCATGATTCCACCTAATCACGATACGGACGATGACGCAGACCACCTGTCGCCGAACACGGGCGGCGCCGACTCAGTCATTCTCGCGGGAGTACCCACGCCGCAACCGTTGCTTGGCGGTGTGCGCACCTGCCCCGATGCGCTCGGCGCCGAGCGCCTTACCGAGCCCGAACTCAGGCATATTCACATAGACGACCTCTCGGGCGGAGGCGGGTACGACGTACGTCTCGTGCCACACCCCCACCGTCCCATCGTCCCCAACGCGGCGGACGAAGTCCCGCCACGCAGGTAGGTGTGGCGCGTCGGAGGCGGCAGCAAACCGCTGCAGATGCTCCGGCGATCGCCAATACGACAGCAGCACGGTCGTCCGTCCGAACCAGCTCTGAAAACTCAGCATGCCGACGTCCTGGTCCTCCGCCAGGTGCCGCAGCATTCGTGGCATCGCGGTGAGCACCGGCCACCATCGCGTGATCGCCAACGGTTTGTTCAGCCGCATCCCGATCAGGAACACGGTGACTTCTTGATCGGCACTGACAGTGAATCTTCCGTAGTTGAGCGACATCAATAACCACCCTCGTAACGTTGTTACATAACACTGTTACATAACAACGTTATGCTAGTCTGGTCAAGTGGCTCGACCTAGAAAGTACGACGACTCCATCCGGGAAGACCTCATCATCGCCGCGGCATCACGGGTCGCGGCCGGAGACGATTTCTCGCTTCGCTCGATCGCGACAGATTGCGGATGCACGACGAGCACGATCTATCGGCTCTTCGCAGACCGCGACACTCTCATTACTGCGGTGGTCGACTATGTGTCTGCGAGCTTCAGCAAGAATCAACACAACGTGGCGACGACCGATGCCCCATTGGACGATCTACGCCGACTGGGTATCGCCTACCGAGCCTGGGCGACCGAGAATCCGACCCTGTATCACGTGATGTTCGGCGGGCCACCAGCATGCGCTCCGGAACCGGTCGATGACCTACCGGACAGCGACTCGATCCAGCCGTTGATCGACGCGGTACGCCGTGGCCTGACGGCCGGTGAACTCGTCGGCGGTCGCCCTGAGCAGATCGTCCGTTCGATTTGGGCCGGCGTACACGGCTGGGTCACCCTCGAGCTCGGTGGCGGGATGCCGAACGGGCCGCGTAAGCGCGTGCGCGAGTACGGCGTACATCTGGATTCGCTCCTGCGAGCGTGGCGTTCATAGTCCTCGACACGAACCCGCATCGTGTGGTGCTCACGCAGTTCGAAGGGCCTGACACCACACTGGTGTCAGGCCCTTCGAGTTGACGTGCAGTTACGCCTGCGCGGCGCCCAGCACGGCCTTCAGTTCGAGGAAGTCAGCGAACGCGTGCTCGCCCCACTCGCGCCCGTTACCGGACTGCTTGTAGCCGCCGAACGGCGCGTTCGGGTCAGGCATCGCGTTGTTGACGTTGATCTGCCCCGCGCGCAGGCGCGAGGCGACCCGCATCGCCTCGTCATGGTCGGCGCCGGCGACGTACCCGGCCAAACCGTAGGGCGTGTCGGTGCCCATCTCGATCGCCTGGTCGATGTCGTCGTACCCGATGACGGTCAGCACCGGTCCGAAGATTTCCTCCCGGGCGATCGTCATGTCGTTGGTCGCGTTCGTGAACACGGTCGGCTTGACGAAGTAACCCTTCTCCAGGCCCTCCGGCTTACCTGCGCCACCGGCGGCGACGGTTGCACCCTCTTCGATCCCCTTGTTGATCAGGCCCTGCACCTTTTCGAACTGGGTGAGCGAGACCAGCGGACCCATCTTGGCGCCGGAGTCGGGCAGACCGGGAGCGAACTTGTCCACGACCGCCTTGGCGATTTCCTCAACCTCGCCCATGCGGGCCTTCGGCACGAACATGCGGGTCGGGGCGTTGCAGGATTGTCCGGTGTTCGTCATGACGCCGGCGATACCGCCGGTGACACTCTGCGCAAACGCCTCGTCGTCCAGGATGATGTTCGGGCTCTTACCGCCGAGTTCCTGCTGAACGCGCTTGACGGTCGGCGCGGCGTTGCGAGCGACCTCAACACCGGCGCGGGTCGAACCGGTGAACGAGACCATGTCAACGTCCGGGTGGCTCGACATCGGCGCACCCACGCTGGGGCCGTCACCATTGACGAGGTTGAACACGCCGGCCGGTACGCCGGCGGCGTCCATGACCTCGGCCCACAGGTAACCGGAGAACGGCGCAACCTCGGACGGCTTGAGCACCATGGTGCAGCCGGTAGCCAGCGCCGGCGCAACCTTGCACGCAATCTGGTTCAGCGGCCAGTTCCAAGGGGTGATCATCGCAACGACGCCGATCGGCTCCTTGACGATCCGGGTGGTGCCCTTGTCCTCCTCGAACTGGAACTCCTTGAGGACGCTGAGGGCCGTCTGGAGATGAGTGAGGCCCTGCGCCGCCTGCGCCTTCTGCGCCAGGAAGTCGGGGGCGCCCATCTCCTCGGTCACCGCTGCGGCGATCTCGTCGTACCGCTTCTTGTATTCCTCAACGCAACGCTCGAGCACCGCGACACGTTCTTCGACGCTGGTGCGACCCCAGGTCTTGAAGGCCTCCTTTGCCGCGGCGACAGCCTTGTTGACGTCAGCCTCGGCGCCCATCGAGATCTTGCCGGCGACCTCCTCGGTTGACGGATTGATCACGTCTAGCGATTTGGGTGTCTCGGGGTCGACCCACTGACCGTTGATGTAGAACTTTCCGTAATCGCGCATCGGGTTCCCTCCAGGATTCTTGGGACAAGCGCGGTGCACACACCGCGTCAGGGGCAAGTTCTATAGAGAAATTGGGTGACTTAGCGTTACCTACCCCGTGGGACTAAGCCTAGACCGCTCGTGGCGCTTGCGCATCCGGAGGGCATTGCAACGGCACCACGGACGCGGCGTACGCCGTCGGCGTCATCCCGACGACTGCCTTGAACTCCCGGATCAGGTGGGCATGATCGGCGTATCCAAGGCCCGCGGCCAGCTCAGACCATGACCCAGGACGACCTGCCCGGGCGGCATCCGCCGCCTCGATCAGCCGACACCGCCGAATCATCCACATCGGCGAGACGCCGGCGTACTCGACAAACAGTCTCTGCAGCGTGCGCACACTATGACCAACCCGATCCGCCAACATCGCCACGGACCGAATCGAACGGTCATCCGCGACCAGCGCGGCCGCCCGCACCACCTGAGCGGCCGCCGCCCGTCGCTGGGCAGGCACTCGGTCGAACACAAGGCGCAGCGCTGCCTCAAGCTCACGCATCTGCGCTGGGACGTCATCGGCGAGGCCGGCAATACTCACCTCGAGCGACGCGCTCCGCGCCCCCAACACGGCCGCGGCCGACACGGTCGAATCGGTGAGATCCCCCGCGGGGCGATCGAGCAACATACCCAGGGCGCCGGGGCGCAGCTTCGCGGCAACATTCCACCCGGTACCGCGCAGGTGCCGTCGGTCGATCGCGGTTTGCACCCCCACGAGGGTCGCCTCGATGTCCTCTCGTGGCTCACCGCGCGTGTACGCTGGCCCGACGCTCAGATTCGCCGACGGATGCGCGAGCACCGGCTGCACGAACTCAGCGCTACCGGGCACCGTCCAACGCACGGACCAGAACCAGTCGATCAACTCACCGAGTTCGTCCGGAGGCGCCACGCGAGTGAACTCGACATGTTCGCGCATCAGCCCAGGGTTGAGGATCCCCCTGCTGTCGCGCTCGATCTCCTGGCGGCGATGTCCCAGCACCCGAACACCGTAGCGCGCAGATATGACGCGTTTGTTCAATCTTGCTGATGGCAGCCACCGCATGCTGAAGGTATGACTACAGATGAGAACACGACAGCGTCGACTCTGGCGCATCTTCGGCCGGTGCTTCGAGACCTCGCGGCGGTCGCCGGCCGCGTCGAGGAGAACCAGCGCGGGCTGCCGACGCCCTGCGCCGAGTACGACGTCAGCGCGTTGAGTGCACACATCGTCGGCTGGCTAGAAAATTTCGCGGGCGGGTATGCCGACCCAGACGGGGTGTGCCCACTTGCCGACGTATCGAGCGTGAGCGTGGCGCGTCAGCAAGCGGCCGACCGTATCAATACCGCCGCCACCACCCTGGACCACGCCGTACAGGCCGGCGCGGCCGAGCGTCCCCTGGTCATCTCACAACAAGGTGGCATGCCCGGCGACATGGCGCTGTCGATGATCCTCGGCGAGTACCTGGTGCACGGCTGGGATCTCGCCCGCGCCACCGGCCAGACGTGGACTCCGGACGATGATGCCAGCGAAGCCTCACTAGCGTTCTTCGGCGGCATGGTGACACCTGAGTACCGCGGGAATGGCGGGATGTTCGCGGCCGAGGTCGCGGTGCCTGAGGACGCCCCGGCTTTCGATCGCCTCCTCGGCTTCGCTGGGCGCAACCCTGCCTGGACGGCGTAACCGGCGCCGGGTCGCGAGCCGAGCCGTCGAGGCCCAAAGGGCAATGTTGCGTGCGCTAAGCGCACACAACATTGCCCTTTGGATACGGCCGATTAGGCCTTGTTCTTGTAGTCGCGCATCAAACCGCGGCTAATGATCTGCTTCTGGATCTCGCTGGTGCCCTCGCCGATCAATAGGAACGGAGCCTCACGCATCAGCCGTTCGATCTCCGCCTCCTTCGAGTATCCGTAGCCGCCGTGGATCTTGAACGAGTCCGTGGTGACCCGCGCGGCAGCTTCCGAGGCCACCATCTTCGCCATGCCCGCCTCGATGTCGTTGCGGGTGCCGGCGTCCTTCAACCGAGCAGCATTGACCATCATCGAGTGCGCGACCTCGACATCGGTCGCCATCTCGGCCAGCTTGAAGGCGATCGCCTGGTGCCCGATGATTGCCTTGCCGAAGGTCTCGCGCTCCTGGGCGTACTTGATCGCCAATTCGAACGCACGGATCGCGACGCCGCAGCCTCGCGCAGCGACGTTCACGCGGCCGACCTCGATGCCGTCCATCATTTTGTAAAAGCCCTGGCCAACGCCCTCTTCGCCGCCGAGTACGGCGGACGCTGGGACCTTGTGGTTGTCCAGAACCATCTCCGTGGTCTCGACGCCCTTGTAGCCCATCTTCTCGATCTTCCCGGGGATCGTGAGACCGCCGGTGGTCGTGAAACCAGGCTCCTTCTCCAACAGGAAGGTGCTCATGTTCTTGTAGACCGAATCGCTACCGGTGTCGGTCTTGACCAAGGTCGCCACGACGGAGGAGTAGGCACCGTTCGTCAGCCACATCTTCTGGCCATTGATGGTCCACTCGTCGCCGTCCCGGACTGCCTTCGTGGTGATCGCCGAAACGTCCGACCCGCAGCCCGGCTCGGACATCGAGAACGCGCCTCGGCAGTCACCGGTCGCCATCCGCGGAAGGTAGTACTCCTTCTGCTCTTGCGTTCCGTGCTGAATGATCAGGTACGCCACGATGAAATGGGTGTTGATGATGCCGGAGATGCTCATCCACCCGCGCGCGAGTTCCTCGACGCACAGCACATAAGTGAGCAGCGACTCGCCGAGGCCGCCGTACTCCTCGGGGATCATGAGCCCAAACAGGCCCATATCCTTCATGCCTTCGAGGATCTTCTCTGGGTAGGTGTCGTCGTGTTCGAGCGCCTGAGCGTTCGGGATGATTTCCTTGTCGACGAACTGGCGGACCGTGCTGAGGATCTCCTGCTGGACGTCCGTCAGGCCTGGGGTCTGAGCCAATCGTGCCATGCGCTGCCTCCGAAAATACGTGCGCTTCGAACCGGATTCGGTTCATAGGAACTTACCGCGCGAACGTCGATCTTTCGCCGTTGGGTGCCCTCCGCTCATTCGAAGGTCACAGATGGCTTCCGCCTGTCTGGTTGGGGTTGCGTTTTACGCCGGTGTCGTGGTCCTATGTGCGCACTCAATTCCCAGCGGGCTGGCCAGTCAGCTCATGAACGCTCTCCCGCCATCGACCAAGAGTGGGCCCAACACCGTGACTGTGAACAGACTTTCGCGACGCTTCAGCATGATCACCGCGCTGGCCGCATCGAGCGTGCTTCTCGCTGCCTGTGGCGGCGCGCCTGACAAGGAAACTACCGAAGATGTCGCGAGCGAATTCTCTAGCGAGATTCCGCTGAGCGACACGTTCGACCCAGAGGGTCACTTCACGTATTCGTACAGCGTCATGACACCGGGCTGGGACCCGATCGAAAGCGTCTCCGGGTACGACTTCGTGACGCTCGCGCCCGTGTACGACCGCCTCGTGTGGAATGCGCCTGATGGCACGGTGCAGCCGATGCTCGCCACCGAGTGGGAGCAGGAGGGCACCGCCTTGGTGATGCACCTGCGCGAAGACGTGACGTTCTCCGACGGCGAGCCGTTCAACGCCGAAGCCGTCAAGACCAACCTCGACCGGGCAAAGGGTGAAGGAAGTCGGATCGCTGCCGAGATCGAGCAACTCGACTCTGTCGAGGTCGTCGACGAGTACACGGTGAAGCTCAACGCCGATTCAGGGTTGGGCGCGCTGCTCGGCTCGATGGCCGAGCGCCCCGGCATGATGGCGTCGCCAAAGGCGATCGAGGCGGGCACCCTGGAGACGAAACCCGTCGGGGCCGGCGCCTACACGGTGGAATCGTTCTCGGCCGGTGACACCGCGACCTATGCGAAGCGCGAAGGTTACTGGGACCCCGACGTCCAGAACGCCGCCACCATGGAAATCAAACTGATGACTGACGACCAGACTCGGCTGAATGCATTGAACTCCGGCGAGTTGGACGGCGCGGTCATGCGACCGCCGCAGGTGAAGTCGGCCGCCGCGGACGGACTGACGGTCACCGCTTCGGAGTCGGTCACCTACATGTATCTCCTGATCAATTCGTCGGTCGAGCCGATGAACGATCCGATCGTGCGTGAGGCGCTGAACTACGCGGTCGATCGTGTTGAAATCGGCGACGGGTTCTTCGAGGGTCTGTGCACGCCGCAGATCCAGCCATGGCCGGAGACCAGCTTTGCCTACGACCCCGAGATCGGTGATGGCCTGGACATCTGGCCGCACGATGTGGAGAAGGCGAAGGAACTGCTTGCTGAGGCCGGCGTACCCGACGGGTTCCCGATCGAGGCGGTCACCACGAACGTCACCTACACCACGCAGCTGTCCGAGATCGTGCAGGAGCAACTGGCTGAGGTCGGCATCGAGATGTCGATCGATCCCGTCCCGACTCCGCAGGTGATCGAGAGTTTCTCGGTCAACAAGACGACCAACGGCAACATCAATCCGTACTCCGGCAGCGCCGACCCGCACGGCGTCGCCTCGCGCTATCTCAACCCCGGCTCGATCTACAGCCCCGGCGAGGACCCTGCCCAGGAGATCCTCGATCTCGCGGTGGAGGCTTCGACGCCGGTCGATCCCGAGGAGCGTGCGCCGATCTATCACGACATGATGCAAGCGATGATCGACAACCCGACGCACCAGATCCCGCTGTGCCAGCTGAAGGTGCTGAGCGCGTTCAATGACAATGTGTCGGGCTTCTCGTTGAGCCCCACCGGCTTCCCGGACCTGCGCGGCATCGCCGTCGAGCCCGAGGAGTAAGCACCACACGAGATCCGCACTAACGGGGCGCCGTTGTCAGGACACTGACAACGGCGCCCTGTCGTTCGCCCGCAGAACAGCACAAGCGAGCAGCTTCCCGCTGCTTCGGCGGCAGAAGATCAGTAGAGCACGGCTCCCCGCGAATCAGCCCACACAAAACTGCCCACGAGATAGCCCGCACAAGACTTCCCGCGAGATAGCCCGCACAAAACGCAGTCCAGCAGGCCACTCGTCCCCTATAGAACGACGATCGGCCGCTCACACTGCGTTTTCAGCGGCCAACACCGCCCATCGCGACAGCGCGACAGCGCGACAGCGCGACAGCGCGACAGCGCGACAGCGGCACCCTGACACCGCGTCCGCCACCGAAGCCGCTCCCGTGTCGCGACCTACTCGGTCGCGAGCTCAACGAAGGCCTCGGTGACCGGATCGATCATCTCCTCGGACACTCCCCCCTCGTTGCTCTGCATCACCACATACGCCACAGAGGTACCCGCCGACATCGCCAGCACGGTGACGTAGCGCCATCCGGCACGCGCGGCGTCACCCTCATCGTTCGTCGCCGACTCCTCATCGCCAGCATTCTGATCCAGTGCGATCGCCACTTGACGGGCCTGGAACTGCACTCCGTCTGGTACGTCTGGCTCGTACTCGGGCACGCTGATCTGCGCGGGTTGCCCGTACAGCGTCGACTCGTTCCCCATCGATATGCCCAGGTCTGAAAGTTCATCCAGACAGGTGTCGAACTGCGGGCTCGACCACGCCTGCACCCAGTTCTGCGCGACATCCACCGACGAGGCGACGATCGCCTGCGATCGTGCGATCCGGTAGCTCCCACTGCTCTCGTCGGTAACGTCGTTATCGACGTACTGCGCGGATGCCTTCGCCGACGTGACGTCGGCCGCGGGATCCAAGCCCATGCAACTGTTCAGCGCCGACGCCACGACCGAGTCCGCTTCCTCAGGCGTCTCCGGCAGTTGCCCGATAACGTCGGTCAGTAGCGCCATGTCTTCGGTCGCCTGCCACGTGCCTGGCCCGTACGAATCCGAGCCGATGAGCAGGTCGGCAGCATCCTGAGGGTTCGTTGGGTCCGCAGACGCTAACGCTACCGACAGGCCCCACCCGCCCAGGCCCAACACGATTGCGGTCACGACACCGGCAGCTATCCATGTGCCGCGCCGACGCCGCGGCCCGAGCTGCTTCGCGTTGACCTCGGGCGATCTGCCCGGTTCGTGGCGCATAGTCGGTAAACCGATCGGCGCGGTTGGGTTCGCTCGGGTCGGCTCCTGCGGCACCCAGCTCGTCGGTGCCTCACCCGGCCCGCCGCGCGGCGCTAGCGGTGAGGAGGCGGCTTCAGGAGCCACGACCATCGGCGTTTGCGAGAGGCCGAGGTCGCGCTGCACATCCTGCAGCCTCCTGCCGAACTCGCCCGCGCTCATCTGCCGCAACCCCGGCGTCTTGCCCATCGCCTTCTCCAGCGTTGCGGCGAAGACATCGGGTACGCCGCGGCCGCGCAGATCTGGCGGCGGTTCCTGTAACACCCGCAGCAGCACCGCAGCGACGCTCTCATCTCCGTCGCGGTGAAACGGTCCACTGCCCAGCAAAGCGGCCATGAGCGTCGCAGCCAATGAGTACACGTCCGAACGCACGGTCGCCGGCTCCCCGGTAAGCACCTCCGGGGCCGCGTAGCCGGGCGTGGCGACCACGTCCCCGGTGCGGGTGAGCCTCGTGTCCGCCATCCGCGCCTGGCCGAAATCAGCCAGCCGCGGGACGTCGTACGAGTCGAACAGAATGTTGCCAGGTTTGATGTCGCGGTGCAGCAGCCCGGCCTCGTGTGCGGTCTGCAGCGCACCACACATCCTGATACCCAGGTCCAGCACGAGCGGCACCGGTAGTGGCCCACTGGAGCGCAGTCGATCGTCAAGCGACCCGTGTTCGCACAACTGCATCACGAAGTACGGCGACCCGTCACTCAAGGTGTCGGCGGTATAGATCGGGACGACGTTGGGGTGACCGGACATGGATCCGAGCGCCTGGCTTTCCAGAGCAAAGCGTTGCGCGCTGAGCTCATCCAGACGCGTGGTCAGCAGTTTGACTGCCACCACGCGACGTAGTTGCTGTTGGTTGGCGCGGTACACAACGCCGTTGCCGCCGTGACCGATCTCGATGAGGTCGGTCAGGCCGGGGATGTCGGGGTTGCGCTGCATGGGGACATTCTGCCTTGTCGGTAACCTTGATCCGTGACTACGACGTCCCGCGTGTACCTGACCCGCCTCGCGGGCCTTTCTGTGCTGGACCCAGACGGTGCGCCGGTCGGCAAGGTGCTCGATGTCGTACTTACCTTACGCACCGACTCGTCGCCGGCCCGCGTCATCGGTCTCGTCGTCGAGATCACTCGGGGACGCCAATCCTTCGTCCCGATCGGCAAAATGGTGGCCGCCGACCACGGTTCGTTACGCCTGTCGACCGGGACGGTCAGCGTCCGCAAGTTCGAGTTGCGCCCGCACGAAGTGCTGGCGATCGCCGAGCTCCTCGACCGGCAGGTCACCGTGTTATCGACCGGTACGCCGGTCACGCTGGTCGACGTCGCGATGGAACAGAACCGATCGCGCGACTGGCTGGTGCAGAAGGTTGCCGTCCGTGAACGTGCCCACCGACTTAGCCGAGGTCACGTCCGGCAGCTCGACTGGCACGAAATCGGCGGCATCACGATCGACAAGGAAAGCCAGGAGACAACCAGCCTCCTGGAAGAGTTTGAGGACCAACGCCCCGCGGACGTCGCCGCACGCATTCGTGATTTGCCGGACCGCCGTCGCCAAGAGGTCGCCGAGGCGCTGGATGACAATCGTCTCGCCGACGTGCTCGGCGAGCTGCCGGACGACGACCAGCGCGAGATTCTGTCTCAACTGGAGGACGAACGCGCCGCCGACGTCCTCTCCGAAATGGACCCCGACGACGCCGCCGACTTGCTCGGCGATCTGCCCGACGCCGAACGGGAGAGATTGCTGGGCCTGATGGAACCCGACGAGGCTTCCCCGGTGCGGCAGTTGCTGTCGTACGGCGACGACACCGCCGGCGGTGTGATGACCTCGGAACCGGTCATTCTGCCGCCGAACACCACCATCGCCGAAGCACTCGCGCGCATTCGCCGCGAACAGTTGAATCCCTCCGTGGCGTCACAGGTGTACGTCGCTCGGCCGCCCTCGACCACGCCGACCGGCCACTTCTTGGGCGTAGTGCACTTCCAACGGCTGCTGCGTGAGGCGCCATTCGAACAGGTCGGATCGATCACCTACGACGACCTCGACCCACTGAGCCCGCAGACCGAACTCGCCGAGATCGCCCGGTACTTCGCGACCTACAACCTAGTCGCCGCACCAGTCGTCGATGATGCGGGACGCCTCGTCGGCGCCGTCACCGTCGACGACCTGCTCGATCACCTACTCCCAGAGGATTGGCGCGAGGATGCCTAGCCGCGTAGATCCCGACGACCTGTCGCGCCCCGGAGGCACCTCTCCTGGCGTGCGGTTCCATTTCGACCCGGAGGCGGTCGGCCGCGGCGCGGAAAACCTGGCCCGGTTCTTCGGCACGACCCGATATCTGGTGATCCAGACCGTGATCGTGATCGTGTGGATTCTGCTGAACGTCTTCGTGATCACCCTGCAATGGGACCCGTATCCGTTCATTCTGCTGAACCTGGCCTTCTCTACCCAGGCCGCGTACGCTGCTCCGCTGATTCTGCTTGCCCAGAACCGCCAGGAAGCGCGCGACAAGGTCGCGCTGCAAGAGGATCGATCCCGCGCGGTCGCGTCGAAGGCCGACACCGAATTCATCGCCCGCGAACTCGCCTCGCTACGGTTGGCGATCGGCGAAGTCGCGACTCGCGATTTCGTGCGCACCGAGTTGCAACGGCTCTTGGCTGAGGAGTCCAGCGGTAAGAAGCCGAAATCCAAGAAGAAGCGCGCACCTTCGCCGTCACCATCACGTAAGTCCGACGACGATGCTCGGGCCTGACGGCGATCCACACTCGACAGACTGACTGATCACAGGACGTCGGCGCCGCGTAGCGCCTGATGCCGCGGGACGTATCATGAGATGTTCCGCCTATCGAGGATTTCGAGGTTCATATGTCATCCGCAATTGACCGCGGCACGATCGATGCTGCCCTGGCGACGGTCAACGACCCGGAGATTCGCCGTCCGCTCACCGAGATCGGCATGATCAAGGACGTCGCCATCGCCGACGACGGCGTGGTCACGGTCGGGATCTACCTGACGGTCGCGGGCTGTCCGATGCGCGACACCCTGACCAAGGACGTCACGAACGCCGTCTCTGCGGTGCGGGGCGTAACGGGCGTGAACGTCGAGATGGACGTGATGAACGATGAGCAGCGCGCAGAGTTACGCAAGACGCTGCGTGGAGGCCAGCCTGAGGCGGTTATCCCATTCGCGCAGCCTGGCTCGCTGACCAGGGTGTACGCCGTCGCGTCCGGCAAGGGCGGCGTCGGCAAGTCCAGTGTCACCGTGAACCTCGCTGTCGCGTTGGCCCAGCAGGGATTGCGGGTCGGTGTCGTCGACGCGGACATTTATGGCCACTCGGTGCCGCGGATGATCGGCGTCACCACCCAGCCGACCCAGGTCGACGACATGATCATGCCGCCACAGGCCAACGGCGTCTCCGTGATCTCGGTGGGCATGTTCACCCCGGGTAACGCCCCGGTCGTGTGGCGCGGTCCGATGCTGCATCGCGCGCTGCAGCAGTTCCTGGCCGACGTGTTCTGGGGCGACCTCGACGTCCTCCTGCTGGACCTACCGCCGGGCACCGGCGACGTGGCAATCTCCGTCGCGCAGTTATTGCCCAACAGCGAGTTGATCATCGTCACGACCCCGCAGGTCGCGGCGCGTGAGGTTGCCGAGCGCGCGGGCGCAATCGCGAACCAGACGCATCAGCAGATCGTCGGCGTCATCGAGAACATGTCCGCGTTCCCGTGCCCGCACTGCGGCGATCCGATCGAGTTGTTCGGGTCCGGTGGTGGTCAGGCTGTCGCGGACTCGCTGACGCAGTCCACCGGCACACGGGTGCCGCTGCTAGGTCAGGTACCGCTAGACATGCGCCTACGTGAGGGCGGCGACGACGGTAAGCCGTTGGTCCTGTCGGATCCGTCGTCGGGCGCAGGCGAAGCCCTGCACAGCATCGCCGCGCGATTGGCTACCCGCGAACGCGGTCTGGCAGGGATGTCGTTGGGTATCAGCCCCGTGCGCCACTAACCGGCCGCCCACCGGTCATTGACCGCCTGGCGCACATGACCAGCGACGGTACGACCGGTGAAGGTATGAGCAGCGAAGGCCCCGTCCGTGCAAAGCGGACGGGGCCTTCGCTCATGGTCCGGCGGTCAGGTCGCTTCCAAGTCAAACTTGGCGGGCTGCTGGGTCTGCTGCAACTGCTGGGTCGCCTTCATCCCGCGCGGCGTCGGCTTGCTCACCGCGGGCTCGTCGTCCTCCCATAGATGCTTACGCACGTACTCCCTGGGGTTCAGCAAATCGCGGTCGAAGTTCGGCAACTCGTCACCAAACTCCTCCTTGATGTGCTTTTTCGCTCCCGTTACCTGCTCCTTGAGCGACTTCAGCGCGCTGCCGGCCTGCTTGGCCGCGCCCGGTAACCGGTCGGGGCCGAAAATAAACAATGCGACCAGGACCAGCACAACGATCTCTTGCCAACCAAGCGAGCTGAACACGTGAGCGCTCCTAGGATTACCTGTCTACCGGCAAGATTACGCCTATGCCTGCAAAGCGTCGATCGCCTTACTGATCTCCAGCGAACGGCGGGCGTTATCGACGTGCAGGTTCTCGATCATCTTGCCGTTGAACGTCGCAACGCCCTTACCGTCGCGAAGCGCGTCCTCCCAGATCTGGATGATCTCGCCAGCGTCGGCCACTTCTTGCTCGGACGGCGCGAAGACCTCGTTTGTCGGCTCAACCTGCGTCGGGTGAATCAGTGTCTTGCCGTCAAAGCCCAACTGCTTGCCCTGGACCGCTTCGGCGAAGAAGCCTTCGGGATCGCGTACGTCGTTGTAGACGCCGTCCAGGATCACCTTGCCGGCAGCCCGCGCGGCCATCAGCGCCATACCAAGCCCGGGCAGCAGCGGCGCCCGACCGAGTACGTGGTCGGCGTGCAACTCCTTCGCCTGGTCATTGGTACCCATCACCAGCACCTCGAGCCGCTCGGACGCCGAGGCGATTTCGTACGCGTTCAGAAACGCGATCGGCGTCTCGATCATCGCCCACAACTTCGTCTTCGCCGGAGCGCCAGCAACCTCCAGGGACGCGACCAACTGGCGGACCTCGTCGGCCGAGTTCACCTTGGGTACGACGATACCGTCCGGCCCCGCTGCAGCGACGGCCTTGATGTCCTCGGCGTGCCACTGTGTGTCCAGGCTGTTGACCCGGATCGTCAGTTCGCGCTTGCCGTACTCACCGGAGGTGACCGCAGCGCAGGCAGCCTCACGGGCAGCTTCCTTGGCGTCCGGCGCGACGGCGTCTTCGAGGTCGAAGATGATCGCGTCGGCGGGCAGCGCCTTGGCCTTGTCCAGCGCGCGGGCGTTCGCCGATGGCATGTACAGCACCGAACGACGTGGGCGGTAGGTCGCAATGCTCATAGTTAGTTATCTCCAGTTGCAGTGGCGTACAGTTCGGCGAGTTCGGGATCGCGGGCAGCCAAGTCCTCGGCCAACTTCACAATGACCAGGCACTGCTTCACCGAGGCGTCGTCCTCCATCTTGCCGTCAAGCATGACGGCACCCGAACCGTCGCCCATCGCGGCCACCACCCGACGTGCGTGCGCGACATCTTCGACAGTCGGGCTGAAGACACGCTTAGCGATATCGATCTGTACCGGGTGTAGCGACCAGGCGCCGACACAGCCCAGCAGGAAGGCGTTGCGGAACTGGTCCTCACAGGCAACTGTGTCTTTGATGTCGCCGAACGGCCCGTAGAACGGGAAGATTCCGTTCATCACGCACGCATCGACCATGCGCGAGATCGTGTAGTGCCACAGATCCTGCTGGAAGACGGGACGCTCACCCTCGACATCGCCGTCCGTCGGGTCCTGACGCACCAGGTAGCCCGGGTGTCCGCCGCCGACCCGAGTGGTCTTCATGCGGCGGTCCGCGGCCAGGTCGGCCGGTCCGAGCGAGAGGCCCTGCATGCGCGGGCTGGCGGCGCAAATCTCCTCGACGTTGGCGACGCCGCGGGCGGTCTCCAGAATCGCGTGGATCAGCAGCGGACGCTTCAGGCCGGCCTTCGCCTCCAACTGGGCGAGCAGACGGTCGACGAAGTGGATGTCCTCGGGGCCTTCAACCTTCGGGATCATGATGACATCGAGCTTGTCCCCGATTTCGGCGACGAGCGTGGTGATGTCGTCGTGGAACCACGGCGAATCCAGTGAATTGACACGGGTCCAGAACTGCGTGTTCTCGCCGAAATCGACCGTCTTCCCGACGTTCACCAGTCCGAGGCGAGCAGCTTCCTTGCGCTCAGTCTTCACGGCGTCTTCGAGGTTGCCGAGCAGGATGTCGACCTTGCCCACCATTGCGGGGACCTTCGCCGCCATCTTCTCGTTGCTGGGATCGAAGAAGTGGATCGCGCGCGAAGGCCGCGCGGGTACTTCCATCAGCGGCTGCGGCGCCCCCACAGCGAGGGGCTTGAAGAAGTCTTTGGCGCTGCGCATCGCACGTCCTTCCGAATCACGACATAGTTCGGCCTAGACGCTAACAGCGCGGCGCAGATCGGGCGACGGCAGGCAGTCCTTGCGGCGGCGCTCGCTATCACAACGCTGACTGGCTACGCCTGGCCGAGGACGACCTCCACGGTCTTCTGCTCGCCACCGGAAATCAGCGTGACCTCGACCGTGTCGCCGGGCTTCTTCGGATAGGTGACCGAGTTGACGTCTTCGACGCTGCCGACGCGTTGCCCGTCGATTTCGATGATGACGTCCTTCTCTTTGATACCGGCTTCGGCCGCCGGCGAGGACGCGTCGGCACGTACGACGAGAACACCGTCAGTGGTGCCGTCGGAGACCGACTGCGCGTTGATTCCGAGGCTGCCATGCTGCGGCGCGTCGCCCTTGATCAACGAGTCGGCGATATCCATCGCGTAATCGACAGGAATCGCGAAACCGAGACCAATGCTGCCAGCCTGACCCTCACCACTGGAGAAACTCGCGATGGCGGTGTTGATACCGATCAACGCTCCCTGGTCATCGACGAGCGCACCACCGGAGTTTCCGGGGTTGATCGAGGCGTCGGTCTGCAGCGCCATGATGTAGGCGTCCGTATCAGCGCCCTCGCCGGCCAAGTGCATGGGGCGATCCAGAGCCGAAACAATTCCCGACGTGACGGTTCCGGCGAGCCCGAGCGGCGATCCGAAGGCCACGACCTGATCGCCCACCGCGACATTCTTGGACTGGCCGATGTCGATCGGCGTGAGTCCGGATTTGTCCACCTTCAGCACCGCAAGGTCGGATTTCTGGTCACGACCAACGATCTGGGCGGGACTGATCGAGCCATCCACGAATGACACGTTGATGGTGGCGCCCTCGGCATCGGCAGCCATAGAAATGACGTGGTTGTTCGTGAGGATGTAGCCGTCTTCGGCGATCACGACGCCGGAACCGGAGCCGCCGGTGTTACCGACCAACACCTCGATCGACACGACGCTCGGTTGCACCTTCTGCGCAATATCACCGATCGAACTCGGCGGCTTCGAATTATCGACCTCGTTGTATTGGGGATCAGCGGTCGTGAGCGGGGTTTGTGAGGTGATCTTGCCCAGGTAGTATCCGCCGATGCCGCCGGCGACGCCCAGAACTAGTGTCATCACGGCGATCAATGCAGCTAGACGCACCGGGATATCGCCGACGCGGACGCGCCGCCGACCCTTCTTGTCCTGCTGCACAGTCGCTTCGACGACGGCATCCTCGTGCTCGGCCAGCCGTGGGGCGCGCTGCAAACCCGCTTCGGCATGCGGGTCGCGCCACGGATCCCGGGGAGCGTCCTCCCACCACGCCTTGGACGGCAACTCGCCTGGTTGGTACGGCGCACGGCCCGGCTGTCGCTGCAGATCCGCGCCCTCACCCTCGGGGCGGCCGAACGCACGCTGATACGCCATCGGCGGCGACGCCTGGGTGGGGCGTTCCTGGCTGTAAGGCGGGCGCGGGGCAAAACTGTCGGCCGTGCCCGACGGCCGACCGAACGCCTGCGCTACCGGCGGCGGTGGCGGCACCCGCCGCTGTACCGCGGGCGTACCTGGGCGTTGCACGAAACTTCCGGCGACGTCCTCAGGACGCGAGAAAACCCGCTGTTCCCCGATCGATGGCGTCGGGCCGGGGTCGATCGAGGGCTGCTGTGGGCTGGGCGTGGATCCAAAACTGTCGGCGACCCCGCCTGGTCGCGCGTACGCGGTCTCCTCGACGGGCGTGCCCGCTGGGTTTTCCGTACCGTCCGAACGCGTGGGTTCAGCATCGGCGGAGCGCTCAGGTTGGTTCTGGCCGTCGTTCGACATGAATCTGAAGTCCTTCTTCTCCGCTGGCGTCCGTGACGTTACCGGCTGGTGTCGGCCGGATCCTGGTCGATCTGCGCGGGTAGGACGTCCGTAATGTGCATCTGGTGCCCTCGAGCATCGCTCGCGGTTTGCTGGCAGAGTGTGGGACTCACCACTACGCTGACCACCGCGAACGCTGCGGCACTGCTCTTGAACACGCGCCCACGCAGTGTCCCCAGGCCGAAACCACCGCGCCTGCGGGGCTCGCCCACTGGCGATGCCACCGGGAATTCGAACCGGCGGCCGGTCGTGCCGGACTGATCGAGCGGGCCCTGCTCGTCCGTAGCGAACGGGATCTGCCCAAGGCGATTGAGCAAGTTGTTTGGGATATCGCAGTCACCGAAGTTCTGCATCAGCGACGTCTTCGCCTGACGCTGAATGGCAACGGCCTGGGCACATTCGTAACAACCACGGATATGCCGCGCGGCGCGCTCGTGTGCGACGGTACCGAGCTCGCCATCGACGTACGCCGACATCGCCTCGGTGGACAGGTGCATCTCGCCGGCGCTGCTCACGCCTCACCCCCAGACCGGATGGCCTCCGGCGCTCGATGGGCAAGGGCCTCCCGCAATTGCAGACGGCCACGGTGAATTCGGCTGCGTACGGTGCCGAGCTTGACGCCAAGCGTCGCGGCGATCTCCTCGTACGACAAGCCTTCGATATCGCAGAGCACTACGGCCGCGCGGAAGTCCGGCGGCAGATCGGCGAGCGCAGCCTGCACGTCAGCGTTGATGTTGTTGTGGTCAAACGTGACCACCGGGTCGGAATGCGTGCCCGGCAGCCGCTCAACCTCATCGGAGAGTTGGTCGAAGCGAATCCGCTGCCGACGACGCGCCATGTCGAGGAAGAGGTTGGTGGTGATCCGGTGCATCCACCCTTCGAACGTGCCAGGGGTGTACGACGACAACGAACGGAAGACACGGATGAAGGTCTCCTGCGTGAGGTCCTCGGCGTCCTGTTGGTTCCCCGACAGCCGGTAAGCCAATCGGTACACCCGGGCAGAATGCTCGCGAACGATCTGATCCCACGATGGGGCGACCCAGTCCCCGTCGGCTTGCCCGCTTGTGGCGGAGTCGGCCGGTGCGGTCTGGTGGGTCATGTGTTGTTTCGCTCCTCGCAAGTAGCGGTATGGGACACCTACAATTCTGCCGCATTCGGCGTAGTCGCGCCGTCAAGACGGCAATGTTGATCGCTAGGCTTGGCGCATGACCAACGCCGCAAGCCGAACCTACGTCGAGACTTTTGTCACCGAACACCCCGCCGCCGCCTCGGCGCGGCGACGGGCGGAGGAGCTTGGCGTGACGCCGGTCACCGCGGGCACTGGTGCAGCGCTTCGGCTGCTGGCCGCGACACTCGACGCTCGGGCCGTGGTCGAGGTCGGCACCGGCACGGGTGTTTCGGGCATGTGGCTACTTGACGGCATGCAGCCCGAAGGCATCCTGACCACCGTCGATACCGAGATCGAGCATCAGCGGGCCGCTAAACGATCCTTCACCGAGGCCGGCATCGCGCCGTCCCGAGCCCGGGTGATCACCGGGAACGCGCGCGACGTACTCCCCCGGCTCACCGACGGCGCCTACGACATGGTGTTTATCGATGCCGACCCGCAGGACTACGCCGAAACTCTCGAAGAGGCGCTGCGGCTGCTGCGCTACGGCGGGCTCGTCGTGCTCAACGACGCCCTGCATAGCGATCGCGTGGCCGACCCGTCCGCGCGCGACGCGGATTCCGTCGCGTTGCGCGAGGTCGGCAAGTTGATCCGCGAGCACGATTTCCTGGTCCCGGGGATCCTGCCGAACGGTGAGGGCCTGTTGGCGGCCGTGTACCGGCCGGAGTAGTCGCCTTAGGGCTCGACCACCACGTCCTTGCCGATCACCACAACACCGGACTCGGTCACGTGGTACTTCTCGCGGTCCCGTGCCAGGTCGACGCCGACGTGTACGCCGTCCGGCACCACGACGTTCTTGTCCAGAATCGCGCGGCGGACGATAGATCCCTTACCGATCTGGACGTTGTCCAGTAGGACACACCCGTCCACGAGCGCTCCCTCGAACACCCGCACGTCCGTCCCAAGCACGGACCCGCGCACCGTCGCGCCCGCGACGATCGACCCCGCCGCAACCATCGATTCGGTCGCGAGCCCGCCGAGCACGAACTTCGCCGGGGGGCGCTTGGCCGAGGACGTCAGCAGTGGCCAGTCCGTGTTATAGAGGTTGAAGATCGGGTGTACCGAGACGAGGTCCATGTGGGCGTCGTAGTAGGAATCCAAGGTGCCGACATCGCGCCAATCTCCCCGGTCGCGTTCGGTGGCACCAGGCACATCAGTGTCCGCGAAATCGTAGACGTACGCGGTCCCGTCAGATGTCATCATCGGAATGATGTTGCCGCCCATATCGTGCAGGCTGGACTCGTCGGCCGCGTCGCGATCGAGCGCCTCCACGAGGGCCTCCGTGGTGAACACGTAATTGCCCATCGACGCGAACGTCGCGTGCGGGTCGTCAGGCAGACCCGGCGGGTCGGCGGGCTTTTCCAGGAACTGAGTGATCTTGCGTCCCGACTCGTCGGTGTCGATCACGCCGAATGCGCTGGCCTGCTCGCGCGGCACCCGAATACCGGCGACGGTTACGGCCGCACCGGACTCGATGTGCTGCGCCACCATCTGCGACGGATCCATCCGGTATACGTGGTCGGCGCCGAACACCACGACGTAGTCCGGACGTTCATCGCGGATCAGATTCATCGACTGGTAGATCGCATCAGCACTGCCGGTGAACCAGCGCGGCCCGCGGCGTTGCTGCGCGGGGACGGGCGTCACGTAATTACCGGTGAGCGTGGACATCCGCCAGGTCTGGGTGATGTGCCGATCGAGCGAGTGCGATTTGTATTGCGTCAGCACGCATAGTCGGCGGTAGCCGCCGTTGACCAGGTTCGACAGCACGAAATCGACCAGGCGATACGACCCGCCGAAAGGCACCGCAGGTTTGGCCCGGTCGGTCGTCAACGGCATCAGCCGTTTACCCTCGCCACCTGCTAGAACGATCCCCAAGACCTTCGGATTAGCCGCCACATAATGACCCTAACGCGCGGCAGGTCACATCGGCACCAATTGCTCATGAACAAGTCCGCAGAGCCTCGCCGCCGCTCGGGGGCGCGGGCTAATCTCAAGCCATGCGTATCGGAATCCTCACCCGCGAATATCCACCGTTCGTGTACGGCGGGGCGGGCGTCCACGTCGACTTCCTGGTCCGCGAACTGACGAAACTCGCCGACGTGCAGGTGTATTGCACCGGGGAGGAACGTGACGGTGCGAGCACGTTTCCCGAGGTGGTCCCAGACTCTGCCGATGCCAATCCGGCTTTGCGGGTGATCGCCGCGGACGTCGCGATGACTGCAGCGTTGGCTGACCGACAAGTGCTGCATTCACACACCTGGTACGCGAATCTCGCCGGGCACTTGGGCAAGTTACTGTACGGCGTACCGCACGTGATCTCGGCGCATTCGCTCGAGCCGCTGCGTCCGTGGAAGGCCGAGCAACTCGGTGGCGGTTACCGGCTGTCGTCTTGGGTAGAAAAGACAGCGTACGAGGCCGCCGACGCGATCGTGGCAGTCAGCAACGGGATGCGCCGGGACATCCTGGATGCCTATCCGGACGTGGATCCGGACCGGGTGCACACGATCTACAACGGCATCGACACCGAGCTCTATTACCCTGATCCGGCTACCGACGTACTCGACCGAATCGGCGTTGACCTGAGCAAGCCGTACGTCACCTTCGTTGGGCGGATCACGCGGCAGAAGGGCGTGCCGCACTTGTTGAGCGCGGCCAAAGACCTCGACCCCGGCACTCAGATCGTGCTCCTGGCCGGAGCCGCGGACACTGCGGAGTTGGCAGCAGAGACCGACGCATTGCTGGCGGAACTGAACGCGCAGCGTGACGGGGTCTACTTGGTCAGCGAGATGCTGCCACGCGAGCAAGTCCGGCAGGTCCTCAGTCACGCGCGGGTGTTCGTCTGCCCGTCGATCTACGAGCCGCTGGGCATCGTGAACCTGGAGGCGATGGCGTGTCAGACGGCTGTGGTTGCCTCGGACGTCGGCGGTATCCCGGAAGTGGTCATGCACGGCGAAACGGGTCTGCTGGTGCATTACGACCCACAGCAGCCGGGCCAGTTTGAGGCCGGGCTGGCGTCGGCGATCAACCAGTTGGTCATCGACGAGCAGCTATGCGACGACTTCGGTCGCGCAGGCCGCGAGCGCGCGGTCGGCGATTTCGGTTGGGACCGGATCGCCGCTCAGGTGCGGGACCTCTACGAGGCGGTACGCCGCACTGCGGGGTGAGTGCGAACTGTGGGGTGACCGCGCGCCCGGTGAGTTGGCGCGGGACTCGCGCACTGCGGGTACACCCGCACACTGCGGGTACACCCGCGCGACGGGAGACCTGTCGCTAAGCGAAACGAGGGGCGGTCCGGCCGACGCCGTCCGCCCCTCGGTGAAATTCAGAGCTAACTATTCAATGGTGCGATGTGCGGTACTGCGCGATTAGTCGACAATCGGCTTGAGCGCCTCGGCGAGCGCCTGCGCCTCATCCGGGGTCATCTCGACCACGAGCCGGCCGCCACCCTCGAGCGGCACGCGCATGACGATGCCGCGACCTTCCTTGGTCACCTCGAGCGGACCCTCGCCAGTACGAGGCTTCATGGCCGCCATAATCTCCTCCTTCACAGCCGCCGAATGAGCACCGGCGTCTGCTGTCGTAGAGCCCGAGGGGCTCGCGGATATGACTTCACTTCTCGCCAGGAATCGATGAGACGTGAGTTACAGCAATTATCCCTAACCGACCGACGGCGCTGTCATCGGGGTCACGCATGCTCATCCGCACCCGCGCGGATGCCCGCCCACAGCAATCATCAACGGCCCGAGTGAAGTATGTCGTGGGTTGGGAGGGCGGCCCGAAGTGCACCGAACCGGGTAACTACGCCGGATCGCTTGTGCGGCCGTCACCAGCATCGCTGTCGGAGTGCAGCGCGCCTCGGCGCTCTCCGCCGGGTTGGCCGTGGCCGAGTTGTCGGGCCATCCGCTCGATGAGCGCGTCAACATCGCTCATGCGGTAACCGCGCGCGACCACCGGCAGTTCCATCGCCCTCAGGTCTTCGGCGGTGAGGTCGCGATCAACGGGGAGATGCGTACCCCGTTCGGTGCTTACCTGCTCGGGGCGCTCTCCGGGGCCGAACACGGCCGTCGCCACGAAGAACAGTAGGACCGCGACCGCCGCGATTCCCAGTACCACCCACACAAGGTCCATCACGCTCCCGATACTTTCATGCACAGCGTTCGAAGGGGATCACGTATGCACTTCCGGCTCGGTAGTCGTTCTTTCGCCGATGGCGACCTCGCGGTCATGGCGATAGTCAACCGCACCCCTGACTCGTTCTATGACCGCGGCGAGACATTCGCGCTGCAGCCTGCCATCGACAAGGCGCGGCACGTGATCGACGAAGGTGCCGACATCGTGGACATCGGCGGAGTCAAAGCCGGGCCGGGCACCGAGGTGACCGCTTCGGAGGAGATCGACCGGGTCAGTCCCGTCGTACAGGCCGTCCGGTCACATCATCCCGGTGCGGTGATCAGTGTGGACACGTACCGCGCCGAGGTAGCCGAGGAAGTCGTGCGACTCGGGTGCGATCTCATCAATGATTCCTGGGGCGGGGCTGATCCGGGCCTTGTCGATGTGGCGGCGCGTACCGGCGCGGCGCTCGTGTGTTCGCACGTGGGTGGATTCGCACCGAGGACCGATCCGCATCGCGTGGCGTACGACGATGTCGTCGCGGACGTCGTACGCACCGTCACCGATCTGGCCGAACGGGCGGTCGAGGCCGGCGTACGCCGCGACGGGATCCTGATCGATCCGTGCCATGACTTCGCGAAGAACACCTATCACTCGCTGAGTATCACTCGGCGTCTGGACGAGCTGACCGCGACCGGCTGGCCGGTACTGGTGGCCCTGTCGAACAAAGACTTCGTGGGCGAATCGCTGGATCTGCCGACTGCCGAGCGGCTCCCAGGGACGCTCGCCGCGACCGTGTTCTCGGCGATGCAAGGAGCACAGGTGTTCCGGGCACACAACGTGGCGCAGACGCGACAGGCGCTGGACATGCTCGCGGTGATCCGCGGCGATCTGCCACCCAAGAAGACACTTCGCGCGCTGGTCTGACCTCGGCGCGCGAAGCGCGACTGAGGGCGGATGGCGCTGCGTTCTCACCTCGACCTACCGGCACCGGGCTGGGGGGGGCGGCTGGCGCGTTGCGCGCGCCGCTCGGTGCAGAATTCGACTGCTGCAGAGGGATCGCCTTACCGTTCGCAGTGCCCGCGCAGCACCTCGATGACCTCCTGCGGCTCGTCCACGACGTGCAGCAGGTCGAGGTCTGCACGGCTGATCCGCTTCTCGCGAGCCATCGTCTCGCGCAACCACGCCACCAGCCCTCGCCAGTAATCGCTACCGACCAGAATCACCGGGAATCGGGTGATCTTTCGGGTCTGCACGAGCGTGAGCGCCTCGAACAATTCGTCCATCGTGCCGAACCCGCCCGGCATGATCACGAACGCTTGGGAGTACTTCACGAACATCGTCTTGCGAACGAAGAAATAGCGGAAGTTCACGCCCAGGTCGACCCACGGGTTCAGACCCTGTTCGAACGGCAACTCGATCCCGAGGCCGATGCTGAGCCCACCGGCCTCTTGCGCCCCCTTATTCGCTGCCTCCATGATTCCCGGCCCTCCGCCGGTAATCACGCCATAGCCTTCCTCGACGATCAGCCGCGCGGTCTGCTCGGCAACCACGTAGTCTCGCTCGTCTGGTTTAGTTCGCGCTGATCCAAAGACCGAGACGCAGGACGGCACTTCGGACAGCAGCCCGAATCCCTCGACGAACTCCGACTGGATTCGCAACACTCGCCATGGATCGGTGTGCACCCAATCGCTCGGGCCTCGGCTATCTAGCAACCGTTGATCAGTCGTGCTCGGTGTGACCTGCTCACGTCGCAGGGTCACCGGGCCACGCTGGCGTTCGACGACGGCCGACTGCGGGTCACGATCTGGATCAACGGATGTCATACGCTCAACCGTAATGGCGCGGCGATCGGCCGATGTCGACGGACCCGGGTGAAGGTGAGGCGTAGCGGATGCGTGACGAGGACCAGCGGCATACGACGATGCTGTCGCAGCAGTCAGCTCCCCGCCGCCTCGATGCGGATCCGTTGAAAGTCGCGGTTGTCTATTACTCAGCGACCGGCACCGTGCATCAACTGGCGCAGTCGGTCGCGGACGGTGCGCGCGACGCCGGCGGAAGCGTCCGTGCTGTTCGTGTTGCTGAGACCGTCACCCGTGAGGTCGTGGAACGCAATCCGCTATGGGCTCGGCATCTAGATTCTGCTGGAAGCGTTCCGGTGGCTTCGCTTAACGACGTCCGCGCCGCTGACGTCGTGCTGATCGGCTCCCCGACCCGCTTTGGACACGTCGCCTCACAACTGCAGGCGTTCATCGACACCTGGGGCGAGTTGTGGGGGCAGAACGCTTTCCAGGACAAGGTCTTCGCTGCGTTCACGGCGTCCGCGACGAATCACGGCGGCCAGGAAACTACATTGATGTCTATCTATACGATGGTATGCCACCTCGGAGGCATCATCGTCCCACCGGGTTACACCGACCCGGCGCAATTCGAAACCGGCAATCCTTACGGTGCTTCGAGCGTCTCGCACAATGGGCAGTTGCCGCCTACCGAAGCCGACCTGCGATCGGCATATATCGTCGGGCACCGCGCCACTTCGGTCGCGCGGGATCTACGCGTCGGCCGAGCAGTCGACCTCGACTAATCACCTGGAGAGAATTCAATGGAATCCTTGATCGGCGCATGGCGTCTGGTGTCCTCGCGTACGCATCGCGACGACGACTCCTGGGCGGTGTTCGGGGAACCTCCGGCCGGACAATTGCAGTACACCTCCGATGGCCGCATGTCCGGATTCCTGATGGATCCGGCATGGGCGCAGCGCGGCAACCAGGTCGCCGACGGCCTGACCGAGTTCTTCTCGTACGCCGGAACCTGGAGCGTCGAGGACGACCTCGTGCACCACCACGTCGAAATGGCCTCGCACCCGAAACGGATCGGCGAGGAGTTCTACCGTCGGGCGCGATTCATCAACGCCGACGAGTTGGAGTTGACCACGATTCCGGAGACCTCAAAGTCCGGCAGGACGTACCAGACGGTGCTGTTGTGGCGGCGCGTCGCCGCAGACTAGACCGGCCGACCACCCCGCAGTTCGTCGACCCGCGCGGGGCACCAGCGCGGACCAGTCGCCGCCGTACACCGATGGCAGCGAGAACGACCTCACTGTGCGCGAGAACCTAGCCGTCGGGTGCGGGGCGCTGCGGAGGCGCTAGTACGGCGTGGTGAGGTAGCGCCTCAGGACCTGTTCGGACTCCTCGATGAGCGCGATCTGCGCCGATTCCTCCGGTTTGTGCGCGAGCCCCGGATCGCCGGGACCGTAGTTGATCGCGGGGATCTTGAAGGCACTGAACCGCGAGACGTCCGTCCATCCGTACTTCGCTGTTACCGGGGTGCCGACCGCCTGCACGAACTGTTGCATCACCGGGTCACTCAGCGCCGGCTTCGCCGCGGTCGCATGGTCGGTGATCTCAATGTCGTAACCGTCGAAGAACTCGCGAAAGTACGCCTCCGCCTCGGACGCCGAGCGGTGCGGCGCGTAACGGAAGTTCACCTCGACGCTCGCCTCGTCCGGGATCACGTTGCCGGCCACACCACCGTTGATCCGCACGGCATTCAGTCCTTCACGGTATTCAATGCCGTCGATAACGTGCTGCTGCGGCGCGTACGCATGCAACCGCGTCAAGATATCGCCGAGTTTGTGGATCGCGTTGTCGCCGAGCCATGCGCGAGCGGCGTGGGCACGGGTTCCAGCCACGTTGACCCGCGCGCGCATCGTGCCCTGACAACCGGCCTCCAGGGCCCCGCCGGTCGGCTCCATCACTATCGCGAGTTCGCCGTACAACCACTGACGATACTCGCGGGCGATGCGGCCCAATCCGTTCTTAACCGCAGCGACCTCTTCGTTGTCATAGAAGATGAACGTCAGGTCGTACGTCGGGTCTGCCACCGTCGCCGCCAGCCGCAGCATTACCGCATCGCCGGCCTTCATATCGGACGTACCGCAACCAAAGATTCGATCGCCCTCGATCCGGCTGGGCAGATTGCCTGCGACGGGCACCGTATCGAGGTGACCGGCGAAGACAACACGTCGATCGCGACCTAAAGCGGTGCGCGCGAGCACCGCGTCCCCGCATCGGATGACCTCGAAACGGCCGAGGGCGCGTAATTCCCGTTCCACCGCATCGGCAAGGGGCTTCTCGTTGCCGGACACCGACTCGATGTCCACGAGCGCGCCGGTCAACGACACGACGTCCTGGGTGAGGTCGAGGGCAGGCGCGAGATCAGTCACCTGCCGAGGGTACCGAAGCGCTAGTAACCTACTGGTGCAGCCGTCCCGCTCGACACACCTGGAGAGAACTGTGCCCGTATCCACCGCCGCCGCATCCGCCGTCGGTCTGGCCACCATCGCCTCGGATTCCTCCGTACTGGATGTGTGGTTCCCCTCCCCCGGACTGGTCGACAGCGCCGAATCGGGAACTCTCGAGTTGAGCGCCAAGGACGTGCCCACCGAGCATGGCGACCTGCTGGACCTCGTTGGCGAGGACGACGCCCGCGGCGTACGTCTCGTCATCGTGCGGACCTCAATCGCCTCGCTGGCCGAGGAACCCGCCGACGCGTACGACGCATACCTGCGCCTACACCTGCTCTCGTATCGCGCGATCAAACCGCACGAAGCGAACATGAACGGCATCTTCGGCAAGTTGACGAACGTAGTGTGGACCAACTTCGGTCCGTGCGCGGTCGATCGGTTCACCGGCGTACGGGCGAAGTTGCGCCGCCGCGGCTCGGTCACCGTGTACGGCGTCGACAAGTTCCCGCGTATGGTCGATTACGTCGTCCCCAGTGGCGTACGGATCGCAGATGCCGACCGCGTTCGCCTGGGCGCTCACCTCGCCGAGGGCACGACCGTGATGCATGAGGGTTTCGTGAACTTCAACGCCGGCACGCTTGGCAACGCGATGGTCGAGGGCCGAATCAGCGCTGGCGTCGTCGTGGGTAACGATTCCGACGTCGGTGGCGGCGCCTCGATCATGGGCACGCTGTCTGGCGGCGGTAAGGAAACGATTTCGGTCGGCGAACGGTGCCTGATCGGCGCGAACGGTGGAATCGGGATTTCGCTCGGTGACGACTGCGTGGTGGAGGCCGGGTGCTACGTCACCGCGGGCACGAAGGTCACGCTTCCGGACGGGTCCACCAAACGCGGTTCAGAGCTGTCCGGGCAGAACGGCATCCTGTTCATCCGCAACAGCGTGACCGGCGCGATCGAAGCTCGCCCCCGTGAGGGTCAGGGCATCGTGCTGAATGACGCACTGCACGCCAACTAGGCGCTACACGCATTCGTCCAGGACGCCCACTAAGGCACTTCTGCGGCGGTTTGGCCGGCTACCGTAGTCACGCCAAAACCGCCGCAGAACGTCCACTACCGTCGGAAAACCGGCTTCCGCTTCTCCACGAACGCGGCCACGGCCTCACGATGATCATCAGTCACACCGCACTCCAGATGCCGCTGCACCTCCGCGTGCATCGACGCATCCAAATCAACGACCGACGCCTCAGCAAGATTCGCCTTCATCCGCGAGAAACACCCACGCGGACCATCAGCCAACGTCTTGGCCAACTCGAAAGCCTTGTCGGGTAACTCATCGAGTTCAACCACCCAGTTCAACAGACCCAGGCGCAGCAATTCCTCGGAGCGCACTCGCGCATTGAAGAAGATCAACTCGCGGGCCTTCGCGGGGCCAACTAACTGGTTGAGCAACCACGTCACGCCGTAGTCCCCCGATAAGCCGATCCCGCCGAACGCCGTGGCCATCACGCTCTTCGGCGTCCCGACCCGAACGTCGGCAGCCAGCGCGAACCCCAGTCCACCGCCGGCCGCGGCTCCCGAGATTGCAGCTATCACTGGCTTCCCGAAGCTATACAGTCGCCCGACGGTCGCTCGCTGGTTGCGGCGTTGCGCATCGACCCGCGCCGGGTCGACTTCGCCAGAAGGCCCGCCTTCGCCGCCCTTGGCGTTGAACCCCTTCACATCCCCACCGGAGCAGAAAGCCTTTCCCGCGCCGGTGATTATCACCGCGCCGACCTCTGCGGACGACTCCCAATCGTCCAGCAAGGGCGGCATCGCATCCATCATGGTGCCGGTCATCGCGTTCAGCGATTCGGGCCGATTCAGCGTCATGATCCCGACGCCGTCACGTACCTCGGCCAGCAGTTCACTCGTACCTGTGTCGATCGTTGCCATCTTCTCTCCATCTACCGCCGTGCACTGCCCCGTGGTTCTGCGGTGGTTTCGGACTGGTCACATCGCGTAGCCACGCCCGGACCTCCGCAGCCGGGCTACCGGCGGAAAACCGGCTTCCGCTTCTCCACGAACGCGGCCACGGCCTCACGATGATCATCAGTCACGCCGCACTCCAGATGCCGCTGCACCTCCGCGTGCATCGACGCATCCAAATCAACGATCGACGCTTCGGCAAGATTCGCCTTCATCCGCGAGAAACACCCACGCGGACCATCAGCCAACGTCTTGGCCAACTCGAAAGCCTTCGCTTCGAGTTCGTCGACGCCGACTACCCAGTTCAGCAGGCCCAGCCCAAGCAATTCCTCGCCGCGCACCCGGTCGTTGTAGAAGAACAGTTGGCGAGCCTTCGCCGGTCCCACGATCTGGTTGAGCAGCCACGTCACGCCATAGTCACCCGACAGTCCGACTCCGCCGAATGCGGTCGCCATCACGCTCTTGGGAGTGCCGATACGTACGTCGGCCGAGAGCGCGAATCCCAGACCGGCGCCGGCCGCTGCCCCGGGAATCGACCCGATCACCGGCTTGGGGTAGCGATAGATGCGCCCCACCGTGGCCTGTTGGTTACGCCGCTGCGCATCGACGCGCGCCGAATCGACCTCGCCGGTCGCACCGCCCTCGCCGCCGCGCTCATTGAAACCCTTGACGTCGCCGCCGGCGCAGAAAGCGCCACCAGCGCCGGTAATGATGACGGCGCCGACATCGTCGGAGTTCTCCCAATCGGCGAGCAGGTCGGCGAGTCCGTCCATCATCGCGGTACTCATCGCATTGCGAGCCTCCGGACGATTGAACGTCAAGGTGCCTACGCCGTCGCGCACGTCTGCGAGCAGCTCTGTCGTACCGGTGTCGGTCTTAGCCATTCGAATCCCACCTCGTTATCTGGTTCACACGATGTGGGTCAGTCTGCCATTACGAGGTGAGTCGGCTCACGGCCTGTTCGATCGCGTGATCGCTCGCGGTGAGTGCGACACGCACATGTTGAGCACCCGCCGCGCCGTAGAAACTGCCCGGCGCAACGAGGATTCCCCGCTCCGCGAGATACCCCACCGTGTCCCAGCACCCCTCGCCGCGGGTCGCCCACAGATACAGTCCGGCGTCCGAGTGATCGATAGTGAAGCCGGCGTGCAGCAAGGCTGCGCGCAGCGACTCTCGACGTGCCCGGTAGAGCTCACGCTGCACCGCGACGTGCTCATCGTCGCCGTACGCCGCGATCATCGCCATCTGGACCGGTCGCGGCACCAGAAAGCCGAGATGTTTGCGGGTCTCGGTGAGCCGCTTCAAGACTGCGGGGTCGCCGGCGACAAACCCGCCACGCAGCCCAGCGAAGTTGGACCGTTTGGACAGCGAGTGCACGGCCAGCAGTCCGTCGAAAGACCCCTGGCGCACGTCCGGGTGCAACACCGAGAGCGGGACCTCGTCGGTCCAGGGCAGATCGATATAACACTCGTCGCTAGCCAGCAGGACGCCGCGGCGCCGAGATTCGTCGACCATCTTTCGCAGGTGCTCAACGCCTAGAACCCGACCGGTCGGGTTCGATGGCGAGTTGATCCAGGTGAGCGCGAGTCGCTGCGGCCCGACTCGCGTGTAGCCGTCGGCGGCGATCGTCGACGCGCCCACGAACGACGCTGAGACCTCGTACGTCGGATACGCGAGTTCGGGAATCATCATCGTGTCGCCCGAACCGATGCCCCGCAGGGTCGGCAGCGTTCCGACAAATTCTTTGGTGCCGATCACCGGCAGCACCATCTCGGGTGTCAGTCCGGTGATGCCGTATCGGCGCTCGCATGCCTCGACGATTGTCTCGCGCAGACCGGGAATGCCGATCGTCGGTGGATAGCCTGGTGAGTTTGCCGACTCGCGGACGGCATCCTGCACGACCTCTGGCGTCGCGTCAATCGGCGTGCCGACCGACAGGTCGACGATCCCGTCCGGATGAGACCGGGCCGTATCGCCGTACGGCGCGAGTGTGTCCCAGGGAAACTCGGGAAGGTTGATCTCCCGCATCGGCGGGCTACTCCGCCTGCGGCGGGAGCGCTGCGACGACGGGATGGTCCTTCGCCTGCTTGCCCACCTTCGATGCACCGCCGGGTGAGCCGAGCTCGTTGAAGAACTCCACGTTCACGTCGTAGTACTGCTGCCACTCCTCTGGGACGTCGTCCTCGTAGTAGATGGCCTCGACCGGGCACACCGGTTCACAAGCACCGCAGTCGACGCACTCATCCGGGTGGATGTAGAGCATCCGGTCGCCCTCATAAATGCAGTCGACGGGGCATTCTTCGACACACGCCTTATCGAGCACATCAACGCACGGCAGCGCGATTACGTAGGTCACGGATGTTCCTCTCCACGGTACGACTCGGCCCTGGCCAGGCCGCCCGATAATACTAGTCCTCAGGCTTCCTCGCCTCGTCGCGTACGCCGCATAGCGGGGCTGGAAAACACGATGCCGAGTACGGCGCCCAGCGCGCCGAGGCCGAGGTACGCGACGCCAACCCCACTGGAATGACTGTTGCCGGAGATCAGCAGGTCCCCATCTCCGGTCGGCGAGGATGCGATCAAGGCAATAACTGCCCAGAGGGCCGCCGGCAAGAAGCGGGCAATTACCCAACCGGTACCGGCATAGAGAAGGCGCGGTAGCAAGTAATTCGCAGCAAGCGCGATAGCGGGCGCAACGGGAATCAAGAAACCACCGGGCGCATGTAGTGGGATCAGGATGACGCCGAGCGCGGCTGTCAGGAGCGCGACCAGTCCCCACACCACAAGGTTGCCAATCCGGGCGACAGTTTCGGCACGTTCTGCTGACTTCGTAGCGCCAGGAGCATCCGTCGTCTGCGCATCCGAGGTCTGCTTGTTCACGAACGACAGCCTACTTGTCGCGGTCACGACGGCCGATGCCGCGCGATATCGCCCAGCACGCGATCCCGGTGAATGACAGCAGCACTACCCCGCGCAGTGTTTACATAATGTCACTACATATGTGGCTATTGTCACCATGCACACTTTGCCGCTAACGTTCCAGCGCAAGTCAGCGCGGCGATCGGCTCGCTCACAAGGGCGACTCGCCACGCGAAAGGCAGGAACTAATGGGCACACGACATGACCGCCGCCTCCTGGCCACTTCGACACTGGTGGCCATCGGAGCGCTCGCGCTCGCCGGATGCGGGGAGGCCCCTCAGGACCGGGAAACCAAAGCGACCTCCGAGTACCCGACGTCGATCCCCCTTGACGAAGATTTCGATCCCAATGCAACCTTCCGCTGGGCCTACACGGCGTTTGCGACCGGCTGGGACCCGATCGACAGCACCAACGGTGCTGACATCAATTTCTGGGCGCCGGTCTACGATCGGCTGCTTGAGGAAGACTCCGAGGGCAATATCCTGCCGATGCTCGCGACCGAGTACACGTCGGCCGACGACCTCAAGAGCCTGACTCTGACTTTGCGCGAGGGACTGGCGTTCTCAGATGGCGAGCCCTTCAACGCCGAAGCGGTCAAGTTCAACCTCGACCGAGCGATCGCACCGCCGAGCAACGTCGCGCTCGAACTGCCGATGATCACCTCGGTCGAGGTAATCGACGAGTACACGGTCAAGATCAATGTGGACGGCGGACTCGGGTCACTGCCGATGGCCCTGACCGCTCGCGGAGGAATCATGGTCTCCCCGAAGGCGGTGTCCTCGGACATCATCGACACCAAGCCCGTGGGCATCGGTCCCTACCTCGCCACCGACATCGTGCCCGGCGACAACGTCACGTTCGTCAAGTCCGAGGACTACTGGGAGCCCGACGCGCAGCGCGTGGCAAAGATGGAGTACCGCCTCATCGCCGATGATCAGGCACGTTACAACGCACTCGTCGCCGGCGAGATCGACGGAACTCAGATCAATCCCGACCAGATCGTCGCCGCCGAGAAGGCCGGAATCGCGGTGACCGTCAAGCCATCGGTCAACTTCCTGTTCATCGCGCTGAACACCGAACTCGCACCCTTCGACGATCCGGAAGTTCGCACCGCGCTGAGCATGGCGATCGATCGGCAGGCGATCGCCGACGGCGTGTACGACGGCCACTGCACGCCGAGCACCCAGATGTTCCAGCCGGGCAGTATCGCGTACGACGACAGCATCGGGGATGGCAGCGACGTCTACCCGTATGACCCGGAGGCGGCCAAGAAAATCTTGGAAGATGCGGGCGTCGACAGCACCGAGTCATTCATCAACATCGCCCCGAACGTCACGATCTACACGAAGATCGCGGAGATCGTGCAGGACCAGTGGGACGCTATCGGTCTCACATCCGAGGTCAAGCCCGCTCCCCCGGCACAGGTCGTCCAGGAGTTCGGACTCGATATGACGGCGGACGTCGCCACTGCTATCTACCCGGGGGTGAACGATCCGAACTCGATCATCAACCAACTGGTCGCACCCAGCTCGCTGATGAATCCCGGGCACGCCGAATGGACAGAATTATTGGATCTGGCCGCAGAGGCATCGTCCAGCCTGGACGATGACAAGCGCCAGGCCGGATACCAAGCGTTCGCCGAGCAATGGATGACCGAGACGACGAACATGATCCCGATTTGCCACGTACACCTGGCGACCGGCTTCGCCGACAATGTCTCGAACGTCGCGCAACCCATGAGCGGCGCGTCGAATCTGCGAGGCGTCGCGGTCAGCTCGGACTCCTAATCGGCTCGAGTGCCCCGACGGCGGGTCGACCACCTCGTAGTTCGAGATCACAGCGAGCTTCCGCGCAGAACGCTGCGGAAGCTCGCTGTCGGTCGCGTAGAGCGCGATACCTACCGGTCTGCGGCGTGCGGCCCGTCGCGCCGCGTGTAACTCACTGTCATTCAGTGGCGCCGCGCGTGACCTACTGTCGTCCCGTCGCGCGGCGGGCGGCTTCGCGCTTGCGCAGCGACGAATCCAGCGTGACCTTCCGAACGCGAACGGCGTCCGGCGTCACCTCCACGCATTCGTCGAACGCACAGAATTCCAGCGCCTGCTCCAACGAGAGCACCCGCGGCGGCACCAGTCGCTGCAATTCCTCGCCGGTGGACTGACGGACGTTGGTCAGTTTCTTCTCGCGGCACACGTTGACGTCCATCTCGTCAGTCCGCGAATTCTCGCCAACGACCATGCCCTCGTACACCTTGGCGCCTGGCTCGACGAGCATGGTGCCGCGCTCCTGCAGCCCGAACATCGCGTACGCCGTTGCCACACCCGTGCGATCAGCCACCATCGACCCGTTCTGCCGGTTACGCAACTCGCCGACCCACGCGCCGTACCCGTGCGAGATCGCGTTCATCACGGCCGTACCGCGCGTGATCGTGAGGAACTCCGTACGGACACCGATCAGGCCTCGGGAGGGAACGATCCACTCCATCCGGGTCCAACCGGTCCCATGATTGGCGAGCGTTTCCATCCGGCCCTTCCGGCCGCTCATCAACTGGGTCAAGGCACCGACGAACTCTTCCGGCGCGTCGATCGTGACGTGTTCGAACGGTTCGTGGATTTTGCCATCGATCTCGCGGGTGACCACCTGGGGGCGACCGACCGTCAGCTCGAACCCTTCGCGCCGCAGCGTCTCGACGAGGACGGCCAGGGCGAGCTCACCACGGCCCTGCACCTCCCACGCGTCGGGTCGGTCCGTGGGCAGGACGCGGATCGACACGTTGCCGACCAACTCGACGTCGAGGCGATTCTTCACCAGTCGGGCCGTCAACTTGTTACCGCTCTTGCCCGCCAACGGCGATGTGTTCACACCGATGGTCATCGAAATCGACGGCTCATCGACCTGGATACCCTCCAACGGCCGAGGGTCGTCGAGATCGGCGAGCGTATCGCCGATCATGATGTCGCCAATGCCGGCGACCGCGACGAGATCCCCCGGGCCTGCTTCGGCGGCCGGCTTTCGTTCCAGGCCCTCGGTAATGAGTAGTTCGGCAATCTTGGCGCGCTGCATCTCACCGCCTGGCTTGCACCACATAACCTGCTGTCCGGCTTTCATTACGCCGTTGTGGATGCGGCACAGTGCGAGCCGGCCGAGGTACGGCGAAGCATCCAGGTTGGTCACGTGTGCCTGCAGCGGCACGCTCTCATCGAACCGCGGCGCCGGAATCGTCTCCAGCAGGACGTCGACCAGCGGGCCGAGGTCGTCGTTGTCGGGGCTCGTGCCGTTCTCCGGCCGGTTCAGCGACGCTTTCCCCGCCTTCGCATGTGCGTAAACGATCGGGAAGTCCAGGTCGGCCTCGTCGGCGATACCCAGATCGTCGTACAGATCCATGAACAGTCCGTACGCTTCATCGACGACTTCCTCGATGCGCGCGTCCGAGCGGTCGACCTTGTTGATCACCAGGACGACAGGTAACTTCGCCTGCAGCGCCTTACGCAGCACGAAGCGCGTCTGCGGCAGCGGCCCTTCGGAGGCATCGACCAGCAGCAGGACGCCGTCCACCATGGACAGTCCGCGCTCGACCTCGCCGCCGAAGTCGGCGTGCCCGGGAGTGTCAACGATGTTGATCGTGGTCGGCTTACCATCACGAATAATCTCGACGGCCGTGTTCTTGGCCAGGATCGTGATGCCCTTCTCCCGCTCGAGGTCCATGGAGTCCATGACGCGGGTGGCACTTTCGGCTTGACCTTCGTGCCGTTCGCCAAATGCGCCGGCGAACTGCAGCAGCCCGTCCACGAGTGTCGTCTTGCCGTGGTCGACGTGCGCGACGATCGCGACATTGCGTAGATCCTCACGGATGGACAATTCGGTGGTGCTCATTCGGCTCCTCGATGATGGGCGTCGCCCGCGGGCCCGCACGGCAACCCAACAAGGTTAATTCCACTAGCCGCGCCTGGCTGGGCTAAGCGACGCAGGTCGCAATAAAAATAGATGCACTCCGTGCAACAACCGACTTAGAATTTCCTCGCGAGCGCCGTTAGGAACGGTTGCTTCCCTCACCGCGCGGGGCAAACCTCGAGCGGTTCGATACGACCTTGAGGACTCTCACCGTGAGTACCCCTGTGCAGTCGGCGGGCGCCGACAAGCTCGACGCGCGCGTTCTAAAGATCGCCGGCGTCGTGGTGCTCGGCGCGATCATGTCGATTCTCGACGTGACCGTCGTCAGCATCGCACTACCCACTTTCCAGGCCGAGTTCGGCGCGACGTACGCCACCGTCGCGTGGACGATGACCGGCTACACGCTGGCGCTGGCGACAGTCATCCCGATGACCGGTTGGGCCGCCGACAGGTTCGGCACCAAACGGCTCTACCTGATGGCGCTGACCTTGTTCGTGGCCGGGTCGGTGTTGTGTTCCCTGGCGTGGAGCATCGAATCACTGATCGCGTTCCGGGTGCTTCAGGGCCTCGGTGGCGGCATGCTGATGCCCGTCGGTATGACCATCATGACGCGCGCGGCCGGTCCACGGCGCATTGGCCAGGTCATGGCCGTGCTGGGCATCCCGATGCTGCTGGGCCCGATCGGCGGCCCGATCCTCGGCGGCTGGTTGATCGAGTCCGCGAGCTGGCACTGGATCTTCCTGATCAATCTGCCGATCGGCCTGATCGCGCTGATCTACGCGATCGTCGTGCTGCCCAAGGACGCTCCGCACCCGTCCGAGTCCTTTGATTTCGTCGGCATGCTGCTGCTATCGCCGGGCCTCGCTGCCTTCTTGTTCGGCGTGTCGACCATCCCCGAGGAGGGCACGGTCGCGTCAGCGAAGGTACTGATCCCGGCGATCATCGGCCTCGTGCTGGTGGTGACCTTTGTGTTCTACTCGCTGCGCAAGACCAACCCGCTGATACACCTGACGCTGTTCAAGAACAAGAACCTGACGTTCGCGGTCATCTGCATGACGCTGTTCGCGATCGCGTTCTTCGGTGCGGGACTGCTGTTCCCGTCGTACTTCCTGCAGGTACGCGGTGAAGAGACCCTCGCCACTGGTCTGCTGTTGGCCCCGCAGGGTATCGGCGCGATGATCACCATGCCGATCGCCGGCAAGATCGCCGACAAGGCGGGCGCCGGCAAGATCGTCCCGGTGGGTCTGGTGCTAGCCGCTATCGGGCTGTTCACCTTCACCCAGGTCAGCGCCGACACGTCGTACGTGCTGCTGCTGAGTTCACTGTTCGTGATGGGTCTGGGCCTCGGCGCCACGATGATGCCGATCATGACCGTCGCGATGCAGACGCTCACCGACCACGAGATCGCGCGCGGTACGACATTGATGAACATCGTGCAGCAGACGGCCGGTTCGATCGGCACCGCGGTCATGTCGGTTGTGCTGACCAACCAGATGCTCAACCACCCGGAGATCGGGCTGGCGCAGGCTGCAGCGAATGACGAGCAAGTGATGGGCGAACTTGTACAGCAGGTCGGCCCTGACGGTATCGAAGGTTTCTTCGCCAAGGCGCTGGAGTTCTCCGCGGACGGCTTCGCGACGACCTTTACCGTCGCGCTGTGCCTGCTGGTGCTGACGCTGATCCCGGCGTTCATGCTGCCGAAGAAGAAGCCCGAACTTCCCGAGGGCGACGAGCCTCGCCCCGAGGTGATGATGCACTAGTTCGCCCGCGCCGTACGGCGTGTGTGAGGTGAATGGCCCGGATTCTTGTCGAATCCGGGCCATTCGCCATCTGGGCGTGCCGACGCTGCGAAAACTGGGTAAAACGGTATGCAGAACCACCCCCCCCACAGGAGACGTAGCCATGACCAGCGAGAACAACGCCCACGAGCCGACGAAGCCCACTCCGGGTACGGACAAGCCGATCGACGAGATCAAGGCAAAAGCTGAGGAACTCTTTGGCCTGGTCAAGGAGCACGCCGGTCCGGTGTTCAATGACCTGAAAGCTAAGGTCGAACCGATTCTGACAGACCTGAAGGAGAAGGCTCAGCCCTACGCGCAGCAGGCCAAGGAGAAGGCGCAGCCGTACGCTCAGCAGGCGAAGGAGAAGGCCGCTCCTTACGCGCAGCAACTCAAGGACAAGGCCTCACCGCTGATCGAGGACATCCAGTCCAAGATCAACGACGCCCGCGGTAAGGGTTCGGACGCGCAGCCCAGCGACGGAGTCGACACGCCACCGACTGGCACCGGTAGCGATACCCCCACGCCTCCCGCCAATGGCGACACGCCCCCTCCTGCCGCTGGTGACGACGCACCCAAGGCGTAACTGAGCCGATAGCAGGTCCGCGATCGTCGCGGTGCAGTTCTACCTCGCGAGAATCCCCGGCCTCGCTCTAGCGCTACGCCGCGGGAACCCGGCTTCGCTCTAGCCCTGCGCCCCGAGACCCCGACCTAGAGCTAGCTCTCGTGGGAAGGCTGCACGGTAGCGCGCAAAAAACGCAGAAAATTCGAGGCGGCATCGCACATACAGCGATGCCGCCTCGATATCTGTGCGAACTTTGCGGCGTCAGCACACGCTTCAGCCCTCGGCGCGGCCTCAGGGCCTCGGGGCCTCAGTAGGCGGATCAATCCCCAGTAGGCAGATCAGTCCTCAGTAGGCGCGGAATGCTCCTCAAAGAACTTCATCGCGAGCATGCCGTGCGAAGCTCCCGCTCCGGCCCGCAACGCGGCAGCCAGCATCGAGGTCTCGGCTACCTCCTCCTTGGTGGCACCAGCCTTCACGGCGCCGGCAGCGTGCGCGTCCAGACAGTAAACGCATTGCGTCGCGTGCGCGACGGCGAGCGCGATCAGTTCGCGGTACTTGCGTGGGATCGCACCGTCCTCGATCTGGACGATTTTGTCCAGGTTGAGCCAGGCATCGAACTCACGAGGCGCGCTCTTGCGGATGTCGCGCATGTACTTAACATCGGAATGATCGTGGTATCCAGTCATGGGCCCAGATTGGCACTGCACGTGGGCTCAAGCAACCTCATCTCAGTGCCGGCGCACTGCGCCGAGGAAGGACTTTGTGCGCTCATGTTCGGGGGCATCGAACAGTTTCGACGGTGTTCCTGACTCGACGACCTGGCCGGAATCGAACATCAACACTCGATCGGCTATATCCCGGGCAAACCCCATCTCGTGGGTCACCAGCATCATCGTGGTGCGCCCTTCCTCGGCGATGTCCCGCAGTACGGCGAGGACCTCACCGACCAGCTCTGGATCGAGCGCCGAGGTGACCTCGTCGAAGAGCATCAGCCGAGGTTCGGTCGCCAACGAGCGCGCGATCGCAACCCGCTGCTGCTGGCCACCGGACAGCTGGCCCGGGGTCTGATTTGCCGCACGCACCAGGCCAACCTTCGCCAGCAACTCCATACCCTGCACCCGGGCCTCTTCGCGGGACTTTCCATGTACTTTCATCGGCGCCAGCATGATGTTCTCCAGCGCCGTCATATGCGGGAAAAGGTTGAAATGCTGGAAGACCATGCCAATCTCCGAACGCACCGCTCGGATGTGCTTCTCCCGGGCCGGGCGTAACTTGTCGCCATGCCATTCGTGGTACAGGTGCTCGCCGCCGACCTCCACCGTCCCCGAATCGGGTCGTTCCAATGTCATCGCAACGCGCAGGATGGTGGTCTTACCTGAACCGGAGGGCCCAATGATCACCACGCGCTCTCCAGGTGCGACATCGAGGTCGAGCTCGCGCAGTACGATGTTGGAGCCGAATGCCTTACTCACCTCGCGAAAGCGCACACCAGCAGCACCCTGCTGCTCCTGGCTAACGTTCACGTGCTCAGACGCGCTCATACGCGACCTTTCTTTCCAGTCTGCGGACCAGCCATGCGGCGGGAATGCTCATCATCAGGAAGCCGATACCGATGAGCAGGTACGGCTCGACCGTGCGGAATTGGTCGGCCTTGATGGTGTTGGCGAACAGCAGCAAGCCAGGCACACTGACCGCGACGCCCATCGGCGCGTCCTTGAACGCCGCGACGAAGTTGTTTCCCAGCGCGGGCAGGACGTTCGGCACAGCCTGCGGAATGATCACCCGCGTCCAGGTCGTTACCGGGCCGAGGTTGAGAGCCGTCGCCGCCTCCCACTGTCCTGCATCGACGCTGTTGATGCCGGCGCGGTATGCCTCCGAGGTATACGTCGCATAGTGGATACCCAATCCGATGGCCAACACGGTTACCGCAGAAATGTTGAGGTCCATCGCCCGCGACAACGCCTGCCAGAAAACCAACTGCACCAACAGCGGGGTGGAGCGAATGAACTCGATGATGAACGCCATCGGCCAACTCAGCACGCGGAATCGCGAACGCCTTCCGAGCGCGAGGAAAAACCCAAGTACCACCGCGACAGCGAATCCCAGCAGCGTGGCCCGGACCGTGACGAGTAGACCCTGCAGCATCAACGGCACCAGGCCGAAGAAGTAGTCCCAATCGAACTTGATCAGCCCGCTTGGAGCTTCCATCTCCGGACGGAAGAAGTTGTTCGGCTCGACCAGGGCAATCAGCAGTACATACCCGAGCACGATGAGCACGATCGGGATGACGATGTCGGCACGTGTGTACCAACGCCGGTGCGGACGGTACTCCGTCTCGTCAATCTCGGTGTCTGCCCCCGTCATCGCGCGGGCTCCAGTCCGAGTTTCGTCATAGCCTCAGCCGCTTCTTCGTCGGTCAGCGCCGGATTGCCGCGCATCCGACGGTCCACGCGCCACTCGGCAACCCGGAAGATCAGATTAATCAGCTGGGCGATGAGGAAGTACAGCACGAGCACGTTCAGCAGCAGCATCGGCAGTGTTCCGATTCCAGTGGCCAACTGCTGTTGCCGGATATTGTTGGACATTTGCATGATGTCGGCGACGCCGACGAGGCTGACCAGCGCAGTGCCTTTGAGGATCTCGATCGTCAAGTTACCCATCGGCGGGAGAATTACTCTCATCGCTTGAGGCAGGATCACGTGCCGCAGACGCTGAAGCGGGCTGAGGTTCAGCGAGATCGCGGCCTCGGTCTGCCCGGGGGGTACTGACTGAATTGCTCCGCGAATAATCTCCGCGCCATACCCTCCCATGTTGATTCCCAATGCGATCGTCGCTAGCAGAATCAACGGTGGCTGTTTGATCCCTGACAGATAAGGGATCGCGATAGCGATGATGAACAGCAGGATGATCGAGGAGATCCCGCGAGCAAACTCGACGACGACGAGCGCGATCCCGCGGATCCACTTGATATCGGACAATCTCGCAATCGCGAGGATCAACGCGAGCACGCACCCGAACACAAATGAATACAGCAGCAGCTGCACGGTCACCCAGGACGCCTCGATCAGCAGCTTGTACTGATTGCCGTTAAGCAACACGTCATTCACGGGCCTCACCCACCTCCGGCACAGATGTCGCGTGCCCCGAGACTGCCGGTTCGCATCGGCTGGGCCTCAGGGCACGCGAGTCGGACTGATCAGCCCGTGAAGTCGTCCACGGTCAGCGAGTTCGCCATGTCGACATTCTCATCGGTGAACCCTTCGTATTGCGTGATGATTTCAGCGGTCGTGCCGTCCTCACGGAAGGTGTTCAACTGGTCGTTGAAGGCATCGCGGAGGGCCTGATCCTCAAGCCTGAACGCGTACCCGCCACAGGGCTGGACGATCGGATCGTTGCCTTCGGCTGCCTCCGGGTAGAACGGCTCAACGGCCTCGATCGTGTCCTCGTTGCCAGCCACGTGTCCCTCGACGGTTGCCTGAGTACCACTGGCCGCATCGACCTCACCGGCCTTGAGCGCGGAATACATCTGGTCGATACCGCTGAACGACTTCAACTGCTCTTCGGGGATCCCCGCCGCTTCGGCGTAGTCGACTTCGACCGTCCCACTCGCCACGGCGAGCGTCAGATCCGGGTTATCGGCGAACGACTGGTAATCGACGATGTCATGCGGATTTCCCGCTGCCACGGCGAATGATTCGGGCACGCAATAATCTGGGTCGGAGAAGGCGACCTGCTTGATGCGATCCGGCGTCAGGTACATACCCGCGGCGATCACGTCGAACTGTCCGGCGTTCAAGCTACTGATCAGGTCGCCAAACTCGACGACCTGAAACTCAAGATCTTCGTATCCCATTTCGTTGAGTACGGCGGTCGCAACCTCGGTGGAGAACCCAGTCGCCTCGCCGTTCTCATCCATGTAGGCGTACGGCTGCTCATTGGCCAAGCCCACGTTGATTGTTTCGTCCTTCGGAGGTAGGTCGCCGCCCCCGCTCTCGTCGTCCCCGCACGCGGTCAGCCCGAGTGTCAGTACCGCTACACCGGCGACTGCCGCGAGCCTCGTGCGGATGCTTCCCTGTCGAGTCGTACCACGGGTGGCAGTCCTCATCAGTTACGTCAACTCCTCGTCCATCGGCACCTGCGCATCAACTCACCCTAAGCGCAATACTCCTGGTCGTTGGCAGCGAACTCAGGTCACGACTTGGTCACGAGATCAACCTTACGTCGTTCTTATACTCCTTATACACAGCCGAGCTACGTCGGCATCGCCCCACTTTCCCTTATATATAGGTGTTCTACGCATTCGGCATTGCTACTTTATCGACAACACAAGGCGATCCGTCTAGGATCCACGCGCCCGCGCGCGGACGCGCGTAGCTGACACTGACCGGCCCGACATACGAGAAGAACCACAGCCGACACGATCGCGCACAACACCAGCGCCGCCTCGTGCGCATCCAGAGGAGACACCCGAGCGCGCACACCACAACGCCGATTTCGCGCGAACTCGACAGATCCAAACCCGCCTCTCGAGCCTAAGAATCCAGCGACTGCGTCAGTTGACCGATCCGACGCGAACGGACACGGCTCGCGAGAGCGTGTGGATCTGCCGGTTTGCCAAAGTACTGAACGATCGTTTAGCGTGCGGTTAGGTGCTTGTCCTACTTCTAGGAGGTCGGTGGTGTCCCATTCGTTCGAAGGCAACCGCGTCGTGCGCGATACGGGCGCCCATTACCCAATCTTCAACGCCGCCGTAGCTGCGTTCTCCCGTGCGCCACTGAGCGGTGCTGTTTCGGCCGCCGGCGGAATGGGCCTGATGGCCACGAACGGCGACGACCTCGAGGGGCTGCAACGCGAGTACGACCAGGCCCGATCGATGAGTGACCACCCGCTCGGATTGCAAATGTTCTTGCGCATGCTCAAGGGCCAAGATCGCGTCGAGGAGGTACTGGACTGGGTACTCCAGGGACGGACGCCACTGCTAGTCACCTGCGTGGGCGACCCAGCCCCGATCGCCAAGCGCGCCCATCAGGCAGGGGGGAAGCAATACCCCCAGGGTGGCAGCCTGAAAGACGCACAACGCGCGGTGGACGCCGG
>JBKEDB010000073.1:0-1816 GCA_047975195.1 Cumulibacter sp. | reverse complement strand
GTTCAATCTTCAATCATTTCTTGATCCACTACAACTGTACCTTCAGCTGCATGTGCTAATAATGTGTTGTAGTTAATGTAATCTTCTAGAAGTAAATCTGATTCATTAACTATCTCTTCTAGAGTCATTCCTTCAAATAAGGCATAGTCTTCTAGTAATGTTGCTAAGGCATTTACTTGTCTTGTTAAGTTGTTGTTTTGTACTGTTAGATCATATCTTTCTTTTTTTAATTTTTTGTTTTTAGTTTGAATAGATTTATATCTATTTTCTCAATGTCCTTCTCTAGTCATTGTTGTCTCCTTTATTATCATCTTTTATGATTTGTATAAACTCTGTGTATGAATTTGAAGAGATGTAATTCTGTGTAATTTTTCAATCAAGATCAAGTATCTTACTTTTTTCTTCTACAAATTCTTTAGCATCTTTACTGTTATAAAACATTTTCATATTTCATCATTGTTCTTGTCTATAACAGAAATATCATACTACATATACAACACCTCCCCCAATATACTTGTCCTTATCTATTATGTATTTTCTTAAATCTTTCTTATTTCTTCTTTTCTATCTTTTATTATCTTTTCTAATTCAAATACAAATTCATTGATTAGTTTAATTTCTTTTTCAGTTGTAAAAGGTGTTATTTTAATTAGAGCATTTCCTACTTTTATTTCAAATTCTTCATGTCATGGTTCTGAATATAACTTAACATCTTCTCATTCATAGTCAATTGAAGAGTTTTGATAACTTTCATATAAGTTTATATCACCGTCTTTACATTCTTTTCATAAGTCAATAACGCTAACTTCCTTTAATTCAGTTCTCTTAACTTGTTCAACTTTTTGTACTATGAAATTATTTCTTTTATCCATTGCTTTCTCCTTTTAATCATTTGTGTACAATATAATCCGCAAGATCATCTCAATAGAGAATCTCATCTACAAATGAACCTAATGTATCACATATCATTTTATCTAACTCTTCAAATACAAATCCTTTTGCTCAGAAATGGTTTCCAGCAAATCCATTGTCTTCAAGATATTTTACTGGTTTATTAATTAAGAATAATTTAGCACCTTTACCCTCTTCATAATATAAATTTCATCTTGATCAATCAATGTTTCCATCTCATTCTGATAGTCTATGCTTGCTCTCAAGTATTTCCATCATTGTAATTAGCTTATCTGCTACTTTTCCTTCTTCTGGAGTATCAGTGTGTTGTACTCCTTTTTCATTAATGTAAATCATTATTCTTCTCCATTTCTAATCACTCTCCAGCAAAATAAGAATTCTCAAATGTTAATTTATCTTCTTCTGTTTCTTCATTTTCTGATGTTTCACTTTCACATTCATTAGTTGTGTCTTCATTTGAATTTGATATTAATATAAACTCTATAGCAAATATAGGACAGAAGATCATTACAGCTAATAAAAGTATAAATCAATTATCTTCCATTATACTTCTCCATTTCTAACATATAATCAATATGTTTGTCAAGAAATTCTTGTTCTAAATTTCTAATGTATTTGATTTCTTTTTCTGCATTTTCTAATTCTTGATTTGTCTTTGCTCTGTTTCTTTGATTAACATATTCAAATCATATCTTTCTACAAGATTCAATACATTTTAAGTTTGAATCAATTAATGCTTGTAGTACTTCTTTAGTCATCATATTCTCCTTTTGAATAAATCCCAAACTCATAAGCATGATGATGAATGTAGTCTGTTGTTATTCTTGTTTTATGTTGTTCACATATATACTCTCTTTCTTCTATTGCTTCTTCTAGAGTATTTCATGTTGAGTGGTATGATCAC
>JBKEDB010000101.1:0-36007 GCA_047975195.1 Cumulibacter sp. | reverse complement strand
TGCAGGGTGGCGCGGCTCTTCATCTCGGCAACGTCGCCGAGATGAAGACCGGTGAAGGTAAGACTCTCGTCTCTACGCTTCCGGTGTACCTGAACGCGCTGTCCGGCGACGGCGTGCACGTGGTGACGACGAACGATTACCTGGCTAAGCGTGACGCGGAGTGGATGGGCCGCGTGCACAAGTTCCTTGGGCTGAGTGTGGGCACGATCCTGGCCAACGAGAGGCCGGCGGTGCGCCGTGAGGCTTACGCATGCGACATCACCTATGGCACGAACAACGAGTTCGGCTTCGACTACCTGCGCGACAACATGGCCCGGTCGATCGAGAACCTGGTGCAGCGCGGTCATAACTTTGCCGTCGTCGACGAGGTTGACTCCATCCTGGTCGACGAGGCCCGCACGCCGCTGATTATTTCCGGACCGGCCGAGTACTCGCCGCGGTGGTACCTGGAGTTTGCGCGCCTCGCACCGATACTCAAGAAGAACCGGCACTACGAAGTCGAAGAAGGCAAGCGCACCGTCGGTATCACCGAAGAGGGCGTCGCGCTGATCGAGGACCAGTTGGGGATCGACAACCTGTACGAGTCGGCAAATACACCGCTGGTCGGCTACTTGAACAATGCGCTGAAGGCGAAGGAACTGTTCAAGAAGGACAAGGACTACATCGTCAACAATGGCGAGGTCCTGATTGTTGACGAGTTCACCGGCCGCGTGTTGTCCGGCCGGCGGTACAACGAGGGCATGCACCAAGCGATCGAGGCCAAGGAGCGGGTCGAGATCAAGCAGGAGAACCAGACCCTCGCCACGATCACCTTGCAGAACTACTTCCGGCTGTACGACAAGTTGTCCGGTATGACCGGTACGGCACAGACCGAGGCCGCGGAACTGTCGCAGACCTACAAACTCGGCGTGGTGCCGATCCCGACGAACCGACCGATGCAGCGCGTCGATCACTCGGACGTGATTTACAAGACCGAGGCCGCTAAGTTCAGCGCAGTCGTCGACGATATCGCCGATGCGCATGAACAGGGTCAGCCGGTGCTGGTTGGTACGACCAGCGTCGAGAAGTCCGAGTTGCTCTCCAAATTGCTGACCCGCAAGGGGATCCCGCACGAGGTGCTCAACGCGAAGCATCACGAGTCGGAGGCGCACATCATCGCCGAGGCGGGCCGACACGGTTCGGTCACGGTCGCCACGAACATGGCCGGACGCGGTACCGATATCAAGCTCGGCGGCGACCCGGAACACATCGCCGACTTCCGGCTGCGCGAGCGCGGGCTGAACCCGACCGAGACTCCAGAGGAGTACGAGGCCGAATGGGACGCCGAACTGGCCACCGCTGAGGAGGAGGTCGCGGCTGAGCATCAGGAAGTGCTCGATGCCGGCGGGCTGTACGTACTCGGCACGGAGCGGCACGAGTCCCGGCGTATCGACAACCAGTTGCGTGGTCGTGCCGGACGTCAGGGAGACCCCGGCAAGTCACGGTTCTACCTGTCGATGCACGACGATCTGATGCGGCGTTCCAACGGCGAGATGCTCGAGGCGATGCTGACCCGGCTGCGGCTACCGGACGACGTACCGATCGAATCGAAGTGGGCGACCCGATCCATTCTGTCGGCGCAAACGCAGATCGAGCAGCAGAACCACGAGATTCGTAAGAACGTGCTCAAGTACGACGAGGTGATGAACCAGCAGCGCACGGTTATCTATGCCGAGCGTCGGCGTGTGCTGGAGGGGGAGGACCTCAAGCCGCAGATTCAATCGATGATTGCCGATGTCGTTGAGCAGTACGTCGAGGGCGCCACGGCGACGGGGTACGCCGAGGACTGGAATCTGGACGAGTTGTGGAGCGCGTTCCGCTCGCTGTACCCGATCACGCTGGACGTCGATGAGGTCATCGAGGAGGCCGGCGGCCGCGCCTCGTTGAGCGTCGGCAGGCTGCGTGACGAAGCGATCGCCGATGTCGAGGCGGCGTACGAAGAGCGCGAGAACGATCTGGGCGATGAGCAGATGCGCCGGGTGGAGCGCAGCGTCGTACTGTCGGTGCTCGATCGCAAGTGGCGCGAACACCTCTACGAGATGGACTACCTGCGCGAGGGAATTCATTTGCGTGGCCTGGCGCAGCGCGATCCGGTGACGGAGTACAAGCGCGAGGGCTTCGAAATGTTCAACACGATGTTGGACGGCATCAAGGAAGACACCATCGGCCTGTTGTTCAAGGCCGAGCCACCAAAGCCTGAGGGCGCACCGTCGGTGTCCGTGCAGAGTGCCGTTGGCGCCGCCGGTGAGAACCCGTTGGCTCGCCTGCGCGCCATGCCGCCGGCCGGGGCAGGTGCGCAGGCAGCGCCGGCGGCGGCCGAACAAGCGCAGAAAGCGCCCGCGGCAAAGAATGCCAGTGTCCGTAAGGGCGACAAGAAGCGCCGGGTGATCCAGAGTCGGGCGCCGCTGGGTGCCGCAGCGTCTCAGGGCGGCGCATCGGCAGATACTGCCCTAGCCGAGCCGGAGGAGGACGCGAACCTGGTGCTCTCGGGTCCGAGCGAAGACGGCACAACCCAGACTCGCCGCGCGAAGCCGGGGTCGCCGTCGGCCAATAAGGGGGGCCCGAGCAAGAACGGCCCGAGCCGCAATGGTCCGTGTCCGTGCGGCAGCGGCAAGAAGTACAAGCGGTGCCATGGAGCAGATCCCGCCTAGCGCCAGCGATTATCCTCGACGCCCGTCCACCCTCGCGGTGGGCGGGCGTTGTCGTTGGTCACATCGGTTGGCCACGCGGGACCAACGATGTGACCAACCATGCACTGGCTGCAACTTTGCAGCGACTGCAATTATCGCTACAGTTGTCAGCGTGTCAGATGACGTAATGGAGCTTGGGCTGCGTGAGCGCAAGAAGCGCGCCGCGCGTATCGCTATCCGTCGCAAGGCGCTGGAGTTGGTCGCTGAACGGGGCATTTGCGGCGTCAGCGTTGACGACATCGCGGTTGCTGCGGGCGTTTCACCGCGAACGTTCTTCAACTACTACGCATCGAAGGATGAAGCGCTCTTCACTCCCGCCGAGGATCGCCTGGAGGCGGCCGACGCCGTGATCGCGCGTGCGGATCGGTCGTTGGGCCCGTTGGGTGGCGCGCACGACGCAATGCTCGACCTGATGGATGAGCGTAAACACGATCTCACTCCGGTTCGGCTGCGCCGGAGAATCCTAGAGCGCGAGCCCGCGCTCATCGGCAGCTTCCTGCGGGTGTCGATGTCAACGCAGGCGCATTGGGTCGCGCGGTTACATGAGCGTTTCGCCGACCACGATCCGCCGCTGCCCGAGGGGTACGTCGAGCTCGTCCTCACCTCTACCTGGGCCGCGGCAGGAACCGCGCTGAGTGTGTGGGGCGCCGGCGGTCACGCGGAGCCATTGCTGGACATCCTGCGCCGACAGCTCGACCAGTTGAGTGCAGGCCTCGCTCACCCGTTATCGAACTCCTGATCCGTACGACCTCTACAGAAAGTTGAGAAGGAAACCCTAGTGACCGCATCCGCTACCGCTAGCCCGGAGGACATGTCCGGGCGCCGCGCGCTCACGCACCGCCAGATCATGCTGGCGTTGTCTGGACTGCTGATGGGCATGGTCGTCACCATGCTCTCGAGCACCGTCGTCTCCGCGTCGTTGCCGGTGATCATCGCCGACCTCGGTGGTACCCAGACGGCGTACACCTGGGTCGTCACCGCGACTCTGCTGGCGATGACCGTCAGTACCCCGGTGTGGGGCAAGCTCGCCGATATCACCAACCGCAAGGTTCTGATCCAGAGTGCGCTCGTCCTGTTCACCATCGGATCCATGCTGGCCGGACTGTCCGGATCAACCGAATTCCTGATCGCGTGCCGCGCGATCCAGGGGCTCGGCGCGGGTGGAGTGATGGCCCTGGTGCAGGTCATCCTGGCCGACATCCTCAGCCCGCGCGAACGCGGTAAGTACATGGGCCTGCTCGGCGCAGTGACGATGATTCCCACTGTTATCGGCCCGCTGCTCGGTGGCGCCATCACCGACGGCATCGGCTGGGAGTGGAACTTCTATGTCGGCGTGCCGTTCGCGATCGCAGCACTCTACTTGTTGCAGCGCAACCTGCCCGTCGTCGTACACGCCGAGAAGAAGAAGCTCGACTACGCGGGAACCGTCGTCATCGCGGCGGCGGTGTCTTTGCTGCTGATCTGGGTGAGCCTTGGTGGTAGCGAGTTCGAATGGGGCTCGGCCACGTCCTACGTGATGGTCATCGGCGCCGCGGTGCTGGCGACGGTCGCGGTGCTGGTGGAGCGCCGTGCGAAGAACCCGCTGATTCCGCCTCGGCTGTTCAGCAATCCGACTCTCGTCTTGGCGGTCATCGCGAGTGCGGCCATTGGTATCGCGTTATTTGGCACCGGTGTGTTCCTGACCCAGTACATGCAACTTGCGCAGGGTAAGACGCCAACGGTGGCGGGTCTGTTCACCATCCCGATGGCTGTCGGGAGCTTGATTAGCTCAATTGTCATCGGCCGTCTGATCACCAAGACCGGTATCTGGAAGCGCTACGTCATGGGCGGCACGATCGTGTGCGCGTTGGGATTCTTCGGCCTCGGGACGCTAGATGCGGGTACTTCGCTGGTGAACGTGTGCATCTTCATGGGCCTGGTCGGTCTGGGTATGGGCCCGGTCATGCAGAACATGGTGCTGGTCGTGCAGAACACCACGCCGGTCAAGGATATGGGCGCGGCTTCGTCGACCGTCTCGTTCTTCCGGTCCATGGCCGGCACTTTGGGTGTGGCCCTGCTCGGGTCGATCCTGGCCAGCCGCGTCGCTGAGCTGATCGCCGACGGATTTGCCAAGGCCGGGATAGACGCCGCCGGCAATGGTGGTGGCGCGGTGCCCGACATGGCCACACTGCCCGAACCGATCCGGCTGATCGTCGAGTCGGCGTACGGCGATGCGATCGGGCATACGTTCTTCATGGTCGCCCCAGTGCTGCTGATCGCAGTCGTCGCGACACTGCTGCTGCCGAATAAACCGCTAGGCACCAAGTCCGGAATCGAACAGCGCCAGGATGGCTCTGCCTCACCCGAGGGCGATGCCGATGAGCCATCACTACTGGACGAGCCGATCCTCATTGCCGATCCTGCCGACGGCGACGCGGTGACTGTACGCACTCCGGTTGCCCACACCTCTGGTCGGTAAGCGGCTCACACGAGTTCCAGGCGCACGCACTGCCACCGACCATCGAGTCCAATGAAGCGGGCGTTCATCGCCCGAACGTATGGTCCGTGCTGAATGATCGCCGTCGCTTCATTGACGCCATCGCGCACGACGCAGAGGTGCACTTGTCGGATCTGAGGTGGCGGGGAGGTGACGGAGCGAGTGCGGTGCGGGCTCGCCTGGCGCAACCAACTCATCACTCCCAGCGTGGCGTTGCGTCCGAGTTGCTCGGCTGAACGGCGACCGACCAGCACCTCGGTGACGGCGCGGAAGAAGCCGCGGATCAATGCCGCGGCCTCCGGCAGATCCGCGCACCGGCTCGGCGCACTGTCACGTTGGCGACTGGTGTCATCCGGTGTCCGCTGATCGATGAGATCGTCGATGGTGAGTTGCGGCGACGGTATGAGTCGCAAGTGCCGCGGTGTTTGCGCCTGGGGCTCGGTGAACGGCTGGGGCTCGCTGCGCGGCGCGGGAGCGATAACGACGGAAGCGGCGGTCATGAGGTCTCCGATGATGATGTCGATGGTGGTTCGGCGGCGCGCTGGATCACTCGACGCGCGGCGATCGCCTAGGTAGCGGGAATAGTCAGGACCGCGCCGATCGGCAGTAAGTCCGGGTTCGGGCCGATTACCTGCTGATTCGCGGCGTATATCTCCTCGACGAGCAGCGCCACGGCCCCGGCGCTCGCGGAGGCGGGTAATCGCGAGCGGGCGATGTCCCAGAGGCAGTCCGCTGCCGCCACGGTGTGCGCGCCGTCGACTGCGTCCGGCGGATCGGCGACAGGAGCGGCTCCGGAGTGCTCGGTGTCGGCAGGAGTGGCTCCGGAGTGCTCGGTGGCATCGCTCGCGGGCGCGCCGGTGGGAGGTTCGATCGCCCAGTCGAACGCCTCGCTGGAGGCGACATATGCGGGCGGGGTAGTCGGCGCCGTGCTCGGCGCGTCGGTTGGGCTACCGCAAGCGGTCAGCCCGAGCGCGCTGAGCCCGACCATGGCCGCGAGGGCACTCCGGCCGATGCGGGGTGTAAGCCGAATGCTGGCCCGGCGTAGCGCTCGGCTCGGGTGCAGAGCACTGGCCGCGGTTAGTGTGACGCACAGGGCGCACCACCCGCACAGTGCGGTGAGCGCGAGTTGAGCCAGGTAGAGCACGAGCACGTCCGCACCGGAGGTGTCGACCACGTGCTGTGGGTCGCGCACAGCGGCCAGTGCGCCAGGCAGGTCAACGCCAGCGATGGGCATCAATAGCCCGAGGGCGGCGATCAACCCGATGGAGCGAAGGACGATGATCCGCCTGGCCATTGTTTGCCTCCGTTTGATGTCGATGGGTCTTATTAGACAATAAACAACAACAAACAGCATCAAATGTCAACAATCGCGACGATGGCTGTGGATTACCGCCGCGATGGGTGTGGCAGCATGCCTGCCATGCGATGGGACCGATTGCTGGCTGACCTAGAGGCTGCCGAGGAAGCGCGACAGCGAGCGGAAATGCTGGGCGAGGCCGCCGAACGGTCTCGCGCGGAGATCGGCCGCGTGACGTTAGCGGCGCGGCTGCGCGCCGCCGAGGGTGCGCGAGTGACGATCGATGTCGAGGGTGTGCACCGATGCGGCGGCGTGCTCTCCGGCGTCGGACCGGGTTGGGTGGTGTTGGAGGACGGACCTACCCAGTGGCTGGTGGCAACGCGATACATCAGTTGGATCGATGACCTACCGCCCTACGTCGCTCCGGATCAGGTAGGCGCGGCCAAACGCGTGTATGACTCGCTCGGGTTACGCCATGTGTTGCGCGGGGTCGCAGCGGACCGGGCAGCGGTGCGCATCGGCATCGGCGCCGCCGAGGCCATCGGCGGCACCATCGATCGGGTGGGCGCCGACTTCATCGACCTTGCTCTACACCCTGATGGCGAACCTCGACGGCGACGTGAGGTTGCCGCGCACCGAGTAGTGGCGATCGAGGCGATTCGTTACGTCCATCGCGCGACAGGGTGAACTCGCACGACGGATAGGAGGTGCGCTCCGTCATCACCCCCCGGCCTGAGAACAGTTAGTCGGCTTCCACGTCGGCCGATTCATCCAGGGACTGGTCAGCGACCAATTGCTCGGTCTTCTCATACATGCGTTGGATGTAGGACTCCAGTTGCTGCGTTTCGACGCGCCACTGACCGCGGCCGCCGACCTTGATCGCCGGCAGTTCGCCCGAGCGCACCAGGGCATACGCTTGTGCGCTGGAAATATTCAGAGTCTCGGCGACGTCGGTCAGCTTCAGGAAGCGCGCGGTGGCCATGAAAACTCCTCGGCGGTAGTGGGGCAGAGTCACTCTACGTCCCGCCGCACGTGATGAGTCCAACTCGAGGCGAGTGCTGTGGATAACTGACTCGTACGGCGGGTGCCTGTGGATACGGTTACCGGATCGATACCGATGGTCCTTAATATTCCGCATACTCCGATCGACCCAGGTGAGGTTCCATATCGAGAAGCGTGCCATCCCCGACCACGCCCGAACTGTCTCCACCAGCGCGGCGTCCCCAGCGCCCCACCTGGCTTGACCTGCGGTTGCTCGTCGGCGTACTGCTGGTGCTGGCGGCCGTCATCACTGGCGCCCGCGTGGTGTCGGCGGCAGACGACAGCGTGACGGTGTGGGCGATGACCGCGGACCTCGCGGCCGGCACCACGCTGACCGAGTCCGATATCGAAACCATCGATGTCGGACTCGGCGAACACGCGGCGGCATACGTCGCCGCCGGCTCGAACCCGGCTGGGCTCACGCTCACCCGCGATGTCAACGCCGGTGACCTGTTGCCGGCGTCCGCGCTCGACGAGGGTTCGGACCTGGTCGGACTGGCGCTCAGCGTGCCGGCCTCGAACATCCCGATGAGCGTGGCGCGCGGGGATCGCGTCAGTATCTATGCCACCGGAGCCGACGGCGCAGCAGGCGCAGCGGATACCGCCACCACGGGTGCCACCGTGCTCGTGGTGGATGCCGCCGCGGTGGCTGACGTATCGGAGCGCTCCCAAGGCGCGCTGTCTGTCGGCTCTGGCGATCTGCAGATCGTCGTACGGATCCCCGAATGCGCCGTGGCCGCGATCCTCGACGACACCGCCGATCGGGTCCTGACCGTCATCGAGGTGCCGTCGGCGGCACGGCCGGCGCAGGACTGCTGATGGCCGCGATCGGCATCGTCACAGCAATCGCGAACCCCGCGTTGGAAGCGGTCGTGATCCGCGCTCTGGGTGAGGCCACCGAGGATCTTGAGGTGGTGCGCCGCTGCGTCGAGGTCACTGACGTTCTCGCGGTCGCTGCCAGCGGTCGAGCACGCGCTGTTGTCGTCGGCGACGATCTCGCCGGACTTGACGCGGACGTCGTATCGCGGATCATCGCGCACGGCGTCGTGCCGATCGCGCTGGTCGAACCCGATCGGGCGTGGCCGACAGCGTCGTTCTTTCCCGTGGTCCTCGATACCACCGCCGATTCGGCCGAACTCGCGCGGCAGATCGCCCTCGCCGCGCGGGCCGGCGTCCGAGCCGCCGACCTGCCCGCGCCGGCGACGCACCAGCACCTCACACAGCATGCGGGACACCGCCCGGGAAGCGCCCGTGGGCGAGTCATCGCCATCTGGGGCTCGAACGGCGCTCCGGGACGCAGCACCGTCGCACTTGGTCTGGCCGATGAAGTTGCGCGGCTCGATGTTCCCGCGTTGCTCATTGATGCCGATCCGTACGGCGGTAGCCAGGCAGCAATGTTAGGTCTGTTAGACGAATCGCCCGGGATCGCCGCGGCATGTCGCGCTGCCGCCAACGGGACCCTCGATACCGCAACCCTGGTGCGGCTGTGCCTGCAGTTATCGCCAAGGTTGCGGGTGCTCACCGGGATCTCGCGCAGTGACCGCTGGCCGGAGTTGCGGCCCAGCGCGATCGAGATCCTGCTCGAACAAGCCAGGTCCCTGGCGAGGGTGACCGTGGTCGACTGCGGGTTCTGTATCGAGGAAGACGAAGAGATCACCTACGACACGCTCGCGCCGCGCCGCAATGGCGCCACCACGACGGTCCTACAGGGTGCCGATGAGGTACTGCTGGTCGTCGGATGCGACCCCGTCAGCGTCGCGCGCGGGGTGCGGGCCGTTCAGGAACTGCGTGAACTCTCCGCGTCGATCTCGGTGCGGGTAATCGCCAACAGGGTCCGTGCCAGCGTGCTGGCCGGGAACCCGAGCGATCAGCTCAATGAAGCCTTTGGTCGCTTCGCCGGCGTACGAGTCGAGCACCTGCTGCCGATGGACACCAAGGCCTGCGACACGGCACTGCAACGCGGCCGGACGTTAGCTGACGTTGCTGGCTCGAGCGCTCTGCGGCGGTCCTTGGGCGTACTCGCGCAGGTGTTCGTACCGACCGCTGACGCACCGCGTGTCAGACGCCGCGGACACGCGCGCCGCTGAGGCTGCGTAGGCTCGTGGCTAACGAGATCGCCGGAGGTGTGATGACCACACGGTTAAGCCCCGCGGACGCTGCATTCCTGAGCGTCGAGGATCCGCGCACACCGATGCACGTCGGCGCGATCATGATCTTCCAGAAGCCGCCGACCGGTATCGATTACGACCACATCGTGCGCCTCATCGAGCAGCGAGTCTCGCTCGTGCCGCGCTACCGGCAGCGGATCGTCAACGTGCCGTTCGGTATGTCGACGCCGCGATGGGCGGACGACGACACCTTCGATGTGTCCTTCCACGTACGCCGCTCGGCGTTGCCCTGCGGGGGAGACCGCCAGGCGCTGCTGGATCTGGCCGGCCGGGTGATGTCCCGGCGACTGGATCGAGATCGCCCGCTGTGGGAGATCTACCTCGTCGAGGGTTTGGCCGATGATCAGTTCGCGCTGATCACCAAATCGCACAGCGCGATGATCGACTCGAATGTAGGGATGGAAATCGGGGAGGTGCTGTTGGATCGCAGCAGCACGCCGCGCGCGTCGGTACCGTCCGATTGGGTCCCGCAACGCAGGCCGTCGCCTAGCGCGTTGCTGAGGGAAGTCACGCGAGAGGCTGTCACGTCACCGCTGACCCTCATCGACAACGCGCGCACCACCTTCGGGAATGTCCGCCAGTTCGGCTCGCGCGTCCGCTCACTCGCCCACGGGATCGGTGGAGCCGCGACCTGGGCCTTGAACAGCGCGGACGCCAGCCCGCTGAACGTGCCGCTGCGCGGCCAACGGCGTATCGCTCTGCGCGCTCATGCCCTCGATGACCTCCGCCGGATAAGAAGCGCGAGCGACTGCTCGGTCAACGACGTCCTGCTGGCGGTGATCGCCGGTGCGCTGCGCAGTTGGATAGCGTCCCGCGGGGAGGTCGTCGCCCGCGACCGAGTGCTGCGTGCGCTGGTGCCGGTATCGGTGCGGTCCTTGGAAGACGACGCCGACTTCGGCTCCGCCGATCGAATCACCAGCATCATGGTCGACCTGCCGATCGGGGAGGAGACCGCAATCGTGCGGCTGGAGCGGATCGCGCACGCCACCCGTGCGCACGCCCAGTCGCGCCGGGCCGTACCGGCCGAGTCACTAGCGTCCTTGGGCTGGTTTGCGCCGTCGACCATGCATTCGCTCGGCGCCCGCGTCACCCGCGACATCACCGATCGCGGCGCGAACCTCTCGATCACGAACGCGCCTGGACCGCAGGAACCGGTGTATGCCGCTGGAGCGCGCCTGATCGAGGTGTACCCGGTGCAGCCGCTGTCGCAGCGACAGGCGCTCGCAGTGGGTGTGACGTCATACGACGGTGAGGTTTACTTCGGACTCAACGGCGATCGGGACGGCATGGCCGACCTCGACGTATTAGCCTCGATGATCGACGACTCCGTCGCCGAGTTGCTCGCCGCCGCTGAGAAAGGGAAATAATTTGTCGCGCAAGATCACCGTATTCGCGCCGATGACGCTCGCCTCCTTGGAGGCCATCAGAGATGACCAGTTGCGCGATGTCGTGGTCTGCTTCAGTGACTTGCCGGCCTCCGAGTTCAGCGCCGACGATATCGAGCAGGCCGAGTTTGACGCGCTCACCGACGCCGCGGCGCTGAGTGTGCAGCGCCTGGTCGAGGTCGAAGCGATGCCGCTGCGGGTCGTGTTGGCCGCAGTGGTGCCGCACGATGCGCCCGAGATGAGCGAGGACGGCGACTACGTCGTTGCGGCCATCCCGCGCGCTGCCGTCACCGCGATCTACGTCGACGAGCTTGAGGCGTCCAAGGAGGTCAACGCGCTGATCAGCGCCGTACGCGCGGGGCGTCAGCCGACCGACGACCAGTACGAGAAGGTCGAGACGCGGCTGCTGCTATGGCATGAACCGACCGAAATCGACAACCTCATCGAGGCCTACCCGCATTAGCGCCTACCTCAGATCCGGCGGGCGACGTGGGATCCTGGTGTGGTCAATTCATCGCTAATTAGTAGAGGGGTAGCGCACAGCATGGCAGGTGTCGATCTGGCCGCATCGTTCAAGTCTTCGGCGCGGGCGCTGCGATCCTCACGGGTCAACGCTTCGTTACTGCGCGGTGCGGCGATCGATATCGAAGCCGACGGACCCACGGCACGACTATTGCAGACCGTACGTGAGCGCGGCGCTCGCAACGGCAGGCTGCTGCTGCCCGAAGACCTGCCCGGCAGGTTCGCGGCGGCGATGCATGCTATTGCGCTGTCGCGGCGGACCGAACTGTCCATGCATTATCCGAGCACCGGTGGCAGCGGGAACCTCCACGAGATCTGGCCGGTCGTCCGCGATGCGATGGTCGCGAACGCTCCTGAGGTGATCTCGCGGATGACGCGCCCGGCGCGGCGCAGCGACCCGGTGCGCGCCGCGATGCTGCTGGCCGCACTGGCTTACATCGGCGCGGCCAGCGATTCTCCAGTGCGGATCTTTGACGTTGGAGCCGGCCCCGGATTCGTTCTCGCTGCGCCGTACTTCGCGCAGGACTTCTTCGGTGAACGCGTCGGGCCACCTGACGCGAGCGTGCACCTGGGACATCCGTGGGCCGTGGCACCGGATATCGACCACAACGACATTCCGTCGATCGTGTCCGCGACCGGCTGCGACCTGAGTGCGTTCAACGCGGCCAACCCGAGCCAGGTCGCCGAACTGCTGGCTTGGGCCAGCCCCGACGTGCCTGAGGAACTGAACCGGGTCCTCGCGGCGTGCGAGGCCATGCCGCAGTTGGGTATCACTGTAGAGAACATGGCCGCATCGGTGTGGCTGCCGCGTGGTATCTCCTGGCCGCGCACCGACGCCGCCACGGTGGTCTGGCACAGCGACGTCGTGCTGGAAATGTCGGCGCCGGAACGTACCGAACTCGCGACCGGCATCCTCGGCGCGGCTGAACGGGCCACCGATGCCGCGCCGCTGCATGTGATCAGTTTTGAGCCTGGCGGCGCCGAGGATCTGTTGTACAACGACCCCATCGCAGCGGGAGTGCGCGATGGATCCGGCGCGATCGATCCGCACCGGTACGAACTTCGACTCAACAGTTGGCCACAGCGCCGATCGGCGTTGTTGGCCACCGCCGAACCGTCCGGACAGCAAGCGCACTGGATGGGCCAGGAGCATGGCTAACGGCGTACGCACCAAACCGGTGCTGGTGTACGACGGTGATTGCGGTATCTGCACGAAGTGCGTAGGTTTCGTCGAGCGGCACCTGACAAACGACGTCGACATCGTCGCGTTCCAGCACGCCGATCTGCCGAGCCTAGGACTGACTGCGGCGCAGTGTGAGCAAGCGGTGCAGTGGGTCTCCCCGGACGGGCGGACGTCGGCTGCGCACATGGCGGTCGGTGACCTGCTGAAGGCCAGCGGCTGGCAATGGCGCCCATTGGCGTTTCTCGCGCAGGCGCGGCCGTTCCGGTGGGTCGCGGCGGTGGCGTACACCTGGATCGCGAAGAACCGGCACAGACTGCCCGGTGGCACACCGGCGTGCTCGATGCCGGCACACCTGCGCCCGGGCGCCTCCAGCGAGAGCGCGCCGCGTAAGGACCCGACTGAACGCTAGTCGCGAGCCCGATTTCCGGTGGGGCGATTGGCCGGATCGGGAGCGGAGTTCTCGTGCGGAGCCGCCCCCGCATCCGGCATTGAGTCATCCGGTGATGGTTCATCGGTTGCCGGTCCATCGGCGCGATCACGTCGCAGGAGTTTCTCCCACGGCAGGATCGACAGGATCGCGACACAGTGCGGCAGGAAGATGATCGTCACCGAGGCGTACACGGATATGTGGAAGCCAAGCAGGATGATCACGACGATCGTGCGGGCCTTGGCCGAGCGGGCCAGCAGAATAAGTGGGGAGAGGAACTCCAGCACCACCATCGCGTGCTGGGCGGCGATCAAGATCCACGGATAGTTGATCGTCCACTCGACCAGCGATGTACCGCGGCGAATGAATGCGCGGGTGAGTGTCGCACCGGTCGGCCAGTCCCAGCCGCCGTAGCGCACCTTCGCGAACGCCGACAAGAAGTAGGTCAGCATGACTGCGACGAAGACGATCTGCAGCGCCCAACCCGCGCGCATCGACTTCGTCCTATCGCCCCACCGCGCCGCGCCGACCGTGGGTAGGACGGCGAGCAGCACGAGGAACGCGAACCGGTCGTGATCGACCTTGCCGTACGACATGGCCACGAACATCCATAGCGTGTACAGCACCGCTACCGCCGTGCCGGTCCAGCGCGGGCGCCAACCGGTGGCGGCAATGAGTGCCATCGCGACCAGTAGCCACTTGAGAACCGTGACGTACAGGTACGTCGGGTGCGGTAGGAAGCCGCCGAGATTCAGCGGGACGTACAAACTCTGCGGGGCGTAGGCCTTGGTGGCCACCCAGGACGTGGTGAGGAAAACGTCCACGAGGATGAACAGGTAAGCCACTGCGCGCATCACTGCGACACGGTGCAGCGGCAGCGGTTCGAAGAGCCAGCCCATTAGTGAACGGCGGCTGCGGCCGGTAGTGGCGTCCGTCGTCATGGCTGGGTCCACACCACCTGGATGTCGTCTTCGTACTCGCCGGTTTTTGCGCCGTCCTCGAGTTGGAAGATCCGTACGACGACCCGTAGTTCGATCAGTTCGGGTTTATCGGGGTTGTTCTCGGCGTAGCGGTCGACGATCTCGGCCATCAGCTCGGGCTCTGTTTCCATCCGCGGCATCGATCCCTCGAGTTCGGCGCGCCGCAGGCCGACTGCGCCGGCGCTTACCCCGATCAGTTCACCCTCCTCGGTGACCGCCTCCAGGCGTAGCGAATTGACGGTGCCGTCCGGTGCGTTGCGGTATGCATACATCTTGAACGGGCCGAACGGGAAATCGGCGTCCGAGCCCCAGAACGTGCCGTACAGCAACATGATCAAGGCCAGGATCGACACGGTGAGCCGGGTGACGAGTCCGGTGCGGCTCAGGGTCGTCGATGACACAGTCGGTTTCCTCAGGCTGGATGACTACTGATGATGATGGCGCTGCGCTGATGGTGGCGCTGCGCGCTTCGCCAGTGTGCCACGGGTGCCTGGAGGGGGCATGGAGGAGGCGCGCGTCGAGTGGCCTGCGCGGAAACTCGTGCCGCGACGGGTACCGTGGTATCCATGTGACACCTGTGACGAGCGTGCCTGCTGTGGTTCAATCGTCTCTTCCCCTGGAGTCGGCGAGGAAAGTCGGAGCATCCGAATGAGCATCAAGAAGCTGATAAGCCTGCTGCTGTTAGCCTTCGTCATCTTCTATGTCCTCACCTTCCCGGAGGAATCGTCAAACATCGTGCACTCCACGGTTGATGCCCTCGGCACCGCGGCCAGCAACTTCGCCACGTTCGTGAAGTCGATCTTCTCCTAGGAACGGCTCAGGTATGTCCCGCACCGAGTCTCGGGCCGACGTCGACAGTGACGCCGTCGTGGCGGGACTGGGCGATCCCTCGCCGTATCTGCTTACGGACGAGCGTGTCGTCGTCGCCGTACGCCGCCACATCCTGGTCCTCGGTGCCGCGTTCCTGGAGACGATCGGATTCGTGCTCGCCGCGGTGATGATCAGCGCGCTGGTCAACACCGTGCAATGGGTGCAGACCATCTGCCTGCTGATCTGCCTCGCCGCGATCGTGCGACTGGCGTACCTGATTCTTGAATGGCGGCTCGAACGATTCGTGATCACCGACCAGCGGATGATGCTGGTAGGGGGTGTGATCACCCGTCAGGTAGCGGTCATGCCGATGCGGAAGGTCACCGACCTGACTTTCGAGAAGCCGTTGATCGGCCAAATTTTCGGGTACGGCACCTTCATCGTTGAATCTGCCGGCCAGGACCAGGCGCTATCGCGGATCGACTACCTCCCGCAGGCAAACCGCCAGTACCTCAAGGTGTCAGACCTGCTGTTCGGCAGGTCGAACAAGGCCGCGGACCCGATGGATGACGCGCAACTGGCCAGCGCCGCACCGCCGAATCCGCCCAGCGGCGAACGTCTACCGTCGCCGGGGTTCGCGGACGGGTACGCCGGCGACGAGCGTACAGCGGCCGGGACCGACGCCGATCTACAGCGTACGGACCCACATCTTGGGGCGAAACTGGCTGCTGTCGACTTCGACGAACCATCGGCCCAATGGCTCGCACGTTTCGGTGAGTCCGCAGCATCCCTCGACCGCGAGGACAGGGTGCTCGCGAACGCTGAGGAGAGGCCTGCGGCTCTGCAACTCGACGCGATCACCGACGGCACCGGTACGTCGCAGCGAATGCGTGAGCGACTCGGCGGTCTCAATGGCCGCGGACGACGGCGGGGCTCGGACGAACCCGCCGGGCCGATCCAACAGCGCCGGTAGAATCGCCTCGCTGCCTGCCTGCCGACCGCCGTGGGCTCGGCGCGATAACGTGATCGGGTGACTCGTGAGTGCCCCCGCCCGAACCCGATTGGTCGACTTGTCCTAGCGCTCGCGCTGTGCGCTTCGATAGTGTTCATCGCCGCCCCCGCATACGCGGATTCGGCAACTGAGGGCGCGGCCGCGCGAGAAGCCTTCGACTCCGGAGAGCATCTGTACGTGGCGCCCGAGGCAGGTCAGCAGGTTGACGCTGGAGCGTTGGCCGATGCCGTCGGCGACGATCCGATCTACGTGGCCGTCGTGCCACCGAACACGCCGCCCGAGGACGTGCTGGTGGTGCTTCGAGAAGGCGTCGCCGAGCCCGCTACGTATGTCGTCGTATCCGGTACCGAGCAGGCCGCCGAATCTTCGGTGATCTGCTCGACACAAGCACAACCGCTGCTGGATGACGCGTCGAGTGCTCAGGCCGAATCCCGCTCCAGCGGCGATCTCACTGGCTTCTTGGTGGCCTACGTCGACAGCCTGGCCGATGCCCCAGAACCTGGGGATGACGGCTGTTCAGACGAGGTAGACGATTCAGGGAGTTTTGCCTCAGCCGTGCCCTGGATACTGGGTGCGTTGGTGATCGGTGTCGGTGGTGGACTGCTGTGGCTGACTAATCGCCGTCGCCATCGCGCGGCACAACGAACCCGGCGCGGCAAGGAGGTCACCGCCGCGCTGGACGCCCTCGCGCGCGACATCGACGAGGTCCCCGAACACGGCGACGCACAGATAAGCCGGGCGCTGCAGGATGCGCGCAATCGACACATCGCGGCCGCCGACATCCTGACCGACGCCGAAGCATCCGCCGACTTCGACGAAGCACTACGGGCGTGCCGAGAAGGCGCCGTCGCTGTGCACTTCGCCCGTGAGCGGGCGGGACTGACCGTCGGCCGATTGGCTGAGGTCGAGCCGGTACACGCACGGCGGGTGGCCCACAGCGAAGTGATGCTGCTGGCAGACGGACACGTGACGGTCTACCGGTCCTACCGGCCAGGAGCGCCGTACTTTTTCGGCGGTAATGATGAACTACCCGCCGGCTGGTACACCTCGCCGGTCGGGCACGATCGGCTGTTCGGCGACATCACGGGGGATGAATGAGCGGCGCGACGCAACTCGGGTTCGAGGGGATGCCCAAACCGCTGCGCAGTGTCACGCCCGCCAAGCTGGATACGTTCGACTCTTGTCCGCGGCGAGTCCGGTTCGTGTACGTCGACCGCCCGGCCCCCTCGCGCGGCGCGCCGTGGGCACACACCGGTATCGGGTCGGCAGTACACGCCGTACTGCGCGCCATCTGGGACCTCGCACCGTCGCACCGCAGCGTGGACGAAGTACTGCGCGACTTGCGCGCAATGTGGCCCACGGTGGGCTTCCGGGACCCCGAACAGTCCCGTCGGGCCCTGGCAATCATGTCCGAACACCTCGCGGCCTACGTCACCGAGCATGTCGATTTCGACGCTGAGCCGCGCGGAATAGAACGCACCGTGGGCGCGCCGTATGGCGATCTCGCGATCTCCGGACGGATCGACCGGGTGGACGAACTACCCGATGGTTCTCTGGTGGTGATCGACTACAAGACCGGGCGTGCGGTACCCACCGACGACGAGGCGCGCGCCTCGATGCAGTTGGCCGTGTACGCGGTGGCCGTCGAGCGTACCTTCCGCGCGCGATGTGCGCGGGTCGAACTGCATCACATCCCCAGTGGGGTGATCGCGGCGGCCGAGATCACCGAACAGACTCGTGAGCGTCAGATGCGCCGTGCGGCGGCAACCGCTGACGATATCGATCGTGCGAAGGAGCGATTGGCCGGCGGCGTCCACCCCGATGAGGCATACCCGGCCCGGGTCAGTCCGGCCTGCGGTCATTGTGACTTCTGGGCGCACTGCGCCGACGGTCGCCAGATCGCGTTGAAGGATCCGTGGTTCGCTGTGCCGGGGGAGTCCACGCGCTGAGCCGCCGCTCGGTGAGCGATACGGTGACACGATGCGTAGCCCACACCTCGCCAGGCGCCTGCACGGGTTTACCTCGACAATCTTCGCCGAGATGTCCGCGCTCGCGATCGAGACCAGCTCGATCAATCTCGGGCAAGGGTTCCCGGATGTAGACGGTCCGAAGGTCGTGCGCGACGCTGCCCGTCGGGCCATCGATGAAGGTGCAAATCAGTACCCGCCCGGGCCGGGTATCCCCGCGTTGCGTACGGCTATCGCTCACCACCAACGGCGCTTCTACGGACTGGATCCTGATCCCGACACCGAGGTGCTGGTCACGACAGGTGCTACCGAGGCGATCGCCGCCGCGATGCTCGCATTACTCGAACCCGGAGACGAAGTCGTCGTTCTCGAGCCGTACTACGATTCGTACGCGGCGACGATCGCGATGGCCGGCGGTATTCGGATGCCGGTAACGTTGCGTGCTCCGCATTTCGCGCTGCCGCGTGAGGAGTTCGCGGCGGCGATCACCGAACGAACCCGGCTGATTCTGCTGAACACCCCGCACAACCCGACTGGCGCGGTGCTGACGGCCGAAGATATTAGGTATATAGCGGATCTGGCCATCGCGCATGACCTACTCGTGGTGAGCGATGAGGTATACGAACACATGACATTTGATGGGGCGGCGCATATCCCGATCGCCACTTTGCCTGGGATGGCCGAGCGTACAGTGACGATCTCCTCCGGCGGTAAGACCTTCTCACTGACGGGATGGAAGATCGGCTGGTGCAGCGGTCCGGCGGAGTTGGTGTCCGCCGTCCGCGCCGCAAAGCAGTTCCTCAGTTACGTGAGCGGCAGCCCATTCCAGCCGGCGATCGCCGAAGGACTGCGTATGCCGGATTCCTTCTATACGGCGATTGCCGTCGAACTGCAGGCGAAGCGAGACCTGTTGGCGTCCGGGCTGCGCGCGGCCGGGTTCGCGGTGAACGACTGCCGCGGCACCTATTTCCTGTCCGTCGACGCGCGCAGTGTCGGGTATGACGACGGTGTTGAACTATGCCGTGATCTTCCGGCGCGGTGTGGCGTCGTGGCCGTGCCGATGTCGGTCTTCTATGACGATCAGGCCGAGGGGCGCCCGCTGGTGCGGTTCGCTTTCTGCAAAACCGACGACGTCCTGCGCGAGGCTGCCGACCGCCTGACGGCGTTGCGCTAGTCAGCAATCGCCCCGGTCGGTCACGTAGCGTTGCGCCGATCGGTCATCGGCCGGAGCCAGGCGCGAGCGTAGTGGCGATGCCGCAGATCGCTGGTGTCCTGCAGTCGCTACGGGTTTGTGCGCCTTGCTGTGGCGTGCGTGTCCCAGAAGTCGGCGAGCGCGGTCGCCGAATCGGTCGGGTTCTCAATCGCGGGGGAGTGCAGCGCGCCCTCGATGATGACTTCGCGCGAACCAAGGCGCAGCGCCATATCGGACTGCGACTCGGGCGACCAGGCGTTGTCGTCGCGCCCGTACATCACGAGCGTTGGGACGCCGGTGTCCTTGAGGTTAGCCACCCGATCGGGTTCGGTGAGCATTGTGCGCCCCATGAACTCCAGCGCATGTGCCGAACTGGTGATGAATCGCTCGCGCAGAAACCCGCGCAGCGGCTCCGGTGGCGGTTGCCAGTTCGGATCACCGGCGAGCGCTTGCTGGCCGGAGTCGTAGATTTTCTCTAGGCCAAATGCGTGCAGGTGCGGTTCGGCCGATTCGATCATCGTCCGTCGCGGTCCATGCGGCAGTTCCGATGGCCCCGACGACATGAGCGTCAGTGAACTGAACGCGGCCGGTTCCGCGAGTACGGCGGCACGCGTGACAAGTCCGCCGAACGAGTGGCCGACCAGGTGCAGCGGCGTACCGAGTTCGTGTGCGATCGAGACGACGTCCGCGCCGAGGTCGTGCACCGAGTACGCGCCGGCTTCGGTGCTTCCCGGACTCTGATACTGGCCGCGCTGATCGATCGCCACGATACGGAAACCACGCGTACGCAGCAGATCGAAGATTGGCGCGAAGTCTTCCTTGCTCCCGGTGTAACCCGGAACCAGCAAAGCGGTGCCGACCGGTTCTGCGACGGGGTGTACGTCGATCGCGGCGAAGGTGCCGCGAGGGGTTGTGATCGTCAGCGGCGATCCCGAGTGCGCGGTCATCTGGCGGGTGATCTGGGGTGAGCTCACAGCCACCATCTTGCCGTATCCACAGCGGGAGGACGCCGCGGGGAACGAACCGCTCAGGCGTACACCCGCAGACCGTCGGCATCGCGCAGCCCGATGTACTCGCCGGTGACCACGAGGTCCGCGGGTCCGGTAGTCGTGGCGTCCCAGCTCAGCGTTCGCTGGACGGCGCCGTTGGCGGTGTCGAGTTGCTCGATCCCTGTGGCGGTAGGGATATAGGCGCTCGTATCGACAACGTACGGCGTCGCGATGGTGGCCTGTGAGTGCGTCACGGAGGTTGTGGTGGCAGACAGGGTATAGGTCGCTTCCGGCGTCGTGAGTAACACGGTGGCGCGAGAGGCGACGACCACCAGCGGGGTATTGGGGTCGACCGACGGCATACCGTCGAGGGGAACAGCCTCGCTCTGGCGCTCCGGTAACACCCAGACGGTGCCGTCGTCGGATCGAAGGAACGTCGTCCCGTCCGAGGTGACGCCGTCGATGGTGGGATTGCTGATGTCGCTGAGATAGCCGCGGCCAACCTCGCTCGGGTCGCCGTCGGAGGCTTGATCGAGCACGACTTGGTACAACCACGGATCGGCCTCGTTGGCGCGGCACCGTTGCAGCGTGCCGACGGTCGACGATCCGGCAGCATCGAGGTTCTCGCAACTGGTGTGTTCACCTTCGATGTGATCGGTCTCGGAGTTGTCGACAGTGAACCGCTCGAACCCCTGACCATCCTCGAACACTATCGTTTTTGCCGGATCGATCGAGAGGAATATGCCGTCGTCCCAGACGATCTGGTTGGGGCCGGTGGCTTCGATGGTGCGTTGCCACTGCCGTACGCCGCTGGCGGGGTCGAACGAGACAGCTTCATCGCAGCGCTCGCCCGAGGCGAAGATCAGCGTGATGTGCTGCGGGTTCACTCGGTGTGCGCAGACCGTTGTGTCGTTGCGCTGATAACGCCACAATTCGTCACCGCTTGCCGGATCGGTCGCGATCACGCCGTGCTCGGTGACCTGTGCGATCACGGGACCGGCCAAGTAATGATCCGGGTCCCACGCGCCCTGCTCGCTCAGCACCTGCGCCGGTTCTCCGGTCGGCGTCGCCGGCGGATCGGACGCGGTGGTGTGCTGCGTCGCGCTGTACGTACCGCTTCTCAGCGCTACGACGGTGAGCGCGCAGCCCACCACCAACACGAGAACCCAGCCGCCGAGCCGAAACCACCACGGACGCGGCGTCGAGCGCGCCTGCAGAGGCATCGAATGCGGCATGATGCGGTCCGTGGGCGCTATTCGGCCGTACCGCTGGCCGTGGAGTCAGTTGTGCCCGAAGCGTTCGACGACCCGGTCGCATCGCCTCGCTTCGCGCCGCCGCGGCGAGAGCGAGAGCGACGGCGACGTGGCGCTCCGGAGGAGGCCTGCGCGTCCTTCGTGCCGTCGGTGGCCGGCTTGTTCTGGGCCTGCGGCTCGACTGATCCCTCACCGCTGGGGCGACGCGCACCACGGGTACGACGGCGCGGTGCGCCGGAACGGGGCTTGCGCCGTGGTTCGCTCTCAGCTGCGTTGTTGCGGCCGCCGGATCGCCGTGAGTCGCGCTTACGCTCGCCGAGATCCTCGACCTGTTCAGCATCCAGTCCCTCGCGGGTCCGTTTGCTACGCGGTAACCGGCCGGTGGCCTCGGTGGGGATGCCGAGTTCTTCGTAGAGGTGTGGGGAGGTCGAGTAGGTCTCAACCGGCTCGGGGATGCCGAGCTCGAGGAGTTTGTCGATCAGCGCCCACCGGGGCAGATCGTCCCAGTCGACGAGGGTGATCGCGATGCCTTCCTTACCGGCACGGCCGGTGCGGCCGATCCGGTGCACATAGGTCTTCTCGTCCTCGGGTGTCTGGTAGTTGACGACGTGCGAGACTCCGCTGATGTCCAGACCGCGGGCGGCGACATCAGTCGCGACCAGCACATCGACCTTGCCGGAGCGGAACGCGCGCAGCGCCTGCTCGCGGGCGCCTTGACCTAGGTCACCGTGAACCGCTGCGGCGGCGAAGCCACGATCTTCCAACTCGTTCGCGACGTTCTGCGCGGTCCGCTTGGTGCGGGTGAAGATTAGGGTGAGTTCGCGATCGGGGACCTGGAGTACGCGCGCGAGCAGTTCGGGCTTGTCCAGCGCATGCGCGCGGTAGACGATCTGCCGAATCGACGGCGCGGTCTGATTATCGTCATGTGCCTCGGCGCGAATATGCGTCGGCTGCGTCATGAACTGACGCGCCAGAGTGACGATCGGACCAGGCATCGTCGCGGAAAACAGCAGCGTCTGACGCTCCTGGGGCACCATCCGCAGGATTTTCTCGATGTCGGGTAGGAAGCCGAGGTCGAGCATCTCGTCGGCCTCGTCCAGCACCAGGATCTTGACCTTGCCCAGCACGATCTTCGCCTGCTCGGCCAGATCGATCAGTCGACCGGGGGTGCCCACGACGATGTCGACGCCCTTTTCCAGCGCGGCGATCTGCGGCTCGTACGCGCGGCCGCCGTAGATTGCTTCGACGCGGATCTTTCGTTTGCTCCCGGCCTGTTGCAGATCGCGGGTGACCTGTACGCACAATTCGCGGGTCGGTACGACGATCAGCGCCTGCGGGGTGCCGTCGGCACCTTCAGCCTTGCTGGAGATCTGTTCCAGGATCGGAACGCCGAACCCGAGGGTCTTGCCGGTGCCGGTGCGGGCCTGGCCAATTAGGTCGTGCCCGCCCATGGCGATCTGCAAGGTCATCTGTTGGATCGGGAACGTGCGCACGATACCGATCTCGGCGAGCGCCTCGACGGTCTCGGTGCGGGTACCCAACTCGGCGAACGTCGGTTGTAGTGCCGTCTCGCCGGGATCTTCTAGGTCCTGCTCCGCGACGTCCACTACCGGGGCGTCAAGTCCCTCGATATCGACGGGCTCAGCGCTAGCGGACGGTTCGGTGGTCACGGGTTCAGTAGCCTCGGCCTCGTGGCCTGAGGTCTGGGTGTCACTCAATTCTGGTGTCCTTCTGCGTCGTTGATCGCACGCACGGACACATCGAACGAGAAGTCTTGAGGAGCGCCCATCGTGGGTGTGCTCGACTCATCGGCTCGTGTCGCCGAACCCTCTGGTGAGTGTGGTTCGGCGGTGCCCGCGCACATAAACATGGTCAGTCTAGCGCGCGGGCTCGCGTTCGCGGGGATTAGTCGCCTGCGGCGAAGCCCACTCGGCGTCCGTCGGCCTCACCGATCTCGACGTACGCGACCTTTGCCGACGGCACGATGTACGCCCGACCGCGGCGGTCAGCGAGTTCCAGTACGCCGTCCTGGTTGGCGAGGGCCTCGGCGACGGCTTGCTTGACCGCGTCGACTTCCTGCGCCGAGTCGATGACGAGTTCGCGGGGGGACTGGGTGATGCCGATCTTGATGTCCACGATGCTCCTTGTGCTTCGTCCGGTGCGCCGCGTGAGCGACACGCGAACGAGGCTATGCCATGCGCGATGAGTTGGGCGCTGCGGCTCGAACGCCCACAGCGAACGCCGTCGTTCAGTCGTCGTCCCGCTGCGCGGAGGGAAAGACGGAGAGCCCGCCCCACAGGAGTGCGGCGACCAATTCGATGGCCTCCTGGCGGGACATAGAGTCGCGGTTTTGCTGCCAGGCGCTCGCGCTTGCGACGCTGACTCCGACGACGCCGACGCCGAGCACCCGAGCGCGGTCGGGATCGATCCCGGTGTCGCCCGCGATCGAGCGGGTAATCGCGGCAACGCAGGCTTCCTGGGCGGCGGCTACCTTCTCGCCGACCTGAGGGTCGTTACGCAGGTCCGATTCGAAGACCAATCGGTAGCCCTCGCTGCCGGAGTCGACGAAATCGAAGTACGCCGCGACGGCGGCGCGCACGCGCTCCTGATTGTCGGCCGAACGCCCCATCGCTTCTTCGATGAGATCGGTGAGGTCCCGGATGTGCGTGTCGAGTAGGCCTAGATACAGCTCGAGTTTGCCGGGGAAGTGTTGGTACAGGACGGGCTTGCTGACGCCCGCGCGTTCGGCGATGTCGTCCATCGCGGCCTGGTGGTAGCCGGCGGTAACGAAGACTTGCCGAGCGGCATCGAGCAGTTGTTCACGTCGTTGCGTGCGTGACATTCGGCCACGGGGAAGTGTGGGCGACGACTGTGGCTCTGCTGATCCGGGTGCATCGGGCTCAGCCACTGTGGCCTCCTAAGGTGACGGACGCCTCAGTGGAGCGCCATGTGCTGGACCACCAGACTACTGATCGCCTCGTCGCAGCGTGCGGCGAGGACGGGGATCGAGATCGATTCGCAGCAAACGGCCCCACGCGTCGCCTGGAGCGTTATCCTGGATGGCCGCGTCGTATACCTAGCGCGTCCGCGCCACACCGTATCGCCATTCTAAGAGAGTCTGTTGTGTCCGCTGTGCCTGCAACCATCGTCGATCCGACCTCCCGTGTCGCGCCATGGCCGGGGCGTTTCGAGCGTGTCACCACCACGATCGCTGGCCAGGATCGGTCAGTGAACCTCTATGCGCGCCATACTCCCGGACCGCCGAACACGACCCCGTTCTTCCATGTTCACGGACTCGGCGGCTCGGCGACCAACTGGACGGATCTAGCTACCGCACTGCAGCGGGTCTCAGGATCGATCGCGCTGGACTTACCGGGCTGGGGCGAGTCCGACCCAGCGCCGGACGGCAACTACTCGATCACTGCTGCGTCGCGCTGGACCATTGCGGCAATTGAGTCGCTCGCGGACCGACCGGTGCATCTCGTCGGAAACTCGATGGGCGGACTGATCTCGATCCGGGTTGCCGCGATGCGCCCGGACCTGGTCGAGACCCTGACGCTGATTTCGCCGGCCGTTCCCGGATTCGAGGCGCCGACGGACGCCGATCCTCGGTTGGCGCTGCTGGCCGTGCCCTTCCTAGGTGACCGCCTGCAGCAGCGGTACGGTCCGGGCGACGATGCGATGGCCCGGGCCAAAATGTCCGCCGCGATCTGTTTTGCGCACCCCGAGAACATCCCGTACGAGCGATTGCTGCAGCAGCGCGACGAGGTCGTCGTACGCGCCGGGTATCCGTGGGCGAACGCCGCGTTCGCCGGCAGCCTGCGAGGGCTGGTCGCCGCGCACCTGCACCGCCGTAAGGATCACCCGTGGCGGCTGGCCGCGACCCTGGATGTGCCGACCACGATCATCTGGGGCGCAGCTGATCGGTTGGTTCCGGTCAAGCGGGCACCGAAGCTCGCCGCCACGATTTCCGGCTCGCAGGTGCATATCCTCAACGAGGTCGGGCATACCGCCCAACTCGAGGCTCCCGTCGAGACCGCGGAGCTCGTTGTTGACCTGGTGCGACGCGCGGCCGCGGGTAGGGAGGCTGCGTAATCTCGATGAGTGAGGATGGCGCGCGCAAATCCGCGGTGAGTCGACATGGCTGGCGCGCCGTCGTGTTGCCAGCGCTGGCCGTGGTGATCATCGTGGCGTTGGTGATATCGCTGCAGTCCGGCTCGGGCTCCGACGCCTCCGGCACAGACACTTCGCGCTCAGATGCGCAGGTGGCGGGCGGATCCGCCGCTGATACGTCGTCCGCGGCAGCCTCATCGTCGGTCGGTGCCTCGTCGACTCCGTCTTCTCAGGCGTCCTCATCGGCGAAGCCTACTTCGAAGTCTTCGAAGAAGTCTGGTTCGTCGGGCGCTTCAGGTAGCAGTTCGTCAGCGGCGAGTTCGGCTGCGGATACTGCGGCCCCCTCGCCGGACTATGTCGAGACCGGCGATGGCACGTTGGCGATGGTGTCAGGAACGAGTAAGAAGCTCGGATCCGGTGGACCGCTCACGCAATTCGATGTGCAGATCGAGGGCGGTCTCGGCGTGGACGGTGAGCAATTCGCCTCGTACGTCGAGGACGTCCTGGCGGACGAGCGCGGGTGGACCGCCGGTGGTCAGCGCAGCTTTCAGCGGATCAGCGATGGTTCTGCGGCGATGCACATCTTGCTGATCAGCCCGCAACACGTCGAAGGCTATTGCCCCGGATACGGCACCGAGGGATACACCTCGTGTCGGTACGGCGACAACGTCGTGATCAACCTGGCGCGTTGGTCGGTGGGCGTCCCGGATTACGAGGGGCACCTGTGGGAGTACCGCCAGTACGTCATTAATCACGAGGTCGGGCACTACCTTGGGTACGGCCACGTGAACTGCCCGGCACCGGGGCAGAAGGCGCCGGTGATGTTGCAGCAGACGTTGCGCCTGGAGGGGTGCGTGCGTAATCCGTATCCCTACCCGAACAGTCCTGCGGATGACCCGAACGCGCCCGGCTGACGCGATTAGGCTGGATCTCGGAGGTGGTCCCCATCGAACCCATCGTTGAGCCATCGGCGCCGCTGACTAGTGACGAGCGAGTGCGGTATTCGCGACACCTCGCGCTCTCGGCCGTAGGTGAAGAAGGGCAACGGCGACTCGCCGGAGCGCGAGTCCTCTCGATCGGTGCCGGCGGGCTGGGGTCCGCCGCGATGCAGTATCTGGCGGCCGCCGGTGTGGGCGTCATCGGCGTGATCGACGACGATCGTGTCGAACGCTCGAATCTGCAGCGCCAGGTGATCCACACCGAGTCGGATATCGGTGCGATGAAAGTGGACTCGGCTGCGGCCGCACTGGGTCGACTCAACACCGGGGTGGCGGTACGGCGACACCCCGAGCGTCTCACCGCGCAGAACGCGGTCGAGATCGTCTGCGGGTATGACCTGGTACTCGATGGCAGTGACAATTTTGACACGCGGTACCTGGTCAATGACGCCTGCGCGATCGCCGGCATCCCGTATGTGTGGGGGTCGATCCTCGGATTTGAGGGGCAGGTGAGCGTGTTCTGGCAGAACGCGCCGGACGGGCTCGCGCGTACTTATCGCGATCTGCACCCCGTCGCACCCGCTCCGGGACTTGTGCCGTCGTGCTCCGAGGCGGGCGTGATCGGGTCGATCTGCGGGGTTGTGGGATCGCTCATGGCGACCGAGGCAGCGAAACTCTTGATCGGAATCGGTCGTCCATTGCTCGGCTCCGTGCTGGTGTGCGACCTGTTGTCGATGTCGATGCGCACCGTATCGTTCGCCTCGCGGGGGCTGCCGCCGATCACCGAGCTGAGCGAACCCACTGAGTCCGATGAGGATCCGATCGCCGACCGAACCATTGATGCGCGGGAGGCGCAACGATGGATCACACATCGCGATATTCAGCTGATCGACGTACGCGAGGAGTATGAAGCGCAGATCTGCCGGATCGACAAGGCGGTCCTGGTGCCGCGGGAGGCGCTGACCGCGGACCCGGCGGCGTACCTGGCTACGGATCGCGACGTCCTGTTGTACTGCAAGTCCGGCGGACGTTCTGGGCATGCGCTCAAAGAACTGCGAGCCGCCGGGTACGAGCGGGTATGGCACATTTCCGGTGGGATTTTGGGCTGGATCTCCGACGTCGATGCGAGTTTGACGACCTACTGATCGAGCCGCTGGTGTGATCGAGCCGCTGGTGTGATCGAGCCGCTCGCGCGACCTGATCCGTGCGCGTCGCGGGTCGGTCCGGGTTGGCTGTGCAGGTTGGTGTTGAGGCCAATCGGATCTGCGTAACGGCCGTGATGGGAAGGTGTGGCGGTGAGTGGTGGCGCGTCGCTGGATGAGTACGCCGATGCCGTGCTGAGCGTGGTCGAGTCGATCCCGCGTGGCACGGTGATGTCTTACGGCCACATCGCCGCGCGCGTCGGTGCTGAACTCGGTACGGGTGGGCCGCGGCAGGTGGCGCGGGTGATGCGCCAATACGGGGCGAGCGTGCCGTGGTGGCGGGTATTGCGTGCCGACGGTACGCCGGCGCCGGAGGTCGCGGCGCGCCAGATTGAGCACCTCACCGCGGAGGGCGTCCTGTTGCGGAACGGGCGCGTGGCCCGATCCGCCTTCGCGGAAGGCTAATCCCGGATCGGTCGACACACCCGCTGGCGCCGGGCACATTCCCTCGATCGTCATGGTCCGCGGCCGCTTCGCGTCGCCGGGAAGTAATCTCGCTGGATGAAGTGCCTCCCCGATCGTCGACGGCGTACTATTTCCGGCCATTGACGAAGTGCGCCGCGCACCGGCCTCCCGCGGGACTGGATGCTCCTGTCGCTGGCCGAGAGTGTTCCCCGCGGCGGAGCGGAGTCTTCCCCTGTGGGTCTGCAGCGAGCTAGCCGAGCAGTGCGTTGCAGTAGCACGCGATCGACTCGACGCCTGACGTGTCATGTCGCAGCACTTAGGTGACAGTTCTGTATCCGGACATCGGTGGCACTTTCCGGGGTTGATCGGTTGTGTTGGGGGGAGCGGTTCGACTTGTCCGATGTCGAGGAATGAGCATGTCGATCCGCGTGTCCGTCTCGCGATTACTCAATGCCCTCCGGATTCGCCGCGGGGGCGGTGAGCACGTTCTGCAACGAGCACGGCATCAGTCCAAAGGGGTTCAACACGGTCCGCGTCAGGGCCGGGTCAGAGACCAGGCAGCAGTGATGGAGTTGCGGTCGCGACGGCCACGCTCGAGTCCGACGTAGGTCGCCGGTGACGTCAAGCGGCAGGCTGTCGCAGTCCGGTCAGCTTTGGAGTCCTCCGGTCTGGACTGCGGCCCGATCAGCGTGCATGACAAGATGCGCGCTCTTTGCGATGGCGCCAACGCTGTCGATCGCGGCGCTGGTGCGGTTCCTTCGCCGGTCGGGTGTCGCGCGTGCCGAGCCGAAGCAGAAACCCCGGTCGGCGGGGCGCCGGTTCGTCAGTCCGGCGCCGAACGCGTGCTGGCAGCTCGATGCGACAACTTTGTCCTGAGTCATCACAGTTTGAGCGAGTGAGGTATTGGCAAGAGATTCGAACATATGTACGATAAAGTGAGTCGGTGAGAACCAGCAGAGGGGAGGGCTGCGGAGTGTCGGTCGATTCGAATATGATACCCCGGGCACCTCTGGGGGTGCTGCTGGTGCTGATCCGTTGCGGTTTGTGCCAGCGGATGCGCGCGCGGCCGCCGACGAGGGTTGCTGGTCCGTGGGTGGTGGCTTCGGCGCTCTCGCGGGAGATCCACGACGCCCTCGCGCTGCTGGCGCAGGGCATGGATGCGTTGTCTGCGATTGGTGAACGTGGCGATTTTCAGGCGCTAGATCCGCCGTGTCTACTGAGAATGGCTGGTGAGTTTGAGCGGCACCGTACCCGCGGCATCATGGTCGATGCGCGGCTTGTCGAGGCCGCGGAGGAGGACCCGTCGTTCGCGGTCGTGACTGGGGAGAGGCGCGTAGCGCGTGCTCTTGCTCGGTCGTTACGGATCAGTGTCGGCGAGTCGATTGCGCCGGGGTAAGCAATTGCTGCCGCGTATCGGGTTCAGTTCGGGTGAGCAGCCGCCGGAGTTGCCGCGGCTGAGTGTGGCTGTACGCGTTGGCAGCGTGACGAGCGGGCAGGTCGATGAGATCGGCGCGGCGATGCGCCGCATCCGCACGATCGATGGACTGGACGCGTCGTTGCTGGAGCAGGCTGAACAGGCGCTCCTCGAGCAGGCAGGGGCCTTGGGGCCGACTGACTTGAAAGCGGTGGGTGAGCACCTGGATGAGGTGTTGCTGCCGGATGGGCGGGGCCCGGGTGCGGAAACCACTGCGGCGCGGCGTGGCCTGCGCATCGGTCGCCAGCGTCGGGATGGCACATACGCGATCACCGGCTTCCTGACTCCGGAAACTAAGGCGCGCGTGGATGCGGTCTTGTCCCCGCTGGGTGCGCCGCGGCCGATGGCGGACGGCGGTCGCGATGCGCGTTCGGCCGATCAGCGTCGTCACGACGCGTTGTATGACGTAATGGGCCGCGTGCTTGATCTCAACGGTGTCCCCGCGTCAGGTGGGACGGCGGCGACGGTGCATATCACCGTGGACATGGACGCGGTCATGAAGGCGCTCGGGGTGGTGCCGGATCCCTCGGGTGCCGAGTACGCCGACCACCAGTTCAGCACTCAGAGTGTCGGTAGCGCAGGTGGTGATCGGACCCGGGATAACCGGTCGCGGTACGTGGGCCGGATCGCCGGTGGGGACCGTCTCACATGCGCGGAGTTCCTACGGTTGGCCGATGAGGCGTTGCTGATTCCGACATGGGTCAGCGCGGCCGACGGAATTGTGGCGTACGGGCGTTCACGGCGGATCGCCAGCGTGGGGCAGACGAACGCGTTGATCGCGCGTGATCGTGGCTGTTCGTATCCCGGGTGCGATGTGCCGCCGGATTGGTGTCAGCGGCACCATGTCGTCGAGTGGTGGCGCGGCGGTCGTACTGATCTGGGCAATCTGACTCTGTTGTGCGGGCACCATCATCGTGAGTTCGACAAGAACGGTTGGGCGGTGCGGATGGTCGGTGGGCTTCCGTGGTGGGTCCCACCGCCCTGGATCGATCCGGACCAGCGGCCCGTGCTGAACACGCGGATCCGGATACCGGACCAGCAGGAGATCGATGCCGCCACCCGACACGTCGGCTCAGCCCGATCGGGTTGTGATGCGGCGCGCGCGACCGGAATGGTGATCGACGACGAAGAGTGCCGCGACGAAGACCGTCTTGACCCTGCTGACGAGCTGATCGCGCTGCTCGCGTTACATGTCACGAACCCGCGCGAGCGCGACAATTTCCATCATGAACTCGCCGACCTGCTCGGCGCCTACACGGGCACACGGGATGAGCGTGCGGCCCGCTGTGCGGGGGTCGCGCCCGCACCGAACGCAGCATGATCGGCCTGCGCGGCGGTTCTCGGGCCGCTGCGAAGGCAAAGGGGGTCCGGTCATGAGCGCGGCCACCGGATGCCGCGAATACTTGTCGGGGCGCTTCGGCAGACTAGGACGCAATAGCCGGAGAGGAGAGCCTGTGGCAACAGCGACGCCAAGCGTACGGCTAGTGCGGCCGTCGGGACGTCCCGCGATCGCGTGGCGCGAGGACCAAGACGCGGACGCCGTCGTCGCGCATACCAAAGGTCGGTTGCGCGTTCTCGGTGGTCCGGGCTCGGGCAAGACTTCGGTGCTCGCGCGCGCGGCTGCGGCGCGGATGAACGCGGGTGCCAGCGCGGATGAGGTTCTGCTGCTCACCTTCACCCGACGTGGCGCCGCCGCCCTCCGCGACGCCGTGGTCGCCGAAACTCAGGTCGCGTTGCGGCAAGTCCCCGTGCGGAGCTTTGAATCCTATGCCTGGGCGGTACTCGATCGAGCCTGGCGGCGCCGCGACGACTGGTCGGCCCCGCGCCTGATCACCGGCCCCGAACAAGATGCCATCGTCCGCGACCTGCTCGCTGGCGCCCTGGATGGGGAAGGGGCGACGAGCTGGCCAGACGAGTTACGCGCAGCCCTACCGACTCGCGGGTTTGCCCAAGAGGTACGCGATGCGCTGATGCGCTGCGCCGAACGCGGCGTCTCCGCGACGCAGCTGCGCGCTTGGGCGGAGCAGCACGATCGCCCGGTCTGGGAATCATTGGGTAGTTTTCTCACCGAGTACGCGGGCGTGACCGGGATGCGCCTGGAGGATTCCTACGACCCGGCAGAACTCGTTCGAGCCGTCGTCGACTTGTGGCGTCAAGACCCCGATGAGTTGCACCGAGAACGTCAGCGACTGAGCTACCTCTACGTCGACGAAGCGCAGGAGCTCGATCCCGCCAAGCGTGAGTTGCTCGAGCTGCTAGCAGGCGGCACTGCCGCTACGGTGCTTGCTGGTGATCCCGATCAATCGGTTTTCGGCTTCCGCGGTGCCGATCGTCGCTCGCTGCTGGACTTTCCCGCAGATCAGGAGATCACGCTGAGCACCGGCTATCGAGCGACTCCCGCGCTGGCAGCCGCGATGCAGACCGCCGCCGGGTTACTGGGTGCCGCCTACCCGGAGCGCACGCCGCTCGAGCCGGACTCGCTTCGCCCAGTCGTGGCGCTGGCCTCGCCTAGTCAGCCACGCGAAGCGGCCGACGTCGCCGGCGTACTCCGTGAGCGACACTTGGTGGACGGCGTTCCTTGGTCGCAGATGTGCGTCATCGTTCGGTCCGTGGCGGCCAGCATGCCGGTGATTCGCCGCGCGTTCGCGGCCGCCGGGGTCCCCTTGGACACGGGAGTGGACGAGCCCGCGGTCGGGCAAAGTACCGCCGTTCAGTCGTTGTTGGAAATCGTTCGGCTCAGCCAGGAAACTGAAGCCGACGCCGCCAGGATCGAAGACGTCCTTCGCTCGCCCTACTTCCGACTCGACGCGCTCATGATGCGACGACTCCGCAAGAAACTACGCACTGTCGAGTTCGAGACAGGAGGCGGTCGTACGTCGGCACGTCTACTCGTGGAAGTCGTCGCGGGCAGACTCGCGGTGCCACCTGGGCCCGAGACCTCCGGGCTACGCGAACTCGCACGGATCCTCGGCGTACTACGTGACATCGCGGCCGCCGGGGCTGACGGCGAGGAACTGCTGGCCACGGCGTGGCGCGAAACCGGCGCCGAAGGCCGGTGGCGCTCAGAGGCGCTCCTAGGCGGCGTACGCGGTACCGATGCGGACCAAAGACTCGACTCTGTGATCGCCGCGTTCGACATTGCATCGTCGCTGTCGAGCCGATTACGTGAGGCCTCATTCGACACCATCGCGTCCGAGATCGAACAACAAGAATTGCCTGCCGACCGTCTCTCTCGTGGTGCGAGCGCAACTGAAACCGTGCAGGTACTCAGCGCCAACAACGCTAAGGGGCGCGAATGGGAGATCGTTGCCGTGATGGGCGTGCAGGAGGGTAGCTGGCCGAATCTCGTCGCCCGTAACACCCTGCTACACACCGAAGACCTCGTCGACCTTGCCGTAGGCATCGATATATCCGTCATCGATCGTCGATCGCTGCTGATGGCGGACGAACGGCGGTTGTTCTACGTGGCCCTCAGCCGTGCCCGTCGCCAAGTCATCGTGTCGTCTGTCGATGGCGTCGGCGAGCGTCCGTCGCGTTTCTACGTCGAACTCTGCGAGCGCCTCGGGTACCAGCCCAACGAACATCGCGTCGAACGGGTCGCGCAACGCACCCTATCGATGGTCGACCATGTGGCCACGCTGCGCGCCTGCCTGCTCGACGAGGACGCTGCGGAAGTCGACAAACAAGCCGCGACGACGGCGCTGCAGTTACTGGCTGAAGCCGGAGTCCGTGGTGCCGCGCCCAGCGATTGGTACGCGCTGCGTGAGGTCTCGACGCCGGATCCAGTCATCGGTCTCGACCAACTCGTATTAATCTCACCATCGGCGGCAACCACGTTTGTGCAGTGCGGACTGCGGTGGTTCCTCAGTCGGCTAGGGTCCATGCATCGGTCGATCAATGCAGAACTCGGGACCGCCGTACATGCGGCGTTCGAAAAGGTAGGTGACCCGTCAGGCGCGACCCAAGCGGAGTTGTTCAATCGGATGAACGACGTTCTGCAGGAGCGGTGGCGCGGCCTAGAATTCGACTCTCCCTGGGAAGAGCGAAGTTGGCGCTCGAAAGCGCGCGCAATGCTGGAACGCCTCGCGCAGTGGCTCGAGAACCGCGAAATGACCTGGGTCGGAAACGAAGTCGGCTTTGATGTCGTGATCGGTCGGGCGCGAGTGCGCGGCAAGGTGGATCGACTCGAACGCGATCCGGTGACCGGTCGGCTCTACACGATCGACCTGAAGACTGGCTCCGTCACGGTGGACGGTATCGAGCCCAAGCGCAACCCGCAGCTCGGCATCTACCAGCTTGCTGCCGAGCACGGCGGGTATGAACTCGGTGCTGGATCCGCCGGCGCGGCATTGGTCGGAGTCAAGGATGGCAAGTCCGCAAAGGAGCGGGCGCAGCCACCGGTCAGCGAGGATGCCGAACCAGGATGGGCCGAGGACCTACTTACGGATCTGGTCGCCGGAATGTCGGCGGCCACTTTCCCGGCCCGGGCCGGTGCCGGCTGCCGCACCTGCGACTTCGTGCCGGTATGCCCCGCCGTGCGGGTAGCGGAGGACGACGAATGAACGCTCAATTCAGCCCCGCCGATATCGCCGCTCGCACCGGCACGCATACGCCCACGCCGGAGCAGGCCGCGGTCATTGGCGCCCCGCTCGGGCCGAGTGCGATCGTTGCCGGTGCCGGCTCGGGCAAGACCGAGACAATGGCGGCGCGCGTCGTCTGGCTGGTGTGCAACGGGGTGGTCGAACCTGATCGCGTGCTCGGGCTGACTTTCACTCGTAAGGCCGCCAGTGAACTCGCCGAACGCGTGCGCAACCGGCTCCGCGAGGCCTCGGTCGCGATCGGTGACCTGGACCCCGGTCGGGCCGCCGCAATGCGCTCGGCCGAGCCCACAGTTCTCACCTATGACTCGTATGCGCGCCGGATCGTGGCCGAGCACGGTCTGCGCCTCGGCATCGAACCGGGCGTCCAGACCGCGGATGCTGCGGCCCTGTGGCAGCTGGCACAGCAGGTCGTCACGGCATACGACGGTCCGTTGGAGGAGATCGACCGCACGAGCAGCACGATCGTGCAAGCGGTGGTGGCGCTGAGCGACGAGATGGCGGCGCACCTGGTCGGGGCTGACGATATCGTCGCGGCGTCCCAACGCGTGATCGCTCAGATCGAGCAGCTCGAACGTGACGGCGGCAAAGCCCTCGCGTCGACAGTGCGCCGCGAGCTGCTTGGCGTGTACGGGAGGGTGCTGCTGGCGCCAGTGCTCGCTGGATTCGCCGAGCGCAAGCGCGACGGCGATCTGATGAGTTTTGGCGACATGCTGAGCGCGGCGTGTCGGCTCAGCAGCGAGCAGCCGACGATAGGCGAATACGAGCGCGACCGGTACGACGTGGTCTTGCTGGACGAATACCAGGACACGTCCGGGGCACAGGCCGCTCTGCTGCGCAGTCTGTACGCCGGGCATCCGATCACCGCCGTCGGCGACCCCTGTCAGGCGATATACGGCTTCCGTGGTGCGAGCGCCGACACGCTGACGGCCTTCCGGATGCAATTTGGCGACGGCGTGGCCATTCCCATGCGCCAGCTGAGCACGACGTTTCGCAATGACCGCGCGATCCTGCAGATCGCTAATGAAGTCTCCGCGCCGCTACGCGCCTGGGGCGCCGAGGTCGCCGTTCTCGACGCCGGACCGGGCGCTGGCCCTGGTGAATTAGCTGTCGGCCTGTTCGAGACCACCAAGGACGAAGCAGCCGCGGTAGCGGCAGACATCGCGTCCCATTGGGAACCCGGAGCGAGCAGCATCGCGGTCCTATCGCGTGCTCGATCCGAAGAGTTCGGCGCGGTCATCGAGGCGCTCGTGGAGCAGGGACTGCCGATCGAGGTCGTCGGGCTGTCCGGGCTGCTGTCGCTGCCCGAGATCCGCGAGATCGTGAGCACCCTGGCGGTACTGACCCGCCCATCCTCGGATGCTGAACTTGTTCAGTTGCTCGGCGGACGGCGGTGGCGGATCGCGCCGAGCGATCTCGTCGCGTTGAGCGCGTACGCGAGGCGGCTTGCCGGGCGGGGCCGTGATGAGGCAGACGATGACGAGGTTGACGAGTCAAGCCTGGTTGATGCGCTCGATCAGATCCGTAACGCCGACGAGGCCGCGTTTTCCGAGCGCGGTTGGCACAGGTTGAACGCTTTCGCCGGCGAACTCGCCGAGTTGCGCGCGCTCATGGGCGAGCCACTCGCGGATCTCATCGGGGCAATCGAGCGCGCTATCGGCGTTGATGTCGAGTCCACGGTGCGCGATATGCGGCGCGACTTGCCGCCGCGGGCCGCGCTGGACCAGTTCACCGGCGTCGCCCATTCGTTCTCGGCCGGTTCGGGGACGCAATCCACCGAGGGGTTCTTGCAGTATCTCGATGCTGCACAGGAGGCCGATCGTGGGATTACCCGGGACGGCACGAC
>JBKEDB010000110.1:0-1811 GCA_047975195.1 Cumulibacter sp. | reverse complement strand
TGGCTACAGCATCGACACAGAGATGGTCGAGCGCCGCGATGGAACACGCCATGCAAAATACATCTGGGGTGAGTGATGCACTACTATCAGTTCAACATCGCCGATTACAGAAAAGACACGCAGCATCTGTCTCCGGTTGAGCACTACATCTAACGTGAGCTGCTGGACTGGCACTATCTTGATGAGTCCCCCATCCCCCTGGACCTCACTAAGATGCTGCGCTTCCTTCGGCTGTCCAGCGACCAGCTATCCGACGTCCAGCAAGTGCTCGATGACTTCTGGTCTGAAACAGAGCACGGGTATATACAGAAGCGAGTGATGCATGAAATTGGCGATTATCGGGCTAAGATCGAGGCATCTTCAAAAGCTGGCAAGGCCTCGGCTAAAGCTCGCAAAGCTAATCGAATCTCGGGCGAGCAATTGACCAACGACAGTTCAACGGAAGGTCAACAGACACCCAACAGCCGTTCAACGAAAGCTCAACGGAAGTCCAACGAAAGCTCAACGGAAGCTCAACAGACGTTCAACGACCGTTCAACGACCGTTCAACGACCGTTCAACGACCGTTCAACCAACCATAAACCAATAACCATAAACCATAAACCAAGTGTTGAGTTACCTTACGGTAACTCTTGCTCTGAGCCTCCTTCCGGAGACTCAGAACCGGATATTCCGCCCGACAAGCCGCATGTGGTTGCTTTGCCGACAAACCGGCATGGCACGGTGGGCGAGGAGTACCCGGTAACTCAAAGCCAGATCGACGAGTTCAGGACTTTGTATCCTGCTGTCGACGTCGAGCAGCAGCTCAACGCCATGCGCGGCTGGCTGAAAACAAATCCAGGAAAACGAAAAACGCTCAACGGTATGCCACGGTTTATCAACGCCTGGCTTTCCAGAGAGCAGGACCGAGGAGGCACCAGTGCAGTCACTGAACAGCGTAATCAACAAAATCCAGGCAGGCCACTCTCTGCCGTCGATCGAGTCAAGCAGCGAGCACGCGCAGCGGGGGTTTATCTCTAAGTTCGCCTGGCGGCTGTGGGATCGCATGACAGAAATTTACGGCCACAAGTGGGTCTCCAGCTACGGAGAGGAGCCAAACGCGGCTTGGTGCGGTATCATCGACGGACTGGAAGCGGAGCAGATCAAGCGAGGCTTGACAGCGCTTCTCGAATCAGACGACCCATGGCCGCCAACGGCGATCCGATTCCGCCAGCTGTGCTTGGGTCAGGGCAGCAACTCATGGGAGCGCCAGTGCCACCGGATCTTCGAGCCTGAGCGACTTCTGGAGGACGTCACCGCGAAGGAGCTTGCACGCGAAGCAGGCGCGTCAGCGTTGGCAGACATGAAAAAACTTTTTGCGGGGGTGCGGTCATGACTGGCCAGAGCTGGGCTGTTGATTCGGATTACAAGCTAGACGAGTTTCTGAAACACGCGTCCGATTTGTACGCAAAGCACAGGCATGTGACTTTCAGCTGGTCTTCTGGCAGACAAAGAACCGTCAAGCAGAATGCCGCTTTACATCTGTACTTCCAGCTTCTCGCTGACGCGCTCAATTCCGCTGGCTTGGATATGCGAAAAGTTTTGAAGGAGGGCGTTGATATACCTTGGACAAAAGACCAGGTCAAAAATCATTTGTGGCGGCCCTTACAGGAGATCATCATCGGCGTCGAAAGCACGAGAGAACCCAATCGGGATGAGTACAGCAAAGTCTATGATACTCTCCACCGACATATGGCGCAGAAATTCGGTGTGTCTGTGCTTTGGCCGGAGGCGGGGGTATAGCATGGCGGGTCACAGCAGGGGTGGCATCA
>JBKEDB010000030.1:0-4012 GCA_047975195.1 Cumulibacter sp. | reverse complement strand
ACATACCTGGACGCATTAGATTGTGCATACTAGCATCAACACCAATATATGACTTATGTTTTTGCATCACATACTGCACACGAGTTAGCAAATAACCGTGAGGGGCCGTTATAGCTCGCCCATTCTCTGTATAAATATCAACGCCCGAGTCTACTAATTCCCTACGAATCCCACTAGCTACTTGCTCGAAATCCAGCTGTTCTTGATCGGGATTATATGCCACACCAAAGCCACCACCCAAGTTCACAAAGTCAATCTCAACTCCTGAAGCTCCGATAGCACCTTTGATTAGCTCAGCGGTTTTTTGGAAAAACTTAGGGTCTAGCTCATTAGAGGCTACCATTGTATGAATACCGAATCGCTTAATATTCGCCTTGGCCAATAGCGTAAAAGCCTCACCTATTTGAGCAAGACTCATGCCATACTTTGCCTCTATCGGCTCACCAATAATTGCATTGCCACCGTGCTGGTCGCCTGGATTGTAGCGTACTGCAACCGACTGATACTCGCGCTCGCCCAAGGCCTCCAAGAACACCGGCACTTGGGTCAGGTCGTCAATATTCACAATCGCCCCTAGCTCAATTGCTAATTCAAAATCCTGCTTCGGCGTATTATTGCTGGTGTAGAAAATATCTTGCCCATTCACGCCCAGTCGCTGCATCATCACAAGCTCAGCGCGTGAACTGCAGTCAAACCCCATACCTTCTTCCTGCAAAACTTCCAGGATTCCTGGGGTTGGCGTAGCTTTCACAGCGAAGTAATTCTTGTAGCCTTTTGCCCAGTCAAAAGCCGCCTTAAGCTCACGTGCACTGGTACGAATCCCCTGCTCATTGTAGATGTGTAGCGGTGAACCATACTGCTCAACAATATCACGCAGCTGGTGGTCACTAAATGGAAGTTGTTTTTTAGGCATATTTATAGCTCGTTATTTCTTACTTAAGTATATATACTAAGGATTATAACAATTCAAGTTAGGTGGGCAAAAATTAACTAAGTTTTGGAGTACTCTAGACTTAATAGAGTGCTGAGGGAGTTTTATGTCAGAAAAAATTAGACTTCAAGAAGGCGTGGAGGACTATATTGGGCGCCGTGAAATCGATAACCGTATTGCACAGTTAGGCGAAGAAATTTCTAAACACTATCTTGATCTTTTCGGAAACGAAGCGAAGAAAGTGCACGTAGTCTCGCTGGCACAAGGTGGTGATTTTTTTGGTGTTCCACTCGTACAAGCCATGTACGACGGTGGTGTCAGTAGTCTATGGTCGTCAATCCGTGTCAGCCAGCCTCACGCTGGTACTAGTGAGGCTGGCGCAGTGGTGGTGCGTGACAATCTAGATTTTAATCCTAAGGGTGAACACATCCTTGTAGTTGACGATGTGCTTGATAGCGGTAAAACACTGGCAAAATTAACTAGCAGTATTCGTAATTCTAGTCCTGCGAGTCTTGCTATTGCAGCACTTACAGAAAAAGTTGGTGCACTACACGATGAAATAACCATCGATGCAGACAAGACTTTTATAGGTTTTCGTGTAGCAAACCGCTTTCTTGTTGGGCGAGGAATGGACTATCAGCCGTATCCAGAAGAGCCAGGATTATATCGAGAACTACCTCACATAACGGTGGCAGTGCCTGATGAAAGCGGCTTTTTTGTACCTCTAGTAACAAAAGAGCCAATTGCTCTAAATATCTAGCTTAATTTCTTGGCCGTTGTTGTTCGGCAATAGCTCAATACCAGCTGGCTCAAAGACCGACTTCAACATACCTTGGAGCCATTGTTTGGCTTCATCGGTATAGTGCCAGTCATGAATTGGTAGCACGTATTTTGGCTTTAGTTCCAATACTTTTGCTATCGAATCGCCTGTTTTACCCCAAGGCCCGATAAATGGCATTGCCAAAACAGACTTAGTCTCGTTAAAGCTCTGTGAGTCGCCCGGATGCGTGAATATCTCCTTGAAGTGATAGCCATTCTCAGCTGGAGCCTGCGCACCAGGCACTGGAAGTTGCTCGTGTGGTGCGTCAAACTTATGCGTACAGCCAGACTCCTCTTGCGTTGTAACACTAAGTCCAGCTTGTTCGATCAGCTCAGTAATCGATTGACCGCAAATCACCAGAGCGTTCGGGAACTTCCGCACCAAATCTCGCAGTATCTCAACATCAAAATGATCTGCGTGTTGATGTGTGTAGACAATTCTATCAATATGCTCAACCCGATCAAGCAACTCACGCTCTGCCCAGCCACTTGGGTCGAACAAAGCCACCCGATCCTCAGTCGCCACCAAAACGCAAGAATGTCCTAACTTTGTAATATTCATTTTATAAGCCTCCCCACTTTGCATAAATTATCTTGTTTAGTATATCAGAAGCTACCAGCCGCCACCTCCACCGCCGCCGCCTCCACCGCCGGAAAATCCGCCGCCACTCGAGCCACCCGACGAAGATGATGTAGAAGATGCTGTAGACGATGAAAAGTTCGACAAGCTATTCGTAAAGGCTGCCGCAGTGAAAGCCTTGCCGTTCATGCCGCTGTACCAATCTGGCTGTACATTGGTTAGTTCATAATACTTCGCTAATTCTTGACTCCACGATTTCTCTTGACCGAACAATATAGCATAAGGTAAAACCCGTTCGTATATCTTGATTAGTTGTCGTTCAGGGCTACTCCCCTCTTCGCTAATCTCAGGTACTCGTTGTGCCCCCTCTACACTTTGCGAGAACTTCAAGCGGTCTTTTTCTGCCATACCTATATACATTTTTAAGCCCTCTAGATAACGACGTAATTCAATTGCCTTTTCTGTAGGCTTCCACACCGCAAAAGAAATTACGATAGACATAAAACCAAAAATCGCTAGCGGCCAAATCACCACCGCCAGCACCATCGATACAATACCTACTGCGCGTAAAAGTCGCTTTGCAAATGAGTCTTTAACATACAGACCATACTCACCACGAGCGAGCTTGTCGACTTTGCTAGAGTTATCCATTGTACGCTTTCCGTACGCATTATCGGTGCGCAAGCTTTTCATATTTAACTTCTGACCAATTTTTGGAATACTGCCACCGAACATATCTTTTATAATTTCTACTTCTTCGGGGCGCAGACCTGATAAGTCTTTGGTTATCTCGATCTCATATTCTGCTGAACGCCAAAATGACTTTTCTTTTACCTCGTAGAGCTTGATATAGTGCCGCACTGCTAAGTCGATCATTTGCGCCGAGCCAGACCTAGACACTGCACTCAAGCCAAGCACCTTGGAAGACACGGTAACACTATAATCTTTCGGTGGGATATATTCTGCGGCAATTGGACCAAGTTGGCTTTTGCGCACTATACCTTGGCGGGCACTGTATATCACTACCCAAAATGTACCGATAACCGAGATGATTCCGCCAACAACCTGAAATGCAATAATCTTTTCTAATAACTTTCCTAGTGCAGACTTCTGGTACTCCACAAAGGTTCCCTGCGGGAAACCAAATGCCATCGTGACGCCTTCACCTATATTGAGCCCTTGCGCATTAGCGACCCAAGTACCCGCTGCAGCCTCAGTCACGTTACAAGGGTTATTCGCACCGAACTCTCCTTTAAAGCAACTCGGCTTGTCCGTCAATTTCTCTGTTAAATCTGTATCGATTGATACACTGATTGAAGCGTTAGATATTGGTACTCGCCAGTCCTGACCGATCACATCCCAATAAAATTCATCACGGTTATTGTCCTCGTAATAACGAGTCACATCACGTTCGGTAAAAGTAATAACGTAGGTCTGCTCACCGTGGACGTAAACGTCGGCATCACCAATCCGCAGATTATCGCCCGACCAGTGAAATTGTAAGTCGTTACCTTTCTCATCCGCCACTGATACAAGATTCAAATTAGTTGGATGATTATTATAACTTTTCACAAATATCCGTTCCAGGCCTCGTTTGTGATCAGTCTGAGGGAAAACTGCAGTAATCTTCTCGACAGTTTTAATCGTCGAGCGACCCTCGATGTCGCGCCCAAGCGTCATTT
>JBKEDB010000028.1:0-95406 GCA_047975195.1 Cumulibacter sp. | reverse complement strand
TCGTCGGACGTCAGGTACGTGATCACCGAGCGGAGATCTTTGAGATCCAGCAGCGGTAGGCCCTGCTGATCGGCCCAGTGAAACATCAATTGCAAGGACGATTCCTGGGTGTCGTTCAACCCGAGGACCTTCGACAGCAGGATCGGTCCGAAGGCTGTGACGGTCGCCCGCAGCGGCGTTCCCTGGCTCTTGTCGCCGCCGAGCGAGTAAAACTCCACGGGGTACGCCGTCGGCGTCCAATCGTCCCCGACCTGCTGGCTGCGTTCAGCAATCTTGTCATTCGAGGCCCCCGCCTGCATCAAACCCGAGAGGTCGGACTTCACGTCGGCGGCGAACACCGGCACACCGGCGTCGGAAAGCTGTTCAGCGATGAGTTGGAGCGTCTTCGTCTTACCGGTCCCGGTGGCGCCGGCGATGAGGCCGTGGCGGTTCATCATGGACAGCGGAATCCGCACCTTCGCGTCGGTATGCACCTCGTCCTCGTGCAGGACGGCGCCAAGGCGCAGCGCGGGCCCATCAAAGGTGTATCCGGCGGCAATCTCGGCCGCGGCCTCGGACGTCTGCGGTGGATCGGGCGGCGTCGTCTGTGACGCGGCGGACGTGGGCTCCTCGGGTCCGGAATTGGTGGTTTCCTGCGCGTCCGACATGCGGTGTCCTCCTGAGCAACGACCGTGTTCCAACCTGATCACCCTATCGATTGCACCCGCCATCTCACGACGAAAGCCGCACATTCTGCTCGTTCGGGGCGCGCTTCAACCGCGAAAACTACCGGCGAGCGGCGCGGCGTTTATCTATGCGACGTCGCATCAACCACAACGAGCCGTGTGTGAGGTACCACCGTCGCCGGTCGGCCGCCGAGAAAACCGGAAGTCCTTCGGGAGCCTCGATCCGCGGGGGAGCGATGTCCCACCTCGCTGCGAGCCGAGTCGCGTACTCGCGGGCGTAGAAATAGTGGCCGGCCTGCGACAGGTGCGTGCCATCCGGTCCTGCAATGTGCGGCCCCGGCCAGTCAATGTGGATTCCGTTCAGGCGCTCCGATCCGGCTCGCACCACTTCGTTGACCAACGCACCTTGCGCGTCCCAAGATCGCATCGCCCACCGCGGACCCGGCAGCGCGTTGGAGATCCGCGGCAACTCCATCGTGAGCGGCACTGCCCCGACCTCACCTATCACCCTCAACACCTCGCTCAGCGCGAGCCGGGTGCTCTCGATCGTGTACTTCGAGCGCAACGGGTCGTTCCCGCCAATCCACAGGCACACCACGTCTCCCGATCCGATCTCGACGGGCTGGATCTGCTCGCTGAGCACCTCCCGTGAGGACGCGCCAACGCGCGCGAGATCCGAGGTCAGGACGACGTCCGCCCCGGTCGACCGCAACGCATCGAAGAGGATCCGAGGCCACGGCGTCAGCTGGCTATTGGTCCATACATCGGCGATTCCCGCCGTGAGCGAGTCGCCGAACGCGTGTATCGCGATCTGCCGCACCATCAGCTGCACCGAGCTTGTATGCGCCCGCAGGGCAGTTGAGTGTTTACCCGGCACCTGCTCATCGTCTTGCCACCGCAGAACCGCCCGCGGCCGTCCACCACCGCGCAGCGCTATCGACGCTACATGTCATACACATCAAGCATCTCGCGCGCTGCCCTCTCCCAGGTGTACGACGATACGGCGCCCGCTACCTCGGTTGGGGTCGGCCGAGACCTGCTGACCTTCAGTACCGCTTCAGCGAATCCGGCCGCCGTTCCGGGCGCTGCCACCGTTCCGGGGATTTCCTTGATCGATCCGGACGCTCGGCACACCACCGGGGTACCGCAGGCCATGGCCTCCAGCGCGCTGACCCCAAACGTCTCAAACGGACCCGGCGCGAGAAACACGTCGGCGGCGCGCAGCGCTTGCGCCATCCGGTGCGGACCATCGACGTAACCAACCAGAAGCGCGTGCGAGAAATCGGCAAACCGCTTCTCCTCCGGCCCCGACCCGATTACCGCTAGCTCGACGTCGATTCCCCGTTGCGCAAGCAGTTCAGCGGTCCGGGCGCTCAGCAGCGGATCCTTCTCGGCAGACAATCGCCCCGCATGCACCAGCCGCAGCCGGCTTCGATCTTGCTTCAGGCCTGGGGCGAACACCGCATGGTCGACACCCCAATGCACCACGGTGACGTCGATCCCGGCGTTGCGGAACGGTACGGCGGCGAACTCACTCGGTGCCACCACTCGATCGACCGCCTGACCAACCCGTGCAATCCACCGCTTGGTCGGCGCAGAAAGAGCGTCTCGGCCGCTCCAGAATCTCGCCAGCAGGTCCAATCGTTCATGCACGATCAGGATCGCTCGAATACCGCGCTCGCGGCATTCCCGCCCGAGCCATGCCAGCGAAATCTGGTCGTGGATCTCCACGACGTCGGGCCTGAGGTCATCTAACAATTGCCGCACCGCACTGCGATTGAGCACCATCCGATACGGCTGGCCGGGCGCGAACGAGACACCGCGAAGCGTTCCGACCGCGAGCACGCCAGGCACGGTGGCGATCCCGGCGTCCGGACCAGGCACGACAATCGCGCTGCGCACCCCGTCGCCTGCCTGCGCGTGCGCCAACCTCCGCATGACCGTTCGGATTCCACCGCTGGTAGGCGAGACGAAGTTGGCCATTCGAAGCACTCTGAGGTGGCGCGCCCGGCCCGCTCGCGCAACGTCGGTATGCTCGGCCCGGACCCGATCTTCAACGTGCATGAAGTGCCTCGTCGTACGAGGCGAGCAGCGAGCGCATACTCGAGTCCCAGGTCCGATACGACACCGTACATGCGATGTCGAAGGGCGCAGTGTCGTTACCCAGTTGGGTTTGTACTGCGCCACGCAACGACACCGGGTCGCCTCCGGTGAAATGCGCACCGCTCAGACCCGGCCGCACCAACTCACTGCTGCCTGACCCCTTGTCGGGTACGACTGTCGGCACGCCACTGGACAATGCCTCCAGTACGACCTGCGACAACGTCTCACCACGGCCCGGATGCACGAACACGTCGAGCGAGGACACCGCCCTCGGGTACGCCGCACCGGTGAGCTTCCCAGTGAACTCCGCCTCGGGTAATAGCCGCTCAAGCCGTTCGCGCGCCGGACCATCGCCTATGATCTTCAGCCGCGTATCGGGAATGCCGCGCAGCGAGGCAAGCAGCTCCAGTTCCTTCTCGCCGCCAAGCCGGCCGGCGTAGCCGATCGTGCGGATACCATCGTGCACCCCTGAAACCCGGTGCTGACGCTGCTGCGGGGTGAACCGTGTCGTGTCGATTGCGCGCACCCACTCGCGCGGTACGGGAGCACCCCAGGAGCGCAGTTTTCCCAGCGCGTACTGCGAGCACGCGACGTTTACGGTCGCCATCGCGTGCAGGCCCCGTTGCACCCGATTAGCGAGCCGCGAGGTCAGCGCGCGCCCAGGCCTGCGCTGCATCGCCTGCGACGAGAACGCCGCAAAATCGGTCATGTACGCCGCGACCGTGGGCACGCCCTGGATTCTGGCCGCGCGCAGTGCGCTGTATCCAACCGATAATGGCGAAGCAACATGCACGAGGTCTGGGCGCCACTGACGCACCATATCTATGCAGCGAGAGCCGAGTCGTCCGATGGTGTATTCCGCAGTTGGACCGATTCGCACCGCCCTCGCGGCATGGACGCCGTCTTTGCCGACGTACGAGGGCAACGGGGCAACAACGCGGGTATCGTGGCCGCGTTCGCGCAATTCCTGCACTATGCGCACGCTCGAGGTCGACACTCCGTTCAACGCGGGCGGCCATGATTCGGTAACGAGTAGGACCTTCATGGAAACCCCCTCCGCGCCACGCTGACAGGCGCTCCCGTCTGCATTGCACCGGCCACACGCGGCGCTCAGGCAAACAAGACGTAATCCACGGTGAACACTCCCGGGAACTTCGGCTCGGCGGCTACACGGGAACGGCACCGGTGTCGCGGTGCGTCTGCGGTATATCGCGGAGTTCGAGAGGTGCTTGCGTAACCGATGCGGAGACGGCCCGATGCGGAGATTACAACTGACTATCGCCCTGCTCGCGGGGGTGACGATCGCCGGCTGTGACTTCGTCGTACCCGGATCGCCCACCGGGTCACAGTCATCGACGTCCGCGCCGTACGACGATCTAGCCGTGGGCGATCTCGTGCAGACCTGGACCCAATTCGACGACGACATGAACGACGCCGTGCTCGACTACACCTCGGCACACGCACCCAGGCTCCTGCTGCATGATCAAGACGAATACGACGCGTGGGTCGACGACATTCCCACCGAGATGGCGGCCGCCGCCGAAGACATCACGCTCGATGATCAGGTCGCGATCGTCGGCTACTACTCAAAATGCATGGAGCAAAGCGGTGTGTTTCACCTCGGCGGTGGCGAACTGCGCTACGACGTGTGGATCGTGCCCGAGGACGAAGGAACCCTCTGTGAGGCTGCGCCGCAGCACGTCGAACTGTGGGTGATCGACCTCGAGGACCTCGACGTGGACGCCGCCGACGTGGAACTCATCACCTAGCGCGACCTGTGCGATACGCGCGAACACCCACGCGATGTGGGCGGTGCGCACCACCGCCTCGCGCACGCCATCAAGACCGTCGCCTTGCCTGACCCAGACAGTGCGCATCACCGCTCAACGCGAGGTGGGCGGCGCGCACCACCGCGCACCACCCACCTGATCACTACCGCGTCTACGAGTTAAAGTTCCCGTAGCGTTGACCGTCGTCCTTACGCTCGGCGTTCGCGTAGATCGCGTCACGCACGTACGGGGCTAGGCCGTCGCGCATGTCGTTATAGGTCTTCGCGAATCGCTCGTCCTGCACGAACATGTCGGCCAGGCAGCGTTGCATTCCGTAGTCGCAGTCGTAGAACCGCTGCACGCTGGCGCGGTGCATCTCGGCCGCTGCCATCGCCTGTTCGGACGTGGCGGGCAGGCCTGAGTCCCATGCGTCGGTGAATGCCTTGTTCAATGCGTCCTGCTCCGCCTTGACCGCCTCCCAGTCGGCACGGGTGTAGTTCGCCGTACGCCGCTGGGACTGTGCCCAGGCTTCGCTGTCTCCCCAACGCTCTTCTGCCTCGGTCTGGTACGACTCCTCGAATCCGTCGCCGAACAACTCCTTCAGGTCGCTCGGGCTGAGCTTTTCGTCGCTCATTTCCTTCTCCAATGCTCGATCAATGGCCTGCACGAGATCGTTCAACTCGCCCAGGCGGGACATGACCGTCGCGCGCTGACGACGCAGGTGCTCAGCCGGATCAGTGTCACCGTTCAGCAGATCCGCGATCTTCTCGAGCGGCATTTCCAGCCGCCGATAAACCACGATCTGCTGTAGCCGCTGCAGATCGGCATCGGTATAGATCCGGTAGCCGGCCGATGACCGCTCGCTGGGCCGCAACAAGCCGATGTCGTCGTAGTGGTGCAGCGTTCGCACCGTTACGCCGAACGTCTCGGCCACCTTGCCCACGGTCCAGGTGGTCATCACCTGCGTCCTCTCGGTCATGCATCAACCATCCGCCCTCACGTCACGGGAGGGTCAACACCAATTGCTCAACCGTGCCACGCGCCACACTTACTCGCATTCTCCGCGCCTCGAGAGTCCTGGCGGCAGATGTTGGACCGACTACGGTTTAACATCTGCCGCCAAGATCCGTTAGCCGCCGGTCCGGCACCTCGGGCAGGGCGTCAACTCGGCGAACCGGAGCTTCGCGGCGATCAATCGGGCCACCGCGCACGGATTGCCGTCGATCGCGATCCAACTGAGCCGAGCGGTTTCGTAACCGTACTGCCCATGCGCGATATCGATCGCTTCATCGGCCGCTCGATCGTGGAACCGCACGCCGTCCAATTCGATGAGGTAGCGCTGCGCAACGTACGCGCCGTCAGCGTGATGTCCGGATTCGGGAACGACGTACTGCCGTTGCATCGGCGGTAGAGCATGCGCTCGCTGAACATCGCGCAGGTAGAGATGCTCCAGCGCGCTGTGAGCCCCGGCAGCGCTGTCCCCGATCGCGGTGCACAACAACGTTCGATGTCTGAGCTTGGCCCGTGCGCGCACGGTGTGCAGCAGGCGGTTCGGGGTCGTACGGCGCTCCTGAAGTGCGCGGGCAACGATCGCGTGGGCACCGTGCCGAGTTCCTTCCGCTGCCGCATCAACGACGGCGTCCTCGAGGCAGACACGCACCGGTGCGACGTCGACGATCCGCCGTTGCTGCAGGTCATCGCGGCGAAACGTGAGCCACGGCAACCGCGATGTACGCCGCTTCCTTGTGAGGATCTCGATCCTCTTCGTCCGGTCCCCTAGGCCCCAAAGCGCGAGAGCAGTCGCTCCCCAGGCGCCAGACCCCTCGCCAGCGAGTAGTAAGCCAGCGTGGAGTTTTTGCAGCCACGGATCGTACTCGCCGGGAAGCACGTACGTACCCGGCGCGAGTCGCCGCCACGGTCCGACAAGCCGTTGAATCACTCGTGCCGAAAGGCCAGCCACCAGAAGGTCGGCTCGGGTGATCACGCCATGGCGCGATGCCGCTAGGTCCACAATTCGCGCCGGAAGGGCGGTTCGGGCTCGCATCGCTTGATCCTGCGAGCATCATCCAACCCACGCCAGGGGGGCCAGGTCTCGATGTGGACAGACCTAAGCCCTGTGGACAAGCCCGCGCTACAGACAGGAAGATCCTGGGCTGCCGGCGCGCTAGGGCTGTTCGGGTTTCACGAAGGGGAACAGGATCGTTTCGCGGATCCCGCGGCCAGTGAACACCTGAAGCATCCGGTCGATCCCGAGTCCCACACCACCGGTCGGCGGCATGCCGTACTCGAGCGCGCGCAGGAAATCCTCGTCGACCTGCATGGCCTCGACGTCGCCGCCGGCGCGCTGCGCCGCCTGCTCGACGAACCGTTCACGCTGAATCACCGGATCGACCAGTTCGGAGTACCCCGTACCGCACTCCATCCCGTCGATGTAGAGGTCCCATTTCTCTACTACACCCTCGATCGAGCGGTGCGCTCGCACCAGCGGTGACGTGTCGACCGGGAAATCGCATACGAACACCGGTCCGGCGAGCAGTTCCTGACTTGTCGCCTCGAAGATCTCCTCGAGCACCTTGCCTGCCACCCACGCCGGGTTGACCTTCACCCCGACCTTCTCGGCGACCTGACGCAACTCGTCCAACGAGGTCGCCGGGGTCAGTGACACTCCGGAGCCCTCTGAAGCCAATTCGTACAGCGAGCGCTTCGGCCATTCCCCGGACAGATCCCGCACCGAGCCATCCCATCGCTCGATCTGTAGCGAGCCGACCGCATCCAGCGCGGCCTGCTGGTAAATCTCTCTGGAGAGGTCAGCAACGTCGTTGTAGTCGGCGTACGCCTGGTAGTACTCCAGCATCACGAATTCGGGCGAATGGGTCGAGTCCGCGCCCTCATTACGGAAGTTTCGGTTGATCTCGAAGACCCGGTCAATTCCGCCGACGACACAACGCTTCAGGTAGAGCTCGGGGGCAATCCGCAAGAACACGTTTTCGTCGTATGCGTTGTAGTACGTCGTGAAGGGGCGCGCAGTGGCGCCGCCCTGCACAGCCTGCAGCATCGGGGTTTCGACCTCGAGGAAGTCGCGCTGGCCGAGCGTACGGCGGATAGAAGCGATCGCAGCGCCTCGAGTCTCAACCATCTTGCGGGCCTCGGGACGCACGATGAGGTCGGCGTACCGCTGGCGGATCCGCGTCTCCTCATTCATCGCCTTGTGCGCGACCGGGAGCGGTCGGATCGCCTTAGCGGTGATCGCCCAGTCATCGGCCATCACCGACAGTTCTCCGCGGCGACTCGTGATGACCTCGCCGGTCACGTAGATGTGATCGCCCAGATCGACGTCGGCCTTCCAGCGCGCCAGCGACTGCTCACCGACACTCGCCAGCGACAACATCGCCTGTAGTTCGACACCGCCCTCACGCAACGTTGCGAAGCACAGTTTGCCGGTGTTGCGCATGAAGATCAGGCGTCCGGTGACACCGACCTTGTCCCCGGTCTGGGTGTCGACGGGCAACTCCGGGTACTTCTCGCGGACGGCGGCCAGCGACGTGGTGCGATCGACGCCGACGACGTACGGCTCGATGCCGTCGTTCAGTAAGCGGTCGCGCTTCTCGCGGCGAATCCGCAGCTGCTCAGGGAGGTCGTCGTCGGTCACGGGTACGTCGTTAGGGTTCTGCGCCACGGCAAGCACCTTACTCGGCGCGATGAAGCCGGTGAACTGTAGCGGCGATGCTGGGAACCATCGCACTCCGACGGCACCGTGGTAGCGAGAACACAGCACGACAAGCGAGTCGATATGCGCACGGCACTGACGGTGATCGGGTGGGTCGCATTTCGTGGCGGGAGCGAGAGTGCTCATCCTGCTTATCGCCGATGCCCAGCAGGTTCGGGCAATTCGGCGGATTCCCCAGTTCGCGCTCCGGATCAACGACAGGGGCCTGGAACCAGTTGGTTCCAGGCCCCTGACGTCTCAGATTCCTTTGGAGAGCTTCACGACCTCTTCGCCGTACCCAATCGCGGCGTAGAAATCGCGCGCCGTCTGGTTCTTCGCGGGCGTCTCGATGTGCACCCAACGGTGTCCGCGGCCAGCTGCCCACTCTTCGCAGGCTGTCATCAACGCGGTACCCACACCTTGGCGCGAGACGCGTTCCTGCACCGCGAGGCCGTCAACATACGCCTCTTTCTGACCGACCAGCTGGCCCTTGATGAACACCTTCACCATGCCGGCGACGCCCTGGTCATCCTCGGCTACGAACACTGCCTGCGGGGTCTGCTGAACCTGCTGGGCCTCGAGCATCCACTCGACGGTGTCGATGGGGCCAGTGCCGTCATCGTGAAACGGGTTCACATTCTCCATCAGGCGCGGCGCCAGCTTCAGGCACGCGTCGCGATCGCGCTCTTCGAACGGGCGGATATTCATAGGTCCTCCACTCATCGAGGTTGTGCTGCCGAGATCGTAGTTGGCATCTCGACGATCACCACGACACAGCCGGGGTGATGCCGCGCCGCACATTGTTGTGTAGCGATCAACCTACGACAGACCCCGGCCGCAGCGCCCGCCCACCCTGCACCCGAGTGGATTCGAATCGGATTCGGTTTGCGGGTAATCTGCCGTGCAAGCGCTCACCAACACTGGAGGTCCGCATGGGCGAGAAGCTCAACCGTTTCACTGGAAAGTCCGCGATCATCACCGGCGGCAGCCGCGGGATCGGATTGGGCATCGCCCAGGCGATCATCAATGAGGGTGGCGAAGTCATCATCACCGGCCGGAAACCCGAGCAGCTGGAGGAGGCGGCCAAGGAGCTCAACGCACCAGATCGGGTGCTCACCCTGGCCGGGAACGCCTCGCACGACGACCACCGGCAGGAGCTCGTCGACCTCGCGATGAGCAAGTTCGGCAAGATCGATCACGTCGTCGGCAACGTCGGCATCAACCCGTTCTACGGGTCAACGCTCGACCTCCCGCTGGACACCGCGCGCAAAGTTCTCGACACCAACATCGTCTCGACCCTCGGCCTGATCCAGCTCGCCTGGCACGCGAGCATGAAGGAAAACGGTGGCTCGATCGTGATCGTCGCCTCGGTCGCCGGCCTACGTTCGGCCGGTCCGATCGGCATCTACGGCACCTCCAAGGCGGGCCTGATCCAGCTCACTCAGCAACTGTCGACGGATATGGCTCCCAAGGTCCGTGTGAACGCGATCTCCCCCGCAGTGGTCAAGACCCGCTTTGCCGAGGCGCTGTACGTCAATAAGGAGGACGAGGTGCGCGCTCGCTATCCGCTGAACCGCCTCGGCACCCCGGAGGACACTGGCGCGACCGCCGCCTTCCTGCTCTCGGACGACGCAGGCTGGATCACCGGTCAGAACATCGTGCTGGACGGCGGTTCGCTGCACCAGTCCGCCACCTGAGCGACCCCATCACGCATCGACCCAACTAAGCATCGACCCACCTGGAGCCGGTCTCGTCAATGAGGCCGGCTCCGTGCGTCAACGAAGCCAGCACGCCGTTCGCCTTCCCCAGCAGGTCCGGAGCGAGAGCGCCACGGATGATCGCGTCGGCCGCGTACTCGACGTCCGCTACATCGAGGCCGATGCCACGCAGCGCGTTCTCGACCCGGCCGACCTCAGCGATCGGAACAGTGACCTCGATGCCTAGCGCCCGTCGCCGGCGTCGTACGCCCGCAGCGTCCAGGCCTGCGACGGTCGAGTCGGTGTACGCGCGCACAAGACCGCCCGCGCCGAGCAGGGTGCCACCGAAGTACCGCGTGATGACGACAACCACATCGCTGAGCTCACGCCCGGCGACCGCACCGAGGATCGGCGCACCGGCGGTGCCGGACGGCTCGCCATCATCGTTCGAGCGAGCTATCTCGCCCGTCGGGCCGAGCACGAAGGCGCTGCAGTGATGCCTGGCATCCCAATACTGCTTACGGCACCCCTCGATCACCGCGCGCGCCGCACCCTCGTCGTCCACCCTGCGGATCCGGGCGAGGAAGCGGGAACGTTTCACCTCGATCTCGGCATCAGCGTCATTCGCGACGGTGAGATACTCCTCGACCATCCCGCCACTCTAAGCGGACGCCCGACGTGTCGACCCACCACGTGGCTGGTCCCGAAACGGGTAGCGGACGCGAACGTCCGCGAGGGTCGCGATGCCACAGCAGGCATGTAGACGAGGAACGGGCTGGTCAGCGGGCGGGCGCGGGACATGGAAGGTTGCTCGGATATGTCAACGCATGGGAATCCGGATACGGTTCAAGAATGAGCGAGATCAAGGTTCTGGCATTCGACACCTTCGGCACAGTCGTCGATTGGCACGGCAGCATCATTGCCGAGATGGCGCGGATCGCCCCGCACGTCGACGCCGACAGATTCGTCCGGGCGTGGCGCGCCGGCTACTTCCGCACCACCGCCGAGTGCGTCGAGAACGGTCAATGGCGAGTCGTAGATGACCTGCACCGCGAGATCCTCGACGAAATCGCGCCGTCGTTCCAGCTCGGCCTCAACGAGGCCGCCCTGGACGATCTGAACCTGGTGTGGCACCGGCTCGACCCGTGGCCCGACTCGATCCCAGGGCTGGTTCGCCTGCGCGAGAAATTCACCATCACGCCACTGTCCAACGGTGGAATCGCACTGTTGACGAACATGGCCAAGCTCGCCGGGATCCCGTGGGACCTCATTCTGTCCGCGGAGGTCTTTCATGCCTACAAGCCGGATCCACGCGCCTACTTGGGCACCGCTGAGGTGATGCGGGTCCGCCCCGATCAGGTGATGATGGTGGCCGCGCACCACCGCGACCTGGACGCCGCCAAGGCGGCCGGCCTACGCACCGCCTACATCGAACGACCGCTGGAAAATGGTGCTGAACATCCAAAAGACGTCTCAGCGTCACCGGAACATCCATTGCATTTCACCGATATAGGAGCGCTGGCCGACTACCTGGGATGCTAGCGATGACGTCGCTATTCGATTTCTATCTATATAATTGGACACGTCTCGCCTTCCCCATCGCGACGGACCGACGCGCCATAATGAAGTTCCCGTAACTCAACCTTGGAGCCCGGCCCGTCAATGTCTAGCCTCCTGCGCGGCCATCTTCGACCCGATGAACGCACCTTGGTCGATGTCCTTTACGCCACCGCACAGGCCCATCCCGGCAAGCCCGCGCTCGACGACGGCGACACTGTCCTGTCCTATAGCGAATTGATCTCGCAGGCCGAGCGGATCGCTGCCGGACTACGTGCCCGCGGCGTACGGCGAGGCTCGCGCGTGGGTGTCCGGATCACCTCCGGTACCCGCGAGCTCTACCTCGCGATCGTCGGCATCCTGATCGCCGGCGCCGCCTACGTTCCCGTTGACGCCGACGATCCGGACGAGCGCGCCGAACTGGTCTTCGGTCAGGCCGAGGTGCACGCCGTACTCGACTCAGTCGAGGGCGTGCGCGAACTACTGCGCAGCGCGGGACCCGCACCGCAACGGCCGGGACTGGACGACGACTGCTGGATCATCTTCACCTCCGGCTCCACCGGAATGCCCAAAGGCGTCGCCGTCCGACACCGCTCCGGCGCGGCCTTCGTGGACGCCGAAGCCAAGATGTTCCTGCAGAGCGAGCCCATCGGTCCACACGATCGGGTACTCGCCGGTTTGTCTGTTGCCTTCGACGCCTCGTGCGAGGAGATGTGGCTGGCCTGGCGATACGGCGCTGCCCTCGTGCCCGCCCCGCGAGCGTTGGTCCGCACCGGCGCGGACCTCGGCCCGTGGTTAACCAATCGCGACATCACGGTCGTGTCGACGGTGCCCACTCTGGCGGCGCTGTGGCCGGCGGAAACCCTCGAGGACATCCGGCTGCTGATCTTCGGCGGCGAAGCCTGCCCGCCCGAGCTCGCCGCGCGGCTGGTCACCAAGGGCCGCGAGGTCTGGAACACCTACGGACCGACTGAAGCGACCGTCGTGGCCTGCGGCGCCCAGTTGACGGGCGAACCACCGATCCGAATCGGCCTCCCGCTGGACGGCTGGGACCTCGAAGTCGTCGGCCCCGACGACCAGCCCGTAGGCGAAGGCGAGACCGGCGAACTCATCATCGGCGGCGTCGGCCTCGCGCGCTATCTCGATCCCGTCAAGGACGCAGAGAAGTACATTGCGATGCCGACCCTGGGCTGGGATCGCGCCTATCGCTCGGGCGATCTCGTCGTACGCGACGAAGAAGGCCTGCTGTTCGTCGGTCGCGCCGACGAACAAATCAAGCTCGGCGGGCGCCGCATCGAATTGGGCGAGGTCGACTCGGCGCTACAGGCGCTCGACGGTGTGCAAGGTGCCGCGGCCGCTGTCAAACAAACACCCACCGGCAACCAACTCCTCGTCGGGTACGTCGTGCCGCACGAGGGCTTCGACCCTGCGGTGGCGCGCGAGCGCCTCCAGCAGGAACTCCCGTCCGCCTTGGTGCCGCTGATTGCCGTGGTCGAGGACCTACCGACACGCACGTCCGGCAAGGTCGACCGCAACGCTCTGCCCTGGCCGCTGCCCAACATCGGTGATGACGACGAGGTAGAACAACTCGACGGCACCGCGGGGTGGGTAGCCGAAATGTTCGGCAAGGTGCTGGGCGTGACGCCGTCGGGCCGCGGGTTTGATTTCTTCGCGCACGGCGGTGGCAGCCTCACCGCCGCCCAGCTGATCAGCCAATTGCGCTCACGGTTCCCCGAGGTCACCGTGGCCGATCTCTATGGCCAACCGAGCGTCGGGGCGATGGCTGACTTCCTGGACTCGCGCACCCGCGCACTACAACCCAGCAGCCGCCGCGAGCACGTCGAGCCGACCGGACTGCGCACGCAGCTACTGCAGGTTGGCCTCAGCATCGCGATCAACACCGTCGCCGGCCTTCGCTGGGTGGTAGTCCTACTGTTGCTGACGAACATCGCCGGCGGGCTGGGCGCGCTCGACCTGCCGCACGTCTCGTGGTGGTTCGTCGGTTCGGCCTCGGCTGTGCTGCTCACCCCGTTCGGACGGATGCTGCTGGCAGCCGGCGGCATCCGGCTGCTGCTGCGCGATGCGCGCCCGGGCGTGTATCCGCGCGGCGGGCGGATACACATCAAACTGTGGGCAGCCGAACGGCTCGCCGACGCGGTCGGGGCGATCAACCTCGCGGGCGCACCGTGGATCGCGTACTACGCGCGAGCGCTGGGCTGCACGATCGGGAAGAATGTCGATTTGCATTCGCTGCCGCCGGTTACCGGCCTACTCACACTCGGCAAGCAGTGTTCGATCGAGCCCGAGGTCGATCTGTCCGGCTACTGGATCGATGGCGATACGTTGCACATCGGGGAGATCATTGTCGGCGCCCGCGCCAGCGTCGGATCCCGCTCGCATCTGGCCGGCGGTGCGGCCATCGGCAAGGACTCCGATATTGCGCCCGGTTCGGCCGTATTCGGCGACGTACCGCCCGGGGAATACTGGAGCGGCTCTCCGGCGAAACGCAAATCCCGCGTACGCCATCCGTGGCCCGAAGAACGCCCGTCGTCCAACAAGATCTGGCTCGGCGTGTACGCCGTATCCTCGGTCACGTTGTCGCTGCTCCCGGTGATCAGCGCGGCGCTCGCGCTGCTGATCGTGCACGCGATCATCGGTGATGCATCGAGCTGGGGCGCGATTATCGGCCGCACGCTGCTGGCGGTTCCGGCGGCGGCTGCGGCCGGGTTCATCTTGCTGGCCATCCTGACGCTGATCACCGTGCGGGGTCTGGGCTGGCTGATTTCCGAGGGCACCTATCCGGTAAGGAGCCGGGTCGGCTGGGCCGCCTGGGCGACCGAGCGAACCTTGGACGCCGCCCGTACCTACCTATTCCCGATCTACGCCAGCCTGGTTACGCCCGGTTGGCTGCGACTACTCGGCGCGAAGGTGGGCAAGAACGTCGAGGCTTCGACCGTGCTGTTGATCCCGAAGCTGGCACAGGTCCGCGATGGCGCCTTCCTCGCCGACGACACGATGATCGCCTCGTACGAACTCGGCGGCGGATGGATGCGGCTGAACAAGGTGAAGATCGGCAAGCGCGCCTTCCTCGGAAACTCCGGTATGGCCGGCGGCGGGCACAACGTATCGAAGTACAGCCTGGTGGCGGTGCTTTCGGTCGCGCCGACGAAGTCCAAAGCTGGCACGTCGTGGCTGGGTAGCCCGCCGGTGAAACTCCCGCGTAACGCCCAAGAGGTAGACAAGTCGCTGACCCACAAGCCATCGAAACAGCTCAAGATCAAGCGCGGCTTGGTCGAACTGTGCCGCGCGATCCCGGTGATGGTCACCGTGGCGATCGCGTTCGGCGTCCTACTCGCACTGGCGTGGCTCTGGGCGACTTTCGCGCTCTGGGTCGCCTTCCTATTATCCGGTGCCGTACTGGCCGTCGCCGGAGCAGCCGCCGCCGCAATCACCACCCTGGCGAAGTGGGTTGTCGTCGGACGGATCGGACAGATCGAGCGACCGCTGTGGTCGTCCTTCGTGTGGCGTAACGAGGTTGTCGACGCGTTCGTCGAACTCGTCGCCGCACCCTGGTTCGCGATGCCGGCGACCGGTACGCCGCTGCTGAATATCTGGCTGCGTTCGATCGGCGCGAAGATTGGCCGCGGGGTGTGGTGCGAGTCCTACTGGTTGCCAGAAGCTGATCTGGTCACCCTGGAATCCGGCTCCACGGTCAACCGCGGCTGCGTGGTACAGACCCACCTGTTTCACGATCGCGTCATGTCGATGGACACCGTGCATCTCGCAGCTGGCGCCACCCTCGGCCCGAACAGCGTTATCCTGCCCGCAGCCGCCATCGACGAAGCCGCGACTGTCGGTCCCGCGTCACTGGTGATGCGGGGCGAAAGCGTTCCGGCCGGGTCACTGTGGCAAGGTAACCCGATCGGCCCTTGGTCGAAAAATATCCCCGCATTGAAGGACTGACGCTTGACCTCGCGAGTGCCCCACACCGGCGCCGACTCCGCAGGAGACCCCTACACTCCCGACCGCGGCAATGGTGGATACGAGGTCACGGCGTACTACCTCGACCTCCGCTACCGAGTGCCGTCCAACAACCTGCGGGCGCTCGCCGCTATCTCGATCCGCGCAACCCAGCCCCTGGACAAACTCACCCTCGATCTCGTCGGATTGTCGGTATCGAAAGTCATGGTCGGCGGACGCCGAGCGAAACGATTCACCGTGCGCCGCGGCAAGCTCACCATTTCTCTGCCCGCGCGGCTCGAGGCCGGAACGTCGGTCACTCTGGAAATCACCTACGGCGGGAATCCCGCCCCGGCCCGATCAACGTGGGGCATCCTCGGCTGGGAAGAACTCAACGACGGCGTGCTCGTCGCGAGTCAACCAACCGGGGCCCCGACCTGGTTCCCCTGCAACGATCACCCGGCGAGCAAAGCGTCCTACCGATTCCAGATCACCACCGATTCGCCGTACACCGTGGTCGCGAACGGGAAACTGGTCTCACATCACGCGTCCGGCTCGATGGCGACATGGGTGTACCAACAGGACGAACCGATGGCGTCCTACCTGGCGACGGTGTACATCGCACGCGTGCCCTGGACGACCGTCGAGTCCGGGGCAAGCAGCGTGCACCAAACCGCTGTCGTACCGGCGAATCTGCATAAGGCTTTCGCGCACGACTTCGGTCGGCAGCACGAGATGGTGGCGCTGTTCGAGCGGCTGTTCGGCCCGTATCCCTTTGGCGACTACCGGGTCCTGGTGACCGACGACGAACTCGAGATACCGCTGGAATCACAGGGCATGTCGACGTTCGGGCGTAATCATGTGGATGGGCGCAGTGGGTCCGACAGGCTGATCGCGCACGAACTGGCGCATCAATGGTTCGGAAATTCGGTGGGGCTAGCCTCCTGGCAGCATATCTGGCTGAACGAGGGATTCGCCTGCTACAGCGAGTGGTTGTGGGCCGAGCACGCCGGACACGACACTGCCGACGCGTTGGCGCGCCGCTATCACCGTCGACTGAGCTCGCTGAAACAGGACCTGCTGCTGGGCGATCCCGGCCCGCGAGACATGTTCGACGATCGGGTCTACAAACGAGGCGCGCTGACCCTGCACGCCCTGCGACTGCAGGTCGGGGACGCCGGATTCTTCGACTTGATCCGCGAATGGTGCCAACGGCATGCATTGAGCACCGTCACCACCGCCCTCTTCGTCGATCTGGTGCGGACCCGACTCGGCGATCACGCTGCTGACGCGCTGCACCCGTGGCTGTTCGACACCGAGTTGCCGGCCCTCCCGAGACGCGCCTAGCGTTCCGATCACGCCGGACACCCGGCGCGTTCAGGTCCATGCAGATACTTCCCTGGCCTCGCATCGAATGCACTCATAGCGCACCCGAAGCGCCGCGAGCACTCAGACCTCGAACACCGCGCGGTTCAGGATCGTTCGGCTGCACGGGCTCGGCGCCGAGCGATCGCCCGAGCGCGGATATCGCTGTCCTGCCGTAGTTCGCGGCTCGAGGCGATCACGTCACGCCGGGCAGCGGCCTGCTTCTCGCTGACGGAGGTCCCCCGCGGCTCCAACTGGATCTTCTTCTCGGCCTTAATCCCGGCCTGCAGTTGCCTCGCACGCACCACCTCAGCGTCCACGACGCCACCGAACAGCAACGCGAGGTTGGTCAACCAGAGCCAGAGCAGAAAGACGATGACGCCGGCCAGCGATCCGTACGTCTTGTTGTAGTTGCCGAAATTGCTGACGTAGAACACCAACCCGACAGACGCGGCGCTCCAGATCAACAAGGCGATGGCGGCTCCGAGGCTCAGCCAACGAAACCGCGGCTGACGGACGTTCGGGGTGACGTAGTACAACAACGCAACCATGAGGATCACGACGAACAGGATCACCGGCAGTTTGACGATGTTCCAGGTGTCAACGGCCTCCTGGCCCAGGTTGATCGCGTCACCGATCTCGCGCGCCAATGAACCGCTCATTACGGCGCTGAATACAACGAACGCCGCACCAACGACCATCACCATCGTCACCACGTACATGATGACCCGCAAACCGATCGACGCTCGACCCTCCTCAACCTCATAGATACTGTTCATTGCGCGGCCGAACCCGCGAACGTACGCCGATGCCGACAAGAGCGCGCCGAGCACACCGACAACGAGCGTCAATCCAGCGCCCCGAGACTCGGTCAACTGCACGATGATCGGTTTGAGCGTTTCGCCCATACCGCCGGTGCCAAATCGATCAACAAGGTCGACGACGGCGTTCGTCGTCGACTCACCGCTGGACACCACGCCAAGGATCGACAGCACGGCCAACAAGGCGGGAAAGATCGACAGCACCGAGTAGTAGGTGAGCCCGGCCGCCAGATCGGTGCATCCGTGTCGACCGAACTCGTGGATGGCGCGTTTGAAGCCGTTTCGCCACGCTGCGCGGCGGAGCTGCCCCTTGGTCATCGGCGTCGGTCGCCGTACACCCACGGCATTCGTCGCAGTTGTCTTAGGACCGCGCTCGGCTACCTGCTGTGTGGCCACTTCGCTCCCCCGCGTCGGACGATCAGATCCTGCTCCTTGCTACCACAAGGCCGGTGGCCATCGCGCGTTGTTCCATCGTTCGAGGACGATGAATAGGTCGCCGAGAGGTTACGCGGTGCCGGGGAGAACGCCGGCGACTTCGTCCACGACCAGGATGCCGGCTTCGCCGATCTGCGGCAGGTAGCCGATGACGAGGCCGTCGGCCACGATGATGTCCAAGGTGCCGTCTATCGTCGCCGTCCACTCCGGTAATTCTTCGGTGTCGTCACCGATCTCGGCCAGCAACTCATCCGCGGCGGCACGAACGTGGGCGGCGTCCACCGGGGCATTGAATTGCAATCCCAGCCCGGTCGCGGACTCGACCACCGTCATCGTTGTCCCGTCGTGGATGCAAATGCCGAACTCGCACTCCCAGCCCCGTGCGTTCAACCCCTCGCCGAGTTCCTCAACGTCCGGAAGGTTCTTCTTCGTACCGGTGGACTCGACCGGCGGCAGATCGGACGACTCCCAACTCGCCAACGAACCGAAGCAGAAGAACGGTGTCTCATGCGTGTACGAACAATCGGCGAAGTCCTCACCGGGCGTGACCACCGCGGCGACCTGATTGGCCACCGCAATAACCTGGCCGGTGTCCGGGGTATCGGCCAGCGGCTGGGTCTCCACGGTGTAGGACGCAACGCGGCCACTGCGGTCCGCCTGAACGAACACGATGGCGACCTGTTGGTCGGTCTGCTGATAGCAGGCCAGCACCGAGCGAGACTCATTCAGTTCGCCCGCTGTACAGGTCATCTGGCCTTCGAACATTGCCGCGATCGCGCGGGCCGCAGACCCTTCCTCGCCCACCGACTCGAGGGGGTCGTCCTCGGTGAACCGCGGCAGCAGCACAAAACTGACGACCGCGAGCGCGGCGACGACGAGCAGCGCGGGGTACAGCCAGCGCACGTACGCGCGATTGGGGCTGTCCTCCGGTTCTTCCACATCGCAAGTCTATGGTTCCGCGCGGTCGGCACCGCCGAGGCACGAGGGGGTGGCGAGTGCAGCAGTTTCGGCGATCACAGCACCAGCGGGCTGATGCCGGCACGAGATCGGCGACTGGGAGAATCAGCGGGTGCGCATCCTCCTGCCGCCCTCTGAAGGCAAGTTCTCCCCCATCCGCGGCAAGCCCCTCGATCTCGCCGGACTCAGCCATCCAGAACTCATCAACGCCCGCGAAGCCGTCCTCGATGAACTCATCGCGGTGTCGGGGCGGGCAGATGCCACCAAGATCCTCAAGGTCGGTGCAGGACAGACCGATGCCGTGGCGGCCAACGCCCGGCTACGCACCGCGCCGACTGCCCCCGCGAAGCGGGTCTACAACGGCGTGCTCTTCGACGCCCTCGACGAGCAGTCCCTGCAGGGACCCGAACGTACCCGAATGACCCGCCGCATTCTGATCTTCTCCGCGCTGTTCGGCGTACTGCGAACGAGCGACCGGATTCCGCCGTATCGGCTGTCCGGTTCGGTTGCACTGCCTGCGATTGGTGGTATCGCAAAGTTCTGGCGTCAGCATCTCGAAGAGACGCTGAGGCCGACCGGGCTTATTGTCGATTGCCGATCCGCGGCGTACGCCGCCATGTGGTCCCCTGACCCGGCGAAGCACCTACCGGTGCGTGTATTCCGAGAGTCGGACGGCGAGCGCACCGTGGTGAGCCACATGGCCAAACATAGCCGCGGTCTCGTCGCGCGGGCCCTGTGTCAAGAACCTGCGGAACCGCGCACCGCGAGTGACGCCGCCGACCTGCTGAACGGCTACTTCGCCGCCACAAAGGTGAAAACAGCCGCCGGGGCCCCGGTCGACGTACGCGTCGAACTAGGTGACGGGTCGATCGATGTCATCACCAGTTGATCTGGATCAGGCGTTTCTAGACGTTGCCGATAACGGTCTCGACGTTCACGCCGCCGGCGGCGAGCCGATAGGTTGCCCCGACGATTGCCAGGTTTCCCGCATCGACGGCTTCGCCAATCGTGCGCGAGCGCTCGTTGAGCAGCCGCGAGGTCTGCACAACGTGTTCGGCGCCGACCGTGGCTGGGTTGACCTCGTTGGGTCCGGCGCTGACGGCGACATTGCTGGGCAGCACGCGCTCGACGATATCGCGCAGGTACCCACCCGGCAGATCGCCTGTGGCGACGGAGTCCATCGCGGCCTTCACCGCGCCGCACGAGTCGTGCCCGAGTACGACGATCAACGGGATGTTCAGCACCTCGATGCCGAACTCGATCGACCCGAGGACGCCTGCATCGATGACGTGCCCGGCCGTGCGGACCACGAACAGCTGCCCGAGCCCCTGGTCAAACAGGATCTCAGCAGCCGCGCGAGAGTCGGAGCAACCGAACACCAGCGCGAAGGGGTGCTGGCCCTCGGCCAACTGTTCGCGAAGTTCGGGGTTCGGGAATAATTCGGTGTTGGCGTTCGCGGCGAATCGGGCGTTGCCTTCGCGCATCTTCGCCCAGGCCTGGCTTGGAGTCAAATTTCCCACAACCGCACTGTAATCCTCGGCCGGCTGACGGATTACGTCGGATGCCGTGTCTGGAATGAATCGCCGATCAGAAGCCCACCTCAGGCAGCAGGGGCCCCGATCTGCCGTCAACATCGAGGTGGCGCACCACGCGCTCTGACCATTCCGCTAGGCCCGTCACTTGCTCAGGTTCTAGGAGGTCGAGCAAATGCGTGCGCACGCCACCGACGTGAACGTGAGCGGCGGCGTCGAGCGTCGCGAAACCCGCGTCAGTGAGCTCGGCATTCATACCGCGCGCATCGTCTTCGCACGCAGCACGCAACGTGAGACCGCGCGCCTCCAGCCTGCTCATCTGATGCGATAGACGACTCTTCGACAGACCAGACGACGCCGCGAGATCAGTCATGCGCAGCCGGCGATCCGGCTCCTCACTAAGCCGAACCAAGATCGCATAGTCGGTCAGCGATAGCCCGTGGCTCTCGTGGAGTTCACGATTGAGCTGATCCATCACTAAACGTGAGGCGAGCAGGAACCCGCGCCATGCGCGCTGCTCGTCTTGAGCGAGCCATCTCGTTTCGGTCATGTGGATATCTTACGTCACAACTGTTGACCATTCAACTTGATCGGTTGTATCTTCAACTACATCGGGGCTGAGTGGCCCTCGGTTCTCCCGATCCTAGAACATTCAAGTAAATGAGGAGTAGCGCATGACCACCGCACAGACCCTAGAACTGCCTACTGGTACCTGGAAGATCGACACCGTCCACTCGCACGTGGGTTTCAGTGTCCGCCACATGATGGTGAGCAAGGTCAAGGGACTGTTCACTACCTTCGACGGCCAGATCACCGTCGCCGAGGACATCGAGAATTCCTCAGTGGCCGCCACCATCGCCGCGTCGTCAGTGAGCACCGGCAACGAGCAGCGTGACGGCCACCTGCGCAGCGCGGACTTCTTCAACGCCGACGCTAACCAGAACCTGGAGTTCGTCTCCACCGCGGTGCAGGCTGCCGGCGACGATTGGAAGGTCCTCGGCGACTTAAGCATCAACGGAACCACCCGGCCGGTCGAGTTGAACGTCGAGTTCGGCGGCGTACGCCCCGACGGCCAGGGAGGCACCAAGGCCGGCTTTGAGATCACCACCGTGATCAACCGCAAGGACTGGAAGATCGACTTCAACATGCCCGTCGAAGGTGGCGGCGTCGTGATCGGCGACAAGATCACGATCAGCATCGACATCGAGGCCGACCTGCAGAAGTAGGCGCCTACGTCAGCGGCGCGGACCCGCGAGGGCCCGCGCCGCTGCTCGTCTTCGGGATGTCGTTCGCTACTTGGGGTCGTTGGGATCTCGCGGGACCCGGCAGCAGTGCTCCAGCCATAGGCCGGCCGCGGCGAGACCGGCGGCGAAGACCGCGCCGAGTATGCAGATAACGGTGTCGCGGCCGGCGCTGGCCAGGAATCCCCATTCGCCCGCGGTGTACGCCGCGAACCCGGTCCAGGCGCCCGCCAGTAGCGCGCCGACATAGGCGCTGGCCTTCGCTAGCGCGACCGCGCGCGCGGCGACGATCGGCTCGATGGGCTCGGCGTCACGGCGCCGCAAGATCCGGTCCTTGAGCCGTAGGCCGAACACGGCTTCGGCCAATGCAAGCACGCCGGCCCAGATCGGCATGTACCAGTTCAGCGGCGGAATATCGCCGTACCACTGGCGCACGAGCACGTACCCAATGACGCCGGCGCCAACGAACAGCGCCAGTAGCGTCGACGTTGCGGTCGCCTTGACCTCGCGATTCACAACGCGACCCGATCGAGGCGTTCGGCGACCTGGTCGGCGGCGCCGCTGGCCCGCAGTCCCGCCAGCAGTTCGGCCACCGACCCCTGCGGCAGCCGGGCGTCCGGCGCCACTTCATGCCACGGCGCCAGCACGAAGGAGCGCTCGAACGCGCGCGGGTGCGGCAGCGTCAACTCGGGGTCGCTCTGCAGCACCATCAGCGGCTCATCATTCGAACGCGCCAGATCCGGGGTATAGACCGCAATCACGTCCACATCCAGCGTGCGCGGTCCCCATCGAACGTCTCGAGTGCGCTCAGCGGCCTGCTCACAGGACTGCCCGAACCGCAACCACCCGTAACCGTCCAGGGCGTCATCGGACGCGATCAGGACGGCGTTCAGAAACGGCTGTTGCTGAACACCGCCCCACGGCGCCGTGCGGTATACCCCACTCGCGGACTCCAGCCGTGCCCCCAGCGCCTGTACCACTGAGCGCAGATGCCCCAGACTGTCGCCCACATTGGAGCCGATCGACAGCACCGCACGGCTCATGAACGCTCCCGGCGCACCCGCACCGCGACATCGGCGAACTGCCGCGCGATCGGCGCCTGCGGCTTATGCACGACGATTTCGGCCCACAGCACTCGGTCGTACGACAGCGCGATATCCAGCAGTCGATGCGCGAGCGTCTCGATCAAATCAACCGGCTCGCCACCGATAACTCCGGCAAGACGTTCGGCCAGGTCTCCGTAATCGACGGTCTGGCTCAGGTCGTCCTGCGATGCCGCGGCCGTGGTGTCGGTGCCGAGCGTGCAGTCGACGATGAACGGCTGCCCATCGCGGCGCTCGTGTTCGAACACCCCGTGATGACCGGTGACCTTCAGCCCGACAAGCCTAATTTCGTCGCTCATCGGTCCCCCCGTTGCGCCAGGCACGCGCCACCGTCACCGCGTCCAACGACGCCGGTACGGCATGTGCCCGTACCGCCCACGCGCCGGCGAAGGCCGCCAGCGTCGAGATGGCGGCCGTGGCATCCTCTCGCCCGTCCGGCGGACGCGGACCAGTTTCGTCAGCCAGCAACAGGCCGAGGAAGTTCTTGCGGGACGCCGCGATCAACACTGGGAATCCGGTCTCGACGAACCGCGCGGTGGCCTGCAGCAATGCCCAGTTGTGTGCCGCGGTCTTCGCGAAGCCGAGTCCTGGATCGATGATCAACTGTTCGCGGCGTACGCCGGCGCTCAGCGCTGCGTCCACGCGCTGCTCCAACTCGACAAGCACGTCGTGGACCACGTCGTCGTACGACGCGAAATCCTGCATGTGCTTGGAGTGCGCACGCCAATGCATCAGGATGTAGGGCACGTCCAACTCGGCGGCGGTCGGGTTCATCCGCGGGTCGGCCAGCCCGCCCGATACGTCATTGATGATCGCGCAGCCCGCGTTCACGGCGGCCCGCGCGACAGCAGCCCTAGTCGTGTCGACCGACGTCAGAACGCCTTCTGCCGCGAGCGCCGAGATCACCGGCACGACACGATCGGTTTCGACGTGTGGTTCGACCCGTTCGGCACCAGGGCGGGTCGATTCGCCACCGACATCGATGATGTCCGCACCTTGCCGCCACAGCTCACGCCCGTGCTCGATCGCGTCCGCGACGTCGAGATACCGACCGCCGTCCGAGAAGGAATCGGCGGTCACGTTCAGCACCCCCATCACCAGGGTGCGGTCGGCACGCGGGATGCCGCCCATCAGCCGTCCCGGGATGCGATCAGGCTCAGTGCCTCAGCACGGGTGCGGCTGTCGGTCTGGAAAATCCCGCGGACTGCAGACGTCGTCGTACGCGCACCTGGTTTGCGGATCCCGCGCATCGCCATACACAAGTGCTCAGCCTCGATCACTACGATCACGCCGCGCGGATCGAGCGCGCCGACGATGGCGTCGGCGATCTGTGCGGTCAACCGCTCCTGCACCTGCGGACGCTTGGCGTACAGGTCGGCAAGCCGCGCCAACTTCGACAGGCCGGTGATACGTCCGGACTGACCCGGGATGTAACCGATGTGCGCCTCGCCGTGGAAGGGCACCAGGTGATGCTCGCAGATCGAGTAGACCTCGATGTTTTTCACCAGGACAAGCTCGCGGTGTTCCTCATTGAAGGTCCGCGAGAGCACCTCGGCCGGTTCGACGTGCAGCCCCGCGAATACCTCGGCGTACGCCCGCGCGACCCGGTCCGGGGTCTCCCGCAGCCCCTCTCGATCAGGGTCCTCACCGATCGCCAGCAACAACTCGCGCACCGCGGCGGCGGCACGCTCCTGATCGACGCTCATCGCTGATCATCACCGGTAGGACGGTTCATCCAGTCGTCCGGATAGCTCCGCGGCTGCTGCGGCGCGTCGGAGTTCGGGTCGACGGCCGGGATCTGAATCGTGGCGTCGTCGTCGATCGCTCGCGTGTCATCCGGCGCCGCATGCCTCGCCTGAGGCTCGCGCCGCGTGGCGGGTGCCGACGGCGGCTCGGAGTCCTTGGCGCGCGCCTCGGCGATCTCCTTGGGTGTCAGGATCGGCGGCGGAGCACCACCGTTGCGGCGACGGCCGGACCCTTGGTACGGCGCCATCGGCTCACGCTTGGGCACATTCGCGCAGATCCGATTCATATCTTCGGCGGAGAGGGTTTCCTTCTCCATCAACTCGAGCACAATCTGATCGAGCTCGGCGCGATGCTGACTGAGAATCTGCCACGCCTCGTCGTGCGCGATCTCAATCAGTTCGCGGACCTCGCTGTCGATCACGCCTGCGACCTCGTCAGAGTAGTCACGCTGGTGGCCCATATCGCGACCGAGGAACGGCTCGGACTCGCTGGTGCCATACTTCACAGCGCCCAACCTGTCGCTCATGCCGTACTCGGTGACCATCGCGCGAGCCACCTGGGTGGCCTTCTCAATATCGTTGGAGGCGCCGGAGGTTGGGTCGTGATAGACCATCTCCTCGGCCGCGCGTCCACCGAGCATGTAGGCCAGCGAGTCGATCATCTCCGAACGCGACTGGCTGTACTTGTCCTCGGTCGGCAAGATCAGGGTGTGGCCGAGGGAGCGGCCGCGCGGCAGGATCGTCACCTTGTGCACCGGGGCGCTGTGCGGCAATGCCTGCGCGACAAGAGCGTGTCCACCCTCGTGATAGGCAGTCATCTTCTTTTCCTTGTCGCTCATCGCCCGCGTCTTACGCTCAGGACCGGCGATGACTCGATCGATCGCCTCCTCGAGCGCATCGTCGGTGATCGACGTGCCGCCCTTGCGCGCGGTGAGCAATGCGGCCTCGTTCAGCACGTTCGCCAGGTCGGCGCCGGTGAATCCCGGCGTACGGCGCGCAACGGTGTCCAGGTCGACGCCCGGCGCGACCGGCTTGCCCTTCGCATGCACCCGCAGGATCGCCTTGCGGCCCTCAAGGTCGGGGCGATCGACAGCAATCTGACGATCGAATCGGCCCGGGCGCAACAGCGCCGGATCAAGGATGTCCGGGCGGTTGCTGGCCGCGATCAAGATGACGCTGCTGGTGACGTCGAATCCGTCCATCTCGACGAGCATCTGGTTCAGCGTCTGCTCGCGCTCGTCGTGACCGCCGCCCATACCGGCACCGCGGTGCCGACCGACGGCGTCGATCTCGTCGATGAAGATGATCGCCGGAGCGTTCTCCTTGGCCTGGGTGAACAGGTCACGCACGCGGGAGGCACCCACGCCCACGAACATCTCCACGAAGTCCGAACCGGAAATTGAGTAGAACGGCACCCCGGCCTCGCCGGCGACAGCACGCGCGAGCAGGGTCTTACCGGTTCCAGGCGGGCCGAACAGCAGCACGCCCTTGGGAATCTTCGCGCCGATCGCCTGGAACCGGGCCGGATTCTGCAAGAAATCCTTGATCTCGCCGAGTTCCTCAATCGCCTCGTCGGCGCCCGCTACGTCCGAGAACGTCGTCTTCGGCATGTCCTTGCTGACCAGTTTGGCCTTGGACTTCGCGAACTGCATGACACCGCGGCCGCCGCCCTGCATCGAGTTCATCAGGAAGAACAGCAGACCCAGCAAGATGATGAACGGCAGCAGTGAGATGAGCAGATTGAACAGCACCGACTCCTGCGTGACGGTGGTGTCAAAGCCCTGGTCACCGGCCTCCGGATCGATCCCCTGCGCGTTCTTCACGGCGTCGAAGATTTGATCGGTCGCGCCGGAGGGGTACTGCGTTTGGATTCGGTCGGTGGTCTCGGCGCCGTCCCCAGTGGGATCGATGGGATCCTTCAACTTGATCTCGAGGATCTGTTCCTTGTCCTTGAGATTGACGGCATCAGCATTGCCATCTTCAAGCTGTCCCAGCGCGACTGACGTCTTGACGCTCGCGTAGTCGCTACCGCCACTGAAGAGGCTCGAGAGCAGGATGGCGAATACCGCCGCCAGAGCCATAAAGAACCACGGCGACTTGACGATCTTCTTGTTTTTCATCCGCGTGCGGGCTGGCGTGGGCAAGCCCGTGCCTCCTGTTTGCTGGGGTACCTGATACCGCGCGCCCCACGCGTGAGGCACAGTGCCGGATACAAAACGGTACACCGCGAGGCGCGCGTCTATCTCAACGTCCGCTAGCGGCGAAACGTTCCGTTGCACACTAACGCCACGATCCACACGGCAAACGGCCAACCCGGGTGAGATTGACGCGTTGCTCGCGCCCGCGCCCTCTCCCCCGCGCATCTCATTCAGTCGAGCCCGAACGCGTTTCGGGCAACAACTCAACACCCAGTCGCTACAACTTGCTACGCCAGCCCGGTTCGAAACAGGGCCTCAGCACGCAACCGGGTGGATTATCCCGACACCGAGCGTCACGAAGACCGCTTCGAACGACGCCAGTGAGCTCCGGGGAAAACGCGCTCCTGGAGCGACGAAAGTTATGAGTAGACCTCGGGCTTGAGGATGCCGATGAACGGCATATCGCGGTAACGCTCCGCGTAGTCGAGGCCGTACCCGACCACGAACTCGTTTGGGATATCGAACCCGATGTACTTCACCGGGACTTCTACCTTCACCGCATCTGGCTTGCGCAGCAGACTGACCACCTCGATCGAGGCGGGGTTGCGCGCACCAAGGTTTTTCAGCAGCCACGACAGCGTCAGGCCGGAGTCGATGATGTCCTCGACCACCAGCACGTGCTTGCCGGTGATGTCCTTGTCGAGGTCCTTGAGGATCCGGACGATTCCGCTGGAGGACGTCGACGAGCCGTACGACGACACCGCCATGAACTCGAGTTCGACCGGCAGCGGCAGCGCGCGGGCGAAGTCACTCATGAACATCACCGCGCCCTTGAGCACGCCGACCAGCAGTAGTTCCTTGCCCTGATAATCCGCGGCGATCTGCTGCGCCAACTCGGCGGTCTTCTCCTTGATCTCCTGCTCGGAGATCACGACCTTTTCAATCTCGGCGTCGTACACCTTCGATGTCCTCAGATTCGTCGGGGAGCGGCCCGGCCCCTGTCATCGGCGGGCGCGTGCACGATCTTGCCACGCTCGCGAATCGCACGGCTACCGCCCGGCAGATACACCGGGCCCTGGCCGTGATAGCGCGCGACGAGCGCGTCGATCGCGATCACGTGCGCTGCCGTCACCGCGCAGTCGGCCGAGCCCGAATCGGCCGGAATCGAGTCGACGGAACACGAACCGGTCGTGGGCGAATCGGGTCGAGGCGAATCGTCGGCGACGGCCAACCGGTCGTCGAGCCAGCGTTTGATCAACACGCGTCGGGTTCCTTCGGTGAATCGGGCCAGCGAGCGCGCATCGAGAAGTACGCCACCGACGAGTTCCAGTAGCGCAGCAACGTCGTGCGACGGGTCTGCCGCGCGCAGTTGGTCAGCGGTGCGCGCGAGCGCCGGCGCGACTCCACCGCCAAGGATGTCCTCCAGCAAGGGCAGCGCCTCGGCCCGCAGCCGCACGCGGGTGAACCGCGGGTCGTCGTTGTGCGGATCGTGCCACACCGGCAGTGCGAGATCGTCGCAATACTGAAGGGTTTGCGCCCGGCGGATCGACAGCAGCGGACGCCCCCAGGGCGGAGCATACGGCGCCATCCCCTGCAACGATCGCCTCCCGGACCCGCGCCCCAGCCCCAGCAGCACCGACTCCGCCTGGTCGTCCAGGGTGTGACCGAGAAGTACCTCGCCACGACGATGCTCCTGCAACCCCGCGTACCGCGCGTGCCGAGCGGCCGCTTCAAGCCCACCGCGCGCACCGACGTCTACCCGTACCGCGACGGCGCTAGCGCAGCCCAACTGGAGCATCTGCTCACGCACCGCGGCCGCGCGATCGGTTGAGTCGGGCTGCAGGCCGTGATCGATGGTGATCCCGTGGACGTCGAACGACCCGCGAGCCTCGAACAGCAATGCGCTGCACAGCGCGAGCGAATCGGCGCCCCCACTGACGGCAACACTGATGATGGAGCGGTCACCTTGATGGGTGGCGAGCCATCGCCGTACGGCGACACGAACGGCGGCCACGGCCGGAGGGGGCCCGACCATTAGCTCACCGCCGACCGGTCATCCCCGTTCATTCGTCGCCGCGGCGTTCGATGATGATCTCGCGCTCATCGTCGGGCGAGCCGTCGTCCAGCGGAACGTGGGTGCCCTCGCGGGGTATCTCGAAGTGTCGCGTGGTGTTGCCGTGCTGGTCGACGACTGTGCTGCCTGCGGCAGCAATCCGGCCGTTCGGGCGAACCCGGTCCACCCATGCCACCGGGTCGCTTAACTCGGCGCGGGTCGGCAACATATCGGGCGACTCCCAGATCCGGTTGAAGCCCGCCATACCCACCTCGTTCACCACAGCATCCACGAAAACCCGCCCGTCGGCGTACTGCTTCATCTTGGCGTCCAGCCCGAGCAGTCGGCGCATGGCGCGGTCGATCGGCGAGCTACCTTTGCGACGCGCGTTGAACTTCCGACGAATCACGCCCACCGTGCGGATGACGTCTCGACCGACGTTGTCCATCACGTACTCGGCATGGCCTTCGACCAGACTCATAGCGGCGGTAATGCGATCAAGGACGTCACGCTGGTCCGGCGACTGCACCAGCGACAGCAGACCACCGGAATCGTTCGCCGACCGCGACCGGACTTTGGCGGCGAGGTCCTTGATCTGTTCCCGCAGCGAGTCGGTATCGAGATTCGACACCTCGACGAACTCCTCGATGAGGCCGCGTAGATAGCCCTCCAGCCACGGATTCGCGGTGAACTGCAGTCGGTGCGTGACCTCGTGGATGCACACCCACAGTCGGAAGTCATGCGGATCGACGGCCAACTTGCGCTCGGCTTCGACGATGTTCGGCGCGACCAGCAACAGCCGCCCGCCGTCTCGACCGAACACGTCGTACTGCCCGAGTACACGGCTGGACATGAACGACAGCAGGACACCCGCCTCGATGCCGGTGACCCGACTACCCACCGCCCGCACGGCGCGCGAGGACTTCGAAGTCGCGGTGAGCTTCTCCACCAGCGGGCCCATCAGTCCGGCGAGGGACGACGCATTTGTCTCGATCCAGCCGGCGCGATCCACAACGAGCGTGGGCGCGTCGTACATCGGGTGCCGAATCCCGGTGACGTCGCTGACGTACTCGTCGGCACGGATCGCAGCTTGCCGCAGTTCGGTGACGACGACGCGCGCCTCCTCGAGGGCGATACTTGGACCGGCCTTCGTCAGTTTCTTCGCCGAACGCGTCGCGACGTCCCAGTTGATGAAGCCCTCAGAACTCATGGGCGCCACGTTACCCGCGGAGGATCGTGCGCGTCGCTCGATCCGAACGTGGTCAACTGCGGACTTGGCGCGCGCACATTCCCGGCCTGCGTCACCTCCGCGCCGGCGGCCTCATACCCTCAGCACCTCTGCGGGCGACCGCCGGTCGGACGGGCGAGCGCGCCGAGCGGTCATCGCCAGTGACCGAGCAGTCGCGGCGTTAGTGGCAGCCGCAGCCGGCGATCGTCGCCGCCACGAGATCAAGCGCCGCACGCGTGGCGTCCTGCGCGCCACCGTCATTGGACAGGAACGAGAACACCAGCAGTCGACCGTCGTTGGTCACGACGGTCCCGGACAATGAGGCCACACCACTCAACGTCCCGGTCTTGCCGCGGACCCGCCCGGCCACGCCGCCCGTAGTGCCATTGTCGTACCGGTCCGCCAAGGTCCCGCTGTATCCGCTCACCGGCAGACCAGACGCCACCGCGTCCAGGTTCGCATCGGTCAGATCGACCACGTTATCCATCACCGAACTCACCGACGCTGCGCTCGTGCGGTCGTCCACGGACAGCCCGCTGGCGTCGTACGCCGTGTACCCCGTCAGGTCCACGCCTAGGTCTTGCATCGTGTCGGTGATCGCCTGCGTGGCACCGTCGAAACTCGGCGGATGACCGGTCTCCAGCGCGACCAGCCGCCCCAAACACTCCGCGAGCGTGTTGTCGGAGATGAGCAGCATCTGTTCGATCAGTTGCTCGATCGGTGCCGACTCGACGGCAGCCAACTGCTGTGCCCCCTCGCCGGCTTCGCCGCGTTCGACGTCCGCATCGGGGCTGTCCAGGGCGTCGGCAAGTAGTTGTGCGGCGTACAAGTCGGGGTCTGCGTGCCGCATCGAGGCGTCGTTGGACGGGGTGCTGCGGCCGCCGTCGGTCATGAATGGGTAGATTTCGGCGGCGTACGTCGACGGTGCGTCGCCCTCGCCCCATCCGGACGCAGTCACCGGACCGCTGAACACCGAGTTGTCGACGGTCACCTTCGTCACCTCGGTGATCCCGGCATCGTTCAGTTGGTTGGCGAGTTGCTTGATCGACGCGGACCCCGGGTTGTACGTCGACTTACTGCCGCTGCGTAGCGTCGGGTCGCCGCCGGCGATCACCACGATCTCGGTGGGACTGTTGCCTTGGACGACCGAGGTGGTGATGCGGCTACCGGGCTCGAGGACGACGGCTGCCGCGGCCGCGGTGTAGAGCTTCATCACCGACCCCGGCACCATCGGTTCCTTCGCCCGTTCGGAATACAGCACGCTGTCGCTGGCCGGGTCGATCACTTCAACGGCGACCTCGCCGAGGTTGGGATTGTTCAACGCAGGGCTGAGCGCGCTGTGCATCCCCGCGCTCGAAGGCATCGGCGCGTCGTCGGCCAGCCGTTCGAGCACCGGCGCCGGGGGTTCGTTGAGCGGCAGCGAGACCGTTGCGGCAGCCTGGTTGGCGCTCGCGTCAGCGGCGCTGTCAGAATTAGTGGGTCCAGATAGGGCTGCAGCACCAACAACCGCGCCGGCGCCGGCCGCCGACGCGAGCACCAACACGCCGAATGCGCCTAGCACGCGGATCGTCCCTGCACGTCTGTGCCGGCGAGGCGTTCGGGTCTTGGTCACTCGGGTCCTTGCAGTTCTAGCGGTCAACCACAGCACTGAACAGACTACGGGTCACGGAAATCCTCCTCGCATGCCGCGAGACGCCCGAGCCCGGGTAGGAGATGGAATCATAGTGGAGTACGACGTCCTGATCGAGATCCCTAAGGGCTCGCGCAACAAGTACGAGGTCGACCACGAGACGGGCAAGGTCCACCTGGATCGTTACCTCTACACCTCAATGGCGTACCCGACGGACTACGGATACTTCGTCGATACCCTGGCCGACGACGGCGACCCGCTCGATGCGCTGGTGCTGCTGCCGGAGCCGACGTTCCCGGGCTGCTACATCAGCGTCCGCCCGATCGGGATGTACCGCATGGTCGATGAGGCCGGCGGCGACGACAAGGTCCTGTGCGTCCCCGCAGGTGATCCCCGTTGGGACGGTGTCAACGACATCTCCGATGTCTCCCAGTTCCAATTGGACGAGATCAAACATTTCTTCGAGCATTACAAGGACCTGGAGCCGGGTAAGCACGTCGACGGCTCGGACTGGGTCGGCGCGGCCGAAGCGAAGAAGATGGTTGAGCACTCCGCCGAAGAGTTCAAGAAGGCCGAGCACTAAAGCACAGTCACAGTTCGAAGTGGCGAATGCGGCGTACCCTGGACGGGTGCGCCGCATTTTTACTCCGGGTTGGATCGCTTGGCATATTTTCGCGATCCTGGCGCTCGCCGGATGCCTCTGGGCGTTCCAATGGCAACTAGGCCGCGCCGAAGGTGCAGACGGTGACTGGCAGAACTGGCTGTACGCCATCCAGTGGCCGATGTTCGCGGCGATGGGAATCGCGGCATGGGTCCGCGCCATCTACCTCGCGTTCCGCCCACCCGGGCATAACGAACCGCCGCTGCTGCATCACGACGATCCGGACCCCGGACGAATCGTGCACGAGATTCGACCCAAGGCGATCGCGATGGCCCCGCACTACGACGAGTACCACAACATCGCGGACCCAGAACTTGAGGCGTACAACGAACGCCTGCGTGTGCTCAACCAGCAAGCCGGTATCAACTAAGAAAAGGGTTCTGACTTGACGACGACGAACGAGGACAAGCTCGCCGCCAAGAAGGCGGCCTTGAAGGCGAAACGCGCCGGAGGCCCCGAAGCCAAGACCGACCGACTGCTGCGTTACTACCGGATCTCTGCGTGGATCGTCGGTGTCCCGCTCGCTGCGTTGTTCCTCATCGCGATGCCCATGAAGTACTTCGGCGACAACGGCACGCCGGTCACCGTTATCGGCATCGCGCACGGCTGGCTGTACATGATCTACATCGTGTGCACCGCGTTCTTGGCCATGCACCGCAAATGGAGCGTCGTACGCTCCGTGCTGGTGGTCCTGGGTGGCACGATCCCGCTGGTGTCCTTCTGGACCGAGCACGTAGTGCACTCCAAGGTTCGCGCCAACGAACCCGGCTGGTAACCAACACCTATACACGGCGGCGCACTGCCAGCGGCGCGGCGACGCGCTGCCAGCGGCGGGCCAGGCAGTCAGAGGTCGAGCAGCATCCGGGAATTACCCAGCGTGTTCGGCTTGACCCTCGCCAAGTCCAGGAATTCGGCAACGCCGTCGTCCTGTGACTGCAGCAACTCGACGAACACGTCCTTGTCGACTGGTGTCCCGTCAATCTCGCGAAAACCGTGCCGGGAGAAAAAGTCGACCTCGAACGTCAGGCAGAACACTCGCTGCACGCCGATCTGTCGCGCGTCCTCGACCAGCCGTTCGAGCAGCAAATGCCCGACGCCCGCACCGCGCACCGAACTGTCGACGGCCAGTGTGCGCACCTCGGCGAGGTCCTCCCAGAACACGTGCAGCGCGCCGACGCCGACGATGTGTCCCTCGATCTCAGCGATCCGAAACTCCTGTAGGCCTTCGAAGTAGGCGACGTGTTCCTTCGCGACCAGGACTCGGTTCTCGACGTACGGCGCGACGATCTCACGAATCCGCCGAACATCCTCGGTCCGGGCGTGGCGAATCGTGACCTCGGGTGGGTGTGCGCTGTTCATGGCCTTAATCTTGCTCGCCGCGTCAAACGGATCACGCGGCGCCTATACGTTCGCCACCCCGCACGAGGTGACGATGCGCTCCGGCGAATGAGAACGCGCCCTCCTCGCGTGGCGAGAAGGGCGCGGTCGGTAGGTGACGGTTACCGTGCAAGAGCGATGGTGCGCTCTGGAACAGTTCGTCGTTCGGTGGACATCAATAGTTCGATTCCCCGGCGTCGCGCCACCAGGGGTCCCCTGGCGCATTCGAGTTGTCGGATCTCGTCGGCATAGCCCAACGGGGCCAGACGCGACCCGATCAACGCGGTGGCGTGCATGGTTTACACATCCCGTACATCGATTGGTTGTTGCGTCTCCTATTCTCCCCCGCCCGCGTTACGCGTGGGTGGATTCAAGGTGGCGGACGCCGCAGATCACAGCGAGTCTGTGCACGATTTGTCAGGCGATCCGATTGACCCTTGTGCCGCAGATCATCGAGGTGGATGTTGAGCCGTCCGCGGACCGCGCGTCGATCGCCGAGACACCCTCGCCACGGTCATCCCTCAGCATCACAAACCGAATTGCACCCTCATCGAGCGCGATGACGTGCGTGTCGCCGTCTGCGACCGCCGACCGACCGAGGACCCGCGCCCAGCTCGCCGCCATCGCCGCGGGGTCGTTGGCCTGAATCTCGACCGCGACCAGATCGGTCACCACGTCGGATTTGATGTGGTTCTTCCAGTCGGGTCCTGCCCACGCCCACTCGCCCCATTCCTCGGTGCGGTCGACGGAGAGAATCGCCCCACCGACATCGCGCGGGTGCAGGTGAATGCCCTCGATCCCCTGGCCGCGGGCGACGTGCACGACGCGGACGCCGTTGGGCTCAAAGGAGGTCTTCAACGCATCAAGGTCATCGACCTGCACGATCACCATGTAGCCACCGTCCCCGCCACGCTTGTCCAGTAGCCGCCCCGCAGTGGTGCCGTCCTCGGTCGGCGAGACGACCTCAAGTAACTTGTCGCCGACCGGGTAGAGCGCATTACGCAGTCCGAAGTGCCCCACCCCCGGATCGCGATAACACAACTCGACGCCCAACTGTTGTTCGATCTCTCGCTCGACGGGCCCGAGATCGGCCGCCACGAGCGCCACCTGACGAAGTCGCATTCTCATATCCGGACGTTATCGTCTTGCCATGGTGTTGCGGTATCCAGCGAGCAAGGAGATACGCGATGGACAACACGCGAGTGCGCGTCAGACCCGCGAGCGAGCAGGACGGCGAGCGGTGGCGCGAACTCTTCACGGCGTACCGCGCGTTCTACCGGCAGACCGCCGACGATCAGATCGTGTGGCGGGTGTGGCAGTGGGTGCACGACGACAGCCACGAGACGAATTCGCTGGTGGCTACGGCCGACGAACACGTCGTGGGGATCGCGAACTATCGTCGCTACGCGCGGCCGCTCGCCGGCGGCGCCGGGTTATGGCTGGACGATTTATTCACCGATCCCGCGGTGCGCGGCCTCGGCATTGGACGCGCGCTCATTACGCGGTTGCAAGGTATCGCGAACGATGAGGGCCTCGGCCTGGTGCGCTGGATTACCGCAGCGGACAACGTCACCGCGCAACGGCTGTACGACACCTTGGCAAAGCGCACGACGTGGGTCACCTACGACGCGCCACCGCGCGATCAGTCCTCGCGATCGTCGTGACGGTGGTAGATAGGCCCCAACGCTCCATTGGGGTCAAGCTTCTTCAAGATCGCCTCCGCGATCTCGCGAAGCTGACCGATCTGCTCCGGAGTCAGCACGTCGATCACGTGTTCGCGGACGTACTCCAAATGTTGCGGCGTCGTCTCCTCCAACGTTCGAAGCCCAGTCTCTGAGAGCCGCACATTTCGCGAACGCCTATCGTCCGGGGAAAGCGCTCGTTCGACAAAATCGCGAGACTCAAGCCGTCGAACGACGTGCGACAAGCGAGGCAGACTGGCGTTGCACTGCGCGGCCAACTCGGTCATCCGCAACTGCTGGTCGGCGGACTCCGACAGCACCACCAGCACGTAGAACTCGAAGTTGGTGACGCCAGAATCGCGCCGCACTTGGGAGTCCAGTCCAGCAGGTAGCAGTTCCAGAAGCGCCACCAGACGTACCCAGGCCGTCGCCTCTTCTTTGTTTAGCCACCGTGTACTCACCCGTTCATACTGGCGTAACTGTGGCGGGCATGCCCGAAGCGCCCCCACCTCGGCGCGTTGAGGACACCGCAGCGCCGCAACCTCGGCGCGTTAGGGATAGCGCCACAGCCTCCACAGGGCCTGCACCGCCATCAGCGGTGCAGGCCCTGTGGCTCGGTGCCGTTACGCGGCCGCTAACGCTTCGACCGGGGTCACTTTGCCGGCGCGAATCGCCGGCAATACGGAGGCCAGCAGCCCACCGACGATCGCCAGGGCGAGCAGGCCGCCGAGCATCCCCCACGGAATCGAGTAGGTGATGTCTCGATCGCCAAGCACGGAGTACGCCGCAACGGCGCCATACCCAAGGCCCAACACGACTCCGATGACGCCTCCGATCAGCGCCAGCAGGAAGGCTTCGATCGAAATCATCGAGCGCAATTGGCCACGCTGTACGCCCAGCGCCCGCATCAGGCCGCTTTCGCGCTTCCGCTCGATGACCGACAATGCAAGAGTATTGGCGATCCCGACGATCGCGATGACCGCAGTCACGGCGAGCAGCCCGGTCGCGACGTTCGTCATGATGTCGACAACTGCCTCGATCTCCTCGCGACGGTCGCTGTCACGCGCGCTGTGAAGCGCGGTCGCGCGGGTAATTTCCGCAGCCACCTGGATCATCGAGATAAGCCCGACGCCGACAATGATCGCGACGACCGTGTTCGTGGCGCGAGCAGCATGCCGAGTGACGTCTCGGGCGGCGATCGTTCCAGGCGTGCCGCCTATCCGGCCCAGTGGCCGCAGCAGTTTGCCGACCGGCACGACGAGCAGTTGCGCGCCGAACAGCAGGCCGCAGACCGACACCAGACCGCCGAGAGTCGCGATGGCGACCTGAGTCGCGGACGCACCGAGTGCCATGATTGCCAGTCCGCCGACGAGCAGGACGCCAGCGACACAGATCCGCCAGATAGGCAGTTTTGCGCCACCGACTTGCGATTCCGCCGGGCGGAGTGCCTCGATCGGCGCAACTCGGCAGGCCGATCGGATCGGTACGTAAGCGCCGAGAAGCGTCGCTGCGATGGTTGCCGCACACGCGATAGCGATCGTCACCGGGTCAAGAGCCAGACCGCCCGCGGCCGCACCGAACATCTCAGCACCGACCCACCCAACAAAGATTCCTAATATTGCGCCGATCGCGGTTCCGCCTACCCCGATAGCTGCCGCTTCGATAAGGATCTGCCGACGCATCTGGCGTGAGGTCGCACCGACCAGACGCTGCAACGCAATTTGCCGACGACGCTGCGCCAGCAGGATGACAAAGGTGTTGCCGATGACGATCGCGGCGACCACCAACGCGATGGCCGCGAAGCTGCCGAGCAGTACCGTGATCGCGATGGTGCCATCGCTGATCTGATCGACCATCTCGGCCCGCGCCTCGGCGCCGGTGAGCACCTCCCAATCGCTGCCCATCGCCTGCTGCAACGACTGCGACGTCGCCTCGGGATCGGCGGCTCGAACGACGAAACTGTCCACCCAGGCCAAGTTCTCGTTCATCGCCTCCTGGGTCAGCCAGATGGTCGCTCCGGTAAGCGCGGAGACTGATGACTCCTTCGAGATACCCGTAACGGTGTAGGACAGCACATCCCCGTCGGGATCCTCGAACGACACCGTGTCGCCGAGCTTCACACCCGCGTCGTCGGCGACGGACTGCGGAATGGCGACCTCGTTATCGGCCGCGGGCCATTGCCCTGATTCGAGTTCGGCGTACGCCAGTCCGGGATCGGTGATGATGCCGCGCGCGTTGATCCCGGTGATGCTGGAGGACCCCTCAAGTCTGACGTACGAGGCGATGATCGGATCGACACCGAGTACCCCATCGGCCGCGGCGATCTTCGCTTGTGCCTCCTCGATACCGGCGGCACCGTCCGGGTACCCGTTCACGACGATGTCCGCGTTTTGTAGGTCCCCGGCCACAGCGACCTCGATCGCGCGGCCAGCGGTCGAGGAGAAAACCGTGGTTGCCACGGCGAACAAACTGCCGATCACGATGGCGAGTACGACGGCGGCGAGTCGTCCGGGCTTGTGTTTCAGCTCAGCGAACGCCGCTCTGCTGGTGACTGACATCGCTGCTACACCCCGAGTCCGCGCATCGCGTCGACGACGGAATCGACGGTCGGGTTCGGGATCTGGCCGGCGATCCGGCCGTCGCTGAGCAGCAGTACGTGATCTGCGTACGACGCGGCGATCGGATCGTGCGTGACCATAGCGATCGTCTGTCCGCCCTCACGGGCAGCGTTTCGCAAGATGGTCAACAGTTGCTGGCCGGTGCGGCTATCGAGGGCGCCAGTAGGTTCGTCGGCGAACAGCACGTCTGGCTGACTGATCAAGGCCCGGGCGACGGCGACGCGCTGCTGTTGGCCTCCGGACAGTTGCCCCGGCAGGTGGCTGAGCCGATCGGCGATGTTCAGGGCCCCGGCGATCTCAGCGAGTCGCTGTTCGTCGACGCGGCGGCCGGCGAGTTCAAGCGGTAACGCGATGTTCTGCTCCGCGGTGAGCGTGGGCAGCAGGTTGAACGATTGGAAGATGAATCCGACGTGGTCTCGGCGGACCTCCGTCACGTACTTATCGGGGCGGCCGGTAATCATGGCGTCACCGATAACCACATCGCCGCTGTCGAGGGAGTCGAGTCCCGCCAGACAATGCATGAGGGTGGATTTGCCCGAACCCGATGGGCCCATGATCGCCGTGAACGACCCGCGGGGGAACGCCACCGACACGTTGTCGAGGGCTCGGACGACCCGTTCCCCTTCGCCGTAGGTCTTGTACAGCGCGCGGCCTTGGACGGCCGGCCTGGTGGACTCCGGCAGTGGGCGCTGGGGTCTGGGGGCGTTCGCGCTCGGGCCGTGGGCAGTGGTGGCGCTCATCAGCGGATTCCTTCACTGTGTTGACATCTCGTTGACGTCTTCGACGCTAGTGAGCCCATCGGTGCCGGCGAATCCACTTTCAGTCGTGATTTGCTGGCACCAGCAGTACCCCTGGGAGAGTCGCGAGTACGACCACGGTCGTACCTGAGCCGCCCAAAATAGCCAATACCGCGTTCGATGCGGGATCCGTTACATGAAGTGGCTTCAGAGCATCCCGACTTCGTGGGCGAATAGGACGAGCCCGACCCGGTCTCGCGAGGCGGTCTTGCTCAGCAGCCGCCCGATATGCGTCTTCACGGTGCCTTCGGCCATATGAAGTTGCGCGCCGATCTCCGGGTTGGTGGCGCCGGTGCACACCTGCGCCAGCACTTCACGTTCGCGTTCGGTCAACGATTGCAGCCGTTCATCGGAAGCGGCCGCGATCGGCGCCCGCGGCGAGAACTGCTGCAACAATCTCTTCGTGGCGCTCGGCGCCAGCACTGCGTCACCGCTGGCGATCGACCGGATCCCGGACAGCAACTCCTCCGGTCGCGCACCCTTGAGCAAGAACCCGCTCGCGCCCGCGTGCAGGGCAGAGACGAGGTGCTCGTCGGTGTCGAACGTCGTCAGGATCAGAATCTTCGGCGCGGCGTCGCCGTACGCGGCAATCACCCGCTCGGTTGCGCTCACGCCGTCCAGTTCAGGCATCCGGATGTCCATCACGATGAGGTCGCACTCGGTGCTCGCGAGCGCATCAACGACTTCGGAACCGTCGGCGCATTCGGCGACAACCTCCAGGTCATCCTGCGAATCGATCACCATCGCGAAACCGCTGCGGACCAGCGCCTGATCGTCGACCAGCATGATTCGGACGGTCATCCTCGCTCCATTCGTTCGCTGTGTCCGCAGCCGTACCGAGACCAGCCGCTACGCCTAGGGCTGAAGGTCATCGGCTGACACATCACGGCGCAGCATCCGGCAGCGGCATCATCGCATGTACTTGAAATCCGCCGCCCACGCGTGGTCCGGCAGCGAGTACCCCGCCGTACTGCTCGACTCGGGCCCGCATCCCGGCCAGCCCGCTGCCGCTGTCATCCGAGTGCACCACGCCGCGCCCGTCGTCCTCGACGGTAATCCGAAGCCCGCGGGCTTCACGCGCCACCTCGACACTCGCATTCACCTGCGGTCCGCCATGTTTGAGCGCGTTCGTCAGCGCCTCTTGCACGATGCGGTATGCCGACAGAGCCGGCCCTGCCGCGACGCGGTCGAGATCTCCGTGCGTGCTCAGCGTGGCCGTCAACCCGGCGCGGCGCACGTTGTCGATGAGTTCTGGCAGGTCCCTCAGGGACTTGGCCGGCGCTAGGTCGGAGGTCGGGTCCTCACCGCGACGCAGCGCGGCGACCTTCTGTCGCACCTCGGCCAGCGCCTCACGACTGGTCTCGGCGATCTGTTCGATCGCCTGCTGCGCCCGGCCGGGATTCTTGGCAACGACCATGGCGGCGCCGTCGGCCTGCGCCACGATGATCGCGAGCGAATGCGCGAGGATGTCGTGCGTCTCCGCAGCGATTCGGCCGCGTTCTTCCTCCGTGGCCAGTCGCAACTGCTGCTCATGCTCATGCCGCAGCAGATCGTTGCGTTCGGCTAAGCCGGCCAGTTGTGCGCCGATCGCGCGCACCTTCGCCAGTTGGGTGCGGCCCAGCACGTAGGACCCGACCACCACGAGCGTTAGCCCGGTGCCGATGAACAGGGCCTGAGCGACTTCGTTTCGATAGTCGGTCGAGTAGCTCGGAAGGAGCACCCATTGGATCGTCGCCCACCACGCCCCCACGATGGCCGCGGCGAGAGCCCCATAGGCGAACCATCGAGTCCCGTACCGGGCCGCAGTGTGCACGGCAACGAGGACGATCACGTCTGCGGCGGTCATCAAGCCATACGGAAATACCAACATCTCGATGACCGCGATCGCGGCGACGAGACTGACAAACAGCACGGTACGGCTGCGGCGGAAGACCAGCGCTGCACACATGCCAAGCGGCAGCAATACCCCAAACACCACAGCATCACTGGCGACGACCATCGCCGAGGACGTCAACCCCAGTACGACGAACGCGACGATCGCTATCACCAGATCGGCAACGAAAACATGCCGCTCGTACCAGTTGGCTGGCGCGACGTCGGGGGTACTCACCCCTTCACGCTAGTCAAGGCACACCAGCGATGGCATCGGTCCGCAGTCGTGCCCAGGTCTGACTGCAGGCCGATCGCGGTCGTGGGTGTGCGACCCCACACGAGCATTTAATTGTCATTTCAGATGCCAATTAACTAGATTGGTATTCATGCACCTGTCCATGTTCACCGATCTCGCGCTCCGTATCGTGATGCGGCTTGCGACGCTGAACAGAGACCAGACGCTCACCACCCACGAACTCGCCGAACAGCTCAATGTTCGGTACGCACACGCGACCAAGGTCGTCGCCGCGCTACAGAAACTCGGCGTGGTGGAGACTCGGCGTGGCCGCACCGGAGGCGTGTGGATCACACCGACTGGCGCGGCGATGTCCATCGGATTTATCGCGCGCGAGCTCGAGGGTCCCGGCGAGGTCGTCGACTGCGATGGCCCGAATCCATGCCCGCTGCGCGGCGGATGTCTGCTGCGTCGCGCATTACGCGACGCACAGGACGCGTTTTTCATGAGCCTCGATCGGTTACGGGTATCCGATCTCGTCGCCGAACCGACCCAGACCCTGCTCCTCACCTTGGCGCCGCCAGGTCGCTAACGGCAACCCTCAGAAGACCCCGGCCCACAGGGAAGTAGGCCGACGTAGGTAACCCCTGCCCCACGAAAGGACGGCACCACCGTGCTCTCTCCGGAATCCGTATCCATCGTCAAGGCGACTCTGCCAGTCATCGGAGCAGCGATCGACGACATCACGCCGATCTTCTACCGCCGCATGTTCACCGCGCATCCCGAACTCGAACGCGACCTGTTCAATCGGGGCAACCAGGCTCAGGGCACTCAGCAGCGCGCTCTCGCGGCCTCGATCGCGGCGTACGCGACCATGTTGATTGATGAGGGCGGTCCGGATCCTCGTCAGGTCCTCAGCCGGATCGCTCACAAGCACGCGTCGTTGGGAATCAAGCCCGATCAGTACCCGATCGTGCACGAGCACCTCTTCGCTGCGATCGTCGAAGTGCTGGGCGAGGCGGTCACGCCGCCAATCGCTGCCGCGTGGAATGAGGTCTACTGGAACATGGCCCAGACGCTCATCGAGATCGAGCGTGACTTGTACGCCGAGACCGGCGTGCACACCGGCGATGTGTGGCGCCGACTGGTCGTACGCGCGCGCGTTCAGCAGGCGCCAGACACTGTCGCGTTCGTGATGGCCAGTCCGGACGGCCGCGCACTTCCCACGCCGAAGCCGGGCCAGTACGTATCGGTTGCCGTCGTACTACCCGACGGTGCGCGCCAGATTCGCCAGTACAGCGTCACGCAGGTCGGATTCGACGCGGTCGAGTTCTCGGTGAAGCGGATCGTCGCACTCGCAGATGCGCCGGCCGGCGAAGTGTCGAACTTCCTGCACGATAACGTGTTCGAGGGCGACGAGATCGAGGTATCGGCGCCATTCGGGGAGTTAACCCTCACCGACTCAGACGACCCACTGTTATTGATTTCCGCCGGTATCGGCGTCACGCCAATGATCGGGTTCCTGAATTTCTTACTCCGTACCGGATCTACCCGCCGAGTGCACGTTCTGCATGCGGATCGCACGCCCGCTCGACATGCGCATCGCGCTGAGCTCAAAGAACTGGTCGCGGCGCTCCCGGAGGCCAGCCTTCATCGCTGGTACGAGGAACTCGGGGCCAGGCCAGCACACGACCTGCTGCGCACGGGGTACATCGACATAGCCGATCTCGATCTACCCGAGGCCGCGGATATCTATTTGTGTGGCCCACTGCCCTTCATGGGATCAGTACGGTCCTCATTGCGCGCTCGGGGTATTCCGGCGGAGCGCATTCATTACGAGATATTCGGACCCAGCCACGATCTCGAATTCGTATAGACCGCCGCGATAACAGCGAACTGCGGTGTACCCGATCGGGTACACCGCAGGTCGCGTGGGTTGCGCTACGGACGCATCACCGGCACTCCCTCATCCGAGGTCTTCGACGAACCCAGCATCGGGTTGATCTTGAAGGTGCCATCGTGCTTGAGGATCTCGCGGCGAGCGATGGTCATCTTGTGCACCTCGTCCGGACCATCGGCAATCTTCAGGGTGCGCATGCTCGCGTACATCTCCGCCAGCGGCGTGAACTGGGTAACGCCAGCAGCACCGAACACCTGGATCGCGTCATCAATGATCTTCAACGCCATCCGCGGGACCGCGACCTTGATACCGGAGATCTCGGTGGCGGCGGACTTGTTACCCACAGTGTCCATGAGGTGCGCGGTGCGCAGCACGTACTCGCGGTGCATATCGATATTGATGCGCGCCTCGGCGATCCAATCCTGCACCAGCCCCTTGTGCGCCACCAAGCTGCCGAACGTCTCGCGCTGCAACGAGCGCTGCACCATCAACTCCAGCGCTCGCTCGGCCACACCAATCGACCGCATGCAGTGATGGATTCGTCCCGGGCCCAAACGAGCCTGCGAGATCGCGAAGCCCGAGCCTTCCTCGCCGAGCAGGTTCTCGGCCGGAACACGGACATTTTCGTAATGGATCTCCGGGTGACCACCACTGTGATCGAAGCCGAACACGTGCGGCTGACGACCAATCGTGATACCCGGCGTGTCCTTCGGCACGACGATCATCGACTGCTGCACGTGGCGCGCGGCGTTCGGGTTCGTCTTACCCATCACGATCAGGACCTTGCAGTTATCGCGTACCGCGCCCGAGGAGAACCACTTCGTGCCGTTGAGCACGTACTCATCGCCATCGCGCTCAATGCGCAGGCCGATGTTGGTCGCATCCGAGGACGCCACCTCCGGCTCGGTCATCGAGAAGGCCGAGCGGATCTCGCCCTCGAGAAGCGGCTCGAACCAATCCTTCTTGACCCGCTCCGAGCCGTACAGATTCAGGATCTCCATGTTGCCGGTGTCCGGCGCTGCACAGTTGAGCGCCTGCGATGCAAAGCCGACCTTGCCTAGTTCCTCGGAAATCGGGGCGTAGTCGACGTTCGACAGCTTGGTACCGGGCGCGTTCGGGTCGAGGTGCGGAATGAAGAGGTTCCACAAGCCCTGCTCTCGCGCTGCCTTCTTCATGTCATCAAGCATCGCGGGAAAGCCCGAGTGCCCCAGACGCTCCTGCTCCTCGTGGTACGCCTCTACATTCGGGTAGATGTGTTCGTCCATGTAGGCCTTGACCTTCTCCAGAAGATCCTTGCCCTGCTGAGTGAACTCGTACGCCATCAGTCAGCTCCTTGCGTTCGCGGGTATACAACCACGTGCTGTATATCACGCGCCCGCAAGGCTGACATACTGAGCGCCCGCTAAATCACTGATGCGCGACCTGGGCTCCGCATCCGCAACGGTCATCCGTAGCTGCGCTCCGAGTGGCCCTAGTCCGACTGCGGACCTGCCGAGGTGCCGGCCGCGTCCGACTGCGGACCCGCCGAGGTGCCGGCCGTGCTCTTCACGAGGCGTTGCGCAATCATCGGGAAAATCAGGACGGTCACCGCGCCGGCAGTGACCATCACCGACGCGCTCGTCGCGGTGATGATCTCCGCCGAGACGCCTATGTACGTGACGGCGACGATGATAGGTAGACCGGTGGACGCGAACAATCCGAGCGACACCTTTTCTCTAGCGTTCGGTATTCCCGAATCGGTGTTGACCACGAACTCGCGGACGATGATCGGGACACCGCGGACGATCGCGATCATCACGACGAAGCCAAGCAACATCGGCCATTCGCGCAGCACCGCCAGGATGTCGATGCTCATCCCGCTGGTCACGAAAAACACTGGTACCAGCAGGCTGAACCCAACGATCTCCAGTTTGTGGGCGATTTCGTCGGCATGTTTCGGCGCCGCCGCACGGAAGCCTGCACTGGCCAAGATTCCCGCCGTGAAGGCGCCCAGCGCGACGTCCAGATCAAGCGCCGCGGTCAGCAGCATCAAGGTGATCAGCAAGAAAACGGTCAAGCGCAGGGTAGTTTGCATCGTCGTGTTGGAGGCGTAGGTGAATGCCCTGGCCAACAACGGAACACGCTGAAATAGCCGGGCCGGAACCACGACGGCCAACACAGCAGTTACCGCGAACAGGATGAGTACCGCGGCTGCCTCCCAGGTGGCACGAGTCGACAACAGCAAGGACATGGCGACGATCGGCAGCAGTTCGCCCCACGCACCATGGACCATGGTCGCCTCGCCCAGCGGTTTAGCGATGAGTCCTGAATCCTTCAGGATGGGCAGCAGGACGCCGAGAGCTGTCGACGTACTCGCCAGCGCGATCACGATCGCGGCGCGCACGTCACCCTCGACCAGCAGCAGCCCGGCGCCCACACCGAGTACCGCGCAGATGATCCAAGTGAGCGCGGCATGTTTGCCCTGGCGAGAGCGCATGTGCGAAGTGTTGAGCTCGAACCCCGCGAGCAGAAAGAGGAACCCGACGCCGAGTTCGCTCAGGAACTCAACCGCCTCGGTCTGTCCGGCGATGCCGAACACGTTCGGGCCGATGATCACGCCAAGAGTCAGCAGCCACACCACATCGGGGACGACCCGGCGAGTGAGGATAGCCAACACCGGGGCCAATGAGGCCGCCGCGGCGATCCACCACATCGACTGGAGGTTATCGAGTAGCAGATGTCCTTCGGCCATACGAGAAATCTACTGGGTCAGTGTCGGCTCGTCGCCATTGCGGTTGCGCGCAATGATCGACGCACCCCACGCTCTCCTCCAGAAGAGTTTGTGAGTCGCCCCTGCCCACGGCCCCTTCGCGCGACTAACTCTGCAGGAGTCGCCAACCCCAACTACCTCAATTCGGCGACTGCCCAGCAATACTCGACGCGATCGCGGCAAGATACGCGGCCGTAGCGCGCCCAGCGCACACGCGGCTCGACCTCAGCCGCATCGCGGACGCCGACGGCTATCTCACCTGACCGTGGACGGGCGCGATGCCAGTTGCCAGGCAGCCATTAAGGTCGGCACATGCTGACGTTCATCCTGGTGCTGCTGATCATCTGGGCCGCAATCTCCGTGATCGGGTTTGTGGTGAAGGGCCTGCTGTGGCTCGCGATCATCGGGCTGGTGCTGTTCGTGGGCACCGCGCTCTACGCTGCCGCGAAACGCAAAATCAAAAACTAACGCGCGAGGCGCTCTCGGCGTGACGCTGTCCGTCAGCGCCGCCGTCCGAAGCCCCTCGCAGGTTGGTCAAGTGGGCGTCAATCCGCGGCCGCTACTTGTATCGGTCGAGGCACGCGCGGCCAATTCCGCGAGTTTCGCGTTATACCTGCGTAGCGCAGCATCCCCGTCACGATCTGCTTGCCTATCGTGCGATTTTGCGAGTCGCGTTTCGGATCGAGCCCATTGGCGGGCAATAACCACGGCGATGATCAGGGCGGGGATCTCGCCAGTCGCCCATGCGATCCCGCCGGCGACGTACTGATCCCACATCGCGTCGATCCCCCAAGCCTGCGGAGCCATGAGCGACGTCGTGACCGTGCTTCGACTAGACATCAGCGCGATCCCAAAGAAGGCGTGGAACGGCATCGCGATTACCAGCATTCCCAGCCGGGTCAGCGGTTGCGGTCGACGCGGGTTCGGATCGACTCCCAATATGGGCCAGTAGTACAACAGGCCAACCGCGATGAAGTGCACGAGCATATAGAAATGCCCCCACCACGAACTCATCAGGAAATCGAACGCAGACGTGAAGTAAAGCCCGAATAGACTTAGTACAAAAAGTGGGGTGCTCACAAGCCCACTCGAAAAGAACCGCACGCATCGCGAATGCAGAACCCCAACCAGCGCTCGGCGCAGCAACCCGCGCGGGCGCAGCACACGCAAAGCCAGTGTGACCGGCGCACCGAGCAGTAAGAGCACCGGCGCAACCATGCTGAGCACCATGTGCTGGGCCATGTGCACACTGAACAATTGCATCGAGTATCCGCCAATACCGGTGGATACCACTAACAAGATGCTCACGCTCCCCACAGTGAATGACACCGTGCGGAATAGCGGCCACCGAACGCTCTGACGGCGCAGTCGCAGCACCGCGAACAGGTACGCCACAAGCGCTAGTACGCACAAGGCGTCCAACACTGGGATCGGCTGCAACTGCCACGCCAACAGTCGCCCGAACGACGGCGGATCCGACGGCATCCACATCGGGAACGAATGACCTGCATGACCCACTATGTGTCCCCTCGCGACCTAGAACCCAATATCGAAACGCGAACCGGCACGCCCACCCTCATCTACGCATGCGCTCCTGCCGGACTGACATGAATCACCGCGCTACTCAACCGCGGCAATCCCGCAAGCAGGTGCTCCTCAGCGTGATGCGCGATCTCGTGTCCTTCACTGACCGCTAGGTCCGCTCTGACTACGACGTCCGCTTCGGCGCGAAGCGAGTGCCCAATCCACCGCAGTCGTAATTCGCGCACCTCGTCAACGCCGTCCACCGAGATGATGCATTCGCGGGCCACCTGCACCAATTGAGGGTCGACCGCATCCATCAATCGCGCACCTACCTCAGCAATCGCCGAGCGCAACACGCCGAGGATCACGACGGCGATGACGAGCCCGATCACCGGATCCGCCCATGGCAGACCAAGCGCCATACCGCCCGCACCTAGAACTACCGCCAACGAGGTGAATCCGTCGGTACGCGCGTGCAAGCCGTCCGCGACCAACGCGGCAGAGCCAATCTGCCGGCCCACCCGCATCCGATACCGCGCGACCAGTTCGTTCCCGATGAACCCGATAACGCCGGCCGCCGCGACCGCCCATACATGGTTGACCTCGCGTGGGTTCATCAGTCGATCGATCGCCTCCCAGCCAGCCAGCACGCTCGATAGCGCGATCATCACGACCACGAAAATGCCTGCGAAGTCTTCCGCGCGTCCGTACCCGTAGGTGAACCGATTATTGGCCGGACGACGCGCCAACGTGAACGCTAGCAAAATGGGTAACGCGGTCACCGCGTCGGCGACGTTATGCAGCGTGTCCCCCAGCAACGCGACCGAGCCGGTGAAAACGACCACGACCGCCTGCAACACCGCCGTGACACCAAGCGCACCGAGGCTAGTCCACAACGCCCGCCTACCTCGCGCATTGGCTTCCAATGCCGAATCGACCCGCTCGGCTGCGTCGTGCGAATGCGCACCCACTAACTCGCTGATCGCGTGGCGAACCCCGGCCCAACGACCCGCTCGATGCTGGTGCTCGGGCTGGTGGGCGCCGGAACCGTGAGCGTGCCTGCCGACATCACCGTCCGAGCGATCACGCGTGTGATGTGTCATGACACGACGCCCATGCTGCGGTGATGTTGCGGCACATCCTCTAGTAGGTGCTCTACATGCCCGATCGTATCGATCACGAGCTGCCGCACATGGCCGTTCTCGACGCGGTACATCACCGACGTTCCCTCGCGGCGCGTCACCACCAGCCGCGCCATTCGCATCTTCGCCAGATGCTGCGATACAGCCGGCACCGGGCGGTCTAGGTCCGCAGCCAACTCGGTCACCGACTTCTCCGAATCGAGCAACAACCCCGCCAACCGGAGTCGTGTGCGATCAGCTAGAACTCGCAACACTTCCACCGCGAGCGTGACCACGTCATCGCTCCAGCCGCCAGATTGCGCATTTGCATGCATACGCAAATAGTACCCCGCATCCGGCGAGACGCCACGCAGCGGAACACGCCTGCGCGCAATGCTCGATCATGGTCCTGTGGAAGAGGCGGAAGCGACGTGGCCATTCCTCCGAACAACAGCGCCCACCTAGTGATCGATGTCGATTGGAGCGGCGAGGGCCCCTACAACCCGATGTACTTCACATTCAAGAACGAGGCCGGCCACGAGTACGACGGCCTGAGCGGCGCGTTCAGCGGCGACGAACCGACGCTTCAGTCCGGAGAACTCGCTGACGACAAAACCCGCAAACTCGTAGTGTTCGACACACCCAAGGGCCTTGGCAAGGTGGCGGGACTCTTCCGGGTCGGTGCACAGGTCACAGTCACTGATCAAATGCGGCAGCCCGCAGGGTCGTGGGAGATCACCACTCAACTCGCAGACCTGATGCCCTCGCCCTAGGTGAAGCGGCAGCATCAGGTCTGGGGCCGTGCAGCAGCACCCGATAAACCAGCCACTCGGTGATCCTGAAGATCGCATCGGCAATAGGCACGCACTAATGCCGCCACGCGAAGCGAGCGGAATCGACGTTGAGTTTGCTCGCACATCACTGGCACCCTTATCGGTCGCGCCAGCCGCCTACTGCGAAACATAGAACTACGCCCCACCCGGCGGGGCCGGATGGGGCGCAGGATGCGAGCCGCCTTGGGGAATCGAACCCCAGACCTATTCATTACGAGTGAATCGCTCTGCCGACTGAGCTAAGGCGGCGGGTGACGCGATCAGTAAGTATACGCACCGAGTATGGCGTCCCGAAGCCCGGTCGAGGTGATCTAGCCCGCGTCCGAACGGGTGTCGTAGGCCTTACGCGAGGTACAGACGGACGCGACCGGACACGTCACCTGAGACCCATCAGCGTCGAGTCGTACGACGACCGAATCCGACGGCACCGACTCGGAAACCACTCGCCCGGCGCCGACCGAGGTCTCAACCTTCGCGCCGCGCCCGGGCGAACGTTTGCGGAAGCTCTCGTACAGCGGATGTTCGTACTTCAAGCAACACATCAACCGGCCACACGCTCCGCTGATCCGCAATGGATTCAGCGGCAGATCCTGGTCGCGAGCCATCTTGAGACTGATCGGCTCGAAGTCTTTCAAGAAAGTCGAACAGCACGTGTCCCGTCCACAGGAGCCGATCGAGCCCTGGAGTTTGGCCTCATCGCGGGCCGACACCTGGCGCAACTCGATCCGGCACGTAAGCGTGGCACCGAGATCGCGCACCAGCGCTCTGAAGTCCACGCGGCGCGAGGCCGAGAAGAACACGGTTACGACATCGGGGTTCGCTTGTGCGTCAGCAATGCTGACGTCGGCGCCGATGATCTTCATCGGCAAGTCGTGCTCCTGCACAAGCCGGCGAGTCGCGACAAGCGCTCGTGCCTTGTGCTTGCGTACGGCGCGGGCCCGCTTGCCGTCGACGTCCGTCGCCCGGCCGACTAACCGCTCAAAACCGCTGGTGTCCTCGGTGACCCATTCACCGGCCCACATCACCTGCGCCATCTCGGGCCGTTCACCCACGGGCACCAGCACATAGTCGCCGATTGCGATCTCAAGGTCACCGGGGTCGTAGTAGTACAGCTGCCCGTTGCGGTTGAACGAAACCGCGCACAGCATTCCCATTCGCGCGAGTCTACGCGTAGCCGCGGCCGGCGCACGGTCCGCGAATCAAGATTCGCACCACCGCCGGACCCCATCCAGTTGTCCGCGGCCTCTCGGCGCGCACTTTCGCCCCGTAGTCGGGGCATTACTGCGCCACGTAATGCGCAATCAAGAACTACACGCACATGCAGCGCGCTGGGTACGTGCGGTTATGTAACGCGATCAGCTCACGCCGCGTCACACTGCGGCCTACCCGTGAAGGGTCAATGCCGTCCACGGACACGACGCACCAAAGTCACGATGCCGACGACGAGCAGGACCGTCATGATTCCGCGAAGTACGCCGCCGACGAACCCAAACGGACCACCGACGACCCCGCCGATCAGCCATAGCGCGCCGAGTATGCCGATGATGATCCAGACCCGATTCGGATGACGTTGCAGGCGCTCGGCGTGCGTCCGCCATTCGGCGCGGTTGACGCCTGGGTGCCGCGACCTGCACCCCGGCCCGCCACCGGGACGTCCACCGCCTGCCCGGGCCGCCGAATCAGCCCTTGGATTCCGATCGCCCTCGACAGGGAGATCGACCACCAATGCGTCCAAGTCGCCGCGCACCCGCGCGTCGTACGCGAGTTGAGTCCGTGTATCGAACTCGTCCAGTTGCAGTTGCCCTAGCGTGTGCGCGCGCGACAACCGCTTGACCATTTCTTCCCGATCGGCATGACCGACGCGCATCTGCTGCGGATCGATCGGCCGCTCTGTCGTCATGGTGGCTCGTCCTTACTCGTCGTCGGTTTCGTCGCGGCCACGCGGTCCGCAGCCATCTCGGCGCGGTCCGCGCCCGTCACGATGAACTCCGGGTCCATCGCGGCGCGGTCCGCGCCCGTCACGATGCGGCCCGCCCCGACGGGCGCCCGGACCGCCTGGCCGGCGCGGGTCCTGTCCGCCGAACACCTCAGACAACACGCTCGCGATGCTGTTGGCGGTGTCGGCATCAATCCAGCCACCCGGCCCCCAACCCCCGCGTCCTGGCCCGCGACGTGGGCCCGGCCCAAACGGGGGCCCCGACCGCTCAGGACCACCTTTTGGCCAGCCACCGGCGATCTCGCCGATGATGACTTCGGTCAGATACGCATTCGTGGACATTCCGCGTCGCTCCGCGCGATCGTCCACCTTGTCTTTGGCCCACTTTGGCAGCCGTAGCGAGAAACGCACCAACGTTTCGTCGGCTTCCTCGTCCTCGAGCACATCCCCCTGGGTGTCGTCCTCGTCGATGAGTTCGAAGTCGACGTGTTCACCGTCCGGCTCGGGTTGGGTCTGCTGCACCACGAACGTGGGATCGAGACCGTCCATCGCGACCGTCACGCGGGACGCATATAGGCCGTCATTGATTTCCGCTGCGGCCTCGGTGACCGCATCGATCAGGGCCAATCGCAGCGACGGCTCTGCAACCGACGCCACCCGTGACGCCACATCTTTCGTAGCATCGTCCGCAAGCGAAAGGGCGCCATCGATACCGTCGCGCACCTTCCCGATGTGCTTTGAAATATCCATGACGCCATGGTGCGCTCATTTTGGCGCCAAGGCAACCCCATCGCCATGCCACTGTGACACCATGCGGCGCCGACGTTCGACCGCTAGGTTCAAAGATGTCTCGCGCGCCACACAAGGTTCCCGCGAGACGCACAGTCGGGCACAATTTAATTGAGATAAATTCTCCATTTAAATGAGGATTACGTCATGAGCACGACGGCTTCGAGTTCAGGCAGTTCCGCCAACGTCTCCAACGCCACGCCCGCGTCCGGCGGCCCGCCCGCTTCCTCTCCGCCAGGCAACCCCTGGATCCAACTCGCTATGGCGACCATCGGATTCGCCGTCAACTTCTGGGCCTGGGCGCTACTTAGCCCGCTCGGTCCGCTGTTCCGCACCAACGGGACCCTCGGCGATATTTCCGAAGGGCAGGTATCGCTACTCGTCGCGGTACCCGTCATCGTCGGGTCCATCGGACGCATCTTCGTCGGCGGGCTCACCGACAAGTACGGCGGACGCCTGATGTTTCCGCTGATCACCGGCGCAACGATCATCCCGGTGCTGCTCATCGGGTTCTGGGCACAAGGTTCGCTCACCGCGATCCTCATCATGGGCTTCTTCCTCGGTATTGCTGGAACCTCGTTCGCCATCGGCGTTCCCTTCGTCAACGCTTGGTTCCCGCCAGCCAAGCGCGGCCTGGCAATCGGCATTTTCGGTGCCGGTATGGGCGGCACCGCGATCAGCGCATTGACCACAGTGCCGATCTACCAGAACATCGGCGACACGGCACCATTCGTCATATGTGCGATCGTTCTCGCGGTGTACGGCGTCCTCGCATGGTTCATCATGCGTGACGCTCCGGGACGGGTCATCCCCACGACATCGTTGATGTCCCGGATCGTCGCCAACTCAAAACTGTCGATCACCTGGCAGGCCTCCATTCTGTACGCCGTCGCGTTCGGCGGATACGTAGCATTCTCGGTCTACCTGCCGGTATTCCTACGCAATGCGTATGACCTCGATCCCGCCGACGCGGCCAACCGGATGGCCGGATTCGTACTCATAGCCGTGATCGGGCGCCCGCTCGGCGGCTGGCTAGCCGACAAACTCGGATCGATTCCCGTCCTCGCGACGGTATTCGCCGTCGTCGCCGTCTGTGCGGCGATCGCCTCCGGCAACCCACCACTCGAGAGCTTCGGCACGATCGACTTCCTGCTGCTGGCTCTCGCGCTGGGCGTCGGATCCGGCGCGGTGTTCGCCCTTATCGCGCAGGCCACCGAACCCTCCCGGGTAGGCGGGGTCACCGGCATCGTCGGCGCCGCCGGCGGACTCGGCGGGTTCGTTCCACCGCTGATCATGGGCGCGGTTTACGGTCTCACCGACTCCTATGAGTGGGGGCTGTGGCTGCTGGCCATCACCTCCGCACTCACGTTAGTGCTCACCGTGACTGCGGTCCGCAAGACCACGGCGCGAGTGGACGCCGCCTAGGCGGGTCGCCTCAATCAGTGCAGATCGGAGGTACACATGCAGAATCCGCTTCGCGACTCCGCCGTACGCCGCCGGTTCATGGATGAGCTTTCGGCCGACGGCGGGCGTTCCCGCACGGCAGCCGAACTCGCCGATAGCGCCGGTGTGCACGTCTCCACCGCACGATTCCACCTGGACCAACTCGTCGCCTCCCGCGCACTGCAGACCGCGTATGAGCGGCGCGGAGTTGGGCGCCCCCGCAAGGTCTATGCCATCGCCGACTCCGCACCTCAGGACGCCGCCGAGCAACATGCCAGGTCGTTACAGCTACTAAGCGGGCTGCTGGTCGACATGTTCGACGGCCGCGGAGACGAAACCGTCCGCACCCCCGAGCAGGCCGGTGAGCATTGGGCTCGCCACCACGTCAATATCGAAGGCGATACCAAGCCTGCCAACACACCCGGTGAATGGCTCGGCAAGGTCGGCGGAGTCACCGACGTGCTGCGCACCTGGGGATACACACCCGAAATCACCACCAGCCGCAACGCCGCCGATCTACATATCTCACACTGCCCCTTCCGGGATATGGCTAAGGCAAACCAAGCCGTCGTGTGCGGAATCCATCGTGGGCTGCTGCGCGGCGCGATGTCCACCCTCGGCGAAGAGTCCACCGATATCGAGCTACTTCCTTTTCACGACGGCGAAACCTGCGTCGCCCACCTCAGGCACGACCCATCCGGTCGCTAACCACACCCTCCACACCAAGGAGCAACCGATGACGGACAGCCACATCGACGGCCCGCTGAGTGAAGCACTCGTCGGAACCCGCCGTTTCTTCACCAAGGCGGAGGTCTCCACCGATGCTCGGTCCATCTTCAAGGTCGGCGGCCGGGAAGGTGACCGGTTCTATCGCGATCGGTGGAGCCACGACAAGGTGGTGCGGTCCACGCATGGCGTGAACTGCACGGGCTCCTGCTCCTGGAAGGTCTACGTCAAGGACGGGATCATCACCTGGGAGGCTCAGCAGACGGACTACCCGACCACCGGCCCAGACAAACCTGAGTACGAACCACGCGGGTGCCCCCGGGGCGCCGCATTCTCCTGGTACACCTACTCCCCCACTCGCGTCCGCTACCCCTACGTGCGTGGCGTTCTGCTGGAGATGTATCGCGAGGCCAAGGCGCAGTACGGTGATCCCGTCGTTGCGTGGGGCTCGATCATGCAGGATGCCGACAAGACCAAACGCTATCGGTCGGCTCGGGGCAAGGGCGGCCTGGTCCGCTCGAGTTGGGAGGAAGTCGCTGAGATCGTGGCGGCCGCAAACGTCTACACGATCAAGCGCTGGGGCCCCGATCGGATCGCCGGTTTCTCGCCTATTCCTGCTATGTCGCAGGTGTCATACGTGTCCGGCGCTCGATTCATCGAGCTGATCGGCGGCGCGATGTTGTCGTTCTACGACTGGTATGCCGACCTGCCGAACGCCTCACCACAGATGTTCGGCGATCAGACCGACGTCCCCGAGTCCGGAGACTGGTGGGACGCGGGATACCTGATGATGTGGGGATCGAACGTACCGCTGACCCGTACTCCGGACGCGCACTGGATGACCGAGGCCCGCTATCGCGGTCAGAAGGTGATCGCGATCGCGCCCGACTACGCCGAGAACGTGAAGTTCGCCGACGAGTGGATCGCACCGGCCCCCGGCACGGACGCCGCCCTCGCGCTGGCGATGGGTCACGTGATCCTGAAGGAGTTCTTCGTCGATCGGCTCGAACCGTTCTTTGCCGACTACACGGCAAAGTACACCGACTTGCCCTACCTGGTGACTCTGGACGAACAGGACGACGGTACGTACAAGAGCGGCAAGTTTCTGGTAGCCGGTGACTTTGACAACCCCGAACGTGACTCCGAGAACGCCATGTTCAAACCAGCGTTGATCGACGCGCGCACCGGCGAGGTGAGCATCCCCAACGGTTCGCTCGGGCATCGGTTCGGCGAGGAGGGCGTCGGTCGCTGGAACCTGGACCTCGGCTACGTGGAACCGATGTTGAGTCTGCTGGGAGACGGCGGAGAACAGGTCGCGGTTTCCTTGCCGCGATTCGATGCCCTCGACGGGAAGGTGAGCACCACCGCACGCGCGGTACCCGTCCGCCGCATCGACGGCCACCTCGTCACTACCGTCTTCGATCTGATACTCGCCCAGTACGGCGTCGGGCGCGACGGTCTCGGGGGCGATTGGCCCACTGGATACGACGACGTCGCCGCGCCGTACACCCCGGCGTGGCAGGAGCACATCACCAGTGTCCCGGCCGAGGCCGTCGAGCGGATCGCACGTGAGTTCGCGCAGAACGCGATCGACACCGGTGGCCGTTCGATGATCCTGATGGGCGCGGGAGTGAACCACTGGTATCACGCCGATCTGATGTATCGAGCAATGCTGGTGTTGACCACGATCACCGGTTCGCAAGGGCGAAATGGCGGTGGCTGGGCACACTACGTCGGTCAGGAAAAGGTTCGGCCGCTGACGGGATTTCAGCACGCCGCCTTCGCGCTTGATTGGCAACGCCCACCGCGGCACATGAACCAAACCAACTACTGGTACCTCAACACCAGCCAGTATCGCTACGACACCTACGACTCAGACATGATCGGCGCCGGAACCGGCGCATTCGGCGGATCAAGCATCGCCGACCTGGTCGCCCAGGCCGCGCGCTTGGGCTGGACGCCGTCGTACCCGACGTTTAACCGGTCCCCGCTGGATCTCGCCGACGAGGCCGCGGACGCCGGAAGGAGCCCCGCCGAGCACATCGTTTCGAGGCTTAAGGACGGCACCTTGCGCTTCGCCGCGGAAGATCCCGAGGCCGAGGAGAACTGGCCGCGGGTGCTGATGCTGTGGCGCGCGAACCTGTTCGGTTCCTCGGCGAAGGGAGATGAGTACTTCCTGAAACACTTGCTCGGCACCAGCCATTCCGTGAACGCCGCAGAGGCCGGACCAGAACAGCGTCCGCGCACCATCGAGTGGCCTGAGCATGCGCCGGAGGGCAAACTCGATCTGCTGATGACGATCGATTTCCGTATGACGAGTTCCACGCTGCTGTCGGACATCGTGCTACCGGCGGCGACCTGGTACGAGAAGCATGACCTGAACACCACCGACATGCACCCGTTCATTCACTCCTTCAATCCCGCGATCAATCCGCCCTGGCAGAGCAAAACCGACTGGGACGCGTTCAAGGTGATCGCACAACGGTTCAGCGAACTTGCCGTCGATCACCTCGGCACCCGCACCGATATCGTCGCCAAACCGCTGTGGCATGACACGCCTGAGGCGATGGCCACCGAGCACGGGATCGTGCGCGACTGGCGTTCAGGTGAGGTCGATCCAATACCGGGCAAAACGATGCCTGTTCTCGTGCCGATCGAGCGTGACTATCCGCAGACCTACGCGAAGATGACCTCGATCGGGCCACTACTGGACAAACTCGGTACGACGACGAAGGGCGTCACGTTCGACGTACGCAGCGAGATCGATTACCTAAGGGGAAAGAACGGCGTCGTGCCGGACGGACCGACCGCCGGGCGACCGAAGCTCGAGACCGATATCCACGCCGCCGAGATGATCCTCGCGCTGTCCGGCACCACCAACGGTCACCTCGCTACCCAAGGGTTCAGAACGCTGGAAAAGCGGACCGGATATGCCATGCACGACCTCGCCGCCGAGCACGAAGGAAAGCGAATCACGTTTGCCGACACGCAAGTTGCACCGGTACCGGTGATTACATCCCCTGAATGGTCGGGTTCGGAGACCGGAGGGCGTCGATACTCGCCGTTCACCATCAATATCGAGCGCAACAAGCCATTTCACACGCTGACCGGTCGCCAGCAGTTCTACCTTGATCACGACTGGTTGCAGGCGATGGGCGAGGCGTTGCCAGTGTTCCGTCCGCCGCTGAACATGACGCAATTGTTCGGCGAGGCAGAACTCGGCACAACGAATGAACTCGGCGTATCGGTGCGTTACCTAACCCCGCACAACAAGTGGTCCATTCACTCCGAGTACCAGGACAACCTGTTCATGCTGTCGCTCTCCCGCGGCGGCCAGAGCGTCTGGATGTCCGACAAGGACGCCGCCAAGATCGGGGTAAGAGACAACGACTGGATCGAAGCGGTCAATCGCAACGGCGTCGTGGCCGCCCGCGCCGTCGTCTCACACCGCATGCCTGAAGGCACCGTCTACATGCATCACGCCCAAGACCGGCTGATCGACGTACCGCTGACCGAACACAACGGGCAACGCGGCGGGATCCACAACTCGTTGACGCGAATCATGGTGAAGCCCAGTCACCTGGTCGGCGGATACGCACAACTGTCGTACTTCTTCAACTACATCGGTCCCACCGGCAACAACCGCGACGAGGTCACGATGATCCGCAAACGCACCGCCCCGGTCGAGTACTAGCAGCGAAGGAGAACACCAATGAGAGTCATGGCGCAAATGGCGATGGTGATGAACCTCGACAAGTGCATCGGCTGCCACACCTGCTCGGTCACCTGCAAACAAGCGTGGACGAACCGAGCCGGCACCGAATATGTCTGGTTCAACAATGTCGAAACCCGACCGGGGCTGGGATATCCGCGGACATATGAGGATCAGGCGACCTGGCAGGGAGGATGGGTCCGGGACTCTAAGGGGCGGCTCAAGTTGAAGGCTGGCGGGCGGTTCAAGAAACTCGCGAGCATCTTCAGCAACCCCAAGTTGCCCAGCATCCAGGACTACTACGAGCCATGGACCTACGACTACGAGACCTTGCTGAACGCTCCCGCGCAGCAGCAGTTCCCGGTCGCTCGACCGCACTCGCTGATCTCAGGCAAGCAGATGAACGTCGAATGGTCCGCGAACTGGGATGACGACCTCGGCGGCTCTGGTGAGCACGCGGCCAAAGATCCCATGCTGAAAGGGATCGAGGACAAGGTCCAGCTCGAGTTCGAGCAGACCTTCATGTTCTACCTCCCACGGATCTGCGAACACTGCCTGAACCCGTCGTGCGCCGCGTCGTGCCCCAGCGGCGCAATCTACAAGCGGGCCGAGGACGGTATCGTCCTGGTCGATCAGGACCAGTGCCGCGGGTGGCGAATGTGCATCTCCGGATGCCCGTACAAGAAGATCTACTTCAACCACAAGACTGGCAAGGCCGAGAAGTGCACATTCTGCTATCCGCGCGTTGAGGTCGGCATACCGACGGTCTGTTCGGAGACCTGCGTCGGTCGGCTGCGGTACATCGGCCTCATGTTGTACGACGCTGACCGGGTGCTCGAAGCAGCGACGACCGAAGATGAGCACGGGTTGTATGAGGCGCAACTCGACGTGTTCTGTGACCCATTCGATCCGGAGGTGCAGCGTGCGGCGCGCGCGTCCGGCATCCCAGAGGACTGGATCGAAGCGGCGCAGCGTTCCCCAGTGCGTCGGTTGATCATGGACTACAAGGTCGCGCTGCCACTGCATCCCGAATACCGCACTATGCCGATGGTCTGGTACATCCCGCCGCTGTCGCCGGTTGTCGACATCGTCAAGGAGACCGGCCACGATGCAGAGGATCACGGGAACCTGTTCGGCGCGATTGACGCGCTACGGATTCCGGTCGAGTACCTCGCGAACCTATTTACCGCCGGCGATACGGAGCCGGTCGACCGGGTGCTGCGCACCATGGCCGCGATGCGTTCCTACATGCGCGATATCAACCTGGGTCGAAATCCCAATGACAACATCCCTGAGTCGGTGGGGATGTCGGGCGAAGACATGTACGAGATGTTTCGGTTGCTGGCGCTGGCGAAGTACGACGAGCGGTACGTCATTCCGACCGCGCACGCCGAACAGGCGCATGCTCTCGAGGAGCTCGCCACAGACTGTCCGGTCGGCGACTACGGTGGCGGGAATCCCGCGTTGTTCGGCGAGGGATCAGGCGGCGTCACCCCCGTTGTGGTCGAAAACTTCCGGATGCTGCAGGAGCGTCAGACATCGGAGTCGGTATCCAGCGAGCTGGTCGGTGGCGGATCGGCAAAGGGTCGCGTCAACCTGCTGAACTGGGATGGCAAGGGAGTCCCCGACGGTTTATTCCCGCCGAGCGGTGATCGATGATGCGCTGGATCCGGCACCGACGTACCCGGCCGCAACACTCCCCTGCGGCTCTGCGGGATGCGTGGCAGTGCGTGTCCCTGCTATTGGAGTATCCGGGAGAAGACTTCGCTGAGCGCGTCGACGCGGTGGACCGGGCGTTGAGCGACGTACCGGCGAGGGTCGCGGAAGCGCTGCGCGAGTTCCTGGTGGGGATCGACGGCGTCTCACTACGCGATCTACGTGCGGAGTATGTCGACACATTCGACGTCACACGCAAATGCTGCCTGCACCTGACGTACTACACGCACGGTGACACTCGGCGGCGTGGCGTGGCACTGATCGAGATCAAGCAGGCGTATCGGCACGCCGGCGTCCAGCTCGACGACTCGGACGCCGAGCTGCCCGACTTCCTGCCCGTGTTGCTGGAGTTCGGTGCCTTCGCCGATCCCGAGGGTGCCTGGAAGCTGCTGAACGACTACCGTGTCGGAATCGAGTTGCTGCGGTTGGCGCTGCAGCGGCGCAATTCTCGCTGGCTACCGGTGATCACCGCTCTGCGCGTTACTCTCCCGGAACTCAACGGCGACGACCAGGAGGTGTTGGCTGAACTGATCGCCGCCGGCCCACCGTCCGAAGACGTCGGACTGGATACATCGCCGTACTCCATACATCCCAGGCTTAATCCAAAACCCGAGCCGTACGACCTAGGCTCGACCATCCCGGTTGGAGCGCCACGATGACGACTTTATTGTGGGTTATCGTCCCGTACATCTGCCTGGCGATCTTCGTCGGCGGACATTTCTGGCGATACCGCTACGACAAGTTCGGCTGGACCACCCGCAGTTCGCAACTCTACGAGTCGCGGTTACTGCGTTGGGGTAGCCCACTGTTCCACTTCGGCATGCTCGGGGTGGTCGCCGGGCACGTAATCGGCCTGCTCGTCCCGCAGTCGTGGACCGACGCGTTCGGAATATCCCGCACGGCGTACCACCTCATCGCACTGATCGGCGGCATCATCGCCGGCATCGCAACAGTCATCGGGCTCGCGATTCTCATCTACCGCCGCCGCATCACCGGCCCGGTGTTCAGCGCGACGACCAAGATGGACAAGGTGATGTACCTGTTCCTCGGGTTCGTGATTCTGCTGGGCATGTGGAATACGTTCGCCTCGGGAGTCTTCGGGCTCGGTGGCGAATACAACTACCGCGACGGCGTCAGCCCCTGGTTCCGAAGCATCTTCTATTTCCAACCAGACCCCGCCTTGATGGCAGATGCGCCAATCGGTTTCCAGGCGCATGCGCTGTTCGCGTTCATCCTGTTCGCGCTCTGGCCGTTCACTCGGCTGGTCCACGTATTCAGCGCGCCGGTCGGTTACCTGACCCGGCCGTACATCGTCTACCGTTCGACGAATCAGCGGTCCGGGCGAGGCACCGGTACCCGAGCGCCTCAGCGAGGCTGGGACAAACCTGAGCTACAACGCAGCGAGCGAAGATGAGACTCGGCGACGGACGACTCATCTGCGGTGGATTCGCGCACGATAATGGCGTCACGGCGTGCATAACTCCACCGCAGAACCTCAACCGGGCACGTCGATGAGGTACGACGCGATCATCCTCGCGGGCGGTCAAGGTTCGCGCCTGGGTGGTGTCGACAAGGCGACGCTGGAGTTGGCCGGACGACCGCTGGTAGAACGTCCGCTCGCTGCGGCGTACGGCGCCGAACGCATCGTGCTCGTCGGGCCACCATCGCTGCGACGGGACAACGTGCTAATCGCCTGCGAGGATCCCCCCGGCAGTGGCCCGGCCGCAGCGACCGCAGCCGGATTGACAACGTTGGGCGTTGGGCTGGCGCCGTGGGTGCTGCTGCTGTCGTGTGATCTCCCCCGCGCCGAGGATGGCGTACCGCGCCTTCTCGCCGCAGCCGCACTGACCAGCGACGGTGATGGCTACTGCCTGACCAACTCTGACGGCAACTTACAGTGGCTGTTCGCCCTGTACCGCGGCGAAGCACTCGAAGAGGCCGTGCGTTCGCTCGGCGACCCAGCGGGTTCCTCAATGCGGCGACTACTCGATCCGCTTCACCTAGTAGGAGTACCCGATACTGCCGACGTCTCAGCCGACCTCGATACATGGGAGGATCATGAGTCCTGGACGAAGCGTTTGGAGCAGAGCGGTGAGTGATATGAGCAGCCCTCAGCAGCAGTGGGATGCCTGGGTGGATCGGGCCTGCGCGGCATTAGGCGTTGATCCAGGAACTGTTGATATCACTGCAATCCACGCCCTGACCAAGCGCGTCGCCCACAATCTGGACCGCCCGCTCGCCCCGGTGAGTTCATACATTCTCGGTGTCGCGGTCGGCATTGCGGCCGCGGAAAACGCCGTTGATCCCGCCACGCGGGACGCATTGCTGCAGCGCTTGCTGTCGACGGTCCCGGATGTCGCAGACTGAACCGGATGCCACGGCATGCGACAGGGGGGCGCCGCAGCCGCGGCGCCCCCTGTCGGTCGTACGTCGGCTTAGCCGGCGAGCGAGCGTTGCTTGATCTGCTCGAACTCCTCGGCGGAGATGACACCCGAGTCGAGTAGGTTCTTAGCCTTGTGGATCTCGTCGGCCGGGCTCACGGTAGCCAGCGAGCGTATGTAGTCCTCCGCAGACCGCTGCGCGGCCTGCGCTTCGCGGGCGCGTCGCTCTGTCATACCGCCACCGCGGGCGATCAGGTACACCAATGCCGTGATGAATGGAACGAAGAACAGGAAAAACAGCCAGATCGCCTTGCCCCACCCGCCGAGGTCCCGATCGCGGAACAAGTCGGTGACAATGGCGACGAGGGCGAACAAGTACGAGATAAAGATCGTGATCCATAGGAACCATCCAATGAGGTCCCAGAAACTGCTCCAGAAGTCCACAACGATCTCGCTTTCATTAGTTCCGTTGGGTCGATAGCAGGATATGGGCAAACACTGGATCCCCACCAGCGAGCAGCGAATGAACAGTGCTACTTTCGTTGCCTCTTGTCGCGGTCGGGGTCGCGTAGCAGAATCGCGTGAAGTACGGCGTGCACCAGTGAAATCACGATCGCGGCAAGCACGGTCTGCAGAAATCCACCGACGTCCAGCACGTCGGAGATACCGGCAGTGATCGCCAGTAGGACTCCGTTGACGAACAACGCGGAGAGCCCGAGGGTGATGACGGTCAGCGGCAAGGTGAGCAGTCGCAGGATCGTCCCGATAAGCACGTTGATCAGACTGTAGAGGGCTGCGAGCCCGATAAGACCAAACGAGCCGTACCGAATATGCACGTCCGGGAGCAGCCACGCGGCGACGCCAAGCGCCGCAGCCATGATCAACCACGCGACGAGGATTCTTCGGAGCATGCCTCTGACGATGCCGCCGACGGCGGCGCGCGTCGTCACCCGTTAAAGGTGACGACGCGCCAGCCATGTAACGCCCAGTCACCCACCGCGGGTGAAGGCCGGTGCTCGAAACGGTGCTGCAATCAGCAAATGAGCACCACACAGTCGCCTCTCCTCGAGCCGCCACGCTTCGGCTTACCCCGCGGAGTCGTCATATTGCTTGGCCTGGCAGCGACCGTCGTCGTCGTGGTCGGAATGCGACAGGTCGCCGATATCCTGGCACCGATATTTCTCGCCCTGTCCCTGACGATCACCGTTTATCCGGCGCGAACCTGGCTGGAGCGACATCGGGTGCCCAGTTGGCTCGCCACCATCCTCGTGGTGCTTGGAATCTATGCGCTGCTGATCGCACTCATCCTTTCGTTCGCGCTTGGAATCGCTAAGTTGGCTCAGATTCTGCCCGCGTACGCCGATGAGATTCAGGCGCGTATCGCTGATCTTCAGGCGTGGCTTGCCGATCGCGGAGTCGGCTCTGACGAGGTTCAGGAGATCCTGAAGGGCTTCGACTACAGCGCGCTGGTCGGATTTGTCCGCGCAATTCTGGGCAGTCTGCTCAGCGTCGGATCGGTCCTGGTGTTCTTGATCGCTCTGGTGCTGTTCATGGGGTTGGACACCGCAATGTTCACCACCCGGATGCACCGGGTTCGCGGCGAGCGCCAGCAGGCGCTGCTCGCGTTGGGCGCATTCGCGAAAGGCACTCGTAAGTATTTCATGGTCTCGACCGTCTTCGGCGGAATCGTCGCAATCCTCGACTGGCTAGCCTTAGTCATCCTCGGGGTTCCGGCCGCCTTACTCTGGGGAATCCTCGCCTTCGTTACGAACTATATTCCGAACATTGGCTTCATCATCGGCGTGGTTCCGCCAGCCCTGTTGGCGCTGATTACCAGCGGTCCGGGCACGATGCTCACCGTCATCATCGTGTACATCGCGCTCAACTTCGTGATCCAGTCGATCATCCAGCCTAAATACATGGGCGACTCGGTCGGGCTAACGACGACGGTGGCGTTCCTGTCATTGATCTTCTGGGCCTACGTGCTCGGCCCGCTCGGCGCGATCCTCGCCGTACCAATGACGCTCCTGGCCAAGGCGACATTGGTCGATTTCGACCCGTCCAGCAAGTGGCTACCGCTCTTCCTCGGTGACTCGCCGAACTTCGACTCGCCTAAACGGCGCCGTCAACGGCGCACATCCCACACCTCCGCCGCCGAGGATGACGATGCCGACAGCGCGTTGCCGACCGTCGATGAGTCACCAGCGAGTTAGATCGCATCTGGCGGGTACACGACGCCGTAGTTCTTCGATGTCTCGCGCACCTTGGCCAATGCCGCGTTGACCGTGTGCTTGCTGACGAGGAACCCCACCCAAGTCAGCAATAGCGCCGTTACCGCGAAAGCGATATCCCATGCGCTCACTTCGCCGGGGAATACTATGTCCTCAATGGTCGCCGCTCGCCATTCCCTCCACCCGATCAGCGCTGCGCCCTCGAGACGCGCCTGGTATACCGCTATGCCATACCGCCGCACCGACCTCCTCGCTGTCACCCGTCGCGGGTGATGTAACGGCCACACTGCCGAAGCACGCTGACAACGGAAGGCGTGCGGTTCGTGGCCGCTAGCTTTCTTCGGAGGCCGAGAGCATGATGGGAGACGCAGGGGCATGGGCGTGATGGACTCACGTACGACCCACGATCGTCGGTCGCGGCCAGTGGGATTCCTGCCACGCCGGCGGGATATCGGACATGATCTCGGTGCTGGCCTGACCGTCGCATTGGTCAGCGTCGCGGAGGGCATGGCCTACGCGCTGGTCGCGGGAGTCGACCCGATCTACGGCCTCTATGCCGGCTCCGTCACCGTCATCGTCGGATCCTTGCTCGCGTCGACCTCGCTGCTGCTGGTGACGGCCACCAACGCGCTCGCGCTAGTCACTGCCGACAAGATCGGCGCCCTCGGCTCAGATGACCCAGCGACTGCCATGTTTACCCTGACGCTGCTCGTCGGGGTCGTGATGACGATCCTCGGGCTATTGCGGCTCGGATCCCTCATCCGTTTCATTTCTCGGGAGATATCCGCCGCGCTCGTGACGGCCGTGGCGTTACTGATCGTTCTCGGCCAGTACAAGGATCTCGTGGGGTACACCAGCGACCTCGATGGAAACAAAGTCCGAAAAGCCATCGATATCACCGCGCACCTCCCCAGTTGGGACTGGCCAACCGTCGCCATCGGCGTCGGCTGCATCATGTTGATCGTCCTGACCAAAATGACGATGTTTCGCTCGTACGCCGATATTGTGGCTCTCGTCGTCGGCACCGCTGTCGTCGCCGCCTTCGACCTGCAGGGCATCGAAACCATCGGCGACATAGCGTCCATCCCGACCGGTCTGGACGCAGTGCCCACCCCACATATGCCCGACCTGTCGTTGGTCCCCACGCTCATACCGGCCGCGATAGCGGCGGCGATCGTGGGCCTATCAGAGGCTGCGACCGTGGGTTCGGCCTATCCAAACAGAGACGGCACGCCTTCGGACGCGAGCCGCGACTTCATCGCGCAAGGCGCTGCCAACCTCGTCGGCGGGTTCTTCCGCACGATGGTGGTGGCCGGCTCGCTGTCGCGAACAGGCGTCAACGTCTCGGCATCCGCTCGCAGTCGCTGGGCCGGCGTATACGCGGGCATCCTGCTGGTGATTCTCATAGTGCTCGCGGGTGATATCGCCGAGCTGATACCGCTGTGCACCTTGGCCGCGATCCTCATCGTCATCGGCGCTGAGACCATGGTCCGCGAAGTCCGCCACTTGATCCGGTCCCGATTCGTATCATGGCCGCACCTGATCGCCGGCGCGATCACGGTGCTGGTAGGTGTCCTGGATGAGATCACGACAGCCGTGTTCACCGGCGTTGGGCTCTCGCTGCTGTTGTTCACCCTGACTATGGGCGATCGGCTCAAGATAACCGCATGGGAACCGATCTCGGCCGGGCATTGGCGCGAGACGACTCCGCCCGCGAGACTGGAGGTGGGCAGCACGACCGTGCTCGCGCTGAGCGGTTCGGCGTACTTCGCGTCGGTGTATCGCGCCAGCCACGCGTTCCCGAAGATTGGCGAGCAGGGCGGGGCGGCAGTCATCCTGCAGGTGCGGGGACGACGCCTCTACTCGTTGACTGGCGTCGACTTCCTGCTGGACCTCGTGCGGGACCTCAGAAAGTCCGGGAATCTCGTCATTCTGGCGGACGCCGAACCCAGCCAGCGGCGCACGTTCGAGCGGACTGGGCTCCTCGCCGAGGTCGGCGAGGAGCACGTGATTTGGCGGGAGAGCGTCATCGGTGCGGCCGCGACCGAGGCATGTGCGCTCGCGCAGCAGTGGCACTCCGCCAATACGAGTCAGCCGTAGCCGTGCCCGCGCTCATCCCGACGATCGCCAGCTACCGCGCGCAATGGCTGCCGTCCGATCTCGTCGCAGGACTTACCGCCGGCTCCGTGGTGATTCCGCAAGCTATGGCCTACGCGACCATCGCCGAAATGCCCTTGCAGGCGGGGTTGTACACCTGCATCGTTCCGATGCTGGTGTACGCGCTACTCGGCGGTTCGCGCACGATGAGCGTCTCGACGACTTCCACGATCGCGACCCTCAGCGCCACGACTGTGATCGCGGCAGGTGTGGCAGCGGGTTCGCAAAACGCGCTCGGAACTCTTAGCGCACTGACCCTGCTGGTGGGTGCGATTCTGCTGGTCGCACGACTGCTGCGTCTTGGCTCGCTCGTCGAAGCGATCAACAAACCCACGATCATCGGCGTACAGATCGGTGTCGGAATTACCGTCGCGCTCGGGCAGTTACCGAAACTCCTGGGCGCAGGAGACGACCCAAGCGGTGAGGGATTCATCCGCGCGCTGGTTGGCGTCACTCGCTCACTGTCCTCGGCCAATGCGGCTACGATTCTGCTCGCAGTCGGCTCGATTGCGACGCTGCTGGCGATCAAGCGCTGGGTCCCCCGCGTCCCCGGACCGCTCGTCGTCGTGGTGGCGGGCATTCTGCTCATGACGCTGACTCCACTCGCTGATGCAGGAGTACGGCAGATCGACGCCATCCCACGTGGGTTGCCGATACCTGCGTTACCGGACTTCGCCCACCTCAGCGGTCTCGTGCCCGGCGCACTCGCGATTTCGGTGATGGTGTTCCTGGAATCTGCAGCGGTCGCTCGTAGTCTCCGGGCTCCTGGGGATAGCCAGATCAACAGCGACCGGGAACTGTTAGCGGTCGGAGCTGCCAATATCGCAGGCTCACTCTTCTCGGCGATGCCCGCGGCAGGCGGCTTTTCACAAAGTGCCGTCAACCGCGCTGCCGGGGCCCGATCGCAGTTGTCCGCGATCGTCACCGTGCTACTTGCGGTCCTTGTTGCCCTGTTCTTAGCTCCGGTGCTGAGCATGTTGCCGGAGGCAACTCTTGCGTCGATGGTGTTCGTCGCGGTCATCGGACTGGTCGACGTACGCGCCCTGATGCGGATACGGAAGATCAGTGGCCGCGATTTCTGGTTGGCGATCGTCACCGCGACACTCGGCCTTACCGCCGGTCTGCTGGCCGCAGTGGCGGCAGGAATCGTCATCACGCTCGGCCTGGTGCTGCACGAATTGGACCGGGTCAACATCTCGATTAGCGGTCAGCGGGACGACGTGCTCGCGATTCTTGTCGGCGGGCCGTTGTACACGTCCAACATCTTGTCCGCAGAACTTGCCGTGCTCGAGTTGGCCAAGCAACACCCTGATGTCCGAGCTATCGCGATCGACCTAGGCCGTCAGTATCAGGTCAGCGTCACGATTATCGAAGGCCTGCTGGACCTCGATCGCGAACTTGCGGCGTCCGGGATCCATCTTATGCTCGCACGCCTGCAGCCCGCCGTGACGCAGACCTTGGCCCGGACCTGTTGGTATCAGCAATTCGAGGCAGAGCATCGCGTCTTCGACACCGTCGGGCGCGCACTTGCCACCCCACCGCCTGGTTCATTCACCCAACCTGGGTGAACCGCCCCCGGCTGGTAGAAGGCCGCTGTGAAGCGTCGGCATCGTCCAGCGGAACAACAGCACAAGCGGGGTCACCATGGGATCGCTGCTCCAGCAGTTACTTCCGGTGTGCTTGGGAATTATCATCAGTCCACTGGTTCATACAGGTCTAGGCCCGTTTGATACAGCGGAATCCCAAATGGCTGGTGCTACTGCGCACCGACTGACCCTGGCGCGCGGGCGGGCGGTATCGCCGACAGTACGACGGTGCGCAGATGTGTGAGCCGCCCTTCATCACCTTACGATCCGATTCCGTCAGCGGACCCTCGGGCGCGCAGCACGAGTGCGCGACCGCATCCGCCCCAGCATGGCTCTCGGTCCACGTGGACGTCGTCCACTCCCACACATTTCCGATCATGTCGACGAGGCCCCAGTCGTTCTCGCGGTAGAGCCCTACCGGCGTCGTACGCTCCCGCCCGGGAGGGTCCAGATTCTGCCACGGGAACTCTCCGCGCCAGGTATTTGCCATGCTCTTACCGCGCGGCTCGAGCTCATCGCCCCACGCGAACTCGGTCGGTGCTCGGCCGCCGCGTGCGGCATACTCCCATTCGACCTCACTCGCGAGTTCTTTCCCGGCCCATGCGGCGTACGCTCGTGCATCCTCAAATGCCACGTGCACCACCGGATGACGTTCGAGTCCATGCAGGGTGCTGCCGGGGCCCAGTGGGCGATTCCAGGTCGCGCCCGGTACCCATTGCCACCATCGTTGCCAGTTGTCGAGCGGAACCGGCCTGTCGGTCTGGGTGAATACCAATGATCCCGAAACGAGTTGCTCCGGGAGGGCGTCAGGAAACTCCTCGATCGTCGGCGCGATCTCAGCCACGGTCTGATGGCCGGTGTCACGCACGAATCGGCGGAACTCGGCATTCGTGACCGGGTGCCGATCCATCCAGAATCCTGATACGTGTTCCACATGCGCGGGACGTTCCTCCGGATAATGCTCGTCGCTGCCCATCACAAATTCGCCCGCCGGAATCTGCACCATGTTCTTGAACGGATCGGTGTTAGTTGCGGAGTGAACGCGGGGCATGGAAGGCCTCCCTAACTCGACGACAGCGCACTTGATGCCGTTTCGCAGATTCCTAGCGGATCGTCGCCTCAGAGGCGATCCCCAGCTCCGCGTGCGTGAGCTGGGGACCACCTCTGAGGATCGACTACTCCCTAGATAGCACGGCGAGCGCCTCGGTCTCAAGGTCCAGGTAGGCCTCGGGACTCACATCCACGGCGACACCGTAAATCTCGCCGCCGGTGAAGGAGAACGGGCTCGTGTAATCGCGGCTCACGTTGTCGCCGCTGTCGAAGCCGACGCACAGCCCGTCGCCGCACAGCGTGAACTTGCCGGTCTGGGTCCGCATCGGCCCGGAATCCACGACTTGGTCATCGACGTACAGGTTCGCCCGACCGAGGGACTCACGAAACTCTCCCGCTCCCTCCCGGACGAACTCGACGCCAAGTGCGTGCTTACCCGCAGGAAGTACGCCGGAGACAAACGTCTGTTCCGGTTTCACGCCGAGGAAGTTGTAGACGTAATGGAGCTTGCGGTTCTTGATGAACAGCGAGTGGCCACCGAATCGAGACCCGTGCGCGAAGATGACGCCTTCGGCGTCCTCGGTGATGTCGACGTCCGCAATAATCTTGTACGAGCGTCCCCGTACGCTCACCGCGACACCTTCTGGAACGGCCCCCGAATCGGGGTAGTAGATATAGCGGTTCCGCGACGGTTCTGCTTGTGGCCGCTCCACGGTCAGTTGCTCCAGGGCGGAACGGTCATCGAGCGGCAACACCTGGTTCGCCTCAGCCTCTTCGAACCACGCGGCGACCAACTCCTGCACCTTCTGCGGATAATCGGCCGCGACGTTGTGCGCCTCAGCGCGATCCTCTTCGACGTTGTAGAGCTCCCATTCGTCCTCATCGAAGCGCCCGTGACTGGTCAGCGGCGCATGTACCGCGGCAACCTTCCACCCGTCTTGCCACAGGCCCCGCGTCCCGAGCATGCAGTAGTACTGGCGCTGTTTTGCGGTGGGCGCGTCGGCACTGTCAAAGCTGTAGCGCATCGATACGCCGTTCAGCGGTTTCTGCTCGACTCCCCGGTATACCTCTGGCATGTTGATCCCTGCCACGTCCAGAATCGTGGGCACGATGTCCGTCACGTGGTGATACTGATGCCGGATCTCGCCCTTCGCCTTGATGCCCGCTGGCCAGTGGATGATCATCGGATCACAGGTGCCGCCGGCGTACTGGGAGTAGCGTTTGAACATCTGGAACGGCGCCGAGAACGCCGCAGCCCACCCCGTCGGGTAATGGTTGTACGTGTCTGCTGACCCGAGAGTATCCAGATACTGCAGGTTCTCAGCTACATCGTCGGGGAAACCGTTGAAGAACTTGTTCTCGTTGACCGACCCGCTGGTCGACCCCTCACCGGAGGCGCCGTTATCGGCGCAGTAGAAGATCAACGTGTTCTCGAGCTGCCCCGACTGCTCGAGATAGTCCACCATGCGGCCGATCTGCACATCGGTGTATTCCGAGAACCCCGCGAACACCTCTGCCATGCGTGCGAACAGGCGCTTCTCGTCCGCTGAGCACTCGTCCCACGGCTTGACATAGTCAGCGGCGTTCGCCTGGTCCTCCGGCAGCGGGTTGAACGGTGTCAGCGGCGTGCCATCGGGCAGGATGCCGCGATCGATCATTCGTTGCAGCACCCATTCGCGATAGGCGTCGTAGCCATCATCGAACATGCCCTTGTATTTCGCCGTGTACTCCTCCGGCGAATGATGTGGCGCATGATTAGCACCTGGGCAGAACCACATGTACCAGGGCTTGGAAGGATTTCCGGACTTCTGGTCGCGGATCATCCTGATGGCCTGGTCGGCCATGTCCTTAGATAGGTAGTATCCCTCTTCTGGCGAATAGGGCTGCTCGATGTGATGGCTGTCCTCAACGAGGTCCGGGTACCAATTGTTCGTCTCGCCACCGAGGAATCCGTAGAACCGATCGAACCCCATCGACAGCGGCCACGCCGACCGGCTGCCACCGGCGGAGTTATCTTCTTCGGGCACATTGTGGTTCTTACCGACCCAGAACGTCGAGTAGCCGTTGTCCTGGAGCACCTGGCCGATAGTCGCGCACTCGGCCGGAATGCGACCGGAGGCCCCCGGAAATCCGTTGGTTCCCTCCATGATGCAGGCGACGTTGTTGACATGATGGTTACGCCCGGTGAGAAACACCGACCGGGTCGGTGAGCACAATGCTGTGGTGTGCCACTGCGTGTAGGTCAGGCCGTGGTGCGCGAGGCGATCCAGCGTCGGCATGTTGATCCGCCCGCCGTACGGCGACCACGACGCCATGCCCGTGTCGTCGTACAGAATGATCAGGATGTTCGGCGCACCCTCGTTCGCCCGCGTAAGTTCGAACGGCCCCCAATCGGGCACCGAATCACGCACATCCAACTTGACCGTGCCCTGAAACTCTTTCGCCATGACAATCTTCTCCAAATCGGTGCGCACGCGCGCGATCAGATCAAGTCCACCTAACGGTGTGCTGTCCGGACAGACAGCGATCGGTAATCAACCGCTACGGGCGAAAACTAACCTCGCGTTGGGCGCCGGGGTCATCCGGGACGGGTGAACTCGGCACGCATCGATTCAGCGACCCGCTCGGACCACCCAGTGCGGGTGATCTCATCGGCGCCGAATGCTGGCATCATGTGCCGACACCCAGTATTCGACGGCGGATCGGATGTTCGATGAGCGCGCTAATCGCAGACCTGCTTCCACTCGCGGTTGGCGTGGCGGTTTCGCCGATACCGATCATTGCGGTGATCTTGATGCTGCTGTCCACGCGCCCTGGACCGACGAGCGGTGGATTCGCCGTCGGCTGGATACTCGGTATTGCATTGTTATCAACCGTCATGGCGCTGATCTACAACGCTTCTGGGTCGGCGGCTGACGAAGGCTCCTCTGGAGGAGGCGGATGGTTCCGACTCATCCTCGGGCTCCTGTTGGTCGCTCTCGCGGTGCGACAATGGCGCGCGCGGCCGACCGCTGCTGACGCACCGCAGTTGCCGCACTGGATGTCAGCGGTGACGCAGTTCGGCGTACCTAAAGCGGCCGGTCTCGGCTTCCTGCTGTCCTCGGTTAACCCGAAGAACCTGTTGATGGCCGTCGCCGCCGGCACCGTAATCGCGGACGGAGCCAGTGGCGCCGGTGAGGCCACTGTCGCGGTGGCCGTCTACACGGTCATCGCTGCGAGCACGGTCTTGATACCTGTTGTCGGCTACTCCGTCGCCACAGCGCGAGTACGTCCATGGCTGGATGACCTTCGCGGGTGGCTCGAGGCCAACAACGCATCGATGATGGCGGTCTTACTGTTGGTGCTCGGAGTCATGATGCTCGGCAAAGGAATCGACGGTCTCGAGTAACTCGCTGACCCTGGCACTCTGCCTTATGTCGATGAGGTACCTGGATCCGCGGGTGCAGCCGTGGGGTCTGTCTCGATGGCGGTATCGCGAGCGCGCGGCGTCCTGGGCGCGCTGGCCGCCGCCATACGACGTCGGTGCAGTACCGATCTCATCCACACAACGTGGGAAACGCGCCCTATTTCGGATAGTGTCGATTCAAGGCCCTGAGCAGTCGCTCGCCACGTCGACCGCGTCCAAGATATTCGCCGTGAATGTCCGCTGGAGGTTCCATGACCGCCACCCCCATATCCGCCCGACGCTCACACCGCTCGGACCCCGCCAATAACGAACGGAGTTCGGGCCGTCCACCGTCAGCGGGCATTCCCTGGTTGCCGCGAAGGTACCTACCGCGCACCCGACTTTGGTCCAGATTGGATGCGGCAACCAAGGAGGCCGTCACCGTCGTCGTGGCACCCGCCGGATCCGGCAAGACGCTCGGCGTCGCCGGCTGGCTGCTGGCGTCTGCCGCAGAAGGGGCGATCTGGCTGGACGCGAGTTCGCCCATCACCATCGCCTCCGTCGAGCAGACCATTGACGCGGCAGCCGCATCGAGCGCCGGACCACGCATCGTGGTAATTGATGATGCGCACCTGCTCTCCACACGCTGTATCCGGTACATCGAAGAGCGGTTGGAGCACCATCCGGAGTCCCTGAGGTTGGTGTTACTGGCGCGCTGGGATCTTCCGATGCGCGCGTTGCCGGCCGAGATGCTGGGAAACCTCACGGTTCTGCGCGGCAATGCACTGACCCTCGACGACACCGAAACGGACTTTCTCATCACCTCGCACGCCGGCGAGCAGCCACAATCCGTGCACGACATCATTGCCGAGCGCGCACAAGGCTGGTGCGCTGCGGTCGTGCTCGCGGCGCGAGCCTGCGCGGCAGCGAACTCACCGGACGACTTCGTGCGGTATTACCGCGCCTCCAACGTCAGCACGGCGGACCTATTTGTCTGCGAAGTATTCGCGGGTTTGCAGAGCCGAGAGCGGCACCTCATACTCTGCACCGCAACTGAACCCACCGTCAGCCTCGCCACGGCGCGGCAACTGACCAATGATCCAGATGTGGGCGACGTACTCGTGCGCCTGGAAACCACTGGCCTGCTCGTGCACCGAATCTCCGAGGGGGCATTACCGAACGCGCCGGAGGACGACCACGAACACGTCAGGTACCGCCTGCATCCACTAATCACGGAAATTGCGCGACGTCGGCTCGCCAGCGGCGGGGTTGACGTGGAGTTGGCGCGCGCTACCGTGCGGCGCGCGGCCGACGCGTACGTGGGTCAAGGGAAGATCGGAACTGCGCTACGGCTGATGTACGTCATGCGCGAGTTCGAGCGAGTCGCGAGCATCATCGCCGAGAACGGTCCGAGAGCCATCACCGCCGACAGCACGACGACGCTGCGAGCCATCGTCAACAATTGCGCCGACGTGCTCGAACAGCACCCGGACACCTGGGCGACGATCGCTCGCGCAGCGCATCAACGCGGCGACGTATCGAGCGCCCGACGTTGGGCTGAGAAACTGTTCGCGCACCACGCGACGGAGCACAGTGAGGTATCCGCCATCGAGGTCGCCTGTACCCGCCTGCAGCACGCCCGCGCTGGCACAGGACCCTCCGCAGCGGTGGTCGCTCAGGCCCGACAACTGCTCAACGACGCTGGTGATCAGACGCACCACGGCCCATTTGTACCGCTCCTCGCACTTGAGGTCGGGGTCGCCGAGAACTGGCTCGGCAACCTCGAGTCGGCGCAGTTGCACCTCAGCGAGGCGATCGTCGAGAGCCGCGCCATCGGCATGTCGACGGTGGTCGCCGAGGCGCTCTCGCACCTGTCAGTCAACGCGTTCATGCGCGGCCATGACGACACGGCTGGGGATCTAGCCGGCAAGGTCCTGGCAGCGGAAGCGACATCTCGGGGTTCTGCATCGTCGACGACGCAACGAGCAGAGATCATCATCGCGTTGGTACAACTCCAGCGTCCGAACCGACCAAGATCACCGGAGATCAGCAAAGTCGGGCAGCGCAACCTCGACGATCCAACGGGGCGATTCTGGCAACAAATCCTGGCCGCCCGCCTGCAGATGTATCACGGTTCGACGACCACGGCGCAAGACATGCTTCGCGGCGGTCCCGACCAGGCCCACCTGCCCCGTCATCTCGAGTTGACGTTGATCGCCGAGCGCTCACGGATGAGCGTTCTGACGCTCGATCATGAGCAATTACGTGACGCTTCCGCCCAGTTCGATCGATTAGCGGCGCCCGGTGAGAGCGACTGGACACGCGCCATGCTCGCCGACCTCAAGGGCAATCTCGCCGCAGCCGCGGAACTGTACGAAACCGCGGCCGTGGCGGCCGCCGTCCGGCAACCCGACGTACGCGCCACGAGCAGGGTGTGTGCGGCACAGGTGCACCAACAGTTGGGACACGCCGCGCGCGCCCGCACCATCATCGAGGAAGCGATCGCTTCCTCGGCACGAACCCGAAATCGCTCACCATTCCTGGGGTGGAGCACGCACGGCGCACCGGTGAGTTGGCTACTACGCGAACACGCGGATGTGGCGGTTCCGTGGGCGAACGAACTCATCGAGGCGTACCGCGACTATCCCGGCGTAGTGGCATCGCTGCGACCGAGAACAGCGACCGTCCGGGAATCGAGTACGGCCGACGAGCCAGCAGTGCGGCCGTCACTCAGTGCGCGCGAACGCGAAGTTCTCGTCGAATTAGCCCGCGGCGCCACGTACGCCGATATCGCCGCTAACCTCATTGTCAGCGAGAACACGGTGAAGACCCATATCTCAAGCATGTATCACAAGCTGTCGGTCGGACGACGCAGCGACGCGTTAGCGGTGGCACGCAAACTTCAGCTGATCTGAGATCGCTCTTGACGACGGCTCGTGTCGATGCCTCACCGAATTGGGCCATCACCACCGCGGCCAGGCACGTCGTACATCCTGCACTGCGCACCCGATGTGGCGCGCTGCGCTTCACCAGGAATGGGCGAGGACGGCGCGCAGGTGATCGTTGAGGCTAGGGGCGTCGGAACTGCCTGGGGAGGAACCATGCCACAGCCAACGCTCACCGTGTGGAAGTTCAATTCACCCGACGGCGCAGATCGGGCCGAGCAGATCTTGGCGGACCTAGGACGAGAAAACATCGTCACCATCCACGACGCCGCCACCGTTTCCTGGGAGAAAAATGCCAAAAAACCCAACACGCGACAGCGCACCTCCACCATTGGGTCCGGGGCGCTAGGCGGCGGATTCTGGGGTTTGCTATTCGGACTGATCTTCTTTGTCCCCTTACTCGGTGCGGCTCTCGGCGCAGTGACCGGTGCATTGAGTGGCTCGTTGACCGACGTAGGTATCGACGATGGATTCATCAACCGGGTACGCGACCAGATCACCCCGGGCACGTCAGCTCTGTTTGTGATGACATCGGACGCGGTAGTCGACAAGATTCACGATGCGCTCGTCGGCAATGAACCGGCCGGACTGATCTTCACCAACCTCTCCACCGAACAAGAGGCTGCGATTCTAGACGTGTTCCGGACCGAGTAACCCCACCAAGTCGTTGTCCAGTCACTACGAAGGAGTGCCCCATGAGCACACCCGCCCAATCCACCAAGCGGCCGATGAGCAATCCCGGCGTTTTCGGCGGTACGGCGTTTGCCGTCGCTGTACTCACACTCGTTGGCCTATTTCAGATCCTGTTGGGCATCGCTGCCATCGCCGCAGACAAGGTCTTCGTGTCGGGCGTCGATTACGTCTATATGTTCGATCTGACGGTGTGGGGATGGATTCATCTCATCGTCGGAATCATGTCGGTGGCCGTTGCCCTCGGCCTGGCCATGGAGCAGACGTGGGCGCGAATCGGCGGCATCACCATCGCGTCGATCGCGGCGGTCACGCATTTCGCTTTTGTCCCGTATCAGCCGATCTGGAGTCTGATCGTCATCGCATTTTGCGTGCTCGTCATTTGGGCGCTGTCCAGGCAGGTAGACGACGACGTATCGCTGTAGGAGTAAGACCCACTACCCGGCACTTGCGGGCAACCGGCAGGTTCGGACCCTAGCAAGCAGGTAGCCGCAGGGCCGTAGTGAGGGCGGCGAGGGCGACTCGCGGCTTCACGTTCTCCTCCAGCGAGGCGCGGGTGGCGACGAGTCGATCGAGGGTTCGCAACACCCATGCCTGCGACACCAGATCAGCAGCCTCCGCGGCCTGCTCGCGGTGGTCCTCGTGCACCAGCGCCACATCCGCGCCCACCTGCAAAAGCAACACGTCCCGATAGAACCCGGTCAGGTCGACAAGCGCGCGATCCAGCGAATCGCGCTGCACCCGCGTAGCACGCGTCTTCTGCCGACGTTCCAGTTCCTTGATCTGACCGGCCGTACCGCGCGCGGCGGTTCCCGCTCCCTTACCGGTACCGCCGGCCCCGAGAGATTGACTCAATGCCTCTTTCTCAGGCGCATCAAGAGATTCGCTGATCTGCTTGGCTTCGTCTTCTGCCGCCGCGACGAGTTCATCGGCAGCTTGCAGACATCCCGCCATCGACACCAGCCGCAACGGAATCGACAACACGGTCTGTCGGCGTTTTCGCGCGCTGGGGTCGGTAGCTAGTCGCTTCGCCCGGCCGATGTGCCCCTGCGCCGCGAGCGCGGCCCACTGCGCGATGTCCGGATCGATGCCGTCCCGGTTGACCAACACGTGTGCCACCGCATCCGCTGGCGGCGTGCCAAGGGACACTACCCTGCAGCGCGAGCGCACCGTCACCGAAACATCGTCCTCGTGCGTCGTGGGCGCGCACAGCAGAAAAACCGTATGCGGGCTGGGCTCCTCGATCGCCTTCAGCAAAGCGTTCGAGGCTCCCTCGGTGAGGCGGTCGGCGTCCTCGATGATGACGATCTGCCACCGGCGACCGGAGGGCTGGAACGCTGCTACCCGCACGATCTCACGCATTTCCTTCACCGAGATCGACAGCCCTTCCGGGGTGACGACGTGAACATCGGTGTGCGTACCCACCTTCACGGTGTGGCAATCGGGACATGTGCCGCAGCCGCCGAACTGGCATTGCAGGGCCTGTGCGAAGGCGCGCGCGGCTGTGCTGCGTCCCGAACCAGGTGGGCCCACAAATAACCAGGAATGAGTCATCGACGTGCCCGGCCCGGACCCGTCAATCATTTGCGCCGCCGCACTCGCCGCGCGGGTGAGGATCTCGACGGCCTGTGACTGGCCGACAAGTTGGTCGTAGACCGCTGGCGCATCCACGACGGTCATCCCAGCCGCTCCCGAACGCAGGCACCGATCTGCGCGGTGACCTCGTCCATCGACGCGGACGCATCGATGACCTGAAATCTCTCGGGTTCAGCGTCGGCGAGGTCCAAAAACCCGCGGCGTACGGCGTCGTGAAAAGTCAGTCCTTCAGCCTCGATCCGGTCGCCCTCGCCGTCGCCTCGGGCCCGCTGCAGTCCGGTTCGTGGGTCGACGTCCAGCAGCAGGGTCAGGTCCGGCCAGCGGCCACTGACGGCAAAGTTCATGATGTCGCGCACGGCGTCCGTATCCAACCGGCGCCCGGCGCCCTGGTACGCGAATGTGGAGTCGGCGTACCGGTCGCAGATGACGACCTTGCCGGCAGCCAACGCAGGCTCGATCACGGTGTCCACGTGATGTGCGCGGTCGGCGGCGTACAGCAGAACCTCGGCACGCGGCGTGACGTGATTGCCGGAGGTGAGCAGCATTCGCCGTATTGATCGGCCCAGCTCGGTGCCGCCCGGCTCCAGGGTCACGACGACATCGTGCCCGTGGGCCCGCAGCGACTCGGCGAGCCGAGCGATCTGCGTCGATTTGCCGGCTCCCTCGCCACCTTCGAACGAAATGAAGAGTCCTCGCACGCGGTCTAACCTACCCGCCGCCACCGTCATCCAGACGGCTGCTCGGAGACCGAGTGCTCCCCCTCCGATCGGATCAGATCCCGACGTACATGCAGCGCCACCCGCACCTGCCGCAGTAGGTCCGGATCAAGGTCCTCGCCCTCGGAGGAGCGCACCACGACGTACCCGCGGACGACGGCTTCACGGCGCTCCAGGAATGCGGCACGGACGACGCCCATGTCGGTGGCGGGATCGACGTCCTCGTCCAGGATGACCGTCAGGTCAGGGCGCAGGCTCTGCGTGCCCCAGTTCGACAGTCGCAGGATCTCCTCGTTGTCGGTCTCGCTCGTCGCGCCGAAATAGGCAACGGTGGTGTCGATGTAGCCCGCGCTGATGACGACCCGCCCCTCGGCGAGCGCCGGGCGGACCACCTTCTCCACATGCTCGGAGCGATCGGCCGCGGCCAGGAACACGGCGGTCGACGGTAGGACGTCGTCCGCCCCCGGTTCTGCAGCCGCAATGCGGTCCATGAGTGCTCCCAGGCGGCGTCCCACTGGGGATTCTGTTGGCTCTCCGGTGAGCACTACGGGGAAACCGTCATCAGTCAGTTGGGCGGCAAGCAGCCGCGCCTGTTCGGTGACCCGCGCGCGGTCAGCGCCCTCCACGACGACGAACATGCCCAGTTGATTCTCGGCGAACACATCGCGACGGGGTTTCATTCGGCTCATCAACCACCGCACACCCAAGGGCCGGTTGGTGACGTTGCGGCCGGCGTAGGCGCCGACGAGCATCGCCATCACCCCGGCGGCGAGCAGAGTGAGCGCCGAGCCGCTGAAGATGTAAACCACGTCGCCGATCTGGACAACCCGGTCCCCGAACAGTCCGGCAAGCAACGGGCCCAGAGCCAGCGTGATCATCAGCATGATCCGCCCTGAGGACACCACGAAGGAGAAAGTACGGCCCCGGATATGTTCCTCGACCTCTTGCCCGATCATCGTGTAACCGAGAATCCAGGCGATTCCGGCGAAGAACCCGACGCCGGAGCTGAACACGACGCCCAGCACGAACGTCGGCGCCAGGCCCATCCCCATCAAGAATCCACCGGCGATCGCAATCGAGACACCGAAGATGCGTTTGCGGGAAACGGCCGGTAGCACCCGCGGCCCCGACACCATCCCCGCTGCCAGTCCCGTGAATGCGACCCCCAGCAGAATGCCGTAACCGGCGAACCCGGCATCCAGCGAGTTGACGTAGGTCAGCGCCACGCCGGCGGTGATGCCAGCGGCCGCGAACGCACCGATAACGCCGATGAATAACGCACGCACCGTGGGATTGGAGAAGACAAACTTCACGCCTTCGCCCATCAACTTGATGATGCTGTCCTTGCGGTCCTGTTCGCTGGCGGCGTGCCCTGGTAATAACCGCCGCGACCAGAAAATGATCGCCGCCGACGTGAAATAGGTGGCCGCATCGACGAACAGCGCGGCGATGACAACGAACTTGGCCTCGGTGAGTCCAGGAGATGACGCCGCATCGACGAAGAACGAATGGAACCAGGAGAGAATCGCGTAGAACCCCGCGGCCAAGGGAAATGAGCCGTAGATACTGAACATCAACACTTGCTGTCCCGGTGCGATCTTTTGTCGCGGCACCGACGACATCCACAGCGTGTTCTTCGAGGCCATAGTGATCAGCCCGATGGCCTCGATCGCGAACTGACCGACGTACATCGTCTTGATGTCATAGGTCAGCGCGATCATCACGTACAGCGCACCCGCGAGAATCTCGCCGAGAATCACGGTCTTACGCCGGTCGAACTTATCGGCGATGCTGCCCGCGATGGGGGCAAGAATCAGATCCGGCAGCAGCCGGACGATCAACACGCCGGAGATCGCGGCGGCCTGCCCTTCGACGGAGCCCGATTTGGTGAGTTGCTGCGCGAGGCCCATCATCGCGAGCAAGCCGAGCCAGTCGCCGAAACTCGACAAGCCGATCGCAGCCCACATCCGTCGGAATGCCTTGATACCCAACAGCGTGTCGCCCGATTTCTGCGGTTTCGGCGTCCCGCCGTCTCGGCGCGCGAACTTCATCTACGCCGCTCCCGCGTTATGCCGCAAAAAACGCAGCGAAATCGGCGCCCCATCGGCTCTACGGCGATGCGTGCTCGATTTCGCTGCGTTTTTTGCGGGGATCCGCTGTCGCGCCGGCTCCGTTCTGTATCGACTCGTTCTGCGTCGACTCGTCGAATGTCGGTCGGCACGCGATCACGAGGCATGTGTTCGATCTTAACGAGAACCGGCCCTGAACTCAGCCAATACCCAGAGCGCCAGTATCTCCAGAACGACCAGTCACCACCACTGCCCGGTGAGTAGCACTGCCACCGATCGGCACGACCGCGCCACCGGCACAACCGGGCCACCGGCACGACCGGGCCGCCGGTACTGTCGGGGCGATGCGGAGTACCCGCTGATCGGGGCTATCGATCCCTCAGGTGATCAACATGACTCCGCAATACGCCACACCCGCCACGAGTGCCCAGGACAGCAAACCAAGCAACAGCGGGCGCCCGCCGGCCCGGCGCATCACCCGCCAACTGATCCCGGTGCCGAGCGCAAACAGCGCGACGGCAAGCAGGATCTCCTGCGCGGTACCGGCGATGTCCAGCAGCGTCTCCGGGAACGTGAAGACGGAGTTCAGCAGGATCGCGGCGATAAAGCAGGCCACGAACAATGGGACCAACGGCGGGGGTTTCCCGGTTCGGGACGTATCGGCGTGGCGCCGCCGGCTCAGGTAGAGACCGACGCCGAAGACCATCGGCGCGAGCAGGATTACCCGCGTCAGCTTCACGATGACCGCCGATTCGAGACTGCCGGGGACGGCGTTGCCAGTCGCGACGACCTGCCCTACGTCGTGCACCGACGCACCGACCCACTGACCGATCGCAAGCGGATCGGTGAGTCCGAGTGGGCGGCTCAGCAGCGGCAGGACGACGATAGCTAGCGAGCCGCACAGGGTGACCAGCGCGACCGAGACGGCGGTGTCGTCCTTCTTCCCTTTCGCGAGCGGCTCCATTGCCGCGATGGCCGAGGCTCCGCAGATCGAGAACCCGGTGGCGACAAGCAATCCGGTAGCGCGGCGCACCCGCAGCACGCGCGCGAGCGCTATCGTCCCAAAGAACGCGATCGTGACGGTAATGAGTACGACCAGCAGGCCCGGACCACCGAGTTCGGCGACTTGGCGCAGCGACAGCGCGAATCCGAGCAGCACGACAGCCACCCGCAACAGCTTCTTACTGGCGAATGTCAGCCCGCTGCCTGCGGCGTCCGGCACCATCCGCAGGTTCACGCACAACGCACCGAGAGCGACCGCTATCGTTCCCGGCTGCACACCGGGCAACCACGCGTGCACGAGGTATCCGATGCCGGCACCGGCGGCCGCCATCAGCAGTCCGGGTAGCACTGACTTGGTCCACATCAGGGCGCGTTGGCCTCGGCTCGCAGTAATCGTCACGGAGCCAGTCTGATTGCTTTCCTCGCGAGCCGGTACCACCGAACTCGGAATGCAGGTCATAGGATTCGGCTATGATCCGGCAGCCCGATCTTGACGCGCTACGGTTGTTCATGTCGGTGGTCGACCTCGGTTCGATCGGCGCGGCAGCCCGCGCCGAAAAGATCAGCCAGCCCACCGCGAGCACCCGCATCGCGAGTCTCGAGCGACACCTAGGCGTCACTTTGCTGCGGCGTACACCTGCCGGTAGCCGGCTCACCGATGACGGCCGGGTGGTTGCCGAGTGGGCGACTGAGGTGCTGAGGGCGATGGGTGATCTAACCCGCGGCGTGGAAGCGCTGCGGCAGCGCGGCCGCTCGCGCCTACGCCTGGCGGCGAGTCAAACCGTGGCCGAGTTCCTGGTGCCACGGTGGCTATCGGTGCTCCGCGCGGACCAGCCGGCGGTGAAGATCCGGCTGCACGTCGGCAACTCAGCGGAAGTCGTCGCGAGACTGCGCCGCCGCGAAGCAGACCTCGGCTTCATCGAGACTCCCCGCACGCCCGATGATCTGCACTCGATCAACGTCGGCGAGGACGAGCTGGTTCTCGTTGGGCCCGCCGGTACGCCGTCAACGACCCTCAGCGCCGAGGATCTGCCGACCCTGCCATTGGTCACCCGCGAAGTCGGCTCGGGCACCCGCGACACCCTCGAACGCGCGATCGGACGCCTCGGCCCGCAGGCCATCGAACGCGACAGCAACTCCGAAGTGAAACTCGCCGTCATGTCCGGCGCCGGTCATGCGGTGCTGTCTCGGTTGGCGGTCGGGGCCGAGATAGCCGATGGTCGCCTGGTGCACGTGCCGTTGCGGAATATCGACCTGCGCCGTCCGCTGCGTGCGCTGGTGCCACCGGACGCCGCCGCCAGTGATCGGGTACGTGATCGGTTGATCCAGATCGCTGCGCAGCCACACTGACGACTGCCCGGTCCGTTCTCGCCGCGCGCGGCGCAACTACCATGACCTGCGCCTGGTCCACGCGCACTCGCCAGGCGGAGGAGATCTGTCTTGGCCTGCACCATCACCACAGTCAACGTAAACGGCATCCGCGCCGCCGTACGCCGCGGCGGTATCGAGTGGCTGACTGCCGCTGCTCCGGACGTCATCACGATGCAGGAGGTCCGCGGATCGGATGCGCATCTGGACGTCGCTCTAGCCGGCACCGCATTCGAAGGGTGGCACCGGGCGCACGCCGTCGCGAGCACCGCCGGACGAGCCGGCGTAGCCGTGTTATCTCGCGTTGAACCAGACGCTGTACGGGTCGGGCTCGACGACTTCACCAACGACGGACGCTGGATCGAGGTTGACCTACCGTCACCGCAGCATGGTGTGCTCACCGTGGTCTCCGCGTACGTGCACACCGGCGAGGCCGAAACCGAGAAACAGATCGAGAAGATGCGATTCATGGACGCAATGAAGCAGCGTTTCGCCGAACTCGCAACCCGCTCTGCCGCCGACGAGGGCGAAGCGCTGATCACTGGCGACCTGAACGTTGCGCACCGTGACGTGGACATCAAGAACTGGAAAGGGAACGTCAAGAAGTCCGGGTTCCTCCCGCAAGAGCGGGCCTACTTCGACGAGTGGCTCGGGCACGGTTGGGATCGCGACGCGGCCGAGCCATCACCGATTACCCACGACGGCGACTGGATCGACCTCGGTCGCAAGTTCGGCGGAAACGGGCCAGGCCCGTACACCTGGTGGTCCTGGCGCGGCAAGGCGTTCGATAACGACTCGGGGTGGCGGATCGATTATCAGCTCGCGACCCGGCGACTAGCCGAACGCGCCGCCTCAGCGCTCGTCGGACGGGCACCGACGTACGCCGAACGGTGGAGCGATCACGCACCACTGACGGTCACCTTCAGTTAAGCGTCGAGGGCAGCCGCGCGACCCTGCAGGCGCCCCGGCGACGGGTCGCGGACGCGGGTAGGTTCGGGCTATGGCGAAAGTACTGGTTATTGGTGGTCACGGAAAAATCGCGCTACTCGCGGAGCCGATGCTCGTCGCCGGCGGGCACGATACGACGGCTGTGGTTCGCAATCGCGATCATGCGGGGGATGTCGAATCCACTGGCGCTACGGCGATGGTCGCCGACATCGAAACACTCGATCAGCCACAAGTCGACGACCTGGTCGCCGGCTACGACGTGGTCGTGTGGTCCGCAGGTGCCGGTGGTGGAGATCCCGCGCGTACCAAGGCCGTCGATCAAGATGCGGCGCTGCGCATGTTGGACGCCGTCGTCCGCTCCGGAGCGCGGTTCATCATGGTCTCCTACTTCGGCTCAAGCCGTACGCATGGGGTGCCGGCAGAGAACGGCTTCTACGCGTACGCCGAAGCGAAGTCGGTCGTCGACGAAGCGATCCGCGCCAGCGTCGCCGATTGGGTGATCCTGGCTCCGTCCAGGCTCACCCTCGAGTCCGAGGGCGGTATCGAACTGGATCCCTCCACCGGCGCCGATGCCAGCGGCTCTGTGGCTGCCGGTCAGATCCCGCGCGCGACGGTCGCCCGGTTGATCGCAGAAGTCGTTGACCGAGGCGATCTGAACAGTGTGACGCTACGCTGCAATGGCGGCACCACGCCGATCGCCGACGCGCTCGTCTAGCCCTCCGGCGGCACAACCAGGCGCCGCCGCGACAGACCGAACGAGAGCATCGCCAACGCCAGCACCTCCAGAACCAGCAATACCCGCTCGCTCAACCCGAGTGGAACGGCGCGATACCAGCGCACGCCGTCCCGCTCGGCGAGCGTGATCTGCATGCCGAGGTAGCCCAGATAGGCGTACGCCGCGACGGCGAAGCCGCGCGCGGCGTGCGCGGCCCAGCCCAAACCACGACGGCGCGCCCCTCGTACCAGCAGTGTCACGGCCAATGGCAGCGCGAAGAACGCGATAAGGCTGCCCGCTCGGTGCAGGTGGCCACTGAGCGACGGGCCAACGGACCAGTTGTGCTTCGGGAACACCGCCACCATGGTCATTCCGATGATCCACAGCATCATCAGCCAGGTACCGGCATGCCGGACGCTCGTCATGCCGCGACGCAACATCCCCACCAGCACTGCGATCGAGCCGATGATGAGCGCGATCACGGCCGTGGTGAACGTGATGGGATGGGTGAAGACGTAACCGGAGATGGTGCTGCCATGGATCCCTTCACCGACGGCGAGATCCAGCCATGCGCACAGCACCGCTGCCGTTATCACGCCGATCAGGCCGACTACGCCAATGACCCGGTCGGCGGTAGGTGTCGGGTTTCTGTCACCGTCTGACAGTGCCAGCCCATTCGTCGCGTCGGTCAGGGTCATCTCGATTCCTCATATCATCGGCTCAGATGACCATCTAGATTATGCGCGTGGCGACGAATGGCGGTTACGAGATGACGGAATCATTCCCACTACTGGTATCGGCCGACTGGCTGCACGAGCACCTCGACTCAGTCAAGGTGTTGGACTGCACGACGCACATGGTCCCGCAGCCGGTCGGACCGTCGAAGATCACCTCGGGTCGGCCCGACTTCGATCGTGGTCACATTCCCGGTGCCGATCACGTGGACATGGTCGAGGACCTGTCTGATCCGGACGGCGAGTTTCCGTACACCCTGCCCGGCAGCGGGCAGATCGAACAGTTACTCGGATCGCTCACGATTCAAGACGGCGACCACATCGTGTTGTACACGACTGGGCAACTGATGGTCGCCACTCGAGCCTGGTACGTACTGCGGGCGATGGGGCACGAGCGGGTGTCGATCCTCAATGGCGGTCTGCAGGCGTGGACCGATGCGGGCTACCGCGTTCAGACGTCGGGGCCAGGAGAATCAACGCCCGGCGACAGTCAGCAAGCTGGTGGTTCAGAGTCGGACGCGTCAGCAAGCGGCTCCGACGCGTCGGCGGGCGCCGACCTCACTTCCGCGCTCGGCGCGATTGCTACGGGGACTGCCGCACTCGGCGATCGGACTTCGGCAGCAGCGGTTGACGTCCCGCAGCAACCAACGTCGACGTACTCGGCGTCGCCGGATCGGTCTCGGTACGCGGGCAAGGCGGATGTCGCCGACGCAGATGGGGCCGTGATCGTGAACGCCCTGTCGGCCGAGCAGTACGCCGGGACGGGCGGCGCTCACTACGGGCGGCCGGGCCGGATCCCGGGCAGCGTCAGTGTGCCCGCGGCGTCGATCTTGACCGATGGCGGCCGCGCCTTTGCTCCGGTGGAGACGATCCGCGCCAGGTTCGCCGAGCAAGGCGTCGACACCGATACGCCGGTCATCACCTACTGTGGCGGCGGGATCGCCGCGACCGTGGACGCCTTCGCGCTCGCGCTCATCGGAAATGACCACTGGGCTGTGTATGACAACTCGCTACTCGAGTGGTCCACGGACCCAGCCTGTCCCATGGAAACCGACTAACTCCACTGCCCGCTCTCGAGGCCGGCGTCCGCCTCGAGCGTGGGTGTCTCCCGCCGAGACAGGGATAGTCGGCGAGTGGGTAGATGCGCCGCGAGAGCCGAGACACGCCCCGAGCGCGGAGAAAGGCATCGATCGCAGGGATCGGCATCGAAAGCAGAGACGCGCCGCGAGCGCGTAGGTACGCCGCGAGAGCGGAGAAAGGCATCGAAAGCGGGGAAAGTTCCCCACTTTCGATGCGCGATGCCTACTTCCTAGCGACACCCCACCACCGACGCGCGACGCCTACTTCCAAGCGACACCCCACCACCGACGCGCGACGCCACTTGCAAGCGACACCCCAGCGCCGATGTGCGGCCGCCGATCAGCACCCGCCCACCGACACGCACGCCCACCGACACATCCGCACGCGCTGGGCCTCCACCGTCGACCTCACGTAGTCGACGGCTGCCAACGGGACGCCACTCCCTCCATCGTCGGCCGACCGCGCCCCCTCGGGCGTCGGCCGGCCGAGCCCTCGGGCGAGGAGGCGGCAACGCCGCAGGACGCCGAGTAGGGCGATCGCTACTAGGCTCACCCAATCGTGCGGTGGACCACTTGCTATTCGGACGGAGCAGTCTTCTTTGCCGCCGCCTTCTTCACGGTCGCCTTCTTAGCCGTCGTCGTCTTAGCCGTAGTCTTCTTCGCGGTCGTCGTCCTAGCCGTGGCCTTCTTGGCAGTCGTTTTCTTGGCAGTCGTTTTCTTAGCCGCAGATTTCTTCGCAGCCGTCTTCTTCGCAGCTGTTTTCTTGGCCGTGGTCTTCTTCGTGGTCTTCTTGGCCGGTCCGCGAGCGCGCCGGTCCGCGAGCAACTCCGCGGCCCGCTCATCGGTGAGTTCCTCGACCGAGTCGTCCTTGCGCAGCGAAGCGTTGTACTCACCATCGGTGACGTACGGCCCGAAGCGACCGTCCTTGACGATCATCTTCTTACCGCTGGCCGGATCCTCACCCAGTTCCTTCAGCGGTGGCTTCGCGGCTGCGCGGCCACGCTGTTTCGGCTGCGCCAGGATCGCCAGCGCCTCCCCCAAGGTGAGCGTGAGCAGCTGCTCTTCGGACTCGATTGAGCGAGTGTCCGTGCCCTTCTTGATGTACGGGCCATAGCGGCCGTTCAGCGCAAGGATCTCGTTACCCTCGGTATCCGCGCCGACGCTCCGCGGCAGCTGCAACAGTCGCAGCGCATCGTCGATCGTGATCTCCTCAAGCGACATCGACTTAAACAGTGAGGCTGTCCGCGCCGGGGTCTTCGAGTCCTCAGGTGGCACGGTTGAGACGTATGGTCCATAGCGTCCCGACTTCGCCACGACCGGGAAGCCCGACTCGGGATCCGTGCCGAGTTCCCGGTCTCCCGACGGCGCCGATAGGAGTTCTTCGATCTTCTCCGGCGTCAATTCATCCGGCGCCAGGTTGTCGGGCAAAGAAGCGCGCTGCTCGGAGTCCGGTCCGCCCTTCTGCAGGTACGGGCCATAACGTCCGACGCGGACGACGACGTCGTCGTCGACCGGGATGGAGTTGATACCGCGAGCATCGATTTCGCCGAGGTTATCGGCGACGAGCTTCTTCAGGCCGCCAATCGCGCCGATTCCGGCGGTGTTACCGCCGTCGCCACCGAAGTAGAAACGAGTCAGCCAGTCGACCCGGCTGCGCGCGCCCTCGGCGATGCGGTCCAGATCCTCCTCGACCTCAGCGGTGAACTGATAGTCGATCAATCGGGTGAAGTGTTTCTCCATCAACCCCACGACCGCGAATGCGGTGAAAGACGGCACCAGCGCGGAGCCCTTCTTCCAAACATATCCACGATCCTGGATGGTCTGAATAATCGCTGCGTACGTCGCTGGACGACCGATTCCGAGTTCTTCGAGCGCCTGCACCAGCGTGGGCTCGGTGTAGCGAGACGGCGGCGTCGTCGTGTGGCCCTTGGCGTCGAACGATTCCCCACTCACCTGCTGACCGCGCTCGACGCGCGGCATCCGCCGCTCTTCGTCATCGCCTCCGGCCTGCTCATCGTCACGACCTTCGACGTACGCGCGCAGGAACCCCGGGAAGGTAATCGTGGTACCGCTCGCACCGAACTCGGCCGTCTCACCACTGGAGGACGTGCCGGTGAGCCGGATCGACACCGTCTGCCCGACGGCGTCTGCCATCTGCGAGGCGATCGTACGCATCCAGATCAGCTCGTACAGCCGGAACTCATCCGAGGACATCGATCGCGCGACCTGTCCCGGCGTACGGACTTCGTCGCCGGCCGGCCGGATCGCCTCGTGTGCCTCCTGCGCGTTTTTCACCTTGCGCTGGTAGCGCCGAGGTTCGGTAGGAACGTAGGCGTCGCCGTACAACTCGCGCGCCTGAGTGCGGGCGGCGCTCAGCGCCGTATCCGACAGCGTGGTCGAGTCAGTACGCATGTAGGTGATGAAGCCGTTTTCGTACAGCCGTTGGGCGGTACGCATGGTCTGCTGGGAGGTCCAGCGCAGCTTGCGGCCAGCCTCCTGTTGCAGCGTCGAGGTCATGAACGGCGCCGCAGGGCGGCGACGGTACGGCTTCTCATCGACGCGCGAAATCTTGAAAGCTGCGCCGTCGAGGCGTGCGATCAGGCCCCGCGCACCGGCCTCGTCGAGGTGCAGTACGTCGGTACGGGCCAGCCCGGTGTCTGGGTTGAAGTCCCGCCCGACGGCCACTCGGACGTCGTCCACGGACTGCAGTGTGGCTTTGAATGAGGTCGGTTCGCTGGGGTCTTCGGGCTTCAGGCCGGTGCCGAATACGCCGGAGACGGACCAGTAATCTGCGGCTTTGAACTTCATCCGGAGGCGCTCGCGCTCGACCACGATCCGCGTAGCGACGGATTGCACGCGACCGGCAGACAACCCCTGACCGACCTTGCGCCACAGCACCGGTGAGACTTCGTAGCCGTAGAGGCGGTCCAGGATGCGGCGGGTTTCCTGCGCCTCGACCATGTCGTAGTTCAGTTCGCGGGTGTTGTCGATCGCCTCACGGATTGCCTGCGGGGTGATCTCGTGGAACACCATGCGATGCACGGGAACCTTAGGCTTGAGCAACTCGATCAGGTGCCACGCGATGGCCTCGCCTTCGCGGTCCTCATCCGTGGCGAGATACAGCGTGTCAGCCTGCTTCAACAGGTTCTTGAGCTTGGCAACCTGCGCCTTTTTGTCCGGGCCGACCGTATAGATCGGGGTGAAGTCGTTGTCGGTATCGACGCCAAGGCGAGCGTGCGGCAGCGACTTGAGCTTCTCCGGAAGCGGGTTGCGCTTACTGGGTAGATCACGAACGTGGCCGAAACTGGCTTCGACGTCGTACTGGGATCCAAGGTACCCCGAAATCATCTGTGCCTTTTTGGGCGACTCGACGATGACGAGTTTGCGGCCGCCGTTGGCCGCTGGTGTGTCCGCCAGCTCCTCGGATTCGTCGAGGTCGGTGCTGGTTGCGGATGTCGTGGAAATAGAGATCTCCCCGCTTCTTCTTTATATGTGAGCGTGTTTCGCTGGCTATAGGGTGCACTCTGCGTGCGCCTGGCGCAACGAGCGCCACGTCACGCAGGTTCCCGGAACCCGACGCCGTGGGCGAATGGTAAGCGTTCGGCGCTGTTATGGCCAGACATATTCCGGGGCCATATCGGGGCGCGGCCCGGTCAGCGCGGCCAGTCGCGCCAGTCGTTTGGCGGACGTGACTCGGTAGGCCGGGCCCCCTCCGCGCGGGCCGACGAGGGTCGCGGTGAGGCCCACCGCGGCGAGCGCCGCACCGGCCGGCGCCCAGCGAATTTCCTCTGACGGCGCGAGCCCAAGCAGGTAGCCGGCCTCGGTTCGGCGTCCCGCGCACAGTACCCAGAGCCGTAACGCGGCACCTGTGAGTTTGATCGTTCTCCCGGTACGGCGGCGACCGAGCTGCCAGCGCTCGGCGATCGGGTTCAGGCGATCGGTCAGAGCCGTACGAACCAGCAGTGCCGACCCCTCGTCGCGATTGATTTCGTAGGTCGTGTCGAGGCCGCGCGCGTCGAATTCGGCGCAGAGCGCCTCTGCCCGCCATACCTCGTCCACGAGGACCGACACCCTAGCTTGGCCATCACGGCGCACGACGTGGCCGGTGCCCAGCAACACGCCGTCGAGGTCGTCGACGGACAACTCGGCACCGTCGGACTCGAAGAGTGGGAGCTGACCTGGCACGCCACCAAGCCTAGTTCGCCCCGCCGACAGCTCCGGCCGGCTCGCGGGCCGGCGGCGGGTGAATTCGACCCCACAGCCACTGAAGACGCAGTCCAGGAGCGTCCTTATCGATGTATAGCGACCGACGCCTCGCCCAGACTGCGTTTTGCGCGGCATCGGCCGAGGTGTCGCCGGGTCGTGGCACCCTGAGTGGGTGCGTACGAACGAGTGGACCGGAGCTTTTTTGGCTTCGGTAACGGCGGCTGATGACTCGCCGATCACGCACATTGAGGCGTTACCGGCACGCCGCGGCGCGAGCAGCGACTGGCCGTCGTGGGTCCGCCCCGACGTCCGCGCCGCCTACGGTGCCCGCGGCGTGCAGCAACCCTGGCAGCATCAGATCGTCGCGGCCGAACACGCGTGGCACGGGCAATCGGTGGTGATCGCGACCGGTACGGCGACCGGCAAGTCGTTGGGGTATCAGTTGCCAGTGTTGTGCGCGTTGCTGAACGATCGACGGGCCAGAGCGCTGTACATCTCGCCGACGAAGGCCCTCGCGCACGATCAATTGCGGGCTATCGACGAGCTGAATATCGATCCTGGCGGCGCAACCGGGATCCGAGCCGCTGCGTACGACGGCGATTTGGTGCCGGACGAGAGGGACTGGGTGCGCGAGCATGCGCGATGGATCTTTACCAACCCGGACATGCTCAGCCGCTCGGTGTTACCGCGACATAGTCAATGGCAGATGTTCTTCCGGCGGCTACGGTACGTCGTGATCGACGAATGTCATATCTACCGCGGCCTGTTCGGCTCGCACACGGCGCACGTGCTGCGTCGCTTACGTCGCATCTGCGCGAAGTACGGTGCGTACCCGACCTTCGTGCTTGCGTCGGCAACATCGCGCAATCCCGCTGAAACGGCTTCGCGTCTAGTCGGTACCGATTGCGTAGCGGTGACGCAGAGCGCGGCACCGACTGGGGGGCGGACGTTTGCGCTGTGGGAACCGCCGCTGACTGAGTTGACCGGCGATCGCGGTGCGCCAATCCGACGCAGCGCCACCGCAGAAGCGGCGCGGTTGCTGGCCGACCTGGTGATCGCCGGTCGCCGCACATTGGTCTTCGTACGGTCCCGACGGGCCGCCGAAATCGTGACGCTCACCGCGCGGCAGCATCTACGTGACGCCTGCGCAACAGAGTTGACTGATCGGGTCGCGGCGTACCGCTCGGGCTACCTGCCGTCGGAGCGGCGCGCGCTAGAAGCCGCGCTATCGAGCGGCGAACTCCTGGGCGCGGCGGCGACGACTGCATTGGAACTCGGAATAGATGTGGCTGGTCTGGACGCCGTGATCGTCGCGGGCTTCCCGGGCACGATCGCATCGATCTGGCAGCAGGTCGGCCGAGCGGGTCGACGCGCCAATGAGGCACTGGCGGTGTTTATCGCGCGCGACGAACCGTTGGATACGTATCTGGTGCACCATCCGGAGGCGTTGTTTGATCGGCCGGTTGAGGCCACGGTGCTGGACCCGACCAATCCACACGTCCTCGCGCCACAGCTGGCGTGCGCGGCGTACGAGTTGCCCATCACCCACGCCGAAACCGACGAACTGTTCGGCGGCGAGATCGCGCGAGAGGTGCTTGCGCAACTGGCAGGCGATCACGTGGTACGGCGTCGTCCGACGGGATGGTTCTACAACGCGTTGGATCGCCCGCTGGTCGATATCCGTGGTGCGGGCGCCACGGTCGCGCTCGTGGACTCCGCGTCCGGGGCGATGGTCGGCACCATCGATTCGGCGGCGGCCGACGGCACCGTACACCCGGGCGCGGTGTACCTGCATCGCGGTGATACCTGGATCGTCGACGAATTGGACTTGGACGAGCGTGTCGCATTGATGCATTCGGAGAATCCGCCGTACTCGACCTACTCGCAGGATCGCAGTGATATTCGGCTTCTGGAGGTCATCCGGTCGGTGAGCGCGGGTCCGGTCGACCTACATCTGGTGGACGTCGACGTCTCACATCAGGTGGTCTCCTTTCAGAGGCGGAAAACCTCAACGAACGAGGTGCTGGATCAGACCGCCCTCGACCTTCCGGTACACCAACTGCGCACCCGCGCGGTGCTATGGACGTTGTCCGAGGAGGCTGTCGAATCGCTGGGGCCCGTGGGCGATGTTTCAGCGCTCCTCCCCGGCGCGCTGCATGCCGCCGAACACGCCTCGATCGGCATACTGCCGTTGATCGCGACCTGTGACCGATGGGATATCGGCGGGGTGTCGACCGCGATGCATCCGGACACCTTGCGCCCCAGCGTGTTCGTGTACGACGGACACGCCGGCGGCGCAGGGTTCGCAGCTCAGGGGTTCATGCGCGCCCCGCAGTGGCTCGGCGCGACGCTTCAGGCAATCGAGGCGTGCGGATGCCGCTCCGGATGCCCTAGCTGCATACAGTCGCCGAAGTGCGGCAACGGAAACGACCCGTTGAGTAAAGACGGGGCCATCGCCGTACTGCATGCGGTCCTCGGTGCCCTGCGGCAGGTCGATCCGGCGGAATTCACCGTCGAGTCGAGTCCTCGGTTGATCCGTTCGACGGGTTGATCCGGTCGACGCGGTGAATGGCCGCGAGCACGTGCGATTGCCGCGAGATCACACGCACATAGCCACGTGGTCGCGTAGACACAGTCACGTCGACATAGTCGCGTTCCATCGCTGCCCGGTAGGCCGGCAATAGTCGCGACTCACTCGTGAGGGCAAGCCCGCGTGTACACACCTCAGCCCGACTAGCGCAGGATGACAAGATGTCCTTCCCTTTGTTCCCCGAGATGCCGCAGCCAAAGTATGTAATGTCGCACGAAGGTCTGCGAATCGCGACCTATACCTGGGGTGAGGACGATGCGCCCACGGTCATAGCGGTACACGGCTTCGCGTCGAACTGCCGCGACAACTGGGTCAACACTGGGTGGGTATCGCGCCTCGTAAGGTCGGGACTCCGCGTTATCGGCGTCGATCAACGCGGACACGGCCTGAGCGATAAGCCGTCCGACGCCGAGGCCTACACGATGCCCGCGCTCATCGCGGACGTCGAAGCGGTTCTCGACGTCTATCTCGTCGATCCGGTTCGCTACCTCGGGTACTCACTCGGCGCGCGCGTCGGCTGGCACGTGTCAACCGAGCTACAAGGCCGAGTCGAGCGCGCCGTACTAGGCGGGATTCCAGACGGACGCCCGCTCGGACGACTCGACCTCAAGCAGGCACACGCGTACATTGCCGATGGCACACCAGTAACGGATCCGGCAACTCAGAACTACGTACGCCTCGCCGAGCGTGTACCCGACAACGACCTTCGCGCGCTTGTTGCGCTCGCCGGGGGAATGCGTTTCGGTGACGAGAACCCCGACATGGGCGACGCGCCGCGGCAACCGACTCTCGTCGCTGCAGGCACCGTCGACTCCATTTTCGATGACGCCAAGCACCTCGCATCTCTGCTTCCCCACGGAGCGTTCGTCGAGATTCCCGGCCGCCACCATTTCAACGCCCCCGGCGCTCGCCGGTTCAAGGACGCGGGAATTGACTTCTTGACTGCGGACCTCACCTGACCGATCACCCCTGTGGCCATGCCTTCGCGCGTACGGGCTGGTTTCCGGCGCGCGCACGGGCCGTTTTCCTCGAGGCGCGACCATCGTTTCAGGTGAGGCCCGCCTGCGCACACGCTTTGGGCCGTCTCGGCGCTGTGCCTCAGTAGCAACCTGGCAGCGACGATTCTGCGCAGGACAGCCAATCGCCAGAGTTACCCACCTCGCCCGACGCCTACGGGCCCGGCCCGCGCGCGTGCAGTCGCCTCCCGGACTCCGAAGCCGCCCAGATCAACGGCAACGGAGCTCGTGATGAGCACAGTCTGCCCCTCAATGACGCAATCGGCGAGATCCGCACCGTTGCGCTGCACGATCTGATCAGCCGCCGCGCACGGGTCGCTGACCCCGTCGACCAGAGCTCGCGCACCGGCGAGCGCTCCCAGGTCAGCGGCTGCGGCGGCGCGTTGCTGCGCCACGTAAGCCTTGGCCACGAACGCGACGCCGCCGGCGACGACCCCAAGGACGGCCAGCAGCGCCACCGCGTACACAGTTCCGCTACCTCGGTCACCCGCCCCGCTACGCCGCTGGCGGCGTCTGCTCGACGCCTCGGATCGTGCACGTCGTGGACCGTCACGCATTCGCAATCGCCACGCGAGCACCGGAAGCCACGGACCGAGGGTCGCCATCGATGCTCCGGGCGTGGCTGGCTCAGGTTCACGCAGTGCCGTTGCCTGCCCGCTGACCTGAATCTCGGCCACCGACACACCGAGTGGGTGCACACTCGCGGTAACAACGACCGTGACCGTGTCAGCCGCCGAACTCACGTCGACCTGCGCACCTTCCGGCGCGGCGCGAATCGTCAGTTGCTGCACCACCTCAGCGGACTCACCACGCGCCGCGGCCCGCGCCCCTTCCCGCGCCGCCGCCACGCAACGCAGCTGACCGGCGACCGCAGCTATGACTGAGAGCAACGCGGCCACAACGATGACCAATGCCGGCAGCGCGAGCGCCACCTCGGCCGTGACCATTCCGCCGTCGGACCGCCTGCCGTGCCCCCGCCGCCTCTGCGGCAGCCGGCACATGGGGTGTCCCATCAGAGCGACGACAAAGCCTTGGTGATGAGGCCGCTGAGCGCAGAGATGATCGAGTCACCGGTCACCACTTGGTAGAGAATCGCCGCGAACCCGCAGGCGGCGATGGTCCCTACGGCGTATTCGGCTGTTGTCATTCCGGCATCGGCAGACCGTGCACGCGCCGGGCCGAGCAGTCGATCCACCAGCCACAACAGCGCTGCCGCGAACCCGCGACGCATCTTCGGAATGGCTGAATACAGGACCTCCCACCCCCGCCTGATCCGGTCCTTGGCGCGGTAGGAGTAGTCATTAGTCGTGTCGTACATCGTTTCCTCCTTCGTCATGGCAGGTGCCTCCTGCCAGTTCGTGCGGTTCCTGTAGCCGTTCGTCTGGTCAAAGAATGTCGCTGGCGAGGCCGATCACCATCGGCACGACACCAAGGCAGATGAACGACGGCAGGAAACACAGACCCAGCGGTGCCAGCACCCGTACGCCGACCTTTCGTGCACGCACCTCTGCTGCCAGCCTCCGGTCCGCGCGCAACTGAGTACCGA
>JBKEDB010000022.1:0-3162 GCA_047975195.1 Cumulibacter sp. | reverse complement strand
GGGGGCTCGGGGGAGAAGACGGCGGGGATGCCGAACTTGCGGGCTTTTTTTTCCGCCTTGGGAAAGTGGTGGTGGCCGCGAAGGGTGCGGCGGACGGCGTGGAGGAGGGCGTCGCCGTGGGTGCGGGAGAGGTCGCTAAGGAGGACGCGGGAGGGATCGGTGCGGCCTCCGGCTCAGCCGCTGGTGATGGCGGGGATGCCGCGTTCCCGGCAGGCGGCGAGGAGGTGGCATTTGTGGCGGGTGGAGTCGATGGCGTCGAGGAGGACGTGGGGGCGGGGGGTGGCGAGGAGGCGCTCGCTGGTTTTTTCGGTGTAAAATTCCTGGTGGAGGGTGAGGCGGATGCCAGGATTGATCTGGCGGCAGCGCGCGGCGAGGGCGGTGGTTTTGGCCTGGCCGACGGTGTCCTGGAGGGCGTGGATCTGGCGGTTGGTGTTGGTGAGGCAGAGGTCGTCGAGGTCGATGAGGACGAGATGGCCGAGGCCGGAGCGGGCGAGGGCCTCGACCGCCCACGAGCCGACCCCGCCGAGACCGACGACGGTCACGATGGCCCGGGAGAAAGCCTCCAAGGCACCAAGGCCATAGAGGCGGGCGATGCCAGAGAAGCGGGTGGAAGAATCAAGAGTCAAGAAATCTGGAGTCTGGAATAACGTCCGAGGCCACCTACCGCCGACCGGCGGCTGGCCTTCGACTGTCGCTTGGGGTTGTCATTACGGTAAATTTTCGACTCGCGGCGGGTCAGCGGTTAGGTGCGCATCTTGCTCGGCATTGTTCTTGTTAGAAGAGGTCGGCGTGTGTTCCCGTGCGTCCGAGCATCAGCACATCCTCAGTGACTTTATACAGTAGCAACCAGTCTGGTTCAATATGGCAATCACGCCATCCAGCCCAGTTCCCGCTCAAGGAGTGATCTCTGTAGCGATCAGGCAATGGCTTCTCGGTCACGAGAAGGTTGATGGCGGCCTTCAACTTCTGGAGATCCTTGCCTCTTTTTTTCATTCGCTTAGGAATCTCTGCAAAATAAAGTAATCAAGTATTCCTGGGGAGGAAACAGTAGTTCCATTCGCCGTGGAAGTCGGCGCGCTGGATGGCGAGGGCCTCCATTTCCGCGTCGCCGACCTTGATGCTCGCCGGATAGCCGCCGGTATCCAGTTCCGCCTCGATACGCAGTCCCGCCCCAGTCGTTGTCGCCCCGATCAGGCTCACCACCACTTCGTGGCTGACCAGCGGAACCCCGCGCCAGTTGCGTGTGATGTGGCAGAACATCCAGCGCTCGATCTTGTTCCACTTGCTGGCGCCGGGCGGCAGGTGGCAGACCATCACCTTGAGTCCCTCGCGGTCCGCCCACTCCTGCAAGCGCACTTTCCAGAGCCGGGTCCGCCATCCGTCGCTGCCGCCGCCATCGGCCACGACGAGAATTTCACGGGCTTGCGGATAGGCCCGCTCGCCCATTTCCTCCCACCAGCGCGAGATGCCGCGCACCGCGAACCCGGCTGTGTCCCGGTCGGCTCCCACGCTGACCCAGCCCTCGTCGCGCCCGGTGTCGTAGACTCCGTAGGGGATGGCCTTGCCGCCTTCGCCGATGAAGTCATAGGCTTCCACTTCCAGGGCTTCGCCTTTGGGAGTCCATTCCGCGCCGGGGTTGCGGTAGTTGCCCACCAGTTCTTTTTTCCAGGCGTCTACCGAGATCACCGGGCGCCCCCGCTCATGGAATGCTTCCGCAGCTGCCGCGATGTATTCGAATTGCGCGTCGCGGTCCGGGTTCTGCCTGCCCTCGAAGCGCTTGCGGTTGGATTGCAGGGAGTAGCCCCCGGATTTGAGCATCCGCCCGACGGTTCCGGCGGATACCTTGAAGCCCTGGCGGCGAAGCTCCGCGGCGAGGTTTCCGGTGCTCTTGCAGGTCCAGCGCAGGGGGCGCATGGGATCACCGCGGGTGTGCGGTGAGACGGCCTTTTCCAGCGCTTCGACGATGGCGGGGCTGGCTTGCGCAATACTCTTCCTGCCGCCGCCCGATTTTCTGATTCGTTTCCCGGCGGGGGGTTGTCCGCCGCCGATCGCCTCGGACTGGCCTTTGGCGACAGTTTTCCGGGTGAGCCCGGTGGCCCGGGCCACGGCGGTGACCCCTCCGTAGCCCAGTTCGGCGGCTTCCGCCCCCGCCCACAGCCTTCTGGTTCTCTCGTCGAGGCTTCCGGCGACGCGTTGATAACGGCGGGAGATGGATTCGTAGGGCAGGGCTTTCATGGCAAGCCCAAGATACTACACAATTTAATTTTTGTTGAGTATTTTATTTTGGGGGATCTCCTTTGTGAATGAAAATAAGAAACTTGGGATAAGGAGTCTCTGCAAATTAATTTACGTATCAAAAAAATGTAAATGACTGATATTCAACAGGTTAAAAATTAAAGTTGATCATGTTGTTTTGCGGAGACTCCAAAGTGACCAAAGCAAAGGAGCTGCTTTTATCAGATGAAGGGCCGGACGGTCCGGCACCCAAGAACGAAGAAATCGTCTCTCAAACCGGCATTGCCCTCAGGACTCTCGAGCGCTTGCGCAAGCGTTGCCACGAGGTCGGCCCCATGCCAGCTCTTGAGCCGATCCCACGAGCCGATCCTCCACGCAAGCCTGCCCTCAATGACGAGCAACTCGCTCAACTGACCCGGCTCGCCTGCAGCGATCCTCCGCCGGGGTGTGCCAGATGGGCCCTGACTCTTTTCGCCGAAAAGTTGGTGCAACTTGAGATCGTGGAAAGCATCTCTCGCGAAACGATTCGCAAGGCCCTTAAAAAAAGACCTGAAGCCATGGTTGGTCAAACACTGGTGCGTCCCGCCAAAATCCAACGCGGCCTTTGTGGCCTCGATGGAAGATATTCTCGAGGTTTACCAACGTCCCCGCGCCCCTTTGCGCCCCCTTGTTTGTTTGGATGAATTTTCCAAACAACTGCTCTCCCACTGCACCCCGCCGGTGCCGGGAAAACCTGGTTCGGTCACCAAAGAAGACTACGAATATGTCCGGCACGGAAGCGTCACCGCCTTCATGTTGTTCGCGCCCTTCGAAGGATGGCGTGAAGTCTACACCGGTCCCACCGGTCAGCGAATGGCCCTGGAGTACGCCGAGGCCCTGAGAATTTTGGCCGAGGAAGTCTTTGTCAAAGCGGAGAAAATCATCCTC
>JBKEDB010000084.1:0-2327 GCA_047975195.1 Cumulibacter sp. | reverse complement strand
TTCGATAACTTGAAGGGTTCCTTCGTTTCGTATATCGTAGTTTTCCGCCGCCTGCTTGTCGTTATAGGCACGATTGCTTTTCAGGTGGACGCCGTAAACCATGAGCAGTTCTTCGCTGTCGGGAATCTCCAGGGCAGCACAAACAAAGCCGCGGGGAAGAGTCGGGATCACCGGACGAAAGGTCTCGGACCAGACCGCCTGGCAGGGGAGACGCGAAGCAATGGCCCCCTGCTGGGGCCATAATTCTCCCGTGTAGCGCGAGATATAGCTTGAAACAACATTCGTCGTCAGCCCGACTGTGCTTACGAGGTCGTTAAATTCCTGCCAGTTCTGAACTTCGGTTGCTATGAAGATATCCGGATTGATTGCTTTCAGATCTTTCTTTGCAGCTTTGCGATGAGCTTCTTTTTGTTCCTCGGTGGCTTTGGGCGATCCGCCGGGATACCACTGGAGATTCCAGGTCACGATTTTCAATTTTTCGGCGGCCTGACCTGTATTCAGGAGAAAAAGAGCAAGGAGGAAAAAAACGGATAACCGGGAGATAAACGGCATAACCGGGAGAGGATATGCTTTTCGATATTCATAAGTAAAGCTCTCTTGCGGGCACATCCGGAAACCTTATTTTCAGCACCAGGCCGCAGCTCCCGCGAGTGGAACTTTGGTGACACGGTGTGGTTATTACGAGGGACCATGCTGTGCCCCCGTTCGGGAGATCGTCTTCATACATTCTTTAGGCAGCTGCCCCTGCGTCAGAACTTCACAAAAAAAATCTGACAACATGAAAGCAAAAGTATTTAGAAAACAAAGTCACTCTAATCGTAGGAATAAAAGGAAAAGCAAGAAGAGTTCGCAGGGAATCAATCCACAAGTTCATCCCGATGCGGCAGGGATTGACGTGGGAGCCGAAGAATTCGTTGTAGCCGTTCCGGCAGATCGCAGCGAGGAATCGGTGCGCACGTTTAGGAGCTTCACCAGTGGGGTGTATGCTTTACGCGGCTGGCTTGTAGAGTGTGATATCAAGACGGTTGCTATGGAGAGCACGGGCAATTACTGGATCACCCTTTATGATACGTTGATGGCAGCGGGGATAGAGGTTTATCTGGTCAACGCACGCCACGTAAAAGGGGTTCCCGGTAAAAAGACGGACGTGTGCGATGCGCAGTGGTTGCAACAACTCCATGCCGCCGGACTGCTGAGTAAATCTTTTCGGCCCGCGTTGGAGATCGTGCCTTTGAGATTTTTAATGCGGCACCGGAGCGAATTGGTGGGCGATGCAGCCAAGCAACTCCACCTCATGCAAAAAACTCTCACCGAAATGAATCTCAAGCTTCAACATGTATTTAGCGACATTGACGGAGTCAGTGCACAAGCTATTATAGACGCCATTTTGGCTGGAGAACGTGATCCCAAAAAACTCGCCGCCCTGCGAGATAAACGTTGCCGCAGCAGCTTGAGCGATATTATAGAAGCCCTGCACGGCGACTACCGAGAGGAATATCTTTTTGTATTATCTCAGAGTCAGGAAAGCTACCGCCAAATAAGAAAATCCATTGCAGCCTGTGACGAAAAACTCGGGGGTCTGGTAGCTCAGGTAGTTTGTGACGAACCATGCAGCCTACTACCGCAAGCACCTACAGGGCAGCACCGTATTGGTAAAAACAGTCCGCAGTTTGGGATATTTGAAAGCGGTTGGAGATTTTACGGCATTGATTTGAGTGACGTTCCGGGAGTCTCGGCAGGCTTACTCTGTGCGCTTATGAGTGAAGTCGGCACGCGAGCGCAATTACTAAAAGCCTTTTCAAGTGCGGAGAGATTCGCATCTTGGCTCGGACTCTGTCCTGACAACCGAATCAGCGGAGGAAAAATCCTCAAAGCCAAAACGCGCAAAGTCAAAAGTCGTTTAGCCGAAGCCTTTCGCCTCGGAGCCTTTGGGCTACAAGGATCGCAAAGTGAATTGGGAGGCTATCTCAGGAGGTTAAAAGGCAAGCTGGGAAAAGCCGAAGGCATTACCGCCACCGCGCACAAGCTGGCCCGAATCGTTTATGGCATGATAAAAAATCAGAAATCCTATGATGAAAAAGAAGCTTTTAAAATGAGTATTCAAAGCAAATCCCGTCGTCGCAAAATCCTTGAAAAACAAGCCGCAACACTCGGCTTTACTCTTCAGCCTATCGCTGGGTAATTATTTAAGTTAGTCGGGAGAGGTGCCCTAAAGTTTTTTAGTGAACCACGAATACCACGCAAGTGCATTTTGCGCGATGGGCTGCTCAACAAAATAATAAGAAAAATAAGAAATGCATACCGTAATCGCCAGTGTGCTAAAAGCC
>JBKEDB010000004.1:0-73223 GCA_047975195.1 Cumulibacter sp. | reverse complement strand
CTGCGTCGGGTGAAGACGCCGTGTCCACACACCGCCGGGTGACCACGGGGTGATCTTGGGGATGAGGACGGAGGCGTTCCGCGAAATCCGCATTCACTGACGCCGTAGCGGTGCGACCGGGCAAGGCGCCTGGTCGCACCGCACCGACAGGTCACTGACCGGACGCGCAGCGGAGTGGGAGACACGAGGTAATCCATATGCGAAACGTCTGGCGTGTGTTCGTGCGCGATCTCAAGCGGCTCGGACGCGTGCCGCTCGCCTTGCTGATCGTCGGCGGAGCACTCATCACGCCGTCGCTCTACGCGTGGTTCAACATCGTCGCGTTCTGGGACCCGTTCGACAACACCAAGAATCTCCCTGTCGCCGTCGTCAACCTCGACGGATAAGAACGTCACGAGCAGGATGACCGGCGCATCGTTGAGCCCAGACTCCAACTCCAACGCGGCAGTGATCCGGGATGGCAATCCCAGCCCCCGCAACACCGAGAAAACGGCTGCCGCGTCGGTCGAGGAGATGATCGCGCCGGTGACGACGGCGACCTGCCAACTAGTCCCCAGCACCAGCATCATGAAGCCAGCCATAATCAATACGCTGACGGCAACAGCGATCGTGGAAAGCGCGATACCCAGACCGGTGAACGGCTTGACGTCGCGCCACCGCGTCGTCAGGCCACCTTCGGCGAGAATCACCACCAACGCCAGCGTGCCGAGGTCCTTGGCCAGATCGACTTCATGCCAGTTGGTGGCGACCCCGAGCAGCACGCCAAAGGCGAGGTAAAGGAGCAGGGAAGGAAGTCCGATCCGGGTGGTCACGCGGACGGCAACGATCCCGACGAGTACCACGACGGTGGCTATGAGTAGCGTCACCGTGAGTCCCATTTGCGAACTATCTGGTACGGATTACCACTACTGCGAAGCGGGTCGCGCGTTGGAGTATTCTGTGTCGCGAAGTGCGACAGCGTTGACGGGACCAGTACGGGTGCCCCGGCCGATGAGCGACCAGGGTTGGTGCGAGCCTGGCGACCGGACACCCCGAATCATCACCCCCGAGCTGCCGGAAGAACGCCTTCACGGCGTGTAGAACCGGCCACTTCAACTTCGAGTGGGCCTGCCGTGCAGGCCAACGAGGGTGGTACCGCGGCCGCTGTCGCCAACCGGCGGAGGTCGTCCCTCTCATCACGTAACTCTGATCGACGAGGACCACCACCGATGGCCAAAGCCACGCCCCTTCCGCATAAGGTCGACCTACCCGCGCTCGACCACGAGGTCCTAAATTTCTGGCAGCAGGAAAACGTGTTCGAACGAAGCATCGAACGTACCGCTGACGGTGAGCCGTGGGTGTTCTATGAGGGCCCGCCGACCGCCAACGGGCAGCCCGGGGTGCACCACGTCGAGGCGCGCGTGTTCAAAGACCTTTACCCCCGCTACCGGACGATGAAGGGCTACTCCGTACCGCGGCGCGCAGGATGGGACTGCCACGGGCTGCCCGTCGAAATCGCCGTGGAGAAGGAACTGGGCTTCTCCGGTAAGCCCGATATCGAGAAATACGGCATCGAGGCGTTCAACGCCAAGTGCCGCGAATCAGTGCAACGGCACGTCGGCGCCTTCACCGAGTTGACGAACCGGATGGGTTACTGGATCAATCTGGACGACGCGTACTGGACGATGAACGCCTCGTACGTCGAATCGGTGTGGTGGTCGCTGAAGCAGATCTTCGACGCTGGTCTGCTGGTGAAGGACCACCGGATCACCCCGTACTGCCCACGCTGCGGCACCGGCCTGTCCGATCACGAAGTCTCGCAAGGCTACGAGACGATCACCGACCCCTCGGTGACGGTCCGCTTCGCGCTGATCGACGGCCCCAGCGAGATCGAGGACGCCGACCTGCTGGTGTGGACGACGACGCCGTGGACGTTGGTCTCGAACACGGCGGTCGCCGTACACCCCGATGTCGAGTACGTCGTGGCCCGCGGCGCAGATTTCGCCGCGGAGGACCGCTCGGTGATCGTGGCCCGACCATTGCTGGAATCCGTGCTCGGTGCGGACGCCGAAGTGCTGTCCTCGCTGCCGGGGCGAGACCTCGAGCGTGCGCGCTACCAACGACCGTTCGACCTGCTCGAATGGCCTGACGGCGCCGACGGACACTACGTCGTATTGGCCGATTACGTCACCACCGAAGACGGCACCGGACTGGTGCACCAGGCGCCCGCTTTCGGCGCGGACGATATGGCCGTATGCAAGAGTTACGGACTTCCGGTGATCAACCCGGTGCGCGCCGACGGTACGTTCACCGGCGAGTTGCCGCTGGTCGGCGGCGAGTTCTTCAAGACCGCCGACAAGCCGTTGGTGCGTGACCTGCGCCAGCGAGGGCTGCTGTTTGCGTTCAAGCAATACGAGCACTCCTACCCGCACTGCTGGCGCTGTCACACCCCATTGATGTACTACGCGTTGCCGTCCTGGTACATCCGCACCACGCAGAAGAAGAACGAACTGCTGCGCGAGAACGAACGCACCACGTGGCATCCGCAGACAGTCAAGCACGGTCGGTACGGCGACTGGCTGAACAACAACATCGACTGGGCTCTCTCACGCGATCGCTATTGGGGCACTCCCCTGCCGATCTGGGTCAACGACACGGATCCGACCAAGATGGTATGTATCGGCTCGCGCGCCGAACTTTCACAGCGGACCGGCCGCGATCTGTCCGAACTCGACCCACACCGCCCGTTCATCGACGACATCACGTTCACCGTCGACGGCGAGGAAGGTATCTACCGGCGGGTGCCGCAGGTCATCGATGCCTGGTACGACTCGGGTTCGATGCCGTTCGCTCAACTGGGCTACCCGCACGTGGCGGGCTCCGAGCAAGAGTTTGCACGCACCTACCCCGCCGATTACATCTGCGAGGCGATCGACCAGACCCGTGGTTGGTTCTACTCATTGATGGCCGTCGGTACGACGGTCTTCGACCAGTCCTCGTACAAGAACGTCGTCTGCCTGGGACACATCGTCGATCAGGACGGCAAGAAGATGAGCAAGCACCTCGGCAACATCATGCTGCCGGTGCCGCTGATGGACCAGCATGGCGCCGACGGCCTGCGCTGGCTGATGCTGTGCGTGGGTAACCCGTGGGCGACCCGCCGCGTGGGCGATGAACTGATCGGCGAGGTCGTACGCAAGGTACTGCTGACCTACTGGAATACCGCTTCGTTCCTGACGCTGTACGCCGACGCGAACGATATTGATCTCGCCGAGGTGCAGCAGGTCGCTCCAGCGGTGAGCGAACGCCCCTCGCTGGATCGCTGGCTGCTCTCCGAACTCAACGACACCATCAAGGTCGTCGACGAAGCCCTGCAAGAGTTCGATTCGACCCGCGCTGGACGTCGAATCACCCAGTTCATCGACGATATGTCCAACTGGTACGTACGCCGTTCGCGCCGGCGCTTCTGGGACGGCGATCCCAGCGCGCTAGCCACACTTACCGAGGCGATCAGTAAGTTGACCGCGATCATGGCCCCGTTCGTACCGTTCATCACCGAGAAGGTCTGGGGCACGATAGTGCGCGCTGCTAACCATGACGCGCCCGAGTCAGTGCACCTCGCCGAGTGGCCCGCGCACGACGAAGCCTTGATCGATGCTAAATTGTCGGGTGACATCGCGCAGGTCCGCCGGCTCGTGGACCTCGGACGCTCAGCACGCACCGCGTCAAAGGTGCGCACGCGGCAGCCGCTGGGCCGCGCGTTGATCGGCGCGAGCGGCTTCGCGCGGCTCTCGGACGAGCTGCGCACCGAGGTCGCGGACGAACTCAATGTGCTGTCTGTGCAACCGCTGGGTGAAGCGTCCGGGGAACTGGTGAACGTCAGCGCGAAGGCAAGTTTCCGCGATCTGGCCAAGCGACTGGGCGGCAAGGTGCAGGACGCCGCCAAACAAATCGCGGCCGCTGATGCTGCGCAACTGGCTGCCGACCTACGGGCGGGTACCGCGTCGATCGAGATCGATGGCGCACCGTTCGCCCTGGACGTCGCCGACGTGATTATCACCGAAACACCGCAGGAGGGATGGGCGGTGCACACCGAGGCCGGTGAAAGCGTCGCGCTGGACCTAGAAATCACCGACGAACTGCGCGCCGCCGGCATGGCACGAGAGGCGATCCGCCTGATCCAGGACGCGCGTAAGAACGCTGGTCTGGACGTATCAGACCGCATCGCCCTGGCGTGGACGTCCTCGGACGCGGACGTCGCCGCGGCAGTGGTTGCGCACGCCGATCGTATTGCCGACGAGGTGTTGGCGACCGACGTTTCCTCGGGTGCGCTCGAGCGCCCCGAGGACGGCGCTGACGACTCGCTCCGAGTGTGGGTGACCAAGGCCTAGTACGTAGCCGCGCCGCCCGCGTGGTCTCCGTTGCGCTCCTAACGCGCTCCGGGTCGACGTCCGGTATACGGCGGCGACCGGTCGGCACCCATTCGGACAGCGACTGAGCAAAGTTCCAGAAACGCTGAACGCCCGCCACATAATGTGGCGGGCGTTCAGCGTTGTGTCAGTCGTTTGATCCGACGAAGCCGGATACCGTGGAGCCGCCTTCAGCGTCACCCTCTGGAGCGAGCGCCGGCATGGAATCGATCTCTTTGAGCTGATTCGACAGGTAGCCGTGCATCCGCGTGCGGTACGACGATTCAAACTCGCGTAGTCCTTCGATGCGGCGTTCCAACACGCTCTTGCGCTCGTCCAGGGCACGCAGGATGTCGGCCTGCTTGCGTTCGGCGGCAGCGGTGAGCTCCTGGGCGCGCTCCTGCGCGGCCTTCTCGGTCGCGGCGGCCTTAGTCTGCGAGTCGCTCAACAGCGCCGCGGCGTTGGTGCGAACCTCGGTAAGGTGGCGCTCCGCTTCGGACTTCGCCTTGCCCACGGTCTCATCGTGTTGGCGCTGGGCCTCTTCGCGAAGATTCTTGGCCTCCTCCTCGGCATCCGCGAGGTCCTTGCCAGCCTTTTCCTTCGCCTCGCTCACGTGGCGGTCTGCCGTCTCCGTGGCGAGGGCAAGTATCCGGGAGGCCTGCAGGTGCTCATCGATCGCGGACGGCTGCGACGCCGGCTCGGCCTGCGCCGCGACGGCCTGCGCCGCGACGGCCTCCGGTTGAGCGACCGGAGCCTGCTGCTCGACGACAGGCTCGGGCTGCGGCTCGGCGGGGGTAGTCTGCGCCTCCGATTCCGCCGCGTTGTCGGCCAATACCGAGTAATGACCGCCGGCACTCGACGGCGCCTCGCTGGCGGCCGACCGTCCGCCCAACTGACCTTCCAGGTCTGCTACCTGCGAGCGGAGGTCGGCATTCTCCTCGATGAGCCTGGCGAGCTCGGCCTCGACGAGATCGAGGAACGCGTCGACCTCTTCGTCGTCGTATCCGCGCTTGCCAATCGGCGGCTTCTTGAACGCCACGTTGTGAACGTCAGCGGGAGTCAGCGGCATTGTATGTCCTTTTTCCTTCACTCAGTGCGGATCTGCAAGGCAGAGCACGCCAGCCGGGACCGGCGCAACCCCACGTGGGCCTGCTCAGGGGGTGAACCTCAGGACCAGACTAAGGACTAATACTAGGACCATAAACCCTAAGTCGACCCTTGCACCCCCGATTGCGATAGGAGGGACTAATCTCCGCACCAACTTCACGGGTGGATCGGTCACAGTGTAAACGCCATCAATCGCGATCGCGGCGGGCCCTGAGGGTACCCAGCGGCGTGCATAGATCCGCACCCATTCGATCACCATGCGCACCCAGAGCAACACGACGAGTATGAAAAGCAGTAGGTGCAGTGCATCCAGGAAAACGTTCACCTGTCTATTGTGCGCGCGCTAGCCGCGAGCCAGGTAGCGGCCGTCCGCGATACGGGCCTTCTCCTCCACAGTGACTTTGACTTTCTGCGGCGACAGCAAGAAGACCTTCGCTGTGATTCGCTCGAATGAACCACGCAGCGCAAACGTCAGACCGGCGGCGAAGTCGACGATGCGCTTCGCATCGGCGTCGTCCATCTCGGTGAGGTTCATGATCACCGGGTTACCGTCGCGGAACTGCTCACCCAAGGTCCGAGCCTCGGTGTAGGTGCGCGGATGCAGCGTCGTAATCCGCTGCGGGGCGGCGGGCGTCGGGACCTCGCGTGCTGCGAGACGCGGCTCGGGCACGCTCCGCTCCGGGACGCTCATCGGCGCACTGTAGCTGGGCGCTGGCGGGAGGTCGTCGATGTCGGCGTCGTCGTAATCGAAGCGATCATCCTCGCTGATCGCATCTTCATGAGCATCGGACTCCCGGCGGTCGTAGGCGCGGGCATGAGGGGACGAATCACGTACGTCGGCCTCGCGCACGTCATCCTCGACGAGGCCGAGGTAGACGCCCATCTTCCGCATGGCTCCGGTCATCTGGCCACCTTCTTGGGTTGAGGACGCGCGCATAAATGCTACGCGGTGGTTTCGTGCTCGCCCTAGGCTAATCGGCGCTCACCGAAGATCGCTGTTCCGACACGCACGTGTGTTGCTCCGTGCGCGATCGCGGTCGCGTAGTCACCGGACATGCCCGCGGAGATGACCTCCGCAGCCGGGAACTCGACCCGCAACTCGAGGCTGAGCCGATAGAGGCGCGCGAAACACACCTCGGGATCCTGCCCCAGGGGCGCAACTGCCATGAGTCCACGAATCCGCAACAACTCATGTCCGGCGACGTCGGTGGCCAATCGCAGAATGTCTGCCGGATGGACCCCGCCGCGGGCTGCGGCAGAGTCCTGCTCACCTCGTGGCGCATCGGGATCCAGGTTGACCTGAAGCAATACCGGTAGCGGCGCGTACGCCGACCATCGATCGTCATCCTGCGCGGCTTTCGCCAACGCAGCGCCTAGTGCAGACCGATCGACCGAATGCACCATGTCGGCGTTCGCGACCACCTGCTTTACCTTGTTGCGCTGCAGTCGGCCGATGAAATGCCACCTGGCACGCTGGCCCAGGTCATGGTCGACCTCGCCGACGCCAGCACGCTTCGCGGCCAATTCCTGCGGCTTGTTCTCCCCTAGATCGAACAGTCCGCTCGCCAACGCGCGCGCCGCGTACTGCGGGGGATGATTCTTGGTAACCGCGATGAGATTGACCTCGCCGGGCGAGCGACCGGCGGAGCGACACGCGTCATCCAGTCGCTGGCGAAACTCGGCGGCACGTGCGGCAACGGCGTCCAGTTCCGCCGCGCTGACCTCGCTCATCTACGCTCCTCAATCCAGATCACGGCTGTCTGCCGCCCGGTCCGCCCATCGCGTCGATAGCTGAACAACCCGTCGTCCTCAGCGGTACAGCGATGATCGCGCTGCACCCTACTCACCCCAGCGGCAGTGAGCTGCGCCACAACACCAGCCGGCAGGTCGAGTCCAGGCGTCCCACGTCTCGTGACGCACGCACTACCAGGTGCGGCAGCCTCGACATCAGCCTGCATCGTCGGTGGCACTTCGTAGCACGGTCCGCAGATAGCGGGGCCCAGCAATGCGTCGATTCGCTCTGGGCGCGCGCCGAGCTGACACATCTGCTCAATGGTCGCCCGCACCACGCCGAGCCGTACACCGCGTCGACCCACGTGAGCGGCACCAATGACGCCGGATTCGTCTTCCCATAGCAAGACCGGCACGCAGTCGGCGGTGAGCACGTTGAGCGCGATACCTGGCGTGTTACTGACCAACGCGTCCACCATCGGTACGGGCTCTCGTTGCGGAGTCGAGATAATCTCAACTCCCCGCCCGTGCACCTGCTCCATCCACACCAGGTTCGATCCCGGTACGCCGATGGCGTTCGCGAGGCGAGCTCGATTCTGGGCCACAGCATCGGCGTCGTCGCCGACGTGTGTGCCGAGGTTGAACGAGTTGTAGGGCGCGCGACTGGCCCCCGGTGAACGCGCAGACAGCACCCGTCGAATCCGACGGGTGCTGTCCGGTGCTGTCGAAGGCATGCCCAGCAGGCTAGTCCTTCATGAAATCGGGGATGTCGAGGTCATCGTCGACATCGTCCATCGGCAGTGGACGGCGGGCGGTCGGGCGCGGCGTGGGCGCGGACCTCGTCGCATCGCGACGCTCGGCCGGAGCCCCTTGGCGCGGGTGCAGCGTGGGGCGATCCTCACGCGGAGCCGAGCGCTCCGCCGGCGGGGGCGCCGCTGCGAACCGGTCACCGCGAGCGGCAGGCGGTTCGCTCGCGACGTCGTCCTGGCGAGCCGCCGGCACAGGCGCGGGACGCGTCGCCGAACGTGACGCAGCCGCCGACGCCGGCAGGCCTGCGTTACCGCGACTCTCGTTGCCCTGCGCATGCGACACGGGTCGAGCGTTCGCGCGACCGGCAGTCATCGGCTCCTCTTCGAATCCTGCGGCTATGACGGTAATCCGCACCTCATCTCCGAGCGCATCATCGATCACCGCACCAAAGATGATGTTCGCGTCGGGGTGAGCCGCGTCGGAAATCACCGTCGCCGCCTCGTTGACCTCGAACAGCCCGAGGTCACTGCCACCGCACAGTGACAGGATGACGCCCTGCGCACCGTCCATCGATGCTTCGAGCAGCGGGCTGGCGATCGCCTGTTGCGCAGCGGTGACTGCGCGGTTCTCCCCGCGCGCCGATCCGATCCCCATCAGGGCCGAGCCAGCTCCTGACATGACCGACTTGACGTCGGCGAAGTCCAAGTTGATCAGACCGGGGGTCGTGATCAGGTCGGTGATGCCCTGGACGCCCTGTAGCAGCACCTGATCAGCGAGCCGGAAGGCGTCCATCATGGTGATGTTGCGATCGCCGAGCTGCAGTAGTCGCTCGTTCGGAATCACAATGAGCGTGTCGCACTCGTTGCGCAGCTCCTGAATCCCGGCTTCGGCCTGGGTGGAACGACGCTTCCCCTCGAACGCGAATGGGCGCGTTACCACACCGATTGTCAGCGCACCGAGTTTGCGCGCGATGCTGGCGACCACAGGAGCACCACCCGTACCGGTACCGCCACCCTCACCCGCAGTCACGAAGACCATGTCGGACCCCTTGAGGACTTCTTCAATTTCCTCACGGTGATCCTCGGCAGCCGTACGGCCGACCTCTGGATTGGCGCCAGCGCCGAGCCCTTTGGTGGCCTCGCGACCGACATCCAGTTTGACATCAGCATCGGACATCAACAGCGCCTGCGCATCGGTGTTGATCGCGATGAACTCGACGCCCTTGAGCCCCACCTCGATCATTCGGTTGACGGCGTTGACGCCACCGCCGCCGACACCGACGACCTTGATGACGGCAAGGTAATTAGGCGAGGTCATTACGACCTTCCTTCCTGCATTTCGTACGGACTCTGGCAGTTCGACAGCACCGAAGCCGACCGACCTCTTTAGTAGAACCAACCGTAAACCTCAAGTAGAGGTCTATAGTTATGTCAACCTAGCGCTACCTGAAAAGGTAGGCCAGCAGCGCCACCGATCTAAGCAGGCACGCCATGACACGCCAAAATTCGTGTGTGTCGACGCGCCATTCTGTGCCCTGATGGTGACCGGTGCGATAGCGGGCACGCTGCGATGTTGCGGGCCAGGATCGCTGGCACCTACTTCTGCCGCGGGGTCCGCCCCATGAGGAAAAACTCCGGGTTGGGCTGCATTCCGCCCCAGTGCGCGAGACGGTTACTCATCGCGAAGAAGGCCACGATTGAACCAACGTCCATGACATCCTCGTCGGTCAAGCCGACATCGCGCAGCCGCTGCTGGTCAGCGTCAGTGACCTCTGCGGGCGTCATCGCGAGCTTCACCGCTATTTCGATGACTACCTTCTGGCGATCATCGAGATCGGCCTTGCGCCAGTCGATGGCGAGCTGATCAGAAATGAGCGGATTCTTAGTCCGGATCCGCGCGATCGCGCCGTGGGCGACCACGCAGTACATGCAACTGTTCTCAGCGCTAGTAGCGACCACGATCAACTCGCGATCCGCCTTCGTCAACCCAGGCGTGTCGCGATCCATCAATGAATCGTGCATCGACATGAACGCCCGCCACTCATCAGGTCGAGAAGCAACGGCCCGGAACACGTTCGGGGTGAATCCAGACTTCTCGGTCACCTCGTCGATCTTCTGGCGGATGTCCTCCGGAAAGTCCTCGACATCCGGGACGAGCGACCGGGTCGCGATCGACGGATCTTTGTGCAGCGCCATCGGCAGCTCCTCACCTCAGGACGGAAGCGAACGATCGACGCTCCCCCAACGCCCCATGTGTACCACGTCGGATTCCGGGCGCCTGCCGCGGCGCAACGACGCCGAGCGACGGTCCCGTTCGGCGTCGGCATACCCCAGCGCGATAACCGCTACGGGGAGCCAATCGGCCGGTACGCCGAACTGATCACGAATCCGATCGACACGTTGCGGAGGCATTCCGAACAGACATGCCCCGAGTCCTTCATCTACCGCGGTCTGCAAGATCAGCATCGCGGCCGCGCCGGCATCGACGTACCAGTACGGCGCCGCGAACCCGCGCGCCTCGCTCTTATCGGCCTCGGTGTACCGCTGCTGGTACAACTCTCGACTACACCAGCACAGCACCAGCACGGGCGCCTGCTGCATCCTGCCGAGCCAGTCATTGGCAGTACGGGTCTCGGCGCTAGTCCGCCAGAACCGCTCGCGATCCGCTGCGCGCGTCAGTACGACGTACGCGTTGCCCTGAGTGAATCCGGCGCTCGGTCCACGTTGTGCATTGCGCAGGATCCGCCGCACGCTCGCCTCGGACACCGCCCGATCGGGCTGGAACGCCCGCACCATGCGGCGAGCGCTGACCACCCGTTGGAATTCCACGCCGCTACTTGATCACGATCGCCGTCGGGCTGGAGATATCCAGCACCGATCCTTCGTGGCTGAGCACCGCCGGCAGCATGGTCAACTTATCGTTCATCCTGGACGAATCGCCCCAGATGACCTGTCGCCCGTCCTTGAGCACGAGCGTCACCTGCGCGGCCGAGGGTGCCGTCACCTTCGCTACGAGGTCTCGGGTCTGCTCGTCCAGACCGTCGATGACCGCCACTGCCTCCCGGGTCGCCAGGCCCTCCGGGCCCGGATCTTCGATCTCCAGTGGCAATAGGCCCTTCGCGACCTCCGGCGCTTTGGCGGCCGTCGCGTACGCGACCCCTTCCAGATCAATCAGCCAGGGTTCGTCATCGACGGTCACGGTGGCCACGGGCTGCCGCTCGGTGATCGTCACCTGCAACGTACTCGGCCAGGAACGTGCGACGGTAACGTCAGCGACCGGAGGCAGTTGTCTGATCTGTGCGGCGACCTCGTCGGAATCGACCGTCGCCAGTGCGTCGCTCTCGCTCAACGCGACCGCGTTCTGCACCTCCTCGTCACTGAGGACCGTGTTGCCGTCGATGGTGATTTCCCGTACGCCGAACAGCGAGGAGGAGAACACGATCCAACCGCCGCTGACGAGAACGACGGCCGCGACGAGCGCGACGATCGCCCATCGCGGAAAACCGGGGTTGAGCACCGAGCCACGGTTGCCCTTCGCCCGTGTCGGGGCCCGCTGTCCCTTGGAACTCTTCGCACTCGTCGAGCGCGTTCGCCGTGGGCGATCGGCAGGTCGCACCCTGGAATTGGTGCGTGCGCGTCGTTCACTCATCGGTCGATCCATCTAGTTCCGCCAGCACCTGCGGACCCAGCTCCGTAACGTCCCCGGCCCCGATCGTCAGCACCACATCGCCGGCTCGCGCCGCGGCCGCCAACGCCGGTGCAACCTCGGCCCGGTTGGCGATGAACCGCACCGGGGCACTGACATACCGCGAAATGCTCTCGCCTGTCACCCCAGGGAAATCGGCGGCGCTCTCGCGTGCCGGATACACATCCATCACCACGACCTCATCGGCCAGGCTCAGCGCCTCGCCGAACTGTCGCGCGAATTCCGCGGTGCGGGAGAACAGATGCGGCTGGAAGCACGCCACGATTCGCCCATCGCCGGCCACCCGACGCGCAGCACGTAACTGCGCGCGCACCTCGGTGGGATGGTGTGCGTAATCGTCGTACACGCGCACCGCGTTGGCCACACCGCGCAACTGCATCCGTCGCTCGACCCCGGCGTAGTTGGCCAGTCCACCCACAGCGGACGCCAGCGGCAGTTCCAAGGCCAGGCACACTCCGAGCACGGCAGCTGAGTTCATCGCCATGTGCTCCCCGGCCGCAGCGACGCGGACCTCCAGCTCGCCCGGCACGCCCTCGCCGGTGAGCGTGTAAGTCGTGTGCTCGGCGGCGACGTCAATATCACGCAGCCGCAACTGCGCGGCGTCTGTCTGTCCGTAATCGATCACGCGCAGCCCCCGCCGCGCGGCCCGCTCGGCGAGGCCTGCCGCATGGGCGTCGTCAGCGCACAGCACCAAGGCGCCGCCAGCGTCAATGGTGTCGACGAAGGTGTCGAAGGCGCTCAGCACACTCTGGAAGTCGCCGTAGTTATCCAGGTGGTCTGCCTCGATATTCGTGACGACCCCGATATGCGGGGCAAACAACAAGAACGATCCATCGCTCTCGTCCGCCTCAACGGCGAACGCCTCGCCCGAGCCGAGGTGCGCGTTGCGTCCAGTAGCGTTCAGTTCGGCGCCAACGGCGTACGAGGGGTCGACGCCACAGCCCACCAGCGCGGCGACCAGCATCGACGTCGTTGAGGTCTTGCCGTGCGTCCCGGCGACCGCAATCGGCTTGCGGCCGCGCATCACCGACGACAGCGCCTGCGCGCGTGGCAGCACACGCCGTCCGCTGCTTAACGCCGCGGCGAGTTCTGGGTTCTGCGGTTTGATTGCCGAGGACACCACCACGGTGTCGGCGTCACCGATATTCTCCGCACGCTGTCCCAGGTGGATCCCCGCTCCGGCCGCCCGTAGATCTTCGAGCACCTTGGACGCCTTGGCGTCGCTCCCGCTGACTGTGACTCCAAGTTCGAGCATGATGCGGGCGATACCGCTCATCCCGACACCGCCGATACCGATGAAGTGCACGGATCCGAGGTCGGCGACATCAAAGAGCCGGCCTTCTTCGGCGTACGCCGGTAGCACCCGCTCAGTCCCCACGTGCAACCTCCAGCACCTTCGCTGCCAATACCTGCGCCGCCTCGGCGTGACCCGCGCCGCGGGCAGCACCAGCCATCTGGTTCAGCACCGACTCGTCGGTCAGGATCGGCAATAGATGCTCAATCAGGTACTGCCCGTCCAGGTCCGCATCATCGACGAGCACGCCGCCGCCGGCCGCCACTACCGGCTCGGCATTCAGCCGCTGCTCGCCGTTACCGTGCGGGAGCGGGACGTACATCGCGGGCAGGCCGACAGCCGATACCTCGGCGACCGTACCCATCCCGGAACGACACAGCACGAAGTCGGCGGCTGCGTAAGCGAGGTCCATTCGATCGATGTAGGGCAACGCGACGTACGAGGGACCATCGGCAAAGTGGGGCTCTTCGACGGTGTTCTTCTTCCCGTATGAATGCAGGACGCCGATACCTGCCGCATGCAGCTGAGGGGCCGCCGCGAGAATTGCCGTGTTCACACTGCGCGCTCCCTGCGAGCCGCCGTACACCAGCAACGTGTGCGTCGAGGAGCGCATGCCGAAATGTTCGAGGGCCTCCGCGCGAAGCGCTGAGCGATCCAGCGTCGCGAGCGCGGCGCGAATCGGCATACCGACGATCCTCGAGTCCTTGAGCCCATTGGTCTTGGCCGCGGTCCCGACGAATGCCGCCCATCGAGCGCCAATCTTGTTGGCGATGCCGGCGGTCGCGTTGGCCTCGTGGACGACCACGGGGATACCAAGAATCTTGGCCGCGAGATACGCCGGCAAGGACGCGTAACCACCGAAACCCACCACGGCAGCGGCCCCGGTGTCTTTCAGGATCGTCTTGGCCTGCGCACGCGCCCGCAGCAGTCGGGCCGGCAACTTCACCAGGTCTGCCGACGGTTTGCGCGGCAGGGGCACCGCGGGGACTGTGCGCAAAGTGAATCCGCGTTGCGGTACCAGGCTGGTCTCCAGCCCGCCAACTGAGCCGATACAGGTGATCTGCAGGCCGGGTTCAGCTTCCTGCAACGCGACTGCAGTGGCGAGCATCGGCTCGATATGACCGGCGGTGCCTCCTCCGGTCAGCACGATGTGGCGGCTCATCTGGTGCGTCGTCCTCTCGAATGATTCTCAGTACGGTTCTGGCCGCGATCTGGCGACGCGCGGCGTGCCCCGGTTCCCGTCCGGCCCGACGGCGGCGTCCGGCCGGTGTCATCTCGTGGGCGCGCGGCCTGCGGTGACCGTTTCGCCGATGGGTTCGTAGCCGACCTCGCTCGCCTCGCGGGCGCCGCGTTCGCAGTCCGAGGATTCGCGGATGTCCGAGGATTCGCGGATGTCCGAGCCTTCGCGGGTGTCCGAGCCTTCGGCGCGGCCGCCGTCTTCGTCTTGGACGCACGCTTCTTGGTCGAACCACCGGTCGCCGAAGCCCGGGTACCACCGCGAGCACGACCGGACGGTGGCGTGCCGACGTCCACCTTCGCACTCGCCGGGACCGGCAGCGACAGCCATCGACCGAATCGACGTTCCCGCGACTGCAGGTAACGGATCGCAGCGGGCTCGTGTCGGGCGCAACTGGCCAATATCCCCATCGCGAACATCGTGACCACCAGCGACGTGCCGCCGGAGGAGATCAGCGGCAAGGTGATGCCGGTGACCGGCAACAGGCCAACGACGTACCCGACGTTGATCAGCGCCTGCGCCACCATCCACACCGCGATCGTCGCGGAAACCAGACGGATGTACAGGTCCCGGGTCCGCCTTGCGATCCGTATCCCGGCGTAGGCCACTCCACCGAAAAGGATCAACACGAGTGCGCAACCCAGGAAACCGAGTTCCTCGCCGATGATCGCGAAGATGTAATCGGAATGCGCGTTCGGTAGCGCACCCCATTTCGTGCGACTGTTACCCAAGCCGACGCCGAACATTCCACCGGTGCTCAGCGCGTAGAAGCCCTGAATTGCTTGATGTCCCGAGCCGTCGGCGTCGGCCCATGGGTCCAGGAACGACAGCACCCGGTCCATGCGGAAGCCCTGTGTCGCGATCGCGGCAACGCCGACGCCCGCTCCCGCGATCAGCATCAACCCGAACATCCGCATCGGTGCCCCGGCGATCCACAGCAGCGACAGGAAGATCACTATGTACGTCACTGTCGTGTGCAGGTCGGGCTCGATCACGACCAGTCCGCACAGCACGATCAAACCTGGAAGCAGCGGTTTGAGCATCCCGCCCCAGGTATTGAGGATCTTGCGCCGCTGGGTGAGCACATGCGCGCCCCATAGCAGGAACGCGATCTTGCCGACCTCAGAGGGCTGGAACAGCATGATTCCGGCGATATCGAACCAGCGGCGGGCACCGCCGAGTTCCTGGCCGATACCCGGCACGAGCACCAGCGCGAGCAGCATGAGCGAGCCGAGCATCATCATCGGCGACAGTCGACGCCAGGTATCCAGCGGCACCCGCATCGCCGCGACCATCGCGATGAGTCCGAGGGCGACGAAGATCAACTGACGATTGAACAGGTAGTACGCCGACCCATATAGCTGTAGTGAATCGACGGCGGACGCGGACGCCATCATGACGAGCCCGAAACTCACCAACGCGAGAGTGAGCACCAGCACCAGATAGAAGGAGGTCATCGGCTTGGTCAGGAACGCGCCGATGCTGTTGCGATAGCGACGCGCAACCTGGCCGGACTCGTAGACCACGTTCCCGCGGGCGGACCGTTCGACGGACTCGGTGCTGACCACCGCTACCTCCTGCCCTCTCCCGATCTGTGTTACTGCGCGTGGATTCCCTCCTGCGCGCGAGCCGCGTCGGTGAAGACGCGTCCGCGCTCGGCATAGTCGACGAACATGTCCATCGACGCCGCCGCGGGCGCCATCAGCACCACAACCTCGTCCCCCGTACGTGCCGCTTCGGTGCGCGCTAACTCGGTCGCGACGCGCACCGCCTCGGCCATACCTATATGTTCGGCGCTCGGTATGTCGATTGCGTGCACCTCGGGCGCGTGTCGCCGAAGTGCCTCCGTGATCACTGCCCGATCACGACCGAGCAGTACCACCGCAGCCAATCGCTCGCGCACCTGCTCGATCAGTCCGGCGAAGTCGCCGGCCACGGCGCCCTTCAAGAGACCGCCGGCGATCCACACCACGCGCGGGTACGAGGTGAGCGATGCGGTCGCCGCGTGCGCGTTCGTGGCCTTGCTGTCGTTCACCAACCGCACCGAGCCGCCCGCGAACTGCCCGACGCCAACGGTGACATTGCGGTGTTCGCCCGGGCGGTACGCGCGTAATCCGTCGGCTACCTGCTGCGCCTGGATGCCAACCGTTCGGGCAAGTGCCGCCGCGGCAAGCGCGTTGGCGGCATTGTGCCCTCCGGGCGGGCGGATGTCCGCGGCCGCGATCAGCACCTCGCCGTCCGGATCGATACTGCGATCGATCAGCATGCCGTCACGGATGCCGAGTTGGCCCGCGGCCGGTTCGGACTGGGTGAACTCAATCCGGCGAGTGGCTTCGGGCAGTTCCGCCGCCAGTTCAACGACGTGCGGGTCATCTGCGTTCAGCACTACCTGGGAGCGCCCACCCGCCCAGATCCGCGACTTATCCGCGGCATACGCCTCGAGCGAGCCGTGCCAGTCGAGATGGTCGGCGGCGATATTCAGCAACGCTCCGGCCGCCGGGGTGACCGAGGGAGCCCAGTGCAACTGGAAACTGGACAACTCCACGGTCAGCACATCGTACGTGCGATCGGCGGCCACGACGGCGTCGATCACCGGCGGGCCAACGTTGCCGACCTCGGCAACATGGCGATCCGCAGCACGCAGGATCGCGGTGAGCATGCCCACGGTCGTGGTCTTGCCGTTCGTTCCGGTGACCGCCAGCCACGGCACGGTGGCATCTCGCAGATGCCACGCAATTTCGACCTCGCCGACTACGGGTATGCCGCGGCGCGCGGCGTTCGCCAGTAGCGGGTGGGACGGCGGCCAACCTGGTGAGGTGACGACCAGATCGACGTCCTCCGGGACGACGTCGAGATCTCCGGCGTACCGTACGCCCAGCCTGGCCAGTTCATCGCTGAGGGCTGCCGCTCGCCGATCGACGAGGCGGACATCGTCGCCGCGCACAGCCAAGGCGCGTGCGACGGCCGCGCCCGACACGCCGCCACCGGCAACCAGCACACGCCTCACTGAATCGTCGCCGTCGCGAGCCAGTCGGCGTAGAAGATGCCCAGGCCGAGCGCCACGCACATCCCGGTGACAATCCAGAACCGCACCACGACAGTCATCTCGGTCCAACCGGATAACTCGAAGTGATGATGCAGGGGTGCCATTCTGAATAGCCGTTTACCGGTGATCTTGAAGTAGCCGATCTGCAAAATCACGGATGCGGTCACGGCGACGAACAGGGCGCCGAGGACGAACAGCAGTAGTTCGGTGCGGGTGGTGATCGCGAGCCCGGCGATTCCGCCGCCGAGCGCGAGCGAACCCGTATCGCCCATGTAGATCCGGGCCGGATTGGCGTTCCACCACAGGAATCCGATGCACGCGCCCATCATCACCGCCGCTAGCAGCGCCAGGTCCATCGGATCTCGCACCGTGTAGCAACCGGCGACCTGCGCGCGTGAACACTGATGGCTGAATTGCCAGAAGGAGATGACGACGTACGCACCGAACACCATCGTCGCAGCGCCGGCGGCGAGTCCGTCGAGTCCGTCGGTGAGGTTCGTGGCGTTGGAGAATCCGGAGATAAACAGGACCGCGAACACCACGAATCCGATGGCGCCCAGCCCCAGCATCGAGATGTCTCGCACGAAGGAAATATCGGTCGATGCAGGCGTGACGCCGCCCTGTTTAAACTGCAACGCCAGGACGGCGAAACTGATCGAGACAAACAATTGACCGAGCAGTTTAGCGGTCTTATTCAGCCCGAGACTGCGCTGTTTCGCGATCTTGATGTAGTCGTCGAGGAATCCGACGAGCCCGAGTCCGACGAACAGGTACAGCACCAGCAATCCGGACGGAGTCACATCGCGTCCGAAGTCGTTGACCATGATCAGGTGGGCGCCGAAGTAACCGACGATCGTTGCAATGATGATTGCGATGCCGCCCATGGTGGGCGTTCCCTGCTTGACCAGGTGAGTCTGCGGGCCGTCATCGCGTACCTGCTGGCCGTACGCGCGGCGTTTGAGTTGGCGAATCAGCAGCGGGGTGAGGATTAGCGAGGTCATCAGCGCCAACACCGCGCCGAGCAGGATCGACCTCATTGATGCGCGCCCTTCCACAGCCGTGATTCTCGTGCCTGACCACGGTAGCGCGTGCGTGTTGCACAGTAGGACAGCCCGCGCCGGTGCGTCACGAGGTCCGCTCCACGATGGCCGCTCGCAACTGCGCACGATCGTCGAACGGGTGAACCTCCGTACCGACGTACTGTCCGGTTTCGTGACCCTTGCCGGCGACGAGGACAACATCGTCGGCCCGGGCCCGCTCTACCGCGGCCCGAATCGCTGCGGCGCGGTCGGAGACCTCCAGTATCTGCGCTCGCTCGGATGCATCAACACTATTGGCCCCTCGCAGCATCTCAGCCCGGATCGTGGCCGGGTCCTCGCTGCGCGGGTTGTCGTCGGTGATCACCAGCAGATCAGCGCCCCGCGCAGCAACCTCGCCCATGATCGGTCGCTTAGCCGCGTCGCGGTCTCCACCGCACCCGAGCACGATCAGCACCCGCCCGCGCGCCTGCTGACGCACCGACTGTAGGGCCGCCTGCACTGCGGCGGGCTTGTGCGAATAGTCCACGACGGCCAGGTAGTCCTGGCCGGCCTCGATGCGTTCCATCCGGCCCGGCACGCGTACCTCGGCCAGTGCTGCGGCCGCGAGTTCGGCATCGACGTCGATCTCTGCGGCCATCGCCACGGCCATCGCGGCATTCGCGACATTGAACGCGCCGGGAAGGCTCAAGTTCACGTTGAGGGTGATGGATTCCGGGCCGAGGAGGGTGAAGGCGCCCGGCACACGACCTGGGCGCACCGACCAGTCCGCTGCCGCGCCCGATGGCGACAAGGTCACCGTTCGCTGCGGCTGTTCGGTCAGCCTGGCGCCGTACGGATCGTCAACATTCAGCACGTGCACGGCGGCGCGACCGTCGAAGAGCGCAGCCTTCGCCTGGAAGTACTCCTCCATCGTGTGATGGAAGTCGAGGTGATCCTGCGAGAGATTGTTGAAGCCGGCCACCGCGAACTCGATCCCACCGACACGGCCGAGTTGCAGCGCGTGACTGGAGACCTCCATCACCACGTGCGTGACGGAGCGCTCGACCATCACCGCCAGCAGCGCCTGTAGGTCGGGCGCCTCGGGCGTGGTGAACGAGGCGCCTGGGGTGTGCTCGAAACGTTCGTCCGCGATCAAGGTCTCGACGGTGCCCAGTAGCCCACTGCGGATCCCAGCGGCATCAAGAATCGCGCGCAGTAAGTAGGCGGTGGTTGTCTTCCCGCTCGTCCCGGTGATGCCCAGCAGTTTCAGCGCTTGCGACGGGTCGCCGTACACCTGCGCGGCTGCCGCGCCGATTACCTCCCGCACATCGTCGACCACCAGCACCGGTATTTCGAGGGGCCCGGCGACCTCTAAGCCCGCCTGGTCGGTGAGCACTGCTACGGCGCCAGCGGCCACGGCGTCAGCAGCGAACCGCGCTCCGTGGGCCCGCGAACCGGGAACGCCAACGAACAGATCGCCGGCGCGGACCTCGGCCGAGCGGTTGGTGATACCGCTGACCTGCACCTCGGCGCCTTGATGACGCGCGGAGATGCGCTGCGCGATCTCGGTCGTGCGCACCGTCGGGCAGTGCGCGGGGCGGAGTTGAGAACTGGATGTCACGGCTGAATCCTACGTGGCCATTGGCTGGCTACTGTCCGGCGACGAGGGTGTACGACGGCGACGCCTCGGTCGACGGCGGAACCCCCTCAGACTGCAGAATCTGCCCCATGACGGTCGAGAACAGGCCCGCGGCCCGCGAGCCGCCGACCGACGCGGTCGGGTCGGTAATCGCGATCGCGACCACGTACTGCGGGTCCTCGATCGGCGCCATGCCAACGAACGTGTGGTTATAACCACCGCCCTCGTAGCATCCGCAATCCGGGTTGGCGCGCTGTGCCGTACCGGTCTTGCCACCGACCCGGTACCCGGGAACCGTCGCCTTGGTACCGGTACCACCTTCACCGGTGACCGCCTCGAGCATGCCGCGCAACTCGGCCGCTGCCGTGGGGCTGATCACCTCAACAGGCTTCGGCGGCGTACTGGGCGTCTGGCTACCGTCCGCACCGATCACTGATTTGACGATCCGCGGCGGAATCCGGGTGCCATCGTTGGCGATGGCTTGGTACGCCGAGGCCATCTGTAGTGGCGTCATCGACACGCCCTGGCCGATCGGTACGTTGCCGACCTGACTACCGGACCAGGTGTCCCGCGGCGCGAGCAGCCCAGGCGATTCGGCAGGCAGTTCGATTCCCGTTTCCTCGCCTTCACCGAACTTTTGCAGCATCTCGAAGTAGTAGTTGGGATCCAGCTCTTTGTTGATCATCAACGTGCCGACGTTGGAAGACTGGGCCAGGATCCCGGTCGCGGTGAACGGCACCGCGTCGTGCACCCACGCGTCGTTGACCACCACGTCGGCGACGGGGATCGAACCTGGCACATCCAACACCGAATCCGGCGTGATAAGCCCCTGATCGAGCGCGGGTCCCATCGTGGTGACCTTGTTGATCGAACCGGGCTCGAGCACCGAAGACACCGTCGGGTTGCCGATATCGTCACCGTCGCTGGCGCCCAAATTGCCCGGGTCATATCCCGGAGTTCCGTACATCGAGACGACCTGGCCGGTGTTCGCATCCAAGGCCACGGCCGACACAGCCGTCGCGGCCGGGTTCTTCTTCTGGTACTCGTCTACCGAACTTTGCAACAGGTACTGCACATCCGCATCGATGGTGAGCTGCACGGTCGAACCTGGCACCGCCGGGGTCTCCTCCTGCACACCGGCAGGAATCATGTACCCGCTGGGGCTCGCCTCATAGGTGAGCTTTCCCTCCTTGCCGGCAAGCACGGCGTCCATCGACTGCTCGACACCCGCCGACCCGACAGGCTTGTCCCCGTCGCCGCTGCCCTGCGAGATAAACCCGACAAACTGTCCACCGGTTGTTCCGGCGGGGTAGATGCGCTTCTGGGTGTACTCGTCCCCGATCTTTTCGTACAGCGGCTCCCCGTTAAGTTCGGAAGTACGGATCTCGTTGGAGATCGCCGGGTCAACGTCCTTGGCGATGACCGCGTAGCGGCCCTTGGAGCTGACCGCGGAGAGCACCTTGGCGTACGGCACACCGAGCTTCTTGCTGACGAACACTGCCAAGTCGGCTCGCTCATCGGCATCGATGTTCTTCGGGTCGGCAAATACCGTTCGGGTTTCGACGCTATAGGCCAGGCGCGTCCCATCGGCATCGGTGATCGCGCCGCGCTGCGCGGTGATCACCTTGCTCTTGAGCCGGTCCCCTTCGGCCGTGGCAGCGTAGGCCGCTGCATCGACGCCCTGAAGCTGCAGCAATCGGCCCCCGATGATGAGCATCAGGGCGGTGAGTACGACAAAGATGCCGGTCGTACGCCGTTCGGGCCGGCCAAGCGGGAAGCCCCGGACGCGTCGTCGCCGGGTGGTATGCCCGCGTCCGGCGGCGCCGGATGTAGATCGAGCGGATGCCGGGCGCCGGGTAGCGCGCTCGGTCGGGGTACGGCGACTGCCCGCCGCAGGTCGGCTGCCGGCGGGGCGGCGTGAGCGCTCGGACATCAGTCTCCTGCGGTCGCGGGCTGGTCGGTGGGCATCGTCGGCGGGTGCTCGGGGTGGGGTGATGGCGCCTGGTCTTCCTCGGGCTCAGTGGGCTCGATCCACGTCGCCGAGCCGTCCGCGCCGACGACCAGGTTCCCGGGGTTGGCGCCGGGTTCCATCCCGAGTTCGGCCGCGCGCTTCGCGAGTTCTGCGGGCACCTGCTTACCGGCGACCTGCTGCTGCAGCTGCTGTTCGGTCAACGTGAGTGAGTACAACTCGTCATTGAGCTTCTGCTCGGTGATCGATGTCGGGGCGGGCGCGGTGTTCACCATGAGCAGGGTGACCACCGCGATACCGACGATCACGGCGAACACGATCACGAACGGCCATTGTGATTCCTGCTGACGGACCGCCAGCCGAATGAGGCTGCGGCTTTTGACCAGTTGCGCGCGCAACGACCGGTCCGCCGACGCGCGGCGGGCCGCGCGACGCTGTTCGGTAAAGCTGCGGCGGCGGGTCTCGCTCGGTTGCTCCTTGACGGACGCGGAATCGCGGGTGCGGGTGGGCGTGGCGAAAGCAGTGCTCATGAAGCTTCCCGTACTCGTTCGACAGCGCGCAGACGCACCGAGGCGCTGCGCGGGTTTATCTGTTGTTCGGATGCTGGAGCCTTCTCCGCGCCGCGGACCAGCAGTCTCATATCGGGCTGCTGGGACTCCAGGCTTACCGGCAGATCCAGCGGGGTGTGATCGGTAGCGGCGTCGGCGAAGGCCCGCTTCACGATCCGGTCCTCCAGCGAGTGATACGACAGCACCACCAGCCGACCGCCGAGCGTCAGATGATCGAGCGCCGCGCGTACTGCACGACCCAGTACCGCGAGTTCGTCGTTCACTTCAATCCGCAAGGCCTGAAACGTGCGCTTGGCGGGGTGCCCAGTGCTGCGCTGACGCACGGCCGCTGGCAACGCATCCTGGACCAGCGCCGCGAGTTGCCCCGTCGTACGCAACTCACCACGCGCACGTACGATCGCGGCGGCGATACGGGGCGCCAGACGCTCCTCGCCGTACTGCGACAGGATGCGCTTCAACTCGGACTCGCTATAGGTGTCGACCACGTCCTGCGCGGTGCGTCCACGGCTGCGGTCCATTCGCATGTCCAGCGGCGCGTCCTGCATGTACGAGAATCCGCGATCGCCCTGATCGATCTGCATCGAGGAGACGCCCAGGTCGAGCAGGACACCGTCGGTGGCCGCAAGGCCGAGCCCGCTGAGCACCAGCGGAATGTCGTCGTACACCGCGTGTACGAGGCTGAGGCGATCGGCGTACGGCGCGAGTCGCGCGCGGCTGAGCTCCAGCGCAGTTTCATCGCGATCGATTCCAACGACGCGCGCCTGCGGAAACATCCGCAGCACGGCCTCGGCGTGCCCACCGTGACCGAGCGTGCCATCGACATAGATCGCGCCGGGGCGCCGCATCGCAGGCGTCAGCAATTCGAGAGTGCGCTCGAGTAGGACCGGGGTGTGTTGTGCGGCGTCGCTCATCACTGCCCTTCCCGCTCGAAGCCGATTGCCGTCTGCTCGTCCAGCGCGCCGTACGACGTGGTCCCCTCCCGGCAACCCACCTGGCACCGGGGAAGGTGCGCCAGGGTGGATGCCCAGGCGAGGGCCGCACCGTACGGTGCGTCATCGTCGCTACTCCGGGAGGACAAAATCCTCGGAGAAGTCGACGAACCCCTGCTCCTGTTCCGAACTGAATCGTCGCCATGCCTCGGCGTCCCAGATCTCGACCTTGTCGTTGACTCCGACCACAGCGCATTCGCGGGACAAGCCGGCGTACTCACGTAGGGCGGCTTTGACCACGATGCGTCCCTGCTTGTCGGCCAGTTGATCGTCGGCCGACCCGAACAAGGCACGGGCGTAGTTGCGGACTGCGGCGTTGGTTGATGGGGCTTTGTTGAGGCGGGCGGCAATGTGCTCGAACTCCGACCGTGGGTACACGAACAGGCAGCGGTCCTGCCCCTTGGTGATCACCATGCCGTCGCTGAGTTTGTCGCGGAACTTCGCCGGTAACGCCAGACGACCCTTCTCATCCATGCGCGGATAGAAGTCACCGAAGAACATCCGGCTTCCCCTCCCCACGCGGCGCGACCGACATGCCCCACTCTACCCCACCACTCACCACTCTCAACCGAAAATCGCCCCTTTCTGCTCGGTCCTGCGAATTTTCCGGTCTCGACGACCGTCCAGCGGTAGGGATCGGCCACCAGTCGATCGCTGTTGACCAGGGGTTTTGCGGGATGGTGGACCGACGGGGGCATTGGTGGGGAGTTTTGGGGGATGTGACGCTGCGGAAATCTCATCTAGTCACCGTTCACAGCGTCGCTACACGATTAGGCTCATTGCAGGCGCACTGCCGTTGCCCTACCGGAGGATCAGTGACCGAACCCGCAACACAGCCCCATCGCAGCCGACGTCGTGCCATGCCCACGACGTTCAGCGGCGACGAGGTTCGCATTCGCACGCTCGCGATCGCTGCCGAGGTCGAAAAAGTCATCTCCGGCAAGAGCGAGGTCATCCACACCGCCATCGTGTGCTTGCTGTGCGATGGCCATTTGCTCATCGAGGACGTCCCCGGGGTCGGAAAGACGAAGTTGGCCAAGGCACTCGCCGCGGCAATCGACGGCAGCGTGCAGCGAATTCAGTTCACGCCGGACCTGCTGCCCAGTGACCTCACCGGAGTCTCGGTCTTCAATCAGCGCCAGAGCGCTTTCGAATTCACCGCCGGGCCGCTATTCGGAAACATCGTGATCGGCGACGAGATCAACCGAGCCACTCCGAAGACGCAGTCCGCGCTCCTGGAAGCGATGGAAGAACGCCAGGTCACCGTCGACGGTGAGACCCACGATCTACCCCGCCCGTTCATGGTCGTCGCCACGCAGAATCCCATCGAATTGGAGGGCACGTTCATCCTGCCCGAGGCGCAGCGCGATCGGTTCATGGCACAAGTCGAGATGGGCTACCCCGACCAGGACGCCGAGGTTCGGATGCTCGCCGAGCACGGACCAAGCGACCCGCTCGACGTCGTCCAGCCGGTCTGCACCGCCGACGACGTTGCCGCGATGATCCGCACCGTACGGGCAACCCACGTCGCCGAGTCCATCCACCGGTACGTCGTTCGCCTGGCAGATTTCACGCGGCAACACACCTCGGTACGCCTCGGCGCATCGCCGCGCGCCGCACTCCAATTGCTGCGCGCCGCCAAGACGGCGGCCGTGCTATCGGGGCGCGACTATGTCACGCCGGACGACGTCCAGCGCCTCGCACCCACGGTGTGGTCGCATCGGCTACTGATGGGTGGACACGACATGCGCACCCGTCATGCAGCCAGCGACATCATCGACGAGGCGATCAGCAGCGTTGGCATCCCACACTAAACGACGTAGCCGGCGCCAATCCGCAGGCACGACGTTCACCACCCGCGGCAGCAGTGTGCTCGCCGCGGCGCTCGCGGCCGGCGCAGGATCGTTCGCGCTCGGAGAGACGGATTTACTGCGAGTGGCGATCGTGCTGATCATCGTGTGCGTCCTGACGTGGTTGTGCGCGTTGCTGCTGCGCGCGAAGATCCGGACCAGGTACTTCCTGGATCCCGCCGAGGCATCCGTCGACACGTCCGTCAACGTCGCCGTCAACGCCCAGATCACGCGACTCATGCAACCCGCGGCTCTCGTGTGTCACGCACGCACCGGCGCCGGGCTCACCAGTACGGCGCACCTGTCGGTCCCCGGCGCGGCGGCTGGCGGCGGCGTCCGCCTGGATTTCAGCACCAAAGTCACCGCACGCGGATCACACAAGCTCGGTCCGCTAGAGGTCACAATCCACGACCCGCTCGGTCTGGTCAGTACGCGTTACAGCGGCAGCACCCACGCCACAATCCTGGGCCTGCCTCGGCACTATCGGGTACACCCTGGGTGGCTTCGTTCGATCGGTGCGGTCCCCCGCACTGCGAACACGGCACTCGAGGAGGGCCTGGCCGGTCAACCCGACGTGGGTGTCCGCGACTACCACCCCGAAGACGGAATGCGGCGGATCCACTGGCGAAGCAGCGCACGCACCGGCAGACTCATGACGCGCCTTGAGCGGCCGGAGTCCGAGACTGCGGCAACCATCGCGTTCGAGTCCCGAGCGCAACTTCATGACGAGCGGACGTTCGAACGAACCCTGGAAATCGTTGCCTCGCTCGGCGTAGAGCTGCTGGAGAATGGTTGGGGGTTGCGAGTGATCGACTCGACCGGACCCCGCCGTCCACCCACCGGCGCCTGGCACCGGGATTCGCTGCTGCGCTTTCTAGCGCTCGCGCATCCCATGCGTGACGGCGGCGCACCACCGTTGCCGCCGGCGGCAACCCCGATGATCCTGGTAACGACCGACCCTCAGCAGCACCGCCCGCAACAGCGCGCCCAGACGTTCCTCGTTCCGCTGGCCGCGACAAAAGCCGAACCCACGCCCGGGCTGACGATGATGCCCCGTGGCGGCTCGATCGCAGCGGTACTGGCCGAACCCCCGATCGCGGGAGCGAGCGCGTGAACGCCGCCGCTGTGTCACGCATCGCGGCGCCCATCATCGCCGGAATTGCCACCCTGGCAACCCTGGCCACTATTGGCCCGGTCTTCTCCGGCCAGAACTGGCTGTTGACTAGCGTCGCGGTGATCGCCGCCGTCATGCTGAGCGGCATCGTGCTGCGCAAACTGAATCTCGCTCACGCCTACGTGTGCGTTCTGCAGCTACTCATCGGTTTGTACGCCTTGCTGCTGCTGACGTGCCAACCAACGTTGCTCGCTGGGTTCATCCCGTCCGGCGAGACCTTCGAGCATTTCTTCGCGCTGCTCAACGAGGGCGCCAACACGGCGCGTACCCAGGTAGCGCCGATCGATCCCACCCCAGGCACCGCAGCACTGCTGGCTGTGCTCGTGCTGCCCGTCGGCGTACTCGTCGACGATTTCACGGTCACCGGCCGCCCGGCACTCACCGGGATTCCCCTACTGACACTCTTCGCTATCTGCGCTGCGATCGTCCGCGAACCGATCTCGATGTGGCTGGTGGCAATCCCGCTGATCGCGTTCTTGCTGCTGCTATGGGTTGCCGACGGCGAACGTCCCGCTACAGCGCCGTTCCGTGGAGCGGCCAACCTGCTCAGCACCGGTCTGATCCTGATCCTCGCGATCAGTGTCGCCGCCGCCGTCACCGTCGTCGTACGGCTGCAGGACGGTGGTATCTTCGCCGTCGCCGGAACCAAGCGCGCGGCGAACGAGACGGTCGCGCGCACGACCGATCTGGTCGGCCAACTCTCTCGCGATGAACCGATTCCGCTGTTCACCGTCACCACCGACGATCCCTCCCCGTTCTATCTGCGCACCCTGGTACTGGAAAATTGGGGCGTGACGGGGTGGAGTTTCGCGAATACTCAGGACGACGAGGTCGACCTTTCGGACATCCCGACCGGCGAGATCAGTCAATCAACGGCAACGACCCACACAACGATCACGGTCGAGCAGTACAACGACATCTTCGTGCCGACCTACTACTCACCAACGTCAGTTGAGTTGTCCGGTGCGCGGTACGACCGCGATATGGGTGTTGTCTTTACCGATGACAAGGGCGACGTCAACGGGCGCACTTACGAGATCACCTCGCAGGTGCCGCGACCGACCCAGGAGGAGCTCGCGGCGGTCACTACCTCCGTGCCTCCGGAGGTCACCAAGAACCTCGTCGTACCCAACGACGTTGATCCTTCCGTCGTCGAGCTGACCAACTCGATCGTGGGCTCGGCCAACACGCCGTGGACCGTCGCCACCGCACTCGACGACTTCTTCAGCGACCCAGCACAGGGATTCATCTACGACCTACAGGTACCCAATCCCGAAGGCGCCGACCCACTCGCCAGCTTCCTGGACAAGCGTGTCGGCTACTGCGAGCAGTATGCCTCCGCGATGGCCAGCATGTTCCGGATCTCCGGAGTGCCCGCCCGGGTCGTGGTCGGCTACACCAACGGCGAGCAGAACGACGATGGTGAATTCAAGATCACCACCGATGACGCACATGCCTGGGTTGAGGCTTATTTCGGCGAGTCGGGGTGGATCCCGTTCGACCCAACGCCCATCGGTGACAGATCCGTACCCCTCTCATACGCCCCGAGCGATCAACTCGATGGTGACGACGAGAATCCGTCGAGCAGTTCGACGGAATCGACGGCGACCTCATCTGCTCCAGACACGTCGTCCGCTACCGAGTCCGTGGACCCGTCCGCGCAGGCCGAGGCAGACGCGGCTGACTCGGACCAAGTCGTTTCGATCGCGGCTATCTTGCGTTGGGTCTTGATCGCCGTACTCGGCGTGGCGTTACTTGCGCTGCCGGGTGTCATCAGGCTTGCGCGATGGCACCGGCGACTGGCTACTGCCGGCACTGGGGGCGCCGAGGGCGCCTCGGCAGCATGGGCAGAACTCGTCGAACTCACCGATGCGCTCGGCGCGCCAGCAGTCCCCACACGTGGGTACCGAGCGCAAGTCGATGTGTGGGCGGACTCGTTCGGTATCGATCGGGCGGAGTTCGCAGATTTCCGTGAGGCTGCGGAGCGAGCGCGTTACAGCGCGCATGGAACCGAGTCGTTGGCCAGTGAGTTGCGCCGCGCTCGAGACCGTCTCCGCATTGCGGTCGGCCCCCTCCGCTGGTCGGGAGCGATAGCCGTGCCACGCGCTGTACGCCGGTTACTAGGGCGCTGAGACCGCTCGTCACAAGTCCCGACTTGCATTCAGCGGGCCGCTGACGACCAAGCTAATGCCGCCATGAAAGGCGTTTGCCGGGCAGAACTGTGAGGGTTACTGGCCGCCCTCGAAGCGACGACGCATCCGCTCCTGCGCCTTGTCTGCTACGCCGCCCCCACCCGAGGCGCGCTTGCCACTCGAGCCACCACGGTCCTTGCCGGCGCTCTTGGCGTCCTTGCTCTTAGGAGCCGGGTTCTGGGTTACGCGTACGCCGATAACACCACCGATCAGCATGATCAAGAAACCAAGCACGCCGACGATAACGTTCTGTAGCCACACGCCGCCGACGAGCACGACGAGGCCGAACACGCCACATCCAATCGCGAGCTTGAGGCTCCCGATGCGGGCTGGTTTATGACTGGATTTCTTGACGGCGGCCCGAAATTTCGGGTCCTCTGCGTATAGGGATCGCTCGATCTGCTCGAGTACCCGCTGCTCATGCTCGGAGAGTGGCACGACATCTCCTCGTAGGTCGTTGCGATGGGTCGCTCCACCGCGCACCTTCTAGGATACGAGCGTTCTGTGAAGTTAGGAACCCAGACTCGAATTCTCGTGGTCAGAGCGTCCCGGTGACTGCGGTCTGCGCAGGCTGGACGCCGGTCGCAACGCGGACCCGCCGAATCGCGCCACCACTTCATCGAGCGCGCGTTCGGCCCCTTCCCACCGCTGCTGAGGCTGATCTTCTTCAGCGTCGTCGAAGGTCAGTTGCACCGGCTCGCTGTCCTGTTCGATCAGTGCCGACGTACGTACCCCCAACAAACGTACCGGCCGTCCGCCCAACACTGAGCGCTCAATGTCCTGCCACAGCGTTCGAAGGTGCGGCAGCATGGCGGCCGCGGTGTGCGTCGGACGCTCTAACGTGAGCTCGCGGGTGTAGGTCGTAAAGTCACCGGCCCGCAGCTTCACCCCGATAGTCCGTGCTTGAAGCTGCTTACTACGAAGGCGCGCAGCGACCTTCATCGTCAGCCTATTCAGCTCGGCCTCAATCTGCGGGTGAGCGGTCAGCGGCCGAAAGTAGGTGTTCTCCGCCGAGATCGACTTATCGACCCGTTCCGGGGTGACGCTACGTGGATCACGCCCCGCGGCAAGCGCGAGAATATGATCGGCGCGACCGCGGCCGATATTCGAGTACAAGGTCTGCGGCCTGCTCGCCGCGATATCACCGATCGTGAAAAAACCAAGCGCCTGTAACTTCGCGGCCGCTTTGGGGCCCACGCCCCATAACGCCGATATCGGTAGTGGATGTAGAAAGCGCAGCGTATCCGCGGCCGGAACGACCAGGAGGCCATCGGGTTTACATCGGGTACTCGCGATCTTCGATACAAAGAGTCGACTCGCTATGCCGACCGAACACGTCAGTGACAGTTCCTCGGCGGTGCGCCGGCGAATCAACTGCGCGATCTCGCGCGCGCTACCAAGTATTCGTACGGCACCGGAGACGTCCAGGAACGCTTCGTCCAACGACAGTGGCTGGACCAGCGGCGTCACGTCACGCAGGATCGCCATGACATCGGCCGAGGCAGAGGCGTACTCGTCGTGGTTGCCGCCGACGACTATCGCGTGCGGACACAGCCGCAGCGCTTTGGACATCGGCATCGCGCTGCGGACGCCGTACCGCCTGGCCTCATAGCTCGCCGTCGAGACCACCCCGAAACCGCCAGCGCCGCCGACGATGACCGGCTTACCGGCGAGGGCCGGATTCTTGCGCACCTCGACACTGACGAAGAACGCATCCATGTCGACGTGCAGGTAGTGACAGCCGCTGTCATCGACCTTTCCCTGGTCGCCAACGGCTATCCGCTCCTGATCGGCGCTACGCCCCATTGCCCCGTACGGCGACAATGTGCAGCAAGGGTGCCGCCCGCGCCAGGTACGGGTCGGCAGCCACGCGCTGCGCCAACTCTCGCGCACCCGCAGCCTCCGCCTCAGCTGGGTTCAGTTCACCGAGCAGGCCGACGCCACGTACATGGGTGACCTGCAGGTCGAGGGACTCTAGGAGTTCGGTCAACTCATCGGCATCGAACCTGCGTCCAGCGGGACCGGGTACCGAATGGTCCAGAATCGCATCGGCCTCCTCCAAACGCCCGCTGATGATTCGACTCAGCGCAACGCCTGGGCGATTCGCCGCCACGACACTCAGCGTGCCGCCGGGCGGTAAAGCCGCGGCCGCGGCCGACAGGATGTCCTGTGGCGACCCAACTAATTCGAGCACGCGGTGGCACAGCACGATGTCGGCACTATCGACCTCAAACGGCTCCCGGACATTGTCGAGGTCCACGTTCCGTCCGCTAACTCGGTCACCGACACCGGCCGATTCAGCGCGGCGCGCAAGGGTCGCCAACGCGTCATTACTGTGGTCAAGGACCTGCACCCTATGACCATCGGCAGCGATCGCGACGGCGTACGCACCACTCCCACCGCCAAGGTCGAGCACCCGGACCTTTCGGTCGCCGACCAGCCCCCGGATGAGTCCGAGCACCGCATCGTTATTGGGCAGAGCGCTGGTCGCAGTGGACATCGAGACTCCCGTCGTGCGTCGTGTCATCACGTCTGCCTCGATCATCCCTCATGATTCGGCCGCGCGGGAGAGGCCCTCAGTGCGGCGACGCATCAATAGTGCCCGCGCCTCGTGTGTGAACCTGTCAGCGTCACGTAACAGGTCGTCGGCTAGTCGCTGCGTCACGCCGCCGCCTTCGACTCCACGGCTACGGAGCAGCGTGGTGGTACGCGTTGTCGCTGCGAAGAAATCCGCCCATTCGCGCAGCTGCGGCGCGCAACGCACCAACAGCGTCCATACCGACTGCGCACGCGCGCCACGGACCTGTTGAGAACACCCCGCGATCACCGCCGAGGCCGCCCGGACCGCAGCGACCGACGCGCACTCAAAGCGAACATGTGCCCGATCGGCGGCCTGTGCCTCGGCGATCGCACGCCACGCCTGCGTCAGCAACTCCGCCGAACTCGCGCCCTTCTGGGACATTGCGATCGCCTCCGTTCAGTAGACCCATACAATCGAACATACGTTCGATTGTATGGCAGGTCAAGTCGAGCCCACTGAATCCATCCTCCACCGCGGCGCCGACAATTTTCGTGCGGCGCACCGCCGCGCACACCGACGACCTCACGAGGTCAACTCTGCTCCCCCAGGTCGGTCCCGCGATACGAGCGCAAACGCGGCAGCCGACAGCGCGATGAGCGCAGAAATTGCGAACGCCCACGCGAATCCAGCCTGATCCACGACAAAGTTGATCAATACTGGCCCCACCACGACGCCGACGTCTCCGGCCATCTGATAAGTCGCCAGCACCGAGCCACGGCGCCCACGGGCCATATCGCCAGCGACCGCAGCCGGGCCTACGACCTGCATCGATGCGCCCAGCCCACCGACCACCATCGACGCGAAGAACAGCCAAAGCGAGTCGGTGAACGTCAGTACGCCGAGCGAGACCGCGGTCAGCCCCGCACCCAGGATCATCGCCGGACGACGACCCCAGTTATCGGACAGTTTGCCCGCTGTCGTTAAGAACAAACCGTTCGCGATCGCATACACGGCGAGTCCGTAACCGGTCATCGACTCCCCCTGCAGCAACACCTCGACCACGAACAACGGCACCGTGGCGTTGCGCACCGCGTTCGACCACATGGCGGAGAAGTTCGCGACCGTTGCTGCGCGAAACAGTCGGTCCCGCAGTGCCTCTCGGGCGCCTTCCATCGGAGGCGGTGTGTCCTCGGCAGCCGACGCCGAACCCTCCGCGTTGACCGTCGGCTCCTGAATCGCCGTCGTGCGCGACAGGTGGAAGAACGTGATGTACGCCGCAACACCTAGCGTGGCAGCGTAGAAGAAGAACGGCAGCCGCAGACTCGCCTCGGTCAGTGGCCCGCCGATTGCCGGACCGCTGATGCCGCCGAGCAGGAACCCACCGGAATAGACACTCATCGCCCGGCCCCGGATCTGCGATGGCACCCGCTCCGCAAGCACCTTCGCCGAGGCGATCGTGAACATCGCCGACCCGATGCCTCCTGCGCCACGCAGAGTCAGCAACTGCCAGTATTCGCCCGATAGGCCGGCGAGTGCACTGGAAATCGCAACGATGATCAGGCCGATGCCAAGAATGCGACGAGCTCCGAAGCGATCGACGAGCTTCCCGCCACCGAAAGCTGCGGTGAGCCGAGCCAGCGCGAACATGCTGATCACCAACGCGGCAAGCGTCCGCGACACCCCGAATTCACGGGCGAATCCAGGTATTGCGGGCGCGACTATGCCGTATCCGATCGCGACGCAAAACGCCACCGCAGCGAGAATATAGACTTCGCGAGGCAACTTCATCGCCGTGCCTGCACCGCTCGATCCGCGCGCAGCCACCGGCGCCCCCTCGTATCCATAATGATCCCGATCGGCAAAGATAGCCCTATGCCATCAGCCGCGCTGCATCCCCCGCCTCATCATGCACACGCGTCGTAGGCGACCGGCACGGGTACGCGCGCTGACAGCGGAACAGTTCCATGCCGTGCTGCCGGCAGCATTCGGAATTTTCGCCGAGGCGATGGGCTACCCCGAAGCCTTCATCGCACCACGAATTCGACTCGCCCAAACCCAATTGAACTACCCCGATCTGCGGGCGTTCGGGGCATTTCACCGCAATCGACTGGTGGGCTTCGCGTACGGGTACCGAGTTCTCGACGGGCAGTGGTGGGGTGCCGAAGTAGCCCGGGCGTTGACACTGCCGGATGCCGACGCATCGCGCGAGTGGCTCGAGGATGCGTTCGAGCTATGCGAGATCCATGTCTCTCCAGCGTGGCAGGGCGCCGGGGTCGGCCGTGCGCTGCTACGCGAGATCACCGCAGCACAACCGTGCTCGATAATGGTGCTGTCCACGCCAACCGGACCGACCAAGGCGGCTGCGCTATACGCCGATGAGGGGTATCGGCCGCTGGTATCGCGCTTCCGATTCTCCGGTGACCCGCGTGATTTCGAAATTCTTGGAAAGGTCGTCGCTAGTGGTTGATCGCGATGTCGCCGTGATCGGCTCAGGTCATAACGGGCTGGTCGCGGCGTGCTACCTCGCCCGCGCCGGACTGGACGTCGAGGTGATCGAACGCGACGAGGTGATCGGCGGTGCTGTCTCGACGGTCGAACGATTCCCCGGGGTGCGTATGGACCGCGGATCCAGTGCGCACATCATGATCCGGCACACCGGGATCATCGAGGATCTCAACCTGCGCGCGCACGGCCTGCGGTACGTCGACATGGATCCGTGGGGTTTTCTACCGGCGACTGAGCACGGTGATGCGATCACGCTCTGGCACGACACCGAACGCACGTGCGCCTCGATCGCCGCGGCATGTGGCACGGCGGACGCCGACGCGTATCGCCGCTTCGTGCGTGATTGGCTGCCGCGCAACCGGGTGATCTTCTCGTTCTTTCAAACCGCGCCGACGCCCGGCGCCCTGGCCCGGGCGATGCGTGATCTCGCGCGGCTGCCCGGCGTTCGAACCCCACGGATGGTGCGCGAGTTCGTGGGTTCTGCCGACGCTGTGCTCGATGCCTACTTCACCGATGAACGGCTGAAGTCGGGCCTTGCGTGGATGGCTGCGCAATCCGGTCCGGCCAGCCATGAGGTCGGCAGCGCCGACATGGTCGGCTGGTTGACGATGATGCATTCGATCCCGCCAGGGCGGCCGATCGGCGGCAGCGGTGCACTCACCGGTGCGCTCGCCGCTCGGCTGCAGGCCGACGGCGGCGCGCTGAGCGTCGGAGATGCGGCGCTCAGCATCGAGCGTACTGGTGACGGGTTCACGCTCACCCTCGCGTCCGGGCGCCGGATCACCTGCGCCAAAGTGCTCAGTGCGGCGCACGCCTGGACGACGGCGGAGCTAGTCGCAGGGACCGCCCCGGCTGCCGCCGACCGATTACGCAGCACAACCCGCACCGGAAACGGGATCGGGATGGTGCTGCGGGCATGGACCGACCGCCCACCGGCGTACGCCGGAGACACCGACGGTGTGGCCCATCGCGCGATGGCACTGCTGTGCGCGGACCGGAACGAACTGCGCCGTAACCACGGTGAGTTCTTGGCGCATCGCACACCATCACGTCCCGCGGCGCTGGCGATGTGCCCGACGGTCGACGATTCCTCCTTGGCCCCACGCGGCACACATACTGTCACGATCTGGGGTCAGTGGCATCCGCACCACGTGATCGACGAGTCATGGTCGGCCATCGGCCAGCGGGAGGCCGACAAGCTGATCGACGTCGTCGAGCAGCACGCGCCAGGATTTCGCTCGTCGATCAAGGACGTGCACATTCAAACGCCGGTCGACATCGAGAAAGAAATCGGGCTGCATCAGGCGAATGTCATGCACCTGGAAATGACCCTCGACCAGATGTTCAGTCTGCGGCCCACCCCTGAAGACTCCGGATACCGGCTGGCCGGAGTGGACGGCGTCTATCTCGCCGGAGCCTCCACTCATCCCGGCGGCGGCGTGTTCGGGGCCAGTGGGCGCAGTGCCGCCACGGTGCTGCTGAGCGATCTGCGCCGCGGAAAACGGCAGGGGCTACCTACCTGGTGGGCCACGAGGCGAGGTTGAGCGAACGCAAGTTCGCGTAGATCTCCTCGGTCGCTTTCGAGCGGTTCATCGTGATGAAGTGGATGCCTGGGGCACCCTCGTTCAGCAAGGTGGAGCACAACCTCGTCGCTCGTTCGATCCCCAAGGCGCGCACCGCCGCCGGATCAGTACGTATGGCATCGAACTGAGCACCCAGAGCCGCCGGGAACGGCGCGCCCGACAGTTTCGGGGCACGCTCGATGGTCCCCATCGACAGCACCGGCAGTACACCGGGGATGATCGGCACATCGCAACCGAGCGCGACGATCCGATCGCGCAGCCGCAGGTAGTCCTCAGCATCGAAGAACAGCTGGGTGATCGCATAATCCGCGCCGGCGTTGGCCTTCTCGACAAAGTGTCGGGCATCAGAGTCGATATCGACCGACCGCGGGTGTTTGTAGGGAAATGCCGCCACACCGACGCTGAAGTCGCCGGTCGCGCGCACCAGGCGCACCAGTTCTGCGGCGTACTCGAGGCCGTCGGGGTGCTTGATCCAGTCACCCTCCGGATCGCCGGGCGGATCTCCACGCACGGCCAGAATGTTGTGTACGCCGCCGGCGATGAATTTGCCGAGCAAGGAGCGCAATTCATCGACCGAGTGGTTCACGGCGGTCAGATGCGCGAGCGGCAGCATCGTGGTCTCGGCCGCGATCCGATCGGTCATGCGCAACGTGCCCTCTCGCGTTGTTCCCCCCGCACCATAGGTCACTGAGACGAAAGACGGATGGAGTTTCTCCAGTTGCCTGATCGTGGTCCACAACTGCGTCTCGGAGGCGTCATCCCGCGGCGGGAAAAACTCGAAGGAGAACGTCCGACCGGCGTCCAGGGCAGCACGCACCGAGCGTTCACGAGGGGGGTTGGGCATGCCCTCCAGGATAGCCGTCGGCCACGACGGGCCGACGACAAGGAATACTGGTCAACCGTGAGCGGTATGTTTCCTTCCCCCATCGACCTCGACGCGATTCGTCGACGCATCGATAGCGCACTATCTGGACACCTGTCCGAGCGCGCTGAGCACCTCGCCTCGCTCAGCGAGGACCTACGACCGGTAGCGCGCGCGTTGATCGACTTCTGCGCGGACGGTAAGCGCATCCGGCCCTTGTTCGCGTACTGCGGCTGGCGCGCAGCAGGCGGCGGGAGCGCCGATCAGCACGTTATCGACGCGGTTTCGGGGTTGGAACTGATCCAAGCCGCGGCGCTGGTGCATGACGACATCATCGACGAGTCGGACTCGCGGCGTGGCCGCCCCAGCGCTCATCGCACCTTCGAACACCTGCACCTCGAGGGCGGATTTTCCGGTAGCGCTGAAAAGTACGGCGTCGCGGTCGCGATCCTGCTGGGCGACCTCGCGTTGATCTGGGCGGACGCCGTCGTGCAGGGTGCGCAACTCAGCGACGAGGCGTTACTGCGGGTGCGCAGCGAGTTGGATCTGATGCGGATCGAAGTCATGGCCGGGCAGTTCCTCGACGTGCTCGAACAGGCGCGTCCTGCCCCGCCCGAGTTCGCGGTGCAGTCGGCGCTGAAGGTCGCGGCGTTGAAGTCCGCTTCGTATACGGTCGCGCGGCCGCTGTTGATCGGTGCCGCTATCGCGGGAGCGGGCGAGGATGTGCGCTCGACGTACGCCACTTTCGGTCAGCACATCGGAATCGCGTTTCAATTGCGCGATGACCTGCTTGGGGTCTATGGCGATCCGGCCGTGACCGGCAAACCTGCGGGTGACGATCTGCGCGAGGGCAAACGCACAGCGCTCATCGCTCGTGCGCTCGATCACCTCGGCGAGGGCGGCTCCGAACTGACCGAGGCGCTCGGGGACGCAGACCTGACCGAGGCCGACATCGAGCGCGTGCGCGGACTCATCTCCGATTCCGGAGCGACGGCCGACGTCGAGAAAATCATCGAGGAGCGCACGGCCACCGCGCTCGGCGCCCTCGATGGCGTCGATCTCGACCCCGCTGGACGCGATGCACTACGTTCACTCGCGGCGGCGGCGACCAGCCGGTCTCGATGAGAGCGCCGTGCGCACCATGAATCCCGCACCGCGCCGGGTGGTGGTCGTCGGCGCCGGACTTTCAGGCCTCAGCGCCGCGATGCATCTACGCGGCGCGGGGTGTGAGGTGGTTGTGCTCGAGCAATTGCCGTATGTCGGCGGGCTCTGTCACGACCTGGTCTTGGACGGCGTACGGCACGAGTCCGGACCGACCGTTTTGACAATGCCCGAGATACTAGAAGCTGCCTTCGCGGCACTGGGATCGACCATGACGTCGCGATTGCAACTGAACCGGCTTGATCCGGCATACCGCGCCACTTACGCCGACGGTTCGATCATCGAGGTGCGCGACACCATCGCAAAGACCGCGTCATCCATCGAAGCGACGTGCGGTTCGGCCGAGGCGGACCGGTTCATCGAGTTCGCCGACTATTGCGCTCGGCTGTATGACGTCACCTTCGAGCCATTCATGCGCAGGAGTTTCGATTCCCCGTTCGACCTGCTGTCGCGACCTTTGCTGGACCTACTGCGGCTGCGGGGTTTTTCGTCGATGGGTGCGCAGGTCAACCGTCGCCTCGGCGATCCTCGCACCCGACGGTTGGTGTCATTCCAGGCGCTGTACGCCGGCTTGGCCCCAGCCAAGGCTCGCGCGCTGTACAACGTCATCACCTACATGGACATCATCGCGGGGGTCTACTCCCCTATCGGGGGCATGTCCGCGATCACCACGGCAATGGCGGCGGCATTACGCGAGTGCGGTGTCGACATCCGCACCAACACCCGAGTAATCAGCGTCGTACGCCAAGGCGACCGCGTCACAGGCGTGCGTGTCACCGGTAACGAAACTGTGGCTGCGGACGCCGTCGTGCTGACCTGCGATCCAGAACGCGCGCGAGAGTTGCTCGACATAGGCCCGATCCGGCGTCGTCTGCGCCGTTCGCCGTCCTGCGTGCTGCTGCATCTGAACGCACCGAGCTCGCTCGCCGGAGTTCAAGCCCACCACACCATCCACTTCGGCGAGAACTGGGATAGGACGTTCAGCGAACTCATCGACCAGGCCCGGCCGATGAGCGACCCGAGCGTGTTGGTGTCGGCCCCCGCATATTCCGATCCTTCCCGACAGTCCACCGGTGCCCAACCGCTGTATGTGCTGCTTCCGTGTCCGAACGAACAGCGCCGCGCACTGGGCGCTCATGTGGTCGATGACATCGTGCGCACCGGGTTGGCGCGACTTGGCGAGCGCGGGTTGGCGCTCGAGGAGTCGATGATTCATCGCGTCGTTTCACCGGCTCACTGGCGACAAGACGGCATGCGGGCAGGGACGCCGTTCTCACTCGCGCACACCTTCGCCCAAACCGGACCGTTCCGCCCAAATAACCGCATTCGCGGCCTGAAGCAGATCGCGCTCGCGGGCGCCGGCACGGTACCGGGGGTCGGCGTACCGACCTCGATCCTGTCCGGCGAGCTCGCCGCCGAACGGTTGGTCGGGGCTGCACGATGACTCCCGAGTTGTCGCAGTCGTACCGATCGTGCCGCGCGCTGCTGGCCGAGCACGGCCGGACCTATCACCTCGCGTCCCGCTTGTTACCTCCGGCAACCCGGCCGGCCGTCTGGGCACTCTACGGATTCGCCCGATATGTCGACGATCTAGCGGATGTGGACATTTCTCACACTCCGCATCCCGCCGTACTCGATGACCTGCAGAAGGAACTCATGAGCGGCATCGAGACCGGTCATAGCGACCATCCACTACTGGCGGCAACGGTAGACACTGTGCTGCGGTACGAACTCGATCCGCAGTGGATGTGCGACTTCCTGGACGCTATGCGGATCGACTTGAGTCCGCGCCAGTTTGCGAACTGGACGGAACTTCACGAATATACTTGGGGAAGTGCTGCGGTCATCGGACTCCAGATGGCACGCGTCATCGGTGTATCTGATGACGATTGGGATCGCGCCGCCCTGAGCGCTGCGGCTCTGGGTGAAGCGTTCCAGATCACCAACTTCTGCCGCGACTACGATGAGGACCTCGCCCGCGGGCGGATCTATCTACCCACCGAACTATTCACTCGGATCGGCGCCGATCCAGGAACCCGCGAACGCGCAGCCGTGCGGTCGGTGGTTGCCGACGCGGCTCACCACGCACGCACGTTGTACGCCAAGGCCGAGCCTGGCATCGCGCTGCTGAACCGCGACGGACAACCGTGCATTCGAGCTGCTTTCTTGCTGTACAGGGGAATTCTAGACAAGATTGAGGCTGCGGACTACGACGTGATCGGCAACCGGCACCGCGTGGGCGAACTGAAACGGGTACGGGTCGCGATGCCGCTGCTGGCACGCGCAATCCTGGCGCGCACCCGCGCCAGACTCGGTCATGCCCGCACTCGATCTCATCGAGGTTGACCCGTTCGCATCTGAGCTACTGCTTCGGTCGGGACGTCCCCGTCTTGCTCCACAGACTCAGCACTGACAGCACCAGGCCAAACCCAAAGCCGATATCTTCGATCGGGGCGTAGACAACTCGCGGACCCCAGTGCACCGCCGGATCGTAGCTGACGATCGGCAATCCAGTCAGGAACCCGTTCATGATCAGCTGAAAGAACAGGATGATCGCGTAGGCAAGCCAGAACCGGCCACGCAGGGTGAGACGCTCACGAGTGACGAAAGCGTCGAATGCTACTGCTGCAAGGATCGCGACGATAGCGCCGATCGTGTAGGTCATGAGCGCCGCTCGCGTAGCCGATCCAGCGTCGCGCTCACCGCTTCGTACCCGAGAATCGCGCACGTTGGTACGACCAGGAAGAATGCGATCTCCTCCAGCGGCAACCCCCACAGTTGCGGCCCCAGAGTCAAGTCATCGCTGAAAGACCACCAACCCCGTTCGGCGACAACGATGTCCCACATCAGAAACACGATTCCTGGCAGTAACGCCACGCCCAACCGCCGCGGGTTTCGCAGCACCCGCACCCCGGGCCACGCCTCCAACCATGCTGCCGCCGCGAAGGTCGCCAGCAGGATGACGAGATAGGTCCACTCGCCCACCGTCGCCTGCTAAAAGGCCATCGCTTGCGCGCGGCGGGTGACCTCGCGATGCAGGTCGTGATGCAGCGCCCACGCCGGCGCCCCACCCAACGATTCGTCCTGCTCCAGCAGCCAGCGCAGGGCTTCATCGTCGGAGAACCCGCCGTCACGCAACACACTGATCACGCCGCGCAGATACTTCGAGATTACGCCGCCGGGCAGTAGATCTGCCGGGATGCGCTGCGGATCGTCTCCCCCGCGACCCAACAGTCCGCCGTCTCGAACCAACTGGCGGACCGTTTTCACCTCGACACCCAATCGCTCGGCGACCTGCGCGTAGGTCAACCATTCACACGAGGGCCAGGTGCTCTTCAGATCGCTCACCCCTCAACCCTGCCACGATCCGATTCCAGCGCGCCACGCACCCGGCGGCTGCCGCCGGAACGGCCACAACACAAGTAAAATAACGCGTCGTGAGTTCGACCACGCCTGATCAGATGGTCGGCGTGCTACTCGACGGTCGATACCGAGTCGTACGCCGACTCGCCAGCGGTGGCATGTCCGTGGTGTACGTCGGGTATGACGAGCGCCTGGACCGACCGGTCGCGATCAAAATCATGAACGCCGACCTCGCTACCGACCCACCGTTCCTCGACCGGTTCACCCGTGAAGCGCGCGCTGCGGCGCGCATCTTGCACCCCAACATCGTCACCGTGCACGATCAGGGCACCGACGACGAGCACTCCGCGGTGTACCTGGTCATGGAACTCGTCAGCGGCGGCACCTTGCGCGACCTCATGCGCGAGCGCGGCACGCTATCGCCAGGCGCGGCGCTGGCCGTCATGGAACCGCTGCTGCGAGGTCTGGGCGCTGCACACGCCGAAGGTCTCGTACACCGAGACGTCAAACCTGAGAACATCCTGATCGACCGCAATGGTCGGGTACTGGTCGCTGATTTCGGACTGGCCCGCGCCGTGGCCGAAAGCAGCCACACCACCCATTCCGGCAAGACCGGTGCGGTGTTCGGCACCATCTCCTACCTGTCCCCGGAGCAGGTGACTACCGGGCGCGCCGATGCGCGCAGTGACGTGTACGCGGCCGGCATCATGTTGTACGAGATGCTCACCGGCTCCCCGCCGTATGTCGGAGACAACGCGGTGTCGGTTGCGTACCGTCACGTCAACGACGATGTCCCGCCTCCATCGGAGTCTGATTCGGAGATACCCGGCGAACTCGATGATCTCGTGATTGCTGCGACCACCCGCGATCCCCTGAAACGTCCCGCTGATGCCCGGCGAATGCTGGAGATGACGCACGCGGCCCGCGAATCCTTGGCGCTCGGCGCCGTAGCCGCGCCGACGCTAGAACCACCAGAAGCGCTGAAGACATCGGTAGCCGGCGGTACCGGTGCGACCGACTACGTCGGCGCGACACCGGCCCGCGTGAATGCGCCTGATACCCGCGACACGCGCGACCAGGGCGATCCGCAGGCCAACCAGAGCGAGGACGACGGCGCGCCACCCGACGGAAGCGACTCCGGGGGCGGCTCGACCGCCCAACAGCCGGCCACGATCATGACAGGTTCGGACCGACAACCCACCGGGGACGAGTTATTCGACGAGGATGACGACGACCGTCCTCGACCTCGACGCCAGCGCCGCTGGGTCGCGCCCGTCATCGTGCTGATCACGGTGGCGGCGCTGCTCGCCGGTGCCGGCTTCTGGTGGATGCAATGGGGCCGTTGGACGACGGTCCCCGATTTCTCCACCGCCAGTTCTCAACAGGACCTGTCCGACCTCGCCGGTGAAGCTGGCGTCGACATCCGTCTGGGTGAGTCGGAGTTTTCCGAAACGGTCGCCGAAGGTAGCCCGATCAGCGTCGATCCGGCGGCCGGGACCAAAGTCACCAGGGGCACCGACGTCGACGTCGTGCTCTCCAAGGGCCCCGAGCGGTACGTCGTCAGCGAAGCATTGGTCGGACAGGAGTCGACGACGGCGATGGCGAGCATCACCTCGCTGGTTGGCGACCGGATCGAGATTGAGGTCATCGCCGAGTACGACGAGGACGTCGCGGCCGACGCCGTCGTCGGTTTCAACCCACCGGCTGGTACCGAGATGAAGCCCTCCTCGACATTGCAGGTCATCATCAGCAAAGGTCGGACGCCGGTGCCGTTACCCGACGTTCACGGTGCCTCCGCAGATGAGGCCATGAAGACGCTGACCGAGGCCGGTTTCTCCCCATCAGTCAGCGACGAGAAGGTTTTCTCGGACGAGGAGATCGACACTGTCGCCGAGACCGAACCGGCGGCCGGTACGAAGGCACAGCCGGGCGCCGACGTTCAGGTAACTGTCGTGCTCTCCAAGGGTCCCGATCTCGTCGAGGTGCCCAAGGTAATTGGAAGTTCAACCGACACTGCGACGGCGACGCTGCAAGAGGCGGGCTTCGTCGTCGACATCAGCACGGTATTCACCACGCTAGGACTCGTGGCCGTACAGTCCCCTGAGGCCGGCACTATGGCCAAGCGCGGGTCAACGGTGACTATTCAGGTGGTCTGATCACAAGGCGATCGGCTGTCCATGCGGAGTGCGTGCCGCTGCAGCATGCCAGGCCTGGGTCAGTTGACTCAGGCTACCGGGCGCTATTACCTCCCGCTCGACGAGTAGTTCGGACAGTGCGTCGGCCCACCGCTCGTAGTAGTCCGATCCATCGGCTTCGGCGCCCGCGACGTGCGCGCCGAGTTTTCGGGCCCACTCACTCCAGGTAAACACTCCACGTTCGTGCAGCGCCACGGTCATCGCGAATACCTGCGCCTGCCATGGGGCATCGAAAACCTGTTCGTCCCCGCGCGGCGGCAGCGGAATTTCGTCGCCGCATGCCGCGGCGATGTGTCGCAACGTCGCGGCTGCGCTCTCGGCACTCATCCGGATACCGCGTGCAGGTACGGCTGCCAAGCGTCGATGGAGACCGTCAGCGTCGGATCGCTGCCCTCACCCCAGAGTTCGGTGCCGGCGAAGTCGACCGTGTACAGCCACTCAGGTGTCTTGTCGGGGCGGTCACCAAGCGGCACCGCGTTGCGGTCGGGGAACACGTGCGCGCCCCGAATAGCGGAGATCGTGCCGATTCGACCCCGGGCATAGCGCGGCAATCGGGTGTGCCCCGTGGGGTTCTCCCGTCGGGTGAGCACACGTTGGCCGACGGCGAATGCCGGTTCGGTGTCCGTGGGACGCTCATAGCTCGCCCGCGCCGAAAACGCGCCGACCAGTTCCTCGGCGGTGCGCGCGGTCAGATCGGTCCGCTCAAGCAGGTTGAGCGCATCCAGCGAATTCTCCAGCGCCAGGATCCAAATTCGGTAGTAGCTGCTAGTGAGGTACGTCGCCGGCGGCAACTTCTCGCGTTCATGTCTACTTTGATCGATATTCCACACCCCGAGCGCACCGATGGCCAGCGTCACGGCCATCGCGCGGCGTTCCCACTCGTGATGGAACGCCGGCTCATCGGATTCGGGAACGACCGGGCCGAAATTCTGGCTGCCGCCGAGGTCCTGCGCGCCGTTCATACCCGGCCTCCCGAAACGGGCGCCGATACGACGCCGGTGCAGAGCATGCTGTCACGGGTGACCAAGTCGGCAAGTTGCTGTTCGGTCATCCCGTCAGTCCCGTTCGGACGCATCGGGATCACCAGATACCGAATCTCCGCCGTCGAGTCCCACACTTTGATCCGCACCGAATCGTCGAGCGTGACGCCGAAGTCGCCCAGGACTCCCCTCGGATCGATCACGGCGCGTGAGCGGTAGGCCGGCGACTTGTACCAGACCGGAGGCAGGCCGAGCACCGGCCAGGGATAGCAGGAGCACAGCGTGCAAACGACCATGTTGTGCTGCTGCGGCGTGTTCTGCACGGCGACCATGTGCTCGCCTTGACGACCGATGTATCCCAACGATGCGATCGCCTCGTCGGCATCGCTGAGCAGCCATTCGCGGTAGGTGTCATCGATCCACCCCTTGGCGACGACCGCGGCACCGTTGTGCGGACCGACCTCGGTTTCGTATCGCTCGATCACGGCGTCGAGCGCGCGTGGGTCAATCAGACCTTTCTGCATCAACAGGGTCTCCAGGGCACGCACCCGCGCATCCATCTCAGACAGTTCGCTGTACTCGGGTGATCATGCTGGTCCATCAGCCCACAATACCGACATTCGCCGGTACCAGAACGCGTCCGGCACCCTGATAGGTGCCGGACGCGACGGAGTGTCTGTGTGTCGACCTAGACGTGCTCGGCTACCTCGCCGTGGTCGTGCTCCTTGTTCTGACCGGTGTAGAACTCGAAGGTCAGTCCGCACACCATGCCGAGGATCGCGACGGCGCCGACAACCATGACCCAGGGATACCAGAACGCGACCCCAACTCCCATGATCACGATCACCGCGGCCAGGCCAATCGGGTAGTACGACGCGGGCGCGAAGAAGCCTAGGTCTCCGGCGCCCTCAATGATTTCGCCATCTTCCCGGTCCTCGGGGCGTTCGTCGATCCGGCGGCGAATAAACCAGAAGTAGCCGCCGACGAACAGGCAGAGGCCACCGGAGAGCACCAGCGCGACAGATCCGGCCGGTTCGAAGTCGGTGGCGAGGATGTACCCGATCGCAGCCAGTTCGAGGAAGAGGCCACAGAGCAGGAAGACGACGGATTCAAGCTTCATCGTGCGGTCCCCTTACCAGTTGTTGTTCGCGGTACGCGACGGATCGAACGGGTGGGTCGAGGTAGCGAGCGGCTCTTCGCCGATCGACTCCAGCGCGTCAGCGTTAGACATTCCAGACTCCCGCGCGTCGATGTAGTCCTCGTATTGCTCAGGGGTTACGACGCGAAGTTCGAAGTTCATCTGCGCGTGGTAGACGCCGCACAACTCGGCACAACGGCCGACGTATGCACCCTCGGTGCCTTCCTTGATGTCGACGATGAACTCATTCGAGCCCTCCATCGGCGGATCTTTCAGCGTGCCGTCCTCGTTGATGCCGTGCGGTATGACGTCCAACTTGTACAGGAACTCAGGGATCCAGAACGAGTGGATGACGTCCTGCGAGTGCAGGTTGAAACCGACGCTCGATCCCGAGGGCAACACCAGGACGGGGATCTCGTCGGTGGTTCCGACGGTCGAGATCATCGAGTCTGTTTCGGAATCCGTAGTGTCTTCGTACTCGAATTCCCAGTTCCACTTGAACGCGGTCACCGAGATGTTGTGGTCCGGTTCTCGATCGAGATCCGTGACGTCGTTCTGCACGACGACGGTGTAGTAGAACATGACGGCCACGGCGACGAACGGGAACGCGGTGTAGGTGACCTCGAGCGGCAAGTTGTACGCCGTCTGACGAGGCAGTTCATCGTTCTTCTTGCGATGGAACGCGCACGCCCAGAACGTCAGGCCCCACACCAGCACACCGACAGCGAGGGCTGCCACACATGACCACGACCACAGCACGCGCATCTTCTCGGCCTGATCAGTAATTCCGACCGGCCAACCAAAACGCAGATTGTCCTCGATCTCAGCGCGCGAGCAGCCCGCGAGGATAAGCGTGCTAACGAGCGCCAGTGCTGCTGTGCGCCAAGCGCGCTTCTGTCCGATGCGGGGCACGTGGGTCCTCCCTGTACGCGTGACTGACCGCGGGCGTCGCCCGCCGCGAATCAAACGGCTCCAGATGTACGGCCTTAGCGTAGTAGACCGATCCGCCGATGTGTGCTTTGGGTCAGGTCAGCGGTCCCGGCGCGTCACACGTCAGTAGGTGCGCGCCCATACAGCTCTTTTGACTTGAATTATTCGTCGTGCTCGGGCAGGTATTCGCGTCCCACCCAGTCCGCCACTCGCGTTCGTAATTCGAGCGCGCTCAGACCGCGATCCGCGGGCTCAGGCACGGGGGTCAGCAGTCGTTCTATTCCTGCGCTCAGGGTGCCGACCTCCACGCCGCCACCGCTGAGCGAAAGCAAATCGGCTCCTTGCATCAGCGCGAACACCATCGCCCCGACGTCAGCGGCCGACAGCGAGTCGTTTTCCGCTCGTTCCGAAGCTAATGCCCCGGCGTACGCGCGAACGGCCTCGTCCATGCGTTCGCGCAGCGACTTACGCAAGGAGTCGTCGCGCGCGGCGCTGGCGATGAACTCGAGCGTTGCTAGCCCGAATCCCCGCACGGCGGCAGCGATATCGGCACTGGTCTGCAGATCGCGCTCAGCGGTCGGGCGCTGTGAGTCAACCTCGGCGATGCTGAGGCGAATGTTCTCGTCGAACACCGCCAGGAACAACTCGGCCTTGTTCTGAAAGTTCGAATACACCGCCCCTTTGGAGTAACCGGCTTCCCGCGCAATCTGCTCGAGCGTCGCCGCGTGGTAGCCAACGTCGGCAAACACCGGTCGCGCGGCGTGCATCAGGGCACTGCGCGTTTGGTGTCGGCGCTGCGCGCGAGACAACGGTCCGGGGCGCGACGCTGCGGGTTCGGAAGTTGCAGACATCCTCCGGATGCTAGTCGAGCGCGATACGGCCACCTGGAGACGTTGACATACCGTTGGTGTATAAATACCGTTGGTATTTTAATACTCTCAGTATTTGAGGTCACCATGGACGATGTACTGGACATTCGCGGGCTCAGCCGACGATTTGGCGAAACCCTCGCGAACGACGACATCACGCTGAGCGTGGCCCGCGGGACGGTGCTCGGACTTCTCGGGCACAACGGTGCGGGAAAAACCACGCTCGTCTCACAGATCGCGGGCCTACTGCGTCCCGATAGCGGATCTATCCGGGTGGCCGGTATCGACGCGCACGCCGCCCCGGCGCGAGCCCGGCGGCACCTCGCATTGCAGCCACAGGGCCAAGCCCCGATCGACGGACTGACCGTGCGCACCGCTATCGAACTCAGTGCGCGAGTGCGCGGGGCGCCGCCCGCGGCAGCACGCGCCGCGGCCGATCAACTCGGCGAGGAGTTGGACATCACGCCGTGGCTTGATCACCGTGCGCTACCCGACGGACGCGGAATCTCCGGGGGTATCCGCCGGCTGACCACATTCGCGATGACCATCGCCTCGCCCACGGCGTTACTCATCCTCGATGAACCCAGCAATGACGTAGACGCTGCGCGGCGCAGCCTGCTATGGGAAGCGCTTCGGCGCCGCGCTGATGCCGGTGCGGGGTCCTGCTCGTCACACACAACGTCGCGGAGGCCGAACGGATCGTTGACGACCTGGCCGTGCTGCAGGCTGGGCGCCTGGTTGCCCAAGGATCGCCGATCGCGCTGCGCGGCACCCAGGGGACGGACCTGCGTCTGGACCTCCAGTTCGCGCCGCATGCCACCGACGTCGACGTACTCGCCGTCGCGGGGCCCCGGACGCCGAGGACCATCCGGCGCGCCCGTTCGGCTGCCGCCGCACCATACGCAGCGGACGGCGCATATTGCTGCAGATCAGCGCAGACGATGCTGCCGCCGCCGCCAGTTGGGCCTGCGACTTGCGCGCGGCAAGAGCGATTGACGGATTCTCCCTCGGTCCGGCAACTCTCGAGGATTCCTATCTCGCACTGACTGCTGCAGAAGCACACACTGAGGAGCCGGTATGAGCGCGACGAGCACCGAGTCACCATCCCCGCCGGCGGGGATGGTCGCCACTTACCGCACGATGCTGCGCTGGAATCTGGCCGCTGTCGGCGGAATGCTGCCGCTGATCATCGTGGTGCAGGCGGTCCTCGCTGGCGGCATCATCCTCGGGTTCGGATTTCTCGTACCCGAATCAGACGTCGAAACTGTGCTGTTGCTGTGCACCGGGGCGCCGGTGATTCTGCTGCTGACCGTCGGGTTCGTCATGGTGCCGCAAAGCATCGCCCGATCGCGCGCAGATGGGACCTACGACTACGTGCGTTCCTTGCCGGTGGCTCGAGGACTCATCCTCGCTGCCGATCTCACCGTGTGGCTACTGGTCGCGTTGCCGGGGGTAGCGGTCGGAGTCCTCACCGCCCTGTGGCGCTATGACCTCACGCTGTCGATCGACTGGCCCCTATTGGTTCTGGCCTGCTTACTGGTCACGATCATGGCCACCGCTGTCGGCAACGCCATGGCGGTCAGCGTGCCACCGCTGTTGGCTCAACTGCTGAGTCAGGTGCTCGTCTTCTTCGTCATGCTCTTCTCCCCCATCACGTTCCCCGCCAATCGATTACCGAACTGGCTCGAGTCGCTGCACTCCTACCTACCGATCCAGTCCAGCGCCGACCTGATCCGGGCCGGACTGGCATCGAATTCCTTCGACGCTCAGGGACGCGATCTGATCGTGGTGGTGCTGTGGTGCTTGGCCGGGCTCGCCCTCACGACCCGCGCCCTGATCCGCCGGAACTGAACCACTATCGTCACCTCGCCCCGACGGATGTCAGGATTCAGGCGATGAAACATGTGCTCTTCGACTGCGACCCGGGAATCGACGACGCCTTGGCCCTCGCATTACTGACCGGCCGCGACGACGTCGAGCTCCTCGCCGTGACCAGCGTCGCGGGAAACGTACCACTGGAAGTGACGACCACGAACGCGCTGCGGCTATTGGATTTCTACGGTCGAGGAGATATTCCCGTCATCGCAGGCGCCGCGCAGCCACTGGCCCGCCCGAACGTATTCGCCAGCCATGTACACGGCGACGACGGTCTTGGCGGAGCCCCGTTACCCCACCCCGACACCCCAGTCGCACCAGGGTCCGGCGCGGACGCCCTCATCGAGCACCTGGCCGCGCGGCCGGGCGAGATCACCCTCCTTGCCACCGGCCCGCTGACCAACGTGGCCCTGGCCCTGCGTCGCGAACCGCGCATCGCGACATGGGCCAAGGAGGTTGTACTGATGGGCGGAGCGTGGACTCGCGGCAACATCACGCCCGCCGCGGAGTTCAACTTCTACGCCGATCCGGAGGCAGCGGCCGTCGTACTCGAAGCGGAATGGCGCCCGGTGCTGACCACCTTGGACCTCACCCTTCAGGTACGGATCGAGGAAGCACGAAAGAACCGCTGGCGCACCCTTGGGCGCCTGTCCCATGAACTGCTGGGCCCCGCGGTGGCCGGATACTTCGATGGTCGATCGGCGTCCGGAACCGTCACGGCACCTGCCTCGCACGTCTCGGCCGGCACAGGTCCTGCGATACACGACGCGGTGGCGGCTGCGTACGTCGTGGCGCCCGAGTTGTTCGCCTCGCTTGAGGCGATGACGCGGGTGGAAACTCAAGGTGAGTTCACTGCCGGAATGAGCGTCATCGACTTCGGGGCAGCGCGGCACAACAGTGCCGTGCTGACCGGGCTCGATCTGGGCGGGTTCTGGCAATTGTTGGAGGGTTCTTTCGCGACGCTGGCGCGACGTATGCAACAGCGTTGATTGCGACGCCGCAGCCTCCTCGCGAAGTAGGCTTAACGCTCGCCGTGACCCCTGGAGCAAGGAGCTAGCTGTGTGCGGAATTCTCGGCATGTACTGCCCCGGGTACACCGCCTCGAGCAGCACTGCGGCCATGCACGCCGCACTACCGCAGATGCACCATCGAGGCCCCGATGACACCCAGGTATGGCACGACCAGGACGTCGTCCTCGGGTTCGCCAGACTGTCGATCATCGATATCGAGAAATCCGCCCAGCCGCTGTCGTACGACGACGGCCGTTACCAGATCATCTTCAACGGCGAGATCTACAACTACGTCGAGTTGCGCGAGCACCTCACCGAGGAGTTCGGCGCAGAGTTCGCCACCGACGGTGATACCGAGGCGATCGTTGCGGCGTACAAGTACTACGGCGATGCTTGCGTGAACAAATTGCGTGGCATGTTCGCGTTCGCGATCTGGGACACGCACCAGAAGCGAATGTTCGGCGCCCGTGACTACTTCGGCATCAAACCGCTGTACTACGCCGAAACCGACGGTCGCGTGCTATTCGGGTCCGAGAAAAAATGCCTACTGGAGTTGCTGGAATCGACCCCTGGCGCCGATCCGCTCCCGGTCGATACTGAAGCGCTGCAGGATTACCTGGTGCTGCAGTACGTTCCGGAGCCAGCGTCGATGCAGACGAAGGTCCGCCGGCTTGAGAGCGGCTGCTCGTTCACCATCGTCGATGGAAAGCTGAGTATCCAGCGGTACTTCCATCCCACATTCCCGATCACACCGGTGCCCACCCACGCCGCCGCCGGAAGCCTGTACGACCGGATCGCCGACAAGATGGATGAATCGGTCCGGATGCATATGCGCGCAGACGTTACTGTCGGTTCGTTCCTCTCCGGCGGGATCGACTCGACAGCGATCGCCGCGTTGGCCAAGCGCTACAACCCGGATCTGCTCACCTTCACGGTTGGATTCGAACGTGATGGGTTCAGCGAAGTCGATGTCGCCGCCGAATCAGCCGAAGCCATCGGCGTCACGCACATCACGCGGCTTGTGACTCCACAGGAGTTCATGGACGCCGTACCGCTGATTATCTGGTATCTCGACGATCCCGTCGCCGACCCGGCACTGGTACCGCTGTGGTTCATCGCGCGCGAAGCTCGCAAACACGTCAAGGTGGTGCTGTCGGGAGAAGGCGCCGACGAGTTGTTCGGCGGATACACCATCTATCGCGAGCCGATATCGCTCAAGGCGTTCGAGCGGGTGCCGCGAGGGATCAAGAAGGTGCTCGCGCAAGTATCACGCAAACTCCCCGATGGCATGCGCGGCAAGGATCTGCTGCGCCGTGGATCGATTCCGCTCTCGGAGCGCTATTACGGAAACGCGCGACTGTTCCGTGACGATGAACTCGGCTTCCTGCGGACCCACAACCCGGATCGCAGAATCTCCGACATCACCCGGGACATCTATGCGCGCGCCGCTGACCTTGGGCTCGACCCGGTCACCACCATGCAGTACGTCGACCTGTTCACCTGGCTACGCGGCGATATTCTGGTGAAGGCCGACAAGGTGACGATGGCAAACTCGCTGGAGTTGCGCGTCCCGTTCCTGGACAAGGAACTGTTCACCGTCGCAGGTTCGATTCCGGTTGAGCAGAAGGTTCCGCGCGAGACCACGAAGTACGCCTTGCGGCAGGCGCTCAAGCAGATCGTGCCAGCGCACATCTTCAATCGTCGCAAACTCGGCTTCCCGGTGCCGACACGGCACTGGCTGAAGGATGAGATGTACGACTGGGCGCAGGATATCCTACGCCGATCCGGGGCCGGTGCGCTCATCGATCTGAAGGCCATCGAACGCATGCTGGCCGAGCATCGAGCCGGACCCCACGACTACAGCCGCAAGATCTGGACCGTACTGGTGTTCCTGCTGTGGCACGAGATCTTCATCGAAGGCACGCTCAAGCCCGAAGTGCCCGACGTCCATTACCCCGTACGCCTCTAGTTCCCCGCTACTATCGTGAGCCACTCGTTCCCACGCCAATGATCTGCGGATCGCGCGTAGACCACACGATCCACAGCGCGCCTACCGACCCAGAGCGGGCTACTGATCCAGAGCGGGCCTACCGATCCATAGCGGGCCTACTGATCCAGAGCGGGGAACTTCCCCCACCCTCGACGTTCTTCCCTGTTCTGGGCATATGTCAGCGATCTGGACATGCCGCCTCACTTGCGACGTGCCTCCTCGCGAGAGACGGGATAGCTCCACTGCCGGACGGCGGTATCCACAGGCCAGGCGGTTTTCCACGTGCCCGGGCGCTGCTCGGACAGATTCGGTGATGTCAGCGATGCTGCGCACATGCGACTGTCACACCAACTACGCGGCTTGCTGGACACCCAACGCGTCTACGTCACGCGAAGTCAGCTCAACGACTGCGGGATGACCAGAGAAGACACCGACGCGCTGCTACGGGCCGGCCAACTGCGGAAGGTACGGCGCGGGATATACGCACGTACAACTCAACCGGACTCCGATGCCGCTCGGAGTCTGGACCGTGCCCGGGGGATCTCGATCACGTACGGCGGCGATGCGTTGGTCAGCCATGAGGTCGCGTTACTGGCGCACGAACTGCCGACGTACGCCACGGGGCTACGGCGGGCCACGCTGGTACGCCTCACTGGTGGCGACACGGTGCGCACCCGCGATGTACATATACGACGTACGAGCCGCGCCCTACCGTCAACGCATATCGACGCGGCGCCCGTCGTCACTGAAGCGATCGCGTTCGCCCAGGTCGCCTGCGCGCTAGGCACGGACGCCGCGGTGGTCGCCGGGGATGCGATCCTGCACCGTGGCTCATCGTCCATCGAAGATCTCCGCGAGGCGGTCCGGACGTTGAGCCCTACTCGTGGCATCGCCCGTGCGCGGGTCGCCATTGGCTTGCTCGACGAGAATGCTGAATCACCTGGCGAGACACAGTTGCGCCTCCTGGCCCTGGGCGCCCGAATACCGCTATGGTCGCAATTCGTCGTTCGAGATGTCGGCGGCAAATTCGTCGCTCGCGTCGATTTTCTCATCAAGGGCACGCGGATCGTCCTGGAATACGACGGCCACGAGAAATACGACACCCGTGAACAGAACCGCAATGAGGGCGCCCAGCGGCTGTACGACGAGAAACTGCGCCAGGAATCGGTCGAACGGCAGGGATACGTGGTCATGCGCGCGACTGCCACTGACCTCCGCAACCCAGGCCCGCTGCTGCACCGGCTGCACCGCCTGATAGCCGAACACACCGCACAATGCCGCGTGAGTTAGCCGACCGGACCCCGCGACGCGCGTACTTCCCGAATCGAGGCGCCCTGGTTGCCCAGATACGCCAGGACCGTTGCCGTGTGGCGGACGCTGCGCTCTGTGGCCGTACTACGGATCGAATACAGGCTTCGCATTCGGCAGCAGACCAGGGCACTCTGGGCGGATCTGCCCATCGAGGGCGGGGATCTTTCCCCGCTTTCACGCACGTTCCCCACCCAGGAGCAGCTCCCCCGCATCCGACGCACTTCACCACCACCGAGCCGCCACCCCGCATCCGGCATACCTCGCCACCGCCCGATCCCGGCATACCTCGCCACAACCAAGCGGCTTCCTCACTCACGGCAATGTTTCACACTCCGTACGACATCGCCGGGACTGAGGCGCGATGGAAACGACGAACCGCCGGTCGCCATGAATGGCGACCGGCGGTCGGGTACAACGACTCTCGCGTTAGGCGCTGACGCCCTTGGGAGCGTGCTGCTTCATGTAGCCGAACATGTAACCGGCGACGCGACGCATCTGAATCTCCTCCGCGCCCTCGGTGATCCGGTAACGACGGTGGTGACGGTAGATGTGCTCGAACGGCTTGTACCGCGAGTACCCCATACCTCCGTGCACCTGCATCGCGCGATCGGCAGCCTCGCAGCACAGTCGGTTCGCGAAGTAGTTACACATCGACACCTTGTCCGACACCGAGAACGCGCCGTACTTGTCCATCGCCCACGCGGTCTTGTGGATCAACGCGCGCAGCATTTCCGCCTGCGTCTGCAACTCCACCAACGGGAACTGAATCCCCTGGTTCGTCGACAACGGCTTGCCGAACGGCTTACGCTCCTGCGCGTACTTCACCGATTCGTTGATGCAGTACTGCGCAGCACCCAGGCTCGAGGCCGCCTGGCGGATCCGGTTCTCGTTGAAGAAGTGCTGCACGACCTGCAGGCCCTTACCTTCGCCACCAAAGATGGCCGAGTTCGGCACCCGAATGTCCTTGAACGACACGTGCGCGTGATCAGTCGGCATGTTGAAGGTCCACAGGAACTCTTCAATCTTGAACCCCGGCGCATCCGTCGGCGTCAGGAAGCAGGTAATACCGTCGCCGTCGCCAGCTTTGCCACTGGTCCGCGCGAAGATCAGGTCGTACGCCGCCGAGTGCATCCCGGTGTTCCAGGTCTTCTCACCGTTGATGATCCACTCATCGCCATCACGCACCGCCGTGGTTTCCATATGCGTGGCATCCGAGCCGTGGTTCGGCTCGGTGATCCCAAACGCGAATCCGCGCTTACCGGTAGCGAGCTTCTCGACCCACTCTTCCTTCTGCTCGTCCGTGCCGTACTCCAGCATCAGCAGCAGACCAACGTTGTTACCAACGATCGCGTGCTCGTTCTGCAGATCGCAGTGCAAACCCAGACCCTTGGATGCAAGGTGCTCACGGATGACCGCCATGCCTAGGTTCGTGCCCTCACGCCCGCCGTACTCCTTCGGGAACGGGTACCGCAGGTGCCCGGCAGCGTCGGCGCGACGCTTCGCCTCCTGCAGCAACGCCTCCCACTCGGCATTCGGCAACCCGTCGCGATCCCAATCGGTACGGGCGTCCTCGCGACGGTGATCAAAGAAGCGGTTGTTGTCATCCTGCTCCTGCAGCGGCTTGATTTCCTTCTCGATGAAGTCATCAAGCACACCCAGGTAGTCCTGCAAATCCTGGGGAATGTCGAAATCCATGTATTGCTCCTGTACTCGTGGGTGTCCTACGTGAGCAGCTCGCTGCAGTGAACGTTAGTTCAGTAACGATGCTTGCCCCCACCCTAACGCCAGTATGGGCACTTCAGTCAACGGCACACACCGAACCGACACTGAGGCAAAACTCGCTGAACGTTTGGTCAGATACGGTCGGTCTCCATCGCGGAGGACGACGCCAGCTACGGCACGGCCGAGGCTCCCGGCGCGTCGCGATCGGTGTCATGGGACAGTTGGGCGCATGGAATCAGTCGTTATCTGCAACCCCGTTCGTACCGCAATCGGCGGCTTCAAAGGCGTATTCAGCCCGCTGCAAGCGCCGGACCTCGCCACCCAGGCGCTCAAGGGCCTCATGGCCCGCACCGGACTCAAGGAAGGCCAGGTTGACGACGTCATCCTCGGCCAGTGCTACCCCAACGGCGAAAGCCCGGCGATCGGCCGCATCGCCGCGCTCGACGCCGGTCTCGGCATCCTGACCGGCGGCTGGCAGCTCGACCGCCGCTGCGGGTCGGGTCTACAGGCCGTTCTCAACGCCGTCATGCAGGTGGCGACCGGCGTGGACGAGACCATCGTCGCCGGCGGCGCCGAGTCGATGACCAACGCCGAGTTCTATGCGCTCGGATTACGCCAGGGCGTCAAGGGCGAGCAGGTTCAGCTCGTCGACCGTCTCATGCGCGGCCGGGTCACCGCCGGTGGCCACTCGTTCCCGGTCGAAGGCGGGATGATCGAGACCGCCGAGAACCTGCGCGCCGAGTACAAGATCGGTCGCGAAGAGCAGGATCAGCTCGCCTACCACTCCCAGATGAAGGCAGCTAAGGCGATCGCCGACGGCAAGTTCGCCGACGAGATCGTGCCGATCACGCTGCCGGCGACGCGCAAGGATCCCGAGCGGCAGATCGTCGATGACGAGCATCCGCGTCCCGAGACGACCGTCGAAACGCTGGCGAAGTTGCGCCCGATCCGCGGTAAGTCCGACGCCGAGTCGACCGTCACCGCGGGCAATTCCAGCGGTCAGAACGACGCGGCATCGATGTGCGTGGTCACCACTGAGGCCAAGGCGAAAGAACTCGGCTTGACCCCCATGGTCAAGCTCGTGGGATGGGCGCACGCCGGCGTACAGCCCAAGACGATGGGTATCGGTCCGGTCCCCGCGGTCGCGAAACTGTTCGAGCGCACCGGCCTGTCCTGGAAGGACATCGACCTGATCGAGCTCAACGAGGCGTTCGCTTCGCAGGCTCTGGCGTGCCTGCGCGAGTGGGACATCCCGCAGGATGACGAGCGCCTGAACGTCAATGGTTCGGGGATCTCCCTCGGTCACCCGGTCGGCGCGACCGGCACCCGCATCCTGACCACGATGGCGTACGAGATGAAGCGTCGCGGTTCGAAGTACGGCCTGGAGACCATGTGCATCGGCGGCGGCCAGGGACTCGCGGCGATCTTCGAGAACGTCAGCGCGTAACCACACCACACAGTTCTGCGGGGCTGTGCGTAACGCTACTGATCAGTAGCGTTACGCACAGCCCCGCAGTTCGTGTCGGCCGAAACCTATTTAGCTGAAGCTGTCGCCGCAGGCGCAGGAGCCGGTCGCGTTCGGGTTGTCGATCGTGAAGCCCTGCTTCTCAATCGTGTCGACGAAGTCGACCACCGCCCCACCCAGGTACGGCACGCTCATCCGGTCAACGACGACCTCGACGCCGCCGAAGTCCTGGACCGCGTCACCGTCGAGCTGACGCTCGTCGAAGAACAACTGGTACCGAAGTCCGGAGCAGCCACCTGGCTGGACGGCGACGCGCAACCGAAGATCGTCGCGCCCCTCCTGCTGCAACAGCGACTTGACCTTGCTCGCCGCAGCCTCGGACAACTGGATTCCGCTGGTGGCCTCAGTCGTAGCACTCATGTTCTACCTCTATCTGTCTGCCGAGATGGGATTGGCTCACTAGCACAACCCACATTCGCTTCGATCCATTCCCGCGCTGCCATCGTACGCCGTCATGATCTATCTGACTGCTCACGCGCGTTACTTCATCTGGCCTACCGCACCCACTGCCGCGCCGCACGATAGGCGACATCCTGCAGTACGACGTCTGCAGCTTCCATCGCACGCTGCTCGCCGACCGCGTCCACCAACGCGTACGTCTCATCGACACCGTACGCCGATGCCTGCCGCCGACCGAGCGAGCACCGGCCGGCGAGTACGACGCACGGCCTACCGGCCGAGCGGGCCAACTCGGCGACGCTGCCAGTCACCTTGCCACGCACCGACTGCTCGTCGAACGATCCTTCGCCGGTGATCACCAGGTCAGCACTCGCCACCGCATCAGCGAGACCGAGCGCCTCCTCGACCACCTCGAACCCGCTGCGACGGCGCGCCCGCAGCGCATACAGCGCCGCCCCCATCCCGCCCGCTGCGCCGGCGCCCGGTAGGTTCGCCAGGCCCGCTGGTGCCGGGCGATCCCGTTGCAGCACCTCACCCCAGCGAGTCAGCGCCGCGTCCAGGACCGGCACGTCCTGCGGTGACGCACCCTTTTGCGGACCGAACACCGCAGACGCACCCTCTGAGCCGGCGAGCGGATTGTCCACATCGGTGGCAGCCACAATCGACGCAGTGCGCAGCGCCGGCGTACCGCTCACGTGATCAACGGCCAACAGCGGCAGCGCGCCGGGCTGTAGCGCTAAGCCTGCCTCATCACGCGCGATGACTCCGATGGCGGCGAGCAGCCCAGCACCGCCATCATTGGTCGCCGACCCACCCAGGCCGACGGTGATGGTGTGCGCGCCCGCCTCCACCGCTGCCAGCAGCAGCGCTCCGACACCGTACGAGGACGCCCACAGCGGATCGCGACGTTCAGTTGCCTGTAGTCCGGCGGCCTGGGCAGATTCGACATACGCCGCACCACCGCTAGCGATCAGCACTTGCCCGCGGACCGGCTCGCCGTGCGGACCAGTGGTGGCCACGTCGATCGTCCTGGCGGCCGCATCGGCCAATCCGGCACGCAGTGATTCGATGAACCCGGGGCCACCGTCCGACATTGGCAGCGCGACAACCTTCACATTCGGGCTGATTTCGCCGAGGCGTCGTTGGAGTCCTGCCGTGATCGCCGCACTCGCCTCAGCAGCGGTCAGCGTTTGACCAAAACTGTCGGTCGCGATCACAATCTTCATGCGCCTCACCTACTGCCCTCACCGATAGGTTTGCGAGAATCAGATGCTCCAGACGACGCCGATCCCATCGCCTGTCATCCATGTCCACGTTGCTGATTGGGCTCTATGAAATCACCGCAGGGAAACCTTGTCCGCCAGATGACTTCGGACGACCTCGGGCGGGTGGTCAAGATCGCTCGGCGGGCGTACGACGAGGACATCACCGATCTCCCTGATGTTCGCGGTATCGAGCCGTGGGCCGACCCGAAACAACCAGCGGAGGCGTTCGCCGATCGCATCACCGCACACGACCTGGCGGCGCACATTCTGCACACCGATCCGGACCTGTGTCTCGTCGTCGAAGACGAGGGCAAGATCCGCGGCGCCAGCATGGCGATCAACCGCGAGGGAACGATCGTGATGGCGATGACGGCCGTCCCACCTAAGCACCAAGGCCAGGGCTATGCCACGGCCCTCGCCGCTCACCTGCGCGACCTGCTCGACAATCACATCCGCGCTATGGCGGTCGTGCGAGCTCAAGAGACCATCAACACCGTCTTTCCGTGGAATTTCGACGTCCACCCGGCGATGCGCGCCGAGGGCCTCGTCGACCGTGCCGAGCTCCCAAAATTGAAGTTTGTACGCGAGGGCACTGCCGACGACCTGGATCTGGCGATCGCGGTGGACCAACGTCTGCGCGGCGCGTCCCGCGGACCTGACCACGAACTGCTGCTGGCCGGGTCGCAACTCTTCGTCGCCGAGGACGGCAAGAAGGGCCGCGGCTACGCCTACGCCCACCCGGACGGTTCGGCGATGACCGTGGGCGCGACGACAACCGCGATCGCCCGCGAACTGTTGTTCGCCTGTTTGGCCTCCGGCGACCCGGAGACTCGCGCTACCGTGCGCAACATCACCGGAGAACAGCGGTGGGCCTTCGATGTGGCACGGCAAGCAGGGCTCAGGCTCACCATCGCCGGCCCGGTCGCCGTGCGCGGCATGTCGCTACCAAATCCGTACTTGCCGCACGACACCCTCGGCTGAGCCCAAGTAGACCCACGTATCCTGGGGGCATCATGAAGATGCCCTGGTCGAAGTCTGCCCCCGTCACGAGTGAGGCGCCCGCGCCTGCGCCGAAGGCTCCCGAGCCGCCGCGCGATCCCACCGCACCCAAGGGCCGCCCGACACCGCGCCAGACGCAGCGACGCGGGCCTGTCGAACCCCCACCGCAGACCAGTAAGGAAGCACGCGCGCGGATGCGCGAGCAGAACCGCGAGCGCAAGGCGGCGGGCCTGCAAAAAGAGCGGCCGCTGTCGGCCCGTGAAGAACGGATGCAGGCTCGAGACGCCGGACCGGAACGCGAGTTGGTACGAAATCTCGTCGATACTCGGCGCAGTATCTCCTCGGCGTTTCCACTGTTTGCGATCCTGATTCTGGTCGCTATGTTCTCCGGACTGCCCAGCAGCAATCCCGAGGTGTACAACTACATCTCGTACGCGTGGTTGGCGTTCTTCGCGGTCATCATTTTCGAGTCGATCTTCCTCGGCCGGGTGATCGGACGAGAGGTTCGCGCCCGGTTCCCGAAGACAACGATCCGGATGGGTTCGCTGAAGTACTACGGCATCATCCGCGGCCTGATGTTCCGGCGGCTGCGCTTTCCCAAGCCCGTCCTGCGCCCCGGCGACGAGGTTTAGAGAAGCGCGGACGCCGCAGTCAAAAATGACGTGCAGCGTCCGCGAACAACCATTGGGTGGGCCTGAGAGCCGGTCACTCCTCCGGCGGATGAAGGCTCATCCCGTCGTAGATGACGTCGTCGTCCTCCATCAACGTCACCGAATCGACGCCTGCCGCCAGCAGGCTCTGCCACTCGTCGCCTACCCATGTTTCGGCGTCCACCTGGCTGTCGAAGGCAGGCACGGTCGGCTCGGTGAGCACAGTGCCGTCATTGCGTTCCAGCCGCCATGTCCAAGTCATCGCAATCTCCCTATCCGGTGCTTCAGCGTACGTGCGAGGGCACGAACGGCGGTTTGACGATCCGCATCACCGACGTGCGCCCGCGTACGTCGACCTGTACTTCGTCACCCTCACCCAAGCCGGACTCCCGGTCGATCAGGGCCAGCCCAATCCCCTTGCGCAGGGTCGGCGAGAACGTACCGCTGGTGACCTCCCCGACGGGAGTGCCAGCGACTCCGATGACTTGCATATGCGGGCGCGGAATGCCGCGGTCAGTCGATTCCAGCCCCCATAACAACCGGGCTGGCTTTGCGGCTCGTTCGGCGCTCAGCGGCTCGCGGCCCCAGAACGCTGGCTTCTGCCAACCCACCGCCCAGCCGGACCGCGCCTGATTCGGGGTGATCTGCAATGACAGGTCCTGGCCATGCAGCGGGTAGCCCATCTCGGTGCGAAGCGTGTCGCGTGCGCCGAGGCCGCACGCGCGCGCCCCCAATCCATAGCCGCGCTCCAACAACGCGTCCCACAGCAGTTCGCTGGAATCCCAATCGACGACGAGTTCGTAGCCCAACTCGCCGGTGTAGCCGGTGCGACACACAGTCAGCTCGGCGCCTGAGTACGTGGCGGGTACGAACGCCATGTAGTCCATATCCGTGGGCAGGCCGAGTTCGTGCAGCAGTTCGGCAGAATTGGGCCCCTGCACCGCGATCACGCCGTACTGTTCCTGCTGGTCGTTGATCGTTACGCCGCCCGGCACGACTGCGTTCATCCTCCTGACGACTTCGGCGGAGTTGGCCGCGTTCGGCACCAGGAACACGTCATCTGGGCCGTTGAGATAGAGGATCAGATCGTCGACGACGCCGCCGCTGCTCTCGTCACAGCACAGCGTGTATTGCGCGGACCCGGGCTCGATTCGTCCGATGTCGCTACTCATAACCGAATTGACGAAGTCACTCGCGCCCGCGCCGGTCACCGATACCTTGCCGAGGTGCGATACGTCGAAGATTCCCACGCCGTCCCGGACGGCCTTGTGCTCGGCCAGCACGCCACCTCCGGCGTACTCGATCGGCATCAGCCATCCGCCGAAGTCAGCCATCTTGGCACCCAGCACTTCGTGACGTCCTTGCAGCGGTGAAGTCTTGAGATCATTCGCGCTCATGATGGCAAGGTAGCGCGCGGCCGGCAGCAGTCGCCAGACGGCTCCGCACGTTCCGCGTAGGCTCGCTGCAGATACATCCCAACTTGGAGAAGCCAGTGACTGATCTTACCCTGTCCGACCGCCGACTCAGCTCCCTCAAGCTCGACGCCGTAATCGTCGGTACCGCAGTTGAGGACGACGCACTCGTGCTGCTGCCCGGGGCGGACGACCTCGATAGCCAGCGGCTCGTCGACACCCTCGCCCGCCTCGGTGCGACCGGTGCCGCGGGTGAGGTGCTCAAGGTGGCGCTCGACGAACAGACTCCGCTGGTGATCGCGGTCGGTCTGGGATCGGCCGGCGACGATGGCTTCGATACGAATGACCTGCGTAAGGCCGCCGGTGCCGCGATCCGAGCGACTACCGGTCTGAGCAAGGTCGCCACAACTCTCGCTCAGGTGAGCGGGGAGAGTTCGGACGAGCTCGTGCAGGCCGTCGGCGAAGGTCTGGTACTCGGCGCGTACCGATTCGATGAGTACCGCAGCGAGCGGCCGGCGGCCGATGACCTGCCGGCAACAAAGGTCACGCTGCTGGTGGATAAAGCACGCACCGCATCGACCAAGGCCGCACTGAGCCGCGCCGAGAAGATCGGCGCCGCCGTCTCACTCGCGCGGGACTTCGTGAACACTCCGCCGAATGACCTTTACCCGGACTCCTTTGCCAAGCGCGCGAAGGCCCTGGCGACGGCGGCGGGGGTCAAGACCGAAATCCTGGACGAGCGTCGGCTCACCGCGGGCGGATTCGGCGGCATTCTCGCCGTCGGGGGCGGCAGCGACCGTAAGCCGCGACTACTGCGCCTGACGTACGCGCCGACCGGCATCAAGCGCGGTACCGCGTCTGTTGCTCTCGTTGGCAAAGGAATCACCTTCGATTCGGGCGGTATTTCGCTCAAGCCCGGGCCGAAGATGGACCTGATGAAGACGGACATGTCGGGTGCTGCCGCGGTCATCGCCACAACGTTGCTTATCGCCGCGCTCGAACTTCCGATCAAGGTCATCGCGACGGTGCCGCTGGCCGAGAACCTGCCTAGCGGGTCGGCGTACCGGCCGGCGGATGTGATCACGCACCGCGGCGGCAAGCGTTCGGAGATCCTCAACACCGACGCCGAAGGCCGTGTCGTGCTTGCCGACGCCATTGCGCGCGCGTGCGAAGACAACCCGACCTACCTGATCGAAACCTCCACCCTGACCGGTGCTCAGGTCGTGGCTCTGGGCGATCGCACCGCAGGCGTGATGGGCACCGACGAATTCCGCGATCGCGTGACCGACGCCGCCAACTGCGTGGGCGAGGCGGCCTGGGCAATGCCGCTACCGCAGGATGTGCGCGACGGGATGAAGTCGAAGACTGCCGACATCGCGAATATCGGCGCCGGGCCGGGCGGCATGCTGGCTGGCGGTCACTACCTCAAGGAGTTCGTGGGCGACGGCGTCGAGTGGGCGCACATCGACATCGCGGGGCCCTCATACAACTCCGGTGGCGCATACGGCTTCATTGCCGAAGGCGCAACGGGCACGCCGGTGCGCACCATGCTGCACGTGATCGAGGACATCCTCGCCGAAGGCTAGAGCTGGCATGTTCGGCGACCGGTCGTTGACGCACCTCGTCAGCGGCCGGTCGCGTGTGAACGGCACCCGCCCGGTCTACGTCATGGCTTGTTTCGAGCGGACCAGTCGCGCATGCGTTGCGGATATCCGGTGCGTTGAACGTCGTACACCGGGATCTTGAGGTCGGCAGCGAGTCGCTTCGCCACCTTCTCGGTCGTACGTCGCCGCGTCCACTCGCCGTCGGCGGCGACCAGCAATACGCTCATCTGGGTGACGTTGGTACGTGGTTCGACATACGCCTCGACGCTGCGGCGGCTGCGCACGAACTCGCGCAGGTGCTCGATATCGGCCTTCGTGGCCGCGCGGTCCAGGCTGCCGTCACGGCCGCCGGATGAGCCCTTTCGGCGGCGGTGTAACCGGTCTCGCAGACCCATCCTTCAACTCCCTCATGACCGGGCGCACAACGCGAAGTGGAAAGTGACAAGATGAGACGGTACGTGTTTGGCACGCGCCGCGCTGCGAATGCCCTCACTGAAGGACTGCTGACCCGAAGGAGAAACCGCACATGTCGGTCTCGGTAACCATGCCCGCGCTCGGGGAGAGCGTGACCGAAGGCACCGTCACCCGCTGGCTGAAGGCCGAGGGCGATCAAGTGACCGCGGACGAGCCGTTGCTGGAGGTCTCGACCGACAAGGTCGACACCGAGATTCCGGCACCGGCGTCCGGAATACTGCAGAAGATCATTGTCGGTGAGGACGAGACCGTCGACGTGGGCACTGAGTTGGCGATCCTGGGTGACTCCACGGCTGAGCCTGCGGCACCCGCCGACGAACCCGCAGCGCCTGCCGAGGACCAGGCCGCCCCTGCTGAGGAGCCGGCCGCCCCTGCCCAGGCGGACGCACCAGCGTCAGCCGAGGAGCCCGCTTCCGCTGCCGAAGCACCGGCCGAGCCTGCGGCACCCCCTTCGCAAGGTGCCGCCGAAGGCACCGAGGTCGAGATGCCCGCGCTCGGGGAGAGCGTGATCGAAGGCACTGTCACCCGCTGGCTGAAGCAAGTCGGTGAGTCGGTCGCGGTCGATGAGCCGCTGCTGGAGGTTTCCACCGACAAGGTCGACACCGAGATCCCTTCCCCCGTCGCGGGAACCGTCCTGGAGATCCGGGTCGCTGAGGATGAGACCGTCGACGTCGGCGCGGTGCTCGCCGTTATCGGCGCCGAAGGCGCGGCACCCTCGGCGCCCGAGCCCGAATCGAGCGAACCGGCCCCTGCGGCCGCCGCGCCTGCACCAGCACCCGCCGCCCCTGCGCCGGCGGCTGCCCCCGCGGCACCTGCACCCGCACCCGCGGCACCTGCCGCTGCTGCACCTGCTGCCGCCAAGGGTGGTGATGACAGCAACGCATACGTCACCCCGCTGGTACGCAAACTCGCCGCCGAGAACGACGTCGACCTGTCGACGCTGACCGGTACCGGCGTCGGCGGACGAATCCGCAAGCAGGACGTACTCGCTGCCGCGGAGGCCGCGAAGGCACCCGCACCGGCCCCCGCACCCGCCGCGGCTGCTCCCGCACCGGCGGCAGCTCAGGCTAGCTCGGGCCTCGGCGCCGAGACCTCGAACCTGCGCGGGACGACTGAGAAGCTCAGCCGGCTTCGTCGCCTGATCGCCGACCGCATGGTCGAATCGCTGCGTAACTCGGCCCAGTTGACGACGGTCGTCGAGGTAGACGTCACTCGCGTCGCGCAGCTACGAGACCGCGTGAAGGCCGATTTCCAGACCCGTGAGGGCGTGAAGTTGTCTTTCATGCCGTTCTTTGCGCTTGCCGCCGTCGAGGCGCTGAAGACGCACCCCGTGGTCAACAGCGAACTCGACATCGAGGCCGGCACGATCACATACCCCGACGCCGAGCACCTGGGCATCGCGGTCGACAGCCACCGTGGTCTGATCGTTCCGGTGATTCACCACGCGAGTGATCTGAACCTGGCGGGGCTCGCCCGCAAGATCCAAGATCTGGCCGAACGCACCCGCAACCAGACACTCGGCCCGGACGAATTGACCGGCGGCACCTTCACGCTGACCAACACCGGCAGCCGCGGCGCACTATTCGATACGCCGATCATCAACCAGCCGCAGAGCGCGATCCTCGGCACTGGCGCGGTCGTCAAGCGCCCCGCAGTCATCGACGACCCGGATCTCGGCGAGATTATCGTCGTACGGTCGTTCGCGCACCTGGCATTGTCCTATGACCACCGCGTCGTTGACGGCGCCGATGCGGCTCGGTTCCTGGGCACCATGAAGGAGCGCCTGGAAGCCGGGAACTTCGAGGCAGACCTCGGCATCTAGCTAGCTCACCGCAATCCGGTCCACGCCGCATCGCGCGGGCGTGGGCCGGATTCGTCTATTCAGACTGGCGGCTGACCTGCGCGATCAGCCACTGCCCCGCCTCCTGCTCGAGCCTGAATACGACCTCGCTCGACGCTCGTCCGACGACGGGCATCTCGGTGCCGCCGGCGTCGACGATGCTGAACGGCGCGATCTCATCCCGGACGACGAGCACGACGCTGTCGGTCTCGTGAGTCACCGATAGAACTTCCCGCACCGTGGGCGCGAACCCGACAACGGACCGGTCCTGCGAGCGCAGAGATTCGATCGTGCCCAGATCAACACGCAGTTGGCGGCTGCCGGCCGTGTATACCTCGCTCAGTAACTCGACTTGTCGCGTCGCAAATGCGTCACTGCGCACGTCGTACAGTTGCTTGAGTTGCTCATACCACGCCGAATCGTCGTCGGTAACGGGCGCGGCGTCCGCAGCACCATCGGCGCCGGACTCGCTATCCGCTCCTGGCCACAGGACAACCCCGAGTAGTACCGCGAGCCCGACCAACGCGGCCAGAACCACGCTCATTCGAGCGTCCGCGGGCCGCTGTGCAGCGGCATGTCGCGGTCGCGAACGTCTCAGCACGCCCTCTTCGATTCGGAACCTCATGGGGCCAGGCTAGGCGCCGCCGAAGCCTCAATCCGAGTTATCCACAGCCGACCACTCAGCCGACGACGAAGTTGACCAACTTGCCCGGTACGACGATGATCTTTCGTTCGGTCTTGCCCTCGATCAAGGCCGCGATCTTCTCGCTGGCGCGGGCAGAGGCCTCCATGGCCTCGCGGTCGGCGTCCGAGGCTATCTGGACGGTGTCGCGGACCTTACCGTTGATCTGCACCGGAATCTCAATCGTCTCGTCGGCAAGCAACGAGGTGTCCGCGACCGGGTACGGGTGCCATACGAGCGAGGACTCGTGGCCGAGTCGACTCCACAGTTCCTCGCTCAGATGCGGGGCCAGCGGTGCCAGCATGAGCACCAGCGGCTCGATGAGCGCACGCGGCGCGCCGTGCGGGTAGGTGGCGGTGATGTGATTGTTGAGTTCGGTGATCTTGGCAATCGCGATGTTAAACCGCAACGTGTCCATACCCTCACGAGCAGCCAGCACCATCTTGTGCAGCGTGCGCACCGACTCCTCGGTCGGGATCTCCTCGGTGACGGTTACGGCCCCCGTCTCCTCGTCGATGACGTTGCGCCACACCCGCTGCAACAGCCGCTGGCTACCCACGACGTCTTTGGTCTCCCACGGACGTGATTGGTCCATCGGACCGGTGAACATCTCGTACACGCGCAGCGTGTCCGCGCCGAACAGGGCGTACATCTCATCCGGGCTCACCGAGTTCTTCAGCGACTTGCCCATCTTGCCGTTCTGCCTGCTCACCTCGGCGCCGTGGAAGTACCAGTGCCCGTCCTGCTCAGTGACCTCGGCGGCAGGGACGTACATTCCGCGGTCGTCGGTGTACGAGGCAGCGGTGACCATGCCCTGGTTGAACAGCCGTCGGAATGGCTCCTCGCTAGTGACATGCCCGAGATCAAAAAGGACCTTGTGCCAGAACCGCGAGTACAACAGGTGCAGCACGGCGTGCTCGACGCCGCCGACGTAGAGGTCCACACCACCGGTGTCGCCGGTTGATCGCGGCCCCATCCAGTACTTCTCGTTCTCCACACCGACGAATCGTTCCGAGTTCGTGGGGTCGAGGTAGCGCAATTCGTACCAGCAGGATCCAGCCCACTGCGGCATAGTGTTCAACTCGCGGCGGTACTGCCGTGGTCCGTCGCCGAGGTCCAAGGTGACGTTCGCCCACTCGGTGTTGCGCCCCAGCGGCGGCTCCGGCTCACTCATCGCGTCGTTCGGATCGCCGGTGCGCGGCGAGAAGTCGTCAACTTCCGGCAGTTCGACGGGCAGCATCGACTCCGGTAGAGCGTGTGGCATACCCGACTCGTCGTACACGATCGGGAACGGCTCGCCCCAGTAACGCTGGCGGCTAAAGAGCCAGTCGCGCAGCTTGTAGGTGACTGTGGACTTGCCGAGCCCACGCTCATCCAGCCAGTCAATGACGGTGCGCTTGGCCTCGACGACGCCCATCCCATTGATGTCCAGCGACCCGTCCTCACGGGCAGAGTTGATCGCCGGTCCATCGCCGGTGTAAGCCTCGCCGTCAAACCCCTCGCTCGGCTGCACGGTGCGCACGATCGGTAGGTCGTACTTCGTGGCGAAGTCCCAGTCGCGTTGATCCTGACCGGGTACCGCCATGATCGCGCCGGTGCCGTAGCCCATCAGCACATAGTCGGCCACGAATATCGGCAACTTCTTACCCGTCAGCGGGTTGGTGGCGTACTCGCCGGTGAATACGCCCGTCTTCGCCTTGTCGTCGGCCTGCCGGTCAGCGTCACTCTGCGCCGCTGCTGCCGTTTGGTACTGGCCAACCGCGTCAAGGGGATCGGCCGCGCCGCCCGTCCACGCCGACGGGGTCTGCTCGGGCCAGGCCGCAGCAGTCAGCGCCGATACGAACGCGTGCTCGGGTGAGATCGCGACGAACGTCGCGCCGAACAGCGTGTCGGGGCGGGTGGTGAACACCTCGAGGTCCCCGGCGACAGAGGCGAACCGCACGTTCGCACCCTCCGAGCGCCCGATCCAGTTGCGCTGCATGGCGCGAACCTTGTCCGGCCAGTCCAGGCGGTCCAAGTCAGCAAGGAGCCGATCGGCGTACGAGGTGATCCGCATCATCCACTGCTTGAGGGGGCGCTTGAACACCGGGAAATTGCCACGTTCGCTACGGCCGTCTGCGGTGACCTCTTCGTTGGCGAGCACGGTGCCCAGCCCGGGGCACCAGTTCACCGGCGCCTCGGAGATGTACGCCAACCGATGGTCATCGATGACGCCCCGCTGTTCGGCGTCCGTGAGTTCTGCCCACGCACGCCCCTCGGGCAACCCCTCCGTGCGGGTGCCCGTGGCAAACTCACCGATCAGCTCATCAATCGGTCGGGCCTTCTGAGCGACGTCGTCGTACCAAGAGTTGAAGACTTGCAAGAAGATCCATTGCGTCCACTTGTAGTAGTCGACATCCGTCGTTGAGACCGATCGTCGTGGATCGTGGCCTAATCCGAGTCGGCGCAATTGGCGGCGGTACGTCGCGATGTTCGCTTCGGTGGTAATCCGCGGATGTTGACCGGTTTCCACGGCGTACTGCTCGGCGGGCAGGCCGAATGCATCAAAGCCCATCGTGTGCAGCACGTTGTAACCATTCATCCGCTGGAAGCGAGCGAACACGTCGGTGCCGATAAAGCCGAGTGGATGGCCGACGTGCAGACCGGCGCCGGACGGGTACGGAAACATATCGTTCACGTATAGGTGATCACGTTGCGCAACCTGCTCGAACCCATCGGCGAGCGCACCTGCAGGGTTCGGTGTGTGGAAGGTGCCCTCTGACTCCCATCGGTCCTGCCAGCCGAGTTCGATCTGCTCGGCCACCGCAGCGTTATACCGGTGTGCTGGGACGTCGCTGGTCTGGCTCACGTATCTTCCTCTGCTCTTCTGTGGCTACTCACCGGACGCGGGTTGGGCACTCGACGGGCATAAAAAATCCCCACGCCGATGAGCGTAGGGACGCCCTGCACGCCGAAACCCGAACGACCGCGGTCCGGTGCGGCTCGCGACGGGTCCGCGGCCGCGGACCACACATCGCTCAGCCATCGAACTCAGCATACCGCCGAGGCAAAGTGATTCCCCCTTCGCGGCCAGGTGAGGTTAGATGGGGTGAGTACCAACCGTGCAACCAACCCTGTGGAGGTACGTCACCTATGAAGGGCACGACCAGCGGTCTCCAGGATCTCGCCGCCGAGGTATCTGACAAGGCCTCCGACGCCGCCGAGTCGGTCAAGGATCTCGTCGAAGATGGGGCCAAGACGGCCAAGCGCGCGCAGCGGAAGGTCGCGAAGAAGTCCGCTAAGGCGCAGCAAAAACTGACGAAGAAATCCGACAAGGCGGCTAAGAAGATCAAGCAGGTCAAGATCGACAAGAAGACCCGCAAGGCCATCGAACGCACCGAAGCAGCGCTCGCGCATTTCACCGCCCGCACCGGCGAAACACTCGCCCCGGTGATCGAAGACGCTCGCGATCAGTTGGCCCGCTCGCGCCGCAGCGCGGCCGCGATAAAGACCTCGTCGCGCGCCAAGGCGAAGGCAGCACGTATCGAGGCCCACGAGCAGTTGATGGCTGCCGCAGCCGGAATCGCCGAGGCCAAAGCGGCCGCCAAGCAGGAGGCCAAGGCCACTGGGCGCAAGGGTAGGAAGGCTTCGAAGAAGGCAGCCCGCGCGCTCGCTGCCGAGGCTCCCGATCTCAAGTCGAACGGCGCGCAGAAGAAGCGTCGCAAGTGGCCGCTGTTGCTTGCTCTCGCAGGTGCTGGCGCTGTCGTCGTACGCAAGATGAAGGCCGACGAAGGCGTCGTCTGGCAGCAGCCGGCACCACGGCCGACCCCCTCGGAGGTTCCTGATACCTCCACGGCAACGGACGAGTCCACCGACGTTTCGTCCGATTCGCCGCGCACTGAGGAAGGCGGTCGGCACAGCCGTCCGGACGAGGACTGATCGACGTACGCCGTCGGACCTCACCGTCTGCGGTGATTCTGCGGGGCACTGAGTAACACTGTCGTTCGATAGCGTTACTCAGTGCCCCGCAGATCGTTGGTGCGCCGAGTGCGGCGCCCAATCCTGGGGACGCATCACAGCCCGTCCCCATCAAGCGCGCGTGAGCACCAACTAGACTTGAAGTCCTTATGGCGAAAAAGACAGCAGACTCCAGCAGCGCGAAGCGCGGGTTGAAGTTTTTTAGGCGCGGCTCGCGCAAGTCGGATGATGCTCCGAAGAAGAAGCGGTTCGCACGCACTCGCGAGTTGTGGCAGGCGTACAAACTCCTGAAGCCCAACGATCCGAAACTGGGGATCTGGATCCTGGGCACGGCCATCCTCGGCTTCCTGATCGGCTTCTGGGGAATGCTCCTGCTGGCAGGAACCGGGATCCTCGGCGTCGTCCTGGCCATCGTGGCCGGTCTGCTGCTGGGACTGCTGGGCGGCATGGTCGTGTTCGGCATGCGAGCGCGCAAGACGACGTACCGGCAAGCGGAGGGTCGTCCCGGCGCAGCCTCCTGGGCGCTGGATCAGATGCGCGGTGATTGGCGCATCAGCCAGGCGGTCAGTGTGTCAGCCACACAGGACTTGGTGCACCGAGTAATCGGCCGCCCGGGAATCGTCCTCGTGGGTGAGGGCGAGAACAAACATCGAATCGGCAGCCTGATCGGCCAGGAGAAGAAGCGCATTGCACGTGTCGTCGGCGAGACGCCGATCTACACGGTGGTCGTCGGCGAGGACGCCGACGCCGGCGAGGTCACGTTGAAGAAGTTGAACAAGCACGTGATGAAACTGCCGCGCAATATCCAAGGCGCACAGATTCGGGCATTGGAGAAGCGCCTGCAGGCTGTCGCTTCGCCTAAGATGCCGCTGCCCAAGGGCCCGATGCCCGGCGGACGCAAGATGGAAGTCACCAACCGCCAAATGCGTCGTCGCGGTATGGGCCAGTAGCGAACTACGATGGCTGAAGTCGAGTACCCCGGCGCGGATCTGGGGCTGCCGCGCACTGGAATGGCGTCGGTGGCGACGATCGGCTCGCGTGTCGGCGCGCTCGTCATCGACTGTCTCCTCGCCGGCGCCATTACCTGGATTTTCACCGCACCCGAATTCCCACGTAATTGGTCGCTGCTCTCGCTGTTCTTGATCTATACCCTCACCACCGCATTCTTCGGCCGCACGCCCGGGATGACGATGGTGGGCATCGGCTTGGCGAGCGAATTCGAGGGGCAGCGTCTCGGGCTGGTCAAGGCTGCGATTCGTACCGTCTTGTTGATGCTGTTGATTCCGGGGATCCTTATGGATCAGAACCGGCGAGGATTGCACGACAAAGCAGCGGGCACAGTCGTCGTGAATGCACGATAGCTGTAACAGGCCCGAAACATTCGAGTCATGGGTGAGCAACGCTCACTCGATAAGGTCGAGGAACCGACCCACACGGAGGATCAATGTTTCAGTCCAAGGAAGAGCTGGTCTCGTACATCGAGGCGAACGACGTAAAGTTCATCGACGTCCGCTTCTGCGACCTGCCCGGCGTCATGCAGCACTTCACCATCCCGGCATCGGGTGTTGAGGAGATGTTCGAGGACGGGCTGGCGTTCGACGGCTCCTCCGTGCGTGGATTCCAGGAAATTCACGAGTCGGACATGCTGCTGCTGCCTGACGTCAAGACCGCAACCGTCGACCAGTTCCGGGCCGCGAAGACCGTGATCATCAACTTCTTCGTACACGACCCGATCACCCGCGAGCCCTACAGCCGTGACCCACGCAACGTGGCACGCAAGGCCGAGGAGTACCTCACCTCATCGGGTATCGCCGACGGCGCCTTCTTCGGCGCCGAGGCGGAGTTCTACGTCTTCGACTCGGTCCGTTATTCGACCGACAAGATGAACGAATCGTTCTACGAAGTCGATTCTGACTCCGGCTACTGGAACACCGGCCGTGAGGAAGAAGGCGGCAACAAGGGATACAAGGTCCGCCCGAAGGGCGGCTACTTCCCCGTCGCGCCGTACGACCACTATGGCGACCTGCGCGACTCGATGACGCTGAACCTTCAGGCGGCCGGCTTCGAGATCGAGCGCGCGCACCACGAGGTGGGCACTGGCGGTCAGGCCGAGATCAACTACAAGTTCAACTCGCTGCTGCACGCCGGCGACGACATGATGCTGTTCAAATACATCATCAAGAACACCGCGTCTGCAGCCGGCAAGACTGTCACCTTTATGCCGAAGCCGCTGTACGGCGACAACGGTTCCGGGATGCACACCCACCAGTCGCTGTGGAAGGACGGCAAGCCGCTGTTCCACAGCGAGACTGGGTACGCCGGCCTCTCGGATGAGGCTCGCTGGTACATCGGTGGCCTACTGCACCACGCCCCGTCGCTGCTGGCATTCACTAACCCGACGCTGAACAGCTTCCACCGCTTGGTGCCCGGCTACGAGGCTCCGGTCAATCTGGTCTACTCACAGCGCAACCGTTCGGCGTGTATCCGCATCCCGATCACTGGTAACAACCCGAAGGCTAAGCGCGTCGAATTCCGGGTGCCGGACCCGTCCTGCAACCCGTACCTCGCGTTCGCCGCGCAGATGATGGCCGGCCTGGACGGCATTCGTAACCGAATCGAGCCGGCCGAGCCGATCGACAAGGACCTCTACGAGCTCCCGCCGGACGAGGCCGCCAACATCCCGCAGGTTCCGGACAGCCTCCCCGGCGTCCTGGATGCACTCGAAGAGGACCACGATTACCTGCTCGAAGGTGGCGTGTTCACCGAGGACCTGATCGAGACGTGGATCCGCTACAAGCGCGAGAACGAGATCGACCCGGTGCGACTGCGTCCGCACCCGCACGAGTTCGCGATGTACTTCGACATCTAAGTCGTCACAACCTAGTCACCTCCACAAAGCGGGGTGGTGTCGCATCTCGCCACAGCGGCTGGTCTTGCGACGGCGCGGTTGAGTCGCCACGGCGGATTTCTCGTTGCAGAGCGGGGTTGTCTTGCCAGAGCAGGGTCTTAAGCCCGCTCTCGTGAGGCAGCCCCGCTTTTGCTGCATCAATCCCACTTGAGTGAGCGGAATCCACCACGGTGTCGCGAGGGTGTCTCAGGCGCGGGGCGGCCGGTTCAGTCGGCGTCGTAATGGCAGACCGCTTCTAGCATGAGCCCGAACGGGTCGAGCCAGAAGGTGGCGAAATACGGCGGCGGATACTGCGCGAATTCTTGCGGGTCATGAACCACGGCCCCGCCCCGTTCCAGGACGTGGTGGTGGACGGCGTGCACCGCGGAGCGCGTCCTGACCATGAACGCGAGGTGCTATAAACCGGTCGCCTCCTTCGAGTAGTCCGACGGCACCGCAGATGGATAGAGGAAGACTAAGGTGCCAGGCTTCCCACCTGCAGGCCGATAGGCGACTTCATCATCGGCAACCAGGAAGGGCGTAAACCCGAGGAGCGGCATCAGGTCGTCGTAGTAAGCCTTGGCCGCAGCCAAGTCCGGCACGTTGATTCCGAGATGACCAAGCATCGACTCAGTCTCCCACCTGGGACGCTGAACGTACTTCGGGTCTGACGTAATTCGTCAGCCTAGCCGCCAACCAGCACATCAGTTTTGTCAGACCGGCGCGGCATGCTGTTGGGCTGCGCGGACGGGCCGCCAGCAGGAAGGCCTGATATGACGGTTTCTCAGCGCTCGGCGCTTACTACAGTGACATCCGTGATCATCGGAGATTTGAAGAGCAAGATCGACCGCGTCT
>JBKEDB010000095.1:0-3252 GCA_047975195.1 Cumulibacter sp. | reverse complement strand
CCACGGCGTCGCGCAGGGCGCCTTCGGCACCAAGGAGCGCTCGGTGATCCACGCAGCCAACCCGGACGGCGTCGCGCGGGTAGTCGATCAGCAGTTCGCGATCGCCGACCAGGTGCTGAACGCGGGCCTGATGCCGATCGTCGAGCCCGAGGTCAGCATCGCCGCCCCTGACAAGGAGCAGGCTGAGACCATCCTGAAGGCAGAACTACTGGAACACCTCGACGGGCTCGGTGACCGGAAGGTAGCCCTCAAGCTGACCCTCCCCACGGCGATCGGCTTCTACGCCGACCTCGTTGCGCATCCCAACGTCGCCCGCGTGGTCGCCCTGTCCGGCGGCTACGAACGCGACCAGGCCAACGACCTCCTGGCCCAGAACCCCGGACTGATCGCGAGCTTCAGCCGCGCGCTCCTCGACGGCCTCACCGCACAGCAGAGCGCAGAGGAGTTCGACCGCACCCTTGCCGCGTCCATCGAGTCCATCTACCGCGCCTCGCTCACCTGACCGGCCTGGGCAGCATGACGAACCGGCCCCTGGCACGGCTGAACACCGTCCTCGTTTTCGCCGACTCCCCACCAGAGCGCCACCTCGAGCGCTACCGGAGGGCCGGGTTCGCCGTGTCTGAACACGTCGCGGAGTGGGACCCGGGCCTGAGGAACGGCTTCGTCGACCTGTGGCCGGAAGATCTGGAGATACTCACCGTCGCGGACGAAGAGGCCTTCGAGCGTGACGCTGACACCCAGTTGCGCGCACAGCGCGCCAGCAAGGCCGTCCATGCCGTCGAGCTGTACAGCGACGACGTCCACGCCGTGCGCGAGCAGCTGATCGCGGCTGGCATCGAGGCGCCCGAAATCGTCGAGGGGCGGCTCACGGCCACCGCAGCCGATGCGCAACCGGACTTCTACTTCCTCGACCTGCCGCACCTGCCCGGTACAGCCGCCACGGTAATCACCTCGACCTTCCCGAACCCCGCCATGCGCCGGTACCTCTACGTTGCCCCCAACGGCGTCTTCGGCCTCGGCGGCGTCACCATCGCCATCGACGACCCGGTTACCGCCGGCCAGGCATGGGCCTCGGTCGTGGAGCCGGGCATGCACGACCTGGCCTTTCGTCGCACCGCAGGAATGGTCCCGACGCTGCTCAGAATCCGACGAGCGGCGGGGCGTCGTCTGCCTTCACCTGCTCAGCGAGGACGTCGAACGTACGGTCGACGCGATGTGCGCGGCGGGCTGGCAACGCGGCCCGGACCTCAACGGTGAGCCGCACCTTCTTCCGCACCCAGATGATCGCCTGCGGTTCACCATCCGCGCCGTCGACCCGGAGCAATGGCAACAGCGCCGTCGTGAGGTGCTCGGAGAGAACCTGGAACTACGCCGCGCCTGAACCACCGAAATGCCCGGCCTCGTGATGACGGCGTGAAAAGGAGGGGCTGATGACCGAGCAACAGGCCGCCTTTTGGCGGGTGCCAGTCATTGCCGTGACTGGGCACCTCGGCGCGGGCAAGACCAGCTTGCTCAACCATCTGCTGCGCACGCCAGGAGCCCGGCTTGGCGTTGTCGTCAACGACTTCGGCACGCTCAACGTTGATGCCGCGCTGGTCGCTGGGCACATCGATGAGGCGGCATCGATCGCCGGCGGCTGCCTGTGCTGCCTGCCCGACGCCGGCGGCCTCGACGATGCCCTGGCCAAACTCGCGCACCCGCGGCTGCGGCTCGACGCGATCCTCGTCGAGGCCAGCGGCGCCGCCGAACCGCTCGCCCTGGCGCGGCTGATCCGCTTCAGCGGCGTAGCCCAGGTCCGACCCGGCGGCATGATCGACGTGATCGACGCCGTCGAACACTTCACCACCGTCGACACCTCGCCGAACCCGCCACTACGCTACGCCGCAGCCACGCTCATCGTCGTCGGCAAGACCGACCTCCTCCCCGAATCCGCACGAGATCGGGTGGTCGGGCGCATCCGGGAGCGGGTCCGCGAGCGCAACCCGCACGCGCAACTGGTGGTCGCGCGTCAGGGGCGGATCGATCCCGCCCTGGTCTTCGACACCGCCACCAACACTGCGGCCCAGGAAGAACTCCCCATCGCAGAGTTCCTGCGCGAGCAGATCCATGGGCACGGCGAGCACCATCACGAGCACGCCCGATGCGCCAGCCAAGCGCTGACTGCGGCGGTGTCGCCGAGCGCTCTGATCGATCTGCTCGAATCCCCACCCGTGGGCGCGTACCGGATCAAGGGTCGCGTCCGGGTGCGCGGCCCGAAGGTCGACCGCGGCTACCTGGTGAACCTGGTCGGGCGCATGATCCACGTCACTGCGCTGCCGAGCCCGCCACCCACCGGGGAACTGGTCGTCATCGGCCCCCACCTCGATGCCGATGCCGGCCAACGCGCCCTGCGCACAATTGTGACCACCCCGGCCGGGCGTCCGGATGCTGCGGGCCTGCGGCGGCTATGGCGCTATCGTCGGCTCAGCGACTGATCTGCGCAGCACCAGAGGTTGGTAACCCATGCGCACGCAACCGCCACGGTCCCGTCCCTGACCGCGGCGTCCCAGTTCGCGACCTGCGGCACGGGCCTCACGACAACCTACGCAGACGCAGCGTGCGCAACCAGGCCCGCGTGAGTCGCCACGTAGTCTCTGGGGCTGACGCCGTAGCGTCGTTTGAATGCCCTCGATGCGACGGTCGGGTTCTCCCATCCGGCCGCACGTGCTGCCTCGGCGATTCCGATGGTCCAGGAGGCGAGCAGCTCGGCCATCCGGTCCGCGCGGACGATGCGCAGATAGCTGGCTGGCGATAGGCCTACCTGATCTCGGAAGAGCCTGGACAGCTGGGAACTCGACAGTGCGACTTGGTGCGCGAGCTCGTCGACCGCCCAGGGCCGGTCTGGGTACTCGCGCAGCAGCGCCACCGCGGCCCTGACCTCACGACGCGGCAGGGGGACGCTCGATTGCACCGCTAGTAGCGCAGGCCGAGTAGCGCCGCTGACGTGGCCGATGATGTTCGCGATGTCGGAGGCCATCGAGAGCATCACGAACTCGTTTCCGTCGGGCTTGAGATTGGCCATGCGCACGAGTTGTGGCGCCAGTTCGCGCATCGCCTCTCGGGGTAGTTGGAGGCGTCCGAACCCGCTTGCGCCCTGAAGGCTGCGACGTAGCTGGTGCACGAGACGATGCTCGCGAGGGAGCCACCGCAGTTCTCCAGCAAGAAGCTCGGGCTGCAGATAGAAAGTCACGGTGCGCGTGTGGCCCTGCGGGT
>JBKEDB010000033.1:0-5031 GCA_047975195.1 Cumulibacter sp. | reverse complement strand
ATGCACAACGCTCGTGGGCACGGCATCACCGCGCAGTACAGACGCGGTGGTTCGTGCTCGTGCCTCGTTGAGTGGAAGGTCGCGCGCTGCGTACTCGGCGGCCAGGGCGTCGAGTTGATCTGCGAGGGGCGACGTCTGATCTATCTGCCATCGAATTTCGGCTAGAAGTTGGCGGGCTTGCAGGGCTGCAGCGGGGATATCGCCACCCTCAGCAACGGCTTGCGCAGCAGTGGCGCTGTTGGCAGCTTCGGTGAGGTGGCCCTCGGCCATCTCTACGACGGAACGCTGTAGGAGATGGTAGCTGCGGCCGAGCGGGCCACGGCTGGGATCGAGGGCCCCATTGCTTGCTGCGGCATTGAGGTGAGCGCGGGCCGAACCAGCGTCGGTGCTGACAAGGTGCTCAGCCCAGGTGCCGTGCACCCATGCGAGCGTGTCGCGAACGCCGCCCAGGGTGGCTTCGTCCACAGCCTTCTTCAGGTGTTCCTCGATGTCAGCTTCGAAGGCTGAGGCGTCCTCGTTGTCCTTTGGGCCGGCCACGAGGCGGATCTCGGCGTACTTCCACAGGGCATACGCCGCTTGGCTGTGATCCGAGTAGTTGATGGATCGCACCGCGAGTTCGGCCTTCGCTTCCGCATCCGCCAGCTCTCCCACATCCTTCAGCGCGTCGGCGTGCCACGTCAATGCGTCGACCAGGCTGGATTCACCCAAGACATATCGGGCTCGACGGGATCCCGTTGCGCGGTCCGCGAGCGCGATCGCCTTGCGGACATCACCGCGCACGGCGAGGTTCTTCGCAATGCGGACCTGCACAAGCATGCGGCGGCGGCGCATAGCCCTGGTAGGAATGGCGTAGCCAACGGCGATGACCAGCGTCTGGATACGCCGCGACAGGTGCGGCCGGGACGCCCTGCTCGCCACAGCAGCGATCTCGTTCAAGTTGCCCGGCCACGCGAGCGCCTCACCGAGACTCTCTGGTTGCTGAAGCAGCAGCGCAAGTGCCCGACGAGCTTCACCATCACGGTTCCACGACCTCGCGAGGATTTTCCGGCGCGTGATCTCCGAGCCGCCGACGAAACTCTCCCCTTCCAGTATTCGGCGCAAGTCCTCGTTCAGACCCATATCGAATAGCAGACGCGCCACCGCGATCACCCGCTGAGCGCGGGTCGTCTTTGTGGCGAGATCCCGATCGAGGTTCGTCGGCGGGTGCGGCAGCTTTGTGCCGGTAGCGGCGGGCACGTTGGGAACCAGTTTCGGGAGATATTCGCCGGCCTTCTCTCCCACTGCCGTGAAGTCGGAGTCGGGTGTGCTGTCGTATCGACGTTTGAGGGTCTGGACTTCAGCCTCCCAGCCCGCGACATTCGGTCCGACCCAGGTGATTTTCTTCGGTGGGTACTCGTCGAACAGAGGAATGACATCCGTGTCGCGGCCGCTGTAGCCAATCACCAGGACGCTCTTGCCGCGGATGGCCATCCCGAATCGTGCGCGGAGTCGGCGCGAGAGTCCTTTTGAGTAGTGGGTGACCGTCGTTCGTATCGAACGTGGTCGGTTCCAAACACCGTGCAAGTGCACGACATGTATGCCCGGGGCAGCGTCCTCGATGAGCGTGTCCATATTGAGGGTGAAGTGCGTCGCGTCCAGCGTTGCGAGCCGCAAATGATTTTCGTTATAGGCGGCGCCACCCACAAGTTGGTAGACATTGACGAGTATGCGTGTAGGAATGCCTCCGGGGCCGCTGAGGATCTCGAGGAACTGCTCCATCCTCATTTGCTCTAGCTGCGGTCGGACCCGCTTCCTCTGGAGGTCGGCATCGACCAGGCCCCCAAGCGACTTGCAAAGCGTGGTCCAGACCTCATCGACGAGTTGGGCGGCGGAGGGCAGCTCCGCGGGCGCGTCAATCGAAATGCCGGCGCCGGTGAGGACGACGTCGAACTCCGACGAGGTGGAGCGGGGTAGAACTGTGTTCATGCTTACCCAATCTCCGAAGAGGGCTAGTTGACCATCGACGCTCAGACGTGTCGCGCGGCTGGCTGTTGAGGGCGGGGCCTACGTCTGCGGTGCAGGGTGGTTAGGGACAGGCGCTCAGCGGTCGCGTCGAACAGGAACGTCGTGCCTTGATGGTCGGGCTGCGCATCCGGGACGTGCGTACGAGACGCCTCCGCGGCCTCATCGAGGAGCACTCTAAGGGACGTTCCTGGCCCATGCTCAACGCGCCGACGTCAGGGCTGCCCACGCCGCTTCGCACGTTCCTTGGGGTGGACGCCCGTGGCTGGGGCGCGTCGTCGGTGCGTGCATCATCGCGGCAGCGGGAGATGTATGAAGTCGATGCCGAACACTTCTCCCGCGCTGCGGTACTTGGTAACTGCCGAGCTCGTGGAGTACACCGTGACCACGGACGGCGGCTCAGCCGGCACCCGCACCATGGGCCATCGACGGAAGAACGTCGGTTGGTCCGATGCTAACAAGCTCAGCTCCCGTCGAACGCCGAGAGCGGCCCGAGCCATGTGCTTCTGAAACGCGGTGTGCTTACACTCGATGCCCCACAGAATCTCGCCATGAGCGGGGTATCCGGTCGCGCCGGAGGGAACCACCACGATATCCAACTCGTGTTTATCCCCGGCATCAGGATACGTAGATGTCGACCGTCTGGAGAAGCTGAATGTGCGGAACTCAATGTCCGTCCAGACGGCGATCCGCCGCCCCTCGCATTCGCCTTCGAAGTGCGGATATTTGGTGTTGATCGGACCGGGGCTTGCCTTCAGCACTGGTTTCGTGCCGCCGACCAGACGAAACTCATATCCCTCGCGACGATGCAACTCGTCGAGGATGTGCGCAAGCACCCACGCCTCAAACATCTTCCCCGCTGTCAGCTGATCGGAGACGAGCTGCCGCTGTGCGCCTAGGGCGGAGAAGACCGCGTCGATCTCGGTGAGGATGTCAGCCTTGGTCACTGCCACTCTGTCTCCGCCTCTCCCTCTGATTCTCCTTCGGCTACGATCCGCTCCAGCCGTTCGATCCGTTCGACCGTGCGGGACAGATCCGCGTTGCCACGAAGCGGCACCCGCTCGTCCAAATCGAAGGAGGCACGTACCCGCTCGTCGGTGACGACCTCGAATCCTTCGATCGGCAACGAATCAGGAGCCAACGCGTCACGGATGACAGCCAGGGTGCGTTCCTCCAGTTGCGATGATCTCAACACGGCACTTTCGCGTAGGACGGTCAGGTAGCGTTGGAGGGTCGCGCGCGGCTCCGCAGAGCGATCTTCGTCGAAGGCCGCGACCGTCAATGCGTCCAAGTCCGTGAGGCCGGACTCTCTCGCTCTCATCCGCATGTGGTTCAAGATCTCGCGGTAGTCGTTGTCATCCATCGCCCTCGAATCCCCATTCTGTTGCCCCGAACCTACACCGGCCGATTCCACCCGCACCATGTGGAGGGCTGCTCCTCCACTGAGACTGGACGCGTCGCACGTCACGGCGGACGTCTCCGTTGAGTCCCGTCCGTTGGGTGTTGAGAGCCTGTCCCCACGATGCAAGGGCTCGGTCGATCGCTCGACTAGGCCCTGCTGCGTTCAAGCGCTCAGCCATCAAACTCTCCAAGGTCCTGTGACGCCTCCGCATAGTGGTGAGCGGGCCTCGGTGAGCAGTGCGAACCTCGAGACATGATCGGTTCCTCTACCGCGACCCGTAGTCGCTGCGCCTCGTTTGGTTTGGAGCCGCATCGACGGCACATCTGCGAGCGCCTCCCCCGAATTGATGTGACGCAACGATCTCGTCCCTGAGCGCTCGGCAGACGGGGTCGGGATCCTCGCGGGTTCGCCGACGACAGAAGGACCCTAGAGGCGATTCCACCTGGCATTGGAGAGCATGAGGCTCGCGTACCCGTTGCAAAACCCACACCATGAGAATTGGCCCGGCGGCGGCACGAAAGTACGCGGCTTAGCGGCCGCGGCGAAGGTGGTTCACAAGAGCGGGCGAATCGCTCTCGCTGATCCGACGCAGGAACCGGCGGGACTAGCCTGACCGCTAGTGTTCGTCTGAATAGAACGAAACCGAAGGGCGGTGCGTGACATGGGCACCAGCGACGACGAGCGTGCGTTCCTGGAAGAGGTGGCGCTGACGGAGGACGCAGAAGTCTGCTACTTACCCACGGCCACGGACGAATCCATCGCGCTCCTGCTCGCCATCCGAGACACAAACTCATGGGTTGGCAGCGACCGTCCAGACTTCTATTCGGACGCGCACGGTTTCGCGCTCGAGGTAATGCGGGTTGACGATCACCCGAAGGTCGGCAGGATGACCAACCCCTCACTCGCTCGAGAGAAAAAGGTCGAACGAGAAATCCGAGCAGCATTCCCTTCAATGGGGCATGACGTGCGGGTCGTAGTCACAGCAGACACTGGCTTAGAAAGCGAACAAGACCACAATTTTGAGGCGTACCGTCAAGCGTTCGCTCGGGTCGTGGTCAACCATTCTCATAAAGTGGAGGCCTATCGGCAGCATCATCCTGATTACCCTTTGGTGCTCTTTATCCGCGACGAATCGTCGGCGTACACCCAGGCCGAACAGCCCGCGGTATCTCCCCGGAGTGGCGACACAATTGTCGGCCAGCCTCACTATTGGTTTCTTGATTCGTACTTCACGCGGATCATCGCGCTATCAATGGCCGACTTCGTCATCTGGTCCACCCCGTACAAGCATGTGTGGCACCTCGACACCTTTGGACGACGAGCGAAACTACACCTGCCGAGTTTGGCGGTCTACGACATCGCGAGGATCTCGGAGGTGGGACGACGCCTTGGTCTACGAGCCGAGTCGCATGCTTAGCGTCGAGGAGTGAACCCAGCCCGGAAGCTCAACTGGTCCTCAGTCACCACCACGCGATGTTTGCGCCGGTGCTGCGGGACTGGCCCGCGCCGATCGCCCCACGAGGTGGGACGCCCGCGGAACTGGACGTGTGTACGTGTCCGAGATCGCTCCTCGGGTCGGGGGCATGGCACAGGATCGCCTGCTCCAAACAGTTTGCAGGGCTACACCT
>JBKEDB010000065.1:0-1987 GCA_047975195.1 Cumulibacter sp. | reverse complement strand
TGCATCTACGTTGAAACAACGCTCGAAGACATCGAGCTAGCCAACCGGCTAGCCGATCGCTTCTTGCAACGCTCGTTCGGCGAACTGCCCGAGCGGACGCAAGTTCTGCTGGAACAACTCATCGAAGGGCTGCGCAACCTCTGCGAGTTCCAAGGCATCGAGCTCTGGGCACAACGTTTTACACGCAAGGACGTTCGCCGCTGGTCCACCTTCGGCGACACGCAGTAGAAAGAACACCTCGCGCGTCTGGTCGATTACGAGTACCTGAAAATCGAAGCGGGTGGCGGCAAGGGCCGCACGGTCGAATACACGTTGTCATTCGATCCCGACAGCGACACGACGACCTCAATTACGTCCGGTCTGATCGACGTCAACCGACTGCGAAGCCCCGACAACCAAACTCCCAAACCCGACAACCGAAGCGAGAAGGCGGGGGAAGTCGGGGAGAAAGCGGGAGAAGTCGCCCCCGATGAATCGGATGAAACCCCGCAAAAACCTGACTCAAACGAAAGTAGTCGGGAAAACGACAAAAACGGACAAGCGGACGCCGCGTAGCGGCAACGCTTCGTAGTCGTCCCCTCACCAAAACACGCCAGCGGCTTCTGGTTCTCCTCGCGGGAATCAGAAGCCGTTGTCGTTGGCGGCGGCACTTCTGCCGTCGTCGTTTACTTCCTTCCTTCAATGGAGACTCAAACGATGCCCAGAAAAGGCGACAAACTCCCACCCAAGCAAGTTGGCAACCCCGGTGATCCGCAAGGCATGGCGGTGACGATGGACAAGTTCTTGGAATGGATGCGGGTGACGAACTATTCAGAGCGAACGGTTGAAAACCGTCAGCTCTACCTCTCTTACTTCATCATCTGGGCGGAGGATCGCGGCTTGACGCGACCTACGGAAATAACGAAACCAATCCTCGAACGCTACCAGCGGTTCTTGTACCACTATCGAAAGCAAGATGGGCAACCGCTGTCGTTCCGCAGTCAACACTCACGCCTGGTTCCCGTTCGTGCCTGGTTCAAGTGGCTGACCAAAAACAACCACATCCTTTACAACCCGGCTTCGGAGTTGGAACTACCACGCTTGGAACGTCGCTTGCCGAAGCACGTTCTGACGATCCGCGAAGCGGAAACGGTGTTGGCAACGGTCAACCTGCTTGATCCTCTTGGAACACGAGACCGAGCCATCTTGGAAACGCTCTACTCAACGGGCATCCGCAGGATGGAAGTCGTCAATCTCAAACTGTACGACATGGACGTAGACCGTGGAACGCTGATGGTCCGCCAAGGCAAAGGCAAGAAAGATCGGATGGTTCCGATCGGTGAAAGGGCTATCGGCTGGATCAACAAATACATCACCGACGTTCGTCCCGGTCTCATCATCGACCCCAACGATACGACGCTGTTCCTGACGCATCTCGGCGAAGCGTTCACGACGAACCGCTTAACGCAAATGGTTCGTGAATACGTCGATGCGGCGGACATCGGCAAACGCGGTTCTTGCCATCTGTTCCGTCACACGATGGCAACCTTGATGCTGGAGAACGGCGCGGACGTTCGCTTCATTCAAGCGATGCTCGGTCACGCCAAACTTGAAACGACGCAAATCTACCCGCAAGTGTCGATTCGCAAGTTGAAAGAGATTCACGAGGCAACGCATCCGGCAAAGCTGGAGCGAAGCGAAAGCGACGAGGAGCCGCAACCCGAAACGTCAGCGAGTGACGAAACCGAATCATCGTCAACCGACGACAACAAGCCAGACGGCGGCGACGATGACGACGCGGGCGGTGCTGTTCCCGTCGTACCGCGATAATCAAAGAATCTTCAATATTCTTTAGCTGCTATCTCTTTATCCGCTTGGCCTGGGCTTCGTCTCGGCCAAGCGTGTTGGCTACAATGGACTCCATGCAGAAAGCAGCTAAAGAAAAGAACTGGTTCATCGTACTCGTCGCGCTCATCGCGTCGGCGTTGCAACCATGCGCGATCACAAC
>JBKEDB010000151.1:0-6408 GCA_047975195.1 Cumulibacter sp. | reverse complement strand
ACTTACTTAGATAAAAAAGAAGGTGATATGAACCCTGCCCACATCATCCGCGAGTGTCTTACTGACGGCACTTGGGGGATGGGGTACATCGAGTCCGACATAGATGACGACTCCTTCCGATCTTCTGCCGATACGCTCTACTCTGAGGGCATGGGCATGAGTCTTCTTTGGGATAAGCAGATGCCCATCGATGACTTCGTGAAAGAGATCATCCGGCATATCAATGCAGTTCTATATGTAGACCGCACCACAGGAAAGTTTGTTCTTAAGCTGGTAAGAGATGACTATGATAGCTCTGAAATACTTGTACTTAACGAGTCAAACATAGCCGAAATTTCAGATTACAGCCGCGTTGCTCAAGGAGATATCGTAAACAGCGTGACGGTCGTCTACTGGGATGCAGAAACAGGGAATAACGCAAGCGTATCCGTTGATAACCCCGCGCTTATCTTGTCGACTGGCGCTGTGATCGGAACGACTATCCAATATCCTGGCTTTACTACTTCTGCCCTTGCAACCAGGGCTGCAGAAAGAGACCTTAAAACCCTATCTAGCACCCTACTTACTGTGACACTTGAAGCAAACAGGGAAGCATCTTTCCTTAATGTGGGTGATGTTTTTAAGCTTGAGTGGCCTGACTATCACGATGGGTCCGTCGTCATGCGCGTTATGCAGATGGCGCTCGGTGATGGCAAAAGCAACCGCGTCAAAATAACCGCCACGGAAGATGTATTTTCTCTTCCTTTTTCGTCTGCTGTATCCGACGAGTCTGTCGGCTGGGAGGACACAAGCAAGGCTCCAGTTCCCGCACCACATCAGCTTGCGATAGAGACACCCTACTACGAGCTTGTGCAGGCGTTCGGGCAGACTGCTGTAGACGACAAGCTTGTGACATACCCTGAGCTTGGTCATGTCCTAGCCGCCGCAAGTAAGCCACCAGGGGGGATAAACGCACGAATGCTCACAAACTACGGGTCTGGGTATGAAGAGGTGACGGGCCTGGACTTCTCTCCTGTAGGTGTTCTTTCTGCAGACGTTGGGTGGTCGGATACTGTCCTGCAGCTTTCTGACTACCAGGGGCTTGATACAGTACCCGTAGGCAGCCATGCGCAGGTTGGTCATGAGCTTGTGCGCGTCGATTCTGTGGACCCCATTATCGGCTTGGTGACAGTTTCCCGTGGAGTGCTCGATACCATACCGGTCATGCACTCCGAAGGAGAGGCTGTTTTCTTCTGGGACGAGTTCGCGGTTTGGGATGATACTGAACTCGTTGCCGGGGAAGATGTTTCGGTCAAGATCGTCACGACATCGACAGGCGGTGTCTTAGACATCGCAGACGCTCCCGAGTCAGTTGTGACGATGCAGTCGAGAGCTGGACGTCCATACCCACCGGGGAACGTTAAGGTTGCGGATGAATACTTACCGTCGGAAGTTCTTGGCAGCGCTGAAGTGACTTTTGAGACTAAAAACAGGCTTCAACAAACAGCCCCTGAGAACTTAATCGGGTGGTTTGAGCCGGGGATTCCTGTTGAGCCTGGTGTTTCTACTGTGGTTGAGGTTTATGATGCTGACACGGATACGCTGCTGCACACTGTCCACGATGCGGCTAGTCCCTTCGACTTGTCAGAGGAAACTACACTCCCCAGCAACTGCAAAATATCCCTTTTCAGTCTAAACCAGGATAGCGGGTTGCAGAGCATGGCCCACAGCTTGACCTTCCTATACGGCGCTCAGATAGACCTTTCACTGCCGTCTGCCCCTATTTGCGCAAATGGGGGGGCTTTTGACTGGGCGGCTGTCGCAGATGGGGGTCAGGGGACTTTGACCTGGGGCGTCTTGAGCGGCTCACTGCCGAAAGGGCTTTTCTTAGACAGTGACGGGACAATATCCGGCGTTCCAGATGATGCCACAGGGGGATATACCTTCACCCTGTGGGTTAGAGATGCAGCGGGCACCACGGGGTCTCTTACGACTTCACTTACTCTGCTAACCTGCTCCCTGATGATGCATTTTGACGGAGCAGACAACGCCACGAGTTTTGTAGACGATACTGGGAAGCCTATATCCCTGAGCGGGTCAGGTCTCGTCACTAAGACAGACGAGTACAAAATCGGGGGCGCAAGCGCGAGGTTCCCCGGAAACGGAGCACAGCTCACTACTCCAAATCATGATGACTTTGACTTATCCTCAGAGGACTGGACTATAAGCTTTTGGCTATATCAGAGAAGCTACACAGGCAACAGCCGATACGGCACGGTCATTTCTAAAAGACCTAGCGGCGGCGACCATGACTGGACTCTTATCAACACCACTGATGGCTCAGTGGGGATACAGTATTATAACGGCTCTATCGGCAACGCTTTCTCAAGGATACATGATACAGCCGTTCAGGGTAGTCTGCTAAACGCCTGGACCCATCTGGCCATCAGCAGGAAGGGTAGTCTGCTTAGGTGCTTTTCTGGGGGGCAGCACACATTCGATTACCCCCAACCTGCGAACCTGAGAAACCGGAACGTCACTATACAGATGGGGCGTAGTAGGTCGTACACAGATAGTAGACTGAACGCGAACGTTGACGAGCTGTCGATCTTTAAGGGTGGCGTGGTCTACTGGGATGAGGACTTTACACCCCCTGAATCCCCCGTCTATCAGGCCCAAGCCATAGCCGCACTAGCTGTCAAAGGCTCACTGCCGGCTGGCACGGCAGGGGCAGCCTATTCCAGCTTGTCAGATATAGAGGTCTTTGGGGTCGGGCCTTTCACCGTATCTGCTACGGGTCTGCCTGCTGGGTGGAGCGCTTCTGTATCAGGAAGCTTCATCGAGGTATCTGGGCCTTCAGCTGCAGCGGGATACTATCCTGTAACTCTATCAGTCTCTGACGGCAGCGTTACAGCTGACTCCAGGCTGGTTATACGGCTCATATGACTATGATCGACTTCATGCTTATAGGGCTGCCCAGATCGGGCACCACCTGGGCGGCACAGTGGCTCACTACAGCCCACTCATTTTGTCTGCACGATCCGCTATACCTCTGTCACTACAGCGAGCTAGACAGCTACGCAGACAGAGTTTCGATCGGTCGAAAAACTGTAGGTGTAAGCTGCACCGCGCTTTGGCGGTGGCCGCAGTTTGTGTCTAGCCATCCCGCGCGAAAAGTAATTATTCACCGGGATATTCGCGATATAAATTCCAGTCTGAAATTGCTGGGGTTCCCGGCTATGACTGAGCGGGATGCGCTTGCTCTGTACGACCTGCCCGGCCTTCACTTTCAGTATGCCGACCTTTTTTGCGAGAGTAGCGCGGCTGCGATTTGGGACTATCTCGTCCCAGGCGTTGTGTTTGACCCTGCCCGCCACCATCTTTTGTCGCAGATGAAAGTGTCCCCCTATTTTGAGGGGCTGACGGTAAACCAGGAAGTGGTCGCCAAACTCCACTCGGAACTGTCGTCCTCCGGATGTACTAAGCGATGACGAAAAGCCTAGCAGAGCGCGACTCTGGAGCGCCAAGATAGTGGAGGGTCGGAGAGTGAGTGACGGTCTACGGCCCTACCCGAGGTACGTCCTTGGCGATGACGGAAGAGGCATCCTTGTAGAGGAGTTCGAGTACCAGACAGACGTGCTCGGGTACAGCATCAGAACGCAGTACATCTTACTGACCCGTGTCGGTTATCTCGCGATAAGCAAGGGTTATGTATGGGATTTCGGCTCAGGCCCGGCGATTAACTCACCCCCTGTCGTCGTGGCCTCTCTCGTACATGACGCACTCTATGACCTGATGGCCCAAAATCTTCTGCCCCGGTCCGCTCGATCGGCTGCAGACCGGGAGTTTCGGAAGATGCTCAGGCAGTACGGGGCTTGGTGGCTAAGATCGTGGTATATGTGGGCTGCGGTCCGAGTCGGAGGCATTTTTTATGGGCGTTAAGTTGGAGTCGACTGCTACCCATCCTCAGTCTATGTATTCAGTATCCGGCGCGGCGAGTAAAGCCTGTCGTCTACCACGATAAACTCTTTTTTCAGCCACTGGGTGACCTGTGGCGGAGCAACCCCCTGGGCTTCAGCAAAGCGCCGCTGGGAGCCTCCAAACTGCGATGCGATATACTCGCCGAGGGTTTGGGCCTCAGGTACCAGTGCTTTTTTCAGCGATCGTCGGTATGGGCTTGCGCTATCATCTTTCATGATGGCTTTCCTTTTTTGTCTGAGTCTCGGCCTTTCCTCGACTCCTCGGCATAGTGTAGCGCTATATGCAGTGATGAGAAAGCCCGCTTGATCTCCAGCGCCCTAGCATGACGCAAGCTTGCTAACGCAAAAAGGTGAGCCCGAGGTGTACCCAGAGGCCGCCATGATAGGCGGAGCCCATTTTTTATGGGGGCCCTTGAGGAAGCGCTTTACGCACTCGGTGTGACTCCCGTGTACGCTTTCTCCGTCCGGGAGTCGGTGGAAAGCACGGCAGAGGACGGCAGCGTGGTAAAAAGCGCCGTTTTCCGCCACCTTGGCTTTGTGTACCCTCTCATCGCGTCTTCTTAACCCCCTTTTTATCGGGGCTGATTTTTTTTCGTGGGGAATAACAAAACGCTTTACTTATATAAATTTAGTGGTACACTATATCCAAGAGTCGAGGAAAGGCCGAGACTCAGACAAAAAGGAAAGCCATCATGAGCACCCAATTCGAAGCGAAAAGAGCAAGCGCCGAAGGCCTTTCTAAGGCCGAAATGCAGGACACACTTGAGCGCGTAAGCGCCCAAGCGAAAGCGCGGGAAATCCGCTCTCTCTTGGAGGAGCGGGACGCCAGGGCAGCTGCAGGAACCCTGTCAGAAAATCTGGCTACGGGTTATGCCCGTAGCATACATGAGCTCCGGGGGAGGAGAGTCTTTTTGGCGGAAGGCATCCGCCAGATGGTGGCGGACAAAATGGGGGCAAGGCTCTCCAGCCACTTTCATTATATTTTCGACCAGCTGGAAGTGAACTGACCCGCTGATCGACACCGCCCGTCTTTCGACTGCGCAAGACGGGCGGATAAGTCCCGGTAGCACCCCCGAAAATCCCGCCCGTACCGGAGCGGGGGCTCCTGTTTATTTGTTCAGCCAAATCCATCTCCAAAGCCATATCCATAGCCCTCGCCATCGCCCTCTCCATCGCCAAAGCCATATCCATGGCCCTCGCCATAGCCATAGCCATATCCCTCGCCAGAGACAAAGCCATATCCATGGCCAAAGCCCTCGCCCTCTCCAGAGCCCTCGCCATCTCCATAGCCCTCGCCATCTCCAAAGCCCTCTCCATCGCCAGAGCCATAGCCAAAGCCCTCGCCAAAGCCCTCGCCATAGCCAAAGCCCTCGCCATCTCCAAAGCCCTCTCCATCGCCAGAGCCATAGCCAAAGCCCTCGCCAAAGCCATATTTAGTCTTCATTTTCGCACCTCAAAAAACCCGCCCGTACCGGCGCTGGTTCCTCCTGGTTTTTTGTTCAGACATCTCCATCGCCATATCCATCTCCATAGCCAAAGCCATCGCCATCTCCAAAGCCACATCCATATCCATCGCCATCTCCAAAGCCCTCGCCATCGCCCTCGCCATAGCCAGAGCCGAAGCCATCTCCAAAGCCATCGCCATAGCCAGAGCCAGATCCATATCCATAGCCATCGCCAGAACCAAAGCCAAAGCCATCGCCAAGGCCAAAGCCAAAGCCATAGCCAAGGCCAGAGCCAAGACCAGAGACAAGGCCAGAGCCGATACCAAAGCCATAGCCACAGCCATAGCCGTTGTCATAGCCATCGCCAGAGCCCTCGCCCTCTCCAAATCCAGAGCCAAAGCCAAAGCCAAAGCCAAAGCTATGGCCAGAGCCAGAGCCAGAGCCAAAGCCAGAGCGATATCCAGATTCAGTGGTCACCTTCGCACCTCCAAAAACCCCGCCCGTACCGGCGCGGGTGTACCCTGGGTTTTTGTTCAGCCATCGCCAATCCAGAGGCAAGACCATAGCCATCTGTTTCTATACAGACGTCTCATTGCTCGCTGCCTCGGTCAGCGACTTGCGCCCGATGTCAGAGCAGGCCGTCAGCTCGTAGTCCTCATAAACAACCTTGTAACCAACGGCTCCCGAGATTTTGCCGCTATCCGGGCACAGTCCAGATTCCGCCACGCCCTCATACCAGGCCAGCTTTTTATCTCTTGAGATCGGACGATATATCCTGCGCGCGTTTTTGAGCTTGCAGTACCGGTCGCCGTTTTCTACCAGCTCGCCGCATATAACCCCCGCGTTCCTGGTGCGACAGATAACGTAGTCACCTGCCTCTGCGCCCAGCGTGGCATGGGTTTTATCCGCGACACTTTTGTCCGCGCCAGTTTTATGCTCACTCCCTTCAAAGGAAGACAGCAACATTAGCTTCAAGATTGAGTTTAAATCGTTCATTTTAATTT
>JBKEDB010000053.1:0-2462 GCA_047975195.1 Cumulibacter sp. | reverse complement strand
GTGGCGGCGGCGTGGTACTTCCTCGCGTACGTCATCATCACGTTCGTCGCTGCCGCCGCACAGGGCTTCTACAAGGAGCCGGTCTACTCGTTCTTCATGGACACGTTGGACTGGGGCTCGACCGGTGAGACGGTGGCAGACGTCACCACGATGGTCATCAACGCGGCCATCTCGTTCTGGGTGTTCTTCCCCATCTTCAAGATCATCTTCAAGCGCGTGCCTGAGGACGAGCTTGAGTCCGGCGAGGCCTCGCCCGCCGGCGCGGGTCAGGTCACGGACGCCTCGATCGTGGGGCACACTGCGGACGCGTCGAGCGTTGGTGACGAGGATGCGACGGCTGCCACCGCTGCCTCGCCTGACTCCGGCCCCGAGGGCCGCTGACCCGAGGAACTACCCATGAAGACGCTGAGTGTGGTCGTGCCCGCCTACCAGGCGGCCGACTGGATCGAGCGCTGCGTCGACTCCCTGCTCGTGGGAGCTGAGGATCTCGAGATCCTCATTGTCGACGACGGCTCTCGCGACGCCACCGGCGCCATCGCAGATCTGTACGAGGCGGCCCACCCCGGCATCGTGCGTGCGATCCACAAGCCCAATGGCGTCCACGGGTCCACCATCAACGTCGGAATCGACGAGGCCACAGGGACGTATCTCAAGGTGGTCGACTCCGACGACTGGGTGGATTCCGAGGCGCTCGTGACGCTCCTCGAGACGCTCCGCGGCTTCGCCGCGGCTGCCTCTCCCGTCGACCTCGTCATCAGCAACTTCGGGTACGAGAAGGTGGGACGGCGCCCCCAGCGCGCCGTGCGCTACCGCAACGGGCTGCCGCGCGGCAGGGTCATCGGCTGGGAACAGGTGGGGCGCTTCCGCGCGAGCCAGTACCTCATGATGCACTCGCTGGTGTACCGCACCGACGTGCTGCGCGAATGCGGCCTGCGCCTGCCCGAGCACACGTTCTACGTGGACAACCTCTATGTGTACGAGCCGCTGCAGCACGTGAAGTCGCTGTACTACCTCGACGTCGACCTGTACCGCTACTTCATCGGCCGCCCCGACCAGTCGGTCAACGAGGCCGTCATGATCAAGCGCATCGACCAGCAGCTGAAGGTCAACAAGCTGCTCGTGGACGTCGAGGTCAGCCCGTACGAGGTGCCGCCCGCCCTGTACCGCTACCTGCTGCACCACCTGCGCATCGTGTGCGTGATCTCCTCGACCATGCTGCTGCGTTCGGGCCGCGACGAGGACTTCGCACGTAGGGTGCAGATGTGGAAGGAACTGCGCTACGACGACCCGGTGGTCTACCGGCACCTTCGCCGCTCCGCGATCGTGCAGATCATGACTCTTCCTGGCCGTCCCGGCCGCACCGTGTCGCAGGCCGCCTACCGCTCCGCATGCTGGGCTCTGCAGCTCAACTGATCGCGGGCATCGGCCTCGAGGAGGCGTCATGACGGACCTCGTCGTCGTGGGAGCGGGGCTGTTCGGCCTCACCGTCGCCGAACGGATGGCGGCCGCTGGCCGCCACGTCACCGTGGTGGACCGGCGCGACCACATCGGTGGCAACGCCTACTCCGAGACCGATGCCGCCACGGGCATCGAGGTTCACCGCTACGGCGCCCACCTGTTCCACACGTCGAACGCTCGAGTGTGGGAGTACGTCAACGGGTTTACGGCGTTCACCGGCTACACCCACCGGGTGTTCACCACGCACCGTGGCGAGGTCTTCCCGATGCCCATCATCCTGGGCACCATCAACCAGTTCTTCCGCGCGGCGCTGGGGCCCGACGCGGCGCGTGCGCTGATCGCCGAGCAGGCGGCAGAGATGGCGGGCCGCACCCCCGCTAACCTGGACGAGCAGGGCGTGTCCCTCATCGGCCGCCCGCTGTATGAGGCTTTTATCAGGGGTTACACCGCCAAGCAGTGGCAGACCGACCCTCGGGAGCTGCCCGCATCGATCATCTCCCGGCTGCCGGTGCGCTACTCCTACGACTCGCGCTACTTCTCCGATACCTGGGAGGGGTTGCCCGTCGACGGCTACACCGCCTGGTTCGAGCGCATGATCGACCATCCCCGCATCGAGGTGCGGCTCGGCGAGGACTTCCTCGACGACGGCGCCCAGGTCAGCCGGGCATCGACGCGCGGCCGCGTGCCCGTGGTGTTCACCGGGCCGGTGGACCGCTACTTCGGCTATGCCGAGGGCGACCTGGCGTGGCGCACCATCGACTTCGAGTGGGAGACGCTGCCGGTCGGCGACTTCCAGGGGACGTCGGTGATGAACTACGCCGACGAGGACGTGCCGTACACGCGCATCCATGAGTTCCGGCACTTCCACCCCGAGCGCACCTATCCCGCGGACCGCACCGTCATCGCCCGCGAGTACTCCCGCGCCGCCGTGCGGGGCGACGAGCCTTACTACCCGGTCAACACGGCGCTGGACCGTGAGCGCCTGGAGGCGTACCGCGCGCTTG
>JBKEDB010000048.1:0-3578 GCA_047975195.1 Cumulibacter sp. | reverse complement strand
TCCGCGGTCGATTGCCTATTTCAACCAGACGGTCGGCGACCGCGTGCTTTTCGCGGTGGACCAGTCGACCCTGTCGCCCGAGGCACGCACCGTATTGCAGGGGCAGGCCAACTGGCTGAACCAGAACCCCGGCTATGCGGTGATCATCGAAGGCCACGCCGACGAACAGGGCACCCGTGAATACAACCTTGCCCTGGGTGCCCGCCGCGCCGCGGCCGTCCAGGCCTTCCTGGTCAGCCAAGGCGAGTACTTCTTCCATGCTCCGAACGGACGGTACGCACTCACGCTGGCGCCAATCGCGATCGCGCTGATTGCCCTGATCGCCATACGGAAGCGCTGGATCCGCCCGTTGGCGATCGGGGCCACAACCGCCGTCGTCGTCACGGTGGGAAGTGTTTTCGTGTATCCACTGCTCGGGCCGTGACTGTGAGCGACTTGCTTGGGGAGGCCGTGTGCAAATGAGACGTGTGCGGGCTCGAGCATCAGGCGCCACGTGGCACGATCGTGATAGTGAGAGATTGAGCGATTGTGTCTGGCCGATCACTCTCGTACTCAGATCCCCGCAGAAGCGGGGCGACCGGTTAGCCTTAGTCGCTAGTTGAGTCCATCTATGGAGGTAGTTCGTTGAGTTTCACCGAGACGGTTCAGCGGAAGGCCAAAACGGCTCGGCGAGTGCTGAGCGAGCGAGGCTTGCGCGGGATCGCCGAAACGACGATGGAGAAAGTCCGGCCTCCACAACCGACGCCCCGCCAGCAGATTCAGATGCTGGTGCGGCCCGAGGATGCGGCTCGCGTCGACTGGGCAACGCCCCACCCCGCAGTTGTCGACCCGCTGACGGTGAGCGGACGCCCGCTTCGGACGGCATGGATCATGTCACCTCCCGGGCGCGGGAGCGGCGGCCATCAGAACCTGTTCCGCTTCATCAGTTACCTCGAGAGCGCAGGCCACAGCGCGTCGATACATCTCTATTCTGCCGGTGGCGTTGCGGGCCTGGACGACCTTCGTCGCATGGTCGCTGAGACGTCCAGTTATGCAGACGTGCGTGCACCGATATGGCCTTACGATCCCAATCAGGGGGTCGGTGAGGGCGTGGATGCGATCTTTGCGACTGGCTGGGAGACCGCTTACCCCTCGTATCTCGACTCTTCCACGGCACGGCGTTTCTACTTCGTCCAGGACTACGAACCAAGCTTCTATGCCATCAGTAGTGAATCGGTTCTCGCGGAGAGCACGTATCGGTTTGGGTTCCACGGCATTACCGCAGGAAATTGGTTGGCAAGCAAACTGTCGAATGACTATGAAATGGAATGTGACGCGTTCGAGTTCGCATCCGACAGCCGGCACTACTCAGTCGTTAACAGTGGACGGCGGCCCGAGATCTTCTTCTATGCGCGGCCCGTTACACCACGGCGCGCCTTCGAACTAGGAATCCTTGCATTGCAGCAGGTCAATAAGTTGCGCCCCGATATCAAGATCAACCTGGCCGGGTGGGATGTATCGCACTACGATCTTCCGTTCGAGTGCGTCAACCACGGTGAGTTAGAGATCTCAAAGCTCAACGCCATCTACAACAGATGCTCGGCCGCGCTTGTCCTATCGCTCACCAATATGTCGCTCCTCCCACTCGAACTGCTGTCAGCTGGCGTCGTCCCCGTCGTCAACGAAGGGCCGAACAACTCGATGGTGACGGACAACCCGTTCATTCGTTACGTATCGACATCCCCAGCGGCGATCGCGCGCTCGATAATCGACGTCATTGAGGCCAATTCTTCGGGCGTCTTGAACCCGGCCGAGGTGTCCGCGTCGGTGACGACGACGTCTTGGGATGAGTCGGGCCGACAGTTTGTGAGCGCCTTCGAGAGGTCGATGCATGGCTAACTGCCTCGTCGTCGGCGGCAACGGATTCCTTGGTTCGCATCTCGTGGACCGACTAGCAGCCGATGGTCACCGAGTCCGAGCTTTCGACGTGTACACGACTCCGCAGCAGTACACATCGCTCGGCGTTGAGTGCTGGGTAGGCGATTTTTTGAACGACACTGACCTCGATCGGGCAACGGCAGGTCAGCAATACGTCTTTCACTTTCTGTCGACAACCACGCCGTCGGCCGCCGACAATAACCCAGTTCGAGATATCGAAACAAACCTCATGCAGAGTGTTCGGTTGTTTCAGTCGTGTGCTGAGCACGGTGTTGAACGGGTGTATTTCGCTTCGACCGGCGGCGCGATCTACGGTCTCAATGCCCCGGGACTTTTGTCCGAGACGCACGCAGCCGAACCCGTATCGCCGTACGGCATCGGTAAACTGGCGATTGAGCGATACCTGGACTATTTCCGGCTGAAGCACGGCCTGGAGTCAGTGGCATTGCGCATCTCAAACCCCTATGGGACCCGTCAGCATCCGGTCCGCAAGCAGGGACTCATCCCGATCGTGCTTCGGCAGATCGCGAATGGTGAGCCGGTTACGCAGTACGGCGACGGCTCGATGGTGCGTGACTACCTCTTCGTCGCCGACCTGGTCGAGATGATCGCCAGATTTGTCGATGCGCAGCCCAAGTACCCGGTCTACAACCTCGGAAGCGGCGTAGGCCATTCGGTCGCAGAGGTCCTGTCACTCATCCGCGCTGTCACCGGGCGCGAACTCGACATTCAGCGGCAACCTACACCCGCGACTTTCGTTCCGCGGGTAATTCTCGATACGAGTCGGTTTGTGACTGAGTTTGGAGCCGCCGCGGCGACTCCGCTCGAGGTTGGGATCGCGGCGACGTGGAAGGAAATACACGCGCATGTATGAGGCCGACTCTGTCACGGTTTGTGTCTTGACGTTCAACGGCGATAAGTACTTGAAGCGGGTGCTCGACGGTATCGAGGCTCAGGTTTACAACGGACCCGTCGAGGTTCTCGTCATCGACTCGGGGTCGACCGATCGGACCCTCGCGATCGTCGAGGACTATCCGGAGGTACGACTTCACCAGATCGCGAATTCGGACTTCCAGCACGGTCGGACGCGCAATCTCGCGGCCGAGCTGAGTTCCACAGAGTTCATTGCTTACCTGACGCAGGATGCGATCCCGGCGAACGAATGGTGGCTCCACGAACTCACTGAGCCGTTCCGTCGATTCCCGGACGTCGTAGGTGTGATGGGTAAGCAGATTCCGCGTGCGAACTGTTACCCGATGCTAAAGCGTGAAATTCGGCAGGTTTTCTCGCAGATGGGGCCCGACTTCGGAACCTCCATCTTTTATCGCGACAGTGCGCTTCCCGAAGGAATGATCAATTCAGCCGCGAACTTCTACTCTGATGTTAATTCGGCCGCACGCCTAGAGACACTGCGTCAGCGGATTCGTTATCGTGAAGTGCCGTATGCCGAGGACCAGCTTTTTGGCGCCGACGTACTCGAAGCGGGACTGGCCAAGGCATATGCATCACGCGCGGTCGTTGAGCACTCGAACGACCTCGACATGTCCGAACTTCGCGGGCGGACGTTCGATGAAACGGTCGGATTACGCCGGATCGGCCTGTCGGGGGAACCACCGTCGCCTGCGGAGATTTCAAAGTTGATTCGACGCGATACGTTATAC
>JBKEDB010000008.1:0-1986 GCA_047975195.1 Cumulibacter sp. | reverse complement strand
GCGCTCGAGGAAGTGATGCGGGCCGAGAAGCAGATTCTTCTCGTGGCCCAAAAGAATGCGAGCGAGGACGATCCCGACACCGATGAAATCTACACCGTCGGCACGTTGGCATCGGTGCTGCAGCTCCTGAAGCTGCCGGACGGCACGGTCAAGGTGCTCGTCGAAGGTACCGAGCGCGCGCGTGTCACCGGCTACACGGCCAATGCGGACTACTTCGAAGCCGAGGTGGAACGTGTTGCCGAGGAGAATGGCGATGCCGATGAAGCCGAGGCCCTGGCCCGGTCGGCGGTGTCGCAGTTCGAGAGCTACGTCAAGTTGAACAAGAAGATCAGCCCGGAAGTCCTTGGGACCCTTGGGCAGATTTCCGATCAGTCGAAGCTTGCCGACACCATCGCCTCTCACCTGGTCATCAAGATCGGCGAGAAGCAGGAGATCCTCGAGATCATCAACGTCTCGGAGCGTCTCGAGCGCGTCTACACGCTGATGGAAAGCGAGATCTCGGTTCTCCAGGTCGAGAAGAAGATCCGCAAGCGCGTGCAGCGCCAGATCGAGAAGACGCAGCGCGAGTACTATCTGAATGAGCAGATGAAGGCCATCCAGAAGGAACTCGGCGATACCGACGACCGCGATGATATTTCCGAGTTCGAAGACAAGATCGAAAGCACGAAGCTGTCGAAAGAAGCCAAGGACAAGGCCCATGCGGAGCTCAAGAAGCTCAAGCAGATGAGCCCGATGTCGGCTGAGGCGACGGTGGTGCGCAATTATCTCGACTGGCTGCTGTCGATCCCGTGGGGGATCAAGGGCAAGGTCAAGAAGGATATTGCCGAGGCGCAGAATGTGCTCGACGAAGAGCACTATGGTCTGGAGAAGGTCAAGGAACGCATCCTTGAGTATCTCGCCGTGCAGGCGCGTACCAACAAGCTCAAAGGTCCGATCCTGTGTCTGGTGGGCCCGCCGGGTGTCGGCAAGACCTCGCTCGGAAAATCAATCGCCAATGCGACCGGGCGCGAGTTCGTGCGCATGTCGTTGGGCGGTGTGCGTGACGAAGCGGAAATTCGCGGCCATCGGCGGACGTATATCGGCTCGATGCCGGGTAAGGTGATCCAGTCGATGAAGAAGGCGAAGCGGACCAATCCGTTGTTCCTGCTCGACGAGATCGACAAGATGGGCCAGGACGTCCGTGGTGATCCGGCGGCGGCACTTCTCGAAGTGCTCGATCCGGAGCAGAACAGCACGTTCAACGATCACTATCTCGAGGTCGATTATGACCTTTCGAACGTGATGTTCGTGACGACGGCGAATACGCTGAACATTCCGCCGGCCCTGATGGACCGCATGGAGATCATCCGTCTTGCCGGTTACACGGAGAACGAGAAGCTGGAGATCGCCAAGCGGCACCTCATTCCAGAGCAGCTTACGGCGCATGGTCTGGAAGCCGGCGAGTGGACAATTGAGGATGATGCACTGAAGGAAGTCATCCGGCGCTACACGCGCGAAGCTGGTGTGCGTTCGCTTGAACGCGAGATGGCCAAGCTGGCGCGTAAGGCGGTGAAGGAGATCCTGACGTCGTCGAACACGTCGATTACGGTGACGGTCGAGAACGTGCATGACTATCTTGGCGTGCCGAAGTATCGCTACGGCGAGGCCGAGCTTGAAGATCAGGTCGGTGTCGTGACCGGTCTTGCGTGGACGGAAGTTGGCGGCGAGTTGCTGACGATCGAAGGCGTGATGATGCCGGGTAAAGGCAAGATGTCGGTAACCGGCAACTTGCGCGACGTGATGAAGGAATCGATCCAGGCGGCAAACGCTTATGTGCGCTCGCATGCGGTTGATTTCGGCATTCACCCTAGCCTGTTTGAAAAGCGGGATATCCATGTGCACGTCCCCGAAGGGGCGACGCCCAAGGATGGACCGTCAGCAGGCATTGCCATGTCGACGGCGATCATCTCGGTGTTGACTGGCATTGCGGTGCGCAAAGACGTGGCG
>JBKEDB010000086.1:0-37686 GCA_047975195.1 Cumulibacter sp. | reverse complement strand
GCCTGGAGTCCTACGTGAGCGCAGAGCCGTCAGCCACCGCCACCGCGCGGTCCTTCGACAAATTGTCACAGTTTCTCGGAGCTCGGGTGACGCTTCAACCGGACTACTCGACTGAGATCATCATTCCCGCGACAGACCATCTGCTCGATGAGACCGGGCGCCACGGCGACCTCGCACTCATGTGCGCGATCGATGTCGCCACGGGGATGGCCAGCAGCATGTCGAAAGAGACGACGACCGCGACGCTGACCAGCGACCTGTCGGTCGACATGATCGCGCCGCCGGCACCTGGCCCGCTGCGTACCACCGGCCGCGTGGTCAACGTGGGCAAACGCATCATCATGAATCAGGCGATCGTTACCGACAGCACATCGGCGACGGTCGCGTTCGCGACGGCCGGTTACGCCCCGATCGGCGAGGCCAAGTTCAACGGCGCCACCCACCGCCCGCTCGGCGAGACCCAGGATCTCGCCGCACCGGAGTATGCGCAGACGCCGATTGCCGAGTACTACAGCACTGCACCAAGCCTCGAGGTTCCGGACGCGATCTCGTCGATCGACCTGAACGAGATGACCGCGAATCCCTTCGGGTTCTTGCACGGCGCGGTCGGCGCGCACCTATTCCTGTCGGGCGCGCGCCGTCACGGGATCGTCCGCCCGAACACTTTCACGGTGCGATACCTGCGCCCCGTCGCCCAGGGACCCGCCGACGTCCTCGTCGAAGATCTCTTTGAGAACGGCGATGTCGTCGGAATGCGGCTGAGCTTGATCGACCGCGGCACCGGGAAGATCGCCTCCATCGCGCACGTCGCCGGTCGCACATCCTGACCTGCGATCGGCGCATCGATCTGCGCTGTGTCGGTCCCGACGAGGTACCTCGGATCCGGTAGTTCACAGCACGGCCGATGTGCCGTAGACCAGCTATCCGCGGCGCGATCCGGGGTTCAGCGATAGACCCTCGTGCAGGTCCGGCCGGCGAACCTTGCGGTACTCGCCCACCACTGTTCGCAACTGCTCCGGCGAGGCGCCGTGCATGATGACGCCGTCCACCCCGAGATCGAACTGCCGATCGACGGCGGCTGCGCACTGCGCTGCCGTGCCGATGGCCGCCGGTTCCATCCATGCGGCCGGCAAGAGATCGCTAATCTCCCGCAACTGCGCAGGTGTAGCGATCGTGTCGACCGGTCCACGCAACGAGCGCACTACCTCTGACTCGCGGAATGCCGCAATCGGCTGCTCATCCCAGCCGTTAGTGCGCACCAGCAGTTCGGCGTAGCCCTGCATATAACCAGCGAGGCGACCGACGGTCTTGCGCAGAATGACGTCCTCGTCCATCCCGTCCGTGCAGATCGTCGCGTAGCACGACCAAATCCGGACCTCAGCAGGATCGCGACCGATCCGTTCGCATTCCTCGCGCACCGTATCCACGCATCGCTTCGTCGTCTCGTCCGTGAAGAAGGTATGCAGTACGACCGCGTCGTACTCGCGGGCGGCCAGCCGAAGCGTCTGCGGACCAAATGCGGTAATCAACAACGGAGTCGGTGCGACCGGCGGCGGGTTCAGCATCAACCGAGGCCACGAGCCGGCTGGGCCGTCGTGCCCTTCGACGAGTTCACCGTCGAGTAGACGCCGAAAGAGACGCGCATAGTCCTCGAGCTCGGACGTAGTGGACATATCCAGCCCCGAGCCCAACAACGACGGGCGTACGCCGCGACCTAGGCCTAACGTGTACCGGCCACCGGTCAGCGCCTGCATGGTGCTCGCATGGCCAGCCAGAGCCATCGGTGTGCGGGTATGAAAGTTCGTCACCCCCGTGGCGATCCCTAAGTGCTCGGACGCCGCACCGATCGCACCGCAGATCGTGGCGGCTTCCTTGGTAGCGAACCGTTCGGATTCGAACGCCGACCCGATCCCGATCTCCTCGGCATCACGGCTTTCCTGTACTACGGCCCTGATGTCGGTAGCTCCACCCGCGAGCGCATAGAACCCCAACTCCGGCAGCATGTGCTCGGCACTCATGCCTCGTCCCCCTCTTCACGCGAGTCAGAACCCGGCAGCGCCGGGTGTCGGCTGATCTTGATCCATCGGCCCCCAGCGCACCTCGTTGCACCTGGATGCCTTATGCCGCGCGGCATTAGATGCCGACTTGGCGCAATGCGGCGCGCGCAGATTCAGCGAGTGCATCGGTTGAGGCGCGCGCCTTCGAGATCTGCTCGGCATAGCCGTCGTCCGCCATCACGCCGGCCGCGTACCGTGCACGAACGCCGACGCCGATGCACGCCGAACGCCACTTGGCGAAGCCGATCCAGTACGGCAGGTTGGACACGTCCCTGCCGGACCTTGACGCGTATCGCTCGATGAGTTCCTTGCGGGTCAGGTAGCCCTCGACGCTGCTGGGGCCGGGGGTGGTGAACGTGCCGTCTTCACCGGGCTCCTGCCACGAAGCCATCATCCAGGACAAGTCCGCCAATGGGTCACCCGTGGTAGCCAGTTCCCAGTCGAAGACCGCTACCGCGGTGCCATCGGGTGCGTACGAGATGTTGCCGGGACGGAAGTCGCCGTGCACGATGCCGTTGCCCTGCGCGGGGATATGAGCTGCGAGCAGGTCGTGGACCTCATTCATCAGCGGGTCGTCGACCCCGTTTGCTTCGAGTTGGCGTTTCCACCGGCGCAGTTGCCGCTCGACGAATCCGGTATTACGGATCAATTCACCCAGGCCGGCGGCTGCCGGATCGATGTCATGCAAGGCAACCATCACATCGATCGTTTGCTCGGCGGCACGGCGACGCGCCTCGGGTTCTAGCCGGGCGCCTTCCTCGGCATCGGCCAGCACGCGGCCGTCGACAAACTCCATCACGTAGAAGTCGGCTCCGGTGACCGAGGCGTCGTCGCAGTAAGCGACCGGTGGCGGAACCGGCACCGCGGAGGACTTCAGTGCCGAGATGAACTGCCACTCGCGCTTGACATCATGGGCCGTGGACAGCACACCGCCGGTCGGTGGACGACGTAATGCGTAGCGCTTCCCCGCCGCATCGGTGACTCCGTAGGTGAGGTTCGACCGGCCACCGGACACCAGTGAGAAATTTACCGGTGCCTGTAGTCCGTCGATGTTGTCCGACAGCCACGCCCGTACCTTGTTTTCCTCGATGCCGACGAGTTCGTCCTGCGCCATTCGCCCTCCATGCTCGTGATCCAGCCGCGTAGTTATCGCTCGTTCAAATGGACACTACCGTGACGCGTGTTGACTCGTAAGTCCCAACCTGGTCCGCCGCGGCTATGCTTGCGCGATGAATCCGGCCTCCGATGACGCCCGTTCCCGACGCGGCGACGGGTACAGCGCAATCACCAACGCCGCTCGCGAGATCTTCTCTGAACACGGCTATTCAGGCACCTCGATCCGAGACATTGCGCGAAAGGCCGGGCTCAGCCTGTCCGCGCTGTATTACTGGTATCCCAGCAAACAGGCGTTGCTCGCGGCGATCATCGACGACGCGGACCGCGACTACCGCGCCCGCTACGACGAGGCGTTGGAGGACGCCGGGGACGATCCGGCAGCGCGGTTGGCTGCGCTGATCCGCGCGACAATCGAGTTCCGAGTGGATCGCCGCGTGGACAGCGCGATCACCGCTAGCGAACTACGCAACCTCGACGAAACGCATCACGCTGATCTACGAGCGCTCAACCGCCGCGCCACCGGCGTGTGGAAAGAGATCATCGAGTCCGGCATTGCTGCGGGTGTCTTCACGTGCCCGTACCCGGACGAGGCCAGGCGCACCGTTCTCGCCGCCTGCAACGCCGTTGCTCAGTGGTACCGCACGGGCGGCGATGTCAGCCGCGAGCAACTCGTTGAGCGGTACATCAGCATCGCCTACCGCGTGGTGCAGTATCAGCCTGCGACCTAACAGAGGTCTTGGTCGATCGATCAATACGGCGGTATCGTCTGCACTCAACCGACGTGCCGCTACGTAAGGACTGCGCGATGACGACGACGCCGACCCGAATCGACCTGTGGAGTTCAGCGTCGTTTCTGCATGGACAACCGATCGACCAGTATCGCTGGCTGCACGAGAACGCACCGGTGTACTGGCACGATGCACCGGACGAGATCGGCGGCGGATTCTGGGTCGTCTCCCCCTTGGACTTGGTCAAACAGGTCAGCGCCGACAACAAACTGTTCTCCAGTTACGCCAACGGAACGATGCTCTACGACCTACCCGAAGACAGCCTGCGGGCCAGTCGCGCCATGATGCTGAACATGGACCCACCACAGCACAACCGCTATCGCAAACTGGTGGGCCCGCAGTTCATTCCAAAGAGTGCGCGCAAATGGGAGGTCGACATCGACGAGTTGGCTTCGCAGATCATTGACGAGGTCTGCGAGGCCGGCGAATGCGACCTCGTCGCCGATATTGCCGGCAAACTTCCCTCGTACGTCGTGGCGAGGCTGTTGGGCATTCCGCCGGAGGTCGGCGTCCGCCTCTACGACCTGACCGAGATCATGCACACCGCCCTCGACAGCGTCACGCCCGAACAGCGGGCCCAAGTGGCTGTGGAGTACGCGGAGTTCACCGCGAACCTGCACAAGGAAAAGACGGAAAACCCGACCGCCGATCTCGCCTCGCGGTTGGCGCACGCGGAGGTTGACGGGCACAAACTCACCAGCCAGGAGTACCAAGCCTTCATCACCCTGCTGGTCAACGCCGGCGGCGATACGACCCGTGGGTTGGTTGGCGGAGGTGTGATCACGCTGATCCAGCACCCGGACATCCTGGCCGACTTCCGGGCGCGCGCCGATGCATTGATGCCGACGGCGATCGAGGAGTTACTGCGTTACCAGAGCCCCGTCGTCCACTTCCGACGTACCGCCACCGAGGACACGGTACTCGGCGATACCGCGATCAAGAAGGGCGAGAAAGTCGCGATCTTCTATGCGGCAGCCAACCGCGACCCCGCGGTGTTCAAGAACCCAGACGAACTCAATCTCGAACGCGACCCGAACCCGCACGTCGCCTTCGGCGGCGGCGGACCGCACTTCTGCCTGGGGTCGCACTTCGCGCGGATCGAGATCGAGTCGATGTTCCTGCAGATCCTCTCCCGACTGCACAACCTCGAACTCGTCGAAGAACCCGTCTGGGTTCCGTCCAACTTCACCTCGGGACCGCAACGAGCACGGATCCGGTTCAGGCCGTCGGCTAAGGCCAGTGCGTAGATCAAGCGGATGAGCCGGGCTGTACGCCGGATCCTGTCCACGGGCACCTCGCGGTGCACCGCTGGGCGACCATCCATCTGGGCCTGCCGTTGCCGACATGCTCTAGCGGCCAACCCGCCAGCTCGGGCGAGCAGCCCTCATGCACTGGCGCAGTTCGACGGTTTCCCGTCGTACCTCTTGGCCTTGCTCCGAGTGGGGTTTACCTAGCCGCCCCGGTCACCCGGAGCGCTGGTGGTCTCTTACACCACCGTTTCACCCTTACCTGCACGCGGCAGGCGGTCTGTTCTCTGTGGCACTGTCCCGCGGGTCGCCCCGGGTTGCCGTTAACAACCACCCTGCTCTGTGGAGTCCGGACGTTCCTCGGACGGCGCACGCCGCCCGCGATCGCCCACCCGGCTCATCCGCGAGATGCAGTGTAGGCCATCTCGGTACCGCGCGCCGCGCCGAGTACCGTCGAGTCATGGTTGAGAATGCCTACGATGCGCGCCCGTGGCTGGCGCAGTACGACGACGCAATGCCACACGACCTCGACGTGTCATGGAATTCGATGCTGGAGGTCATCGCGCACAATGCCGCGAACCACCCCGATCACCCGCTGATCACATACTTCGACGGCGTTCTGACCTACCGGCAGTTCGACGAACTCACCGATGCTCTCGCCTGCGCGTTGGCCGCGCGCGGCATCGGGCCCACCGACCGCGTCGCGGTAATGACGCAGAACAATCCGCAGTTCATGCTCGCCATGGCCGGCATCTGGAAAGCCGGCGCAACGATGGTGTCGGTGAACCCGATGAACCGCGAACGCGAGGTCACGTATATCGCCAATGACTCCGGCGCGAAGGCGATCATCTGCCTGGAGGACATCTACCGCGACGTCGTCGAGGGCATCGTCGACGACACCCCCCTCGAGGTATTGATCACCACGAGCGAGCTGGCCTATCAGACGCGCAATGATGACCGGGTATTCGGCGGCTCCGCACAGGAGACTCCAGACGGAACGGTGAACCTGGAGCAGATCATCGCCGAGCACCACTCCGAGAAGCCGCCACGGCACGAGCTGACGCCAGACGATATCGCGATTCTGACCTACACCTCCGGCACAACCGGTGAGCCGAAGGGCGCGACCAACACGCACGGCAACGTCCTGCACAACTCGGAGGTCTATCTGCGCTGGATCGGGCTGGAGGGTGCGGTGATCTTCGCAGTCGCTCCGCTGTTCCACATCACCGGCACCATCGGGCATGCGACTGTCGCGTTGTATGGGCCGGTCACGGTCGCGCTGAATCACCGCTTCGAGCCGCATGCCGCAGTCGATCTCATCGCCGAGCACCGTTGCACCTTCACCGTCGGCTCGATCACGGCCTTCATTGCACTGATGAACACCGACGGAATCGACTCGTCGAAGCTGGCGACGCTACAGAAGGTGTATTCCGGTGGAGCGCCCATTCCTGCGGCCGTACTAAACCGGTTCCGCGAATTCTCCGGCGGCAGGTACATCCACAATGCGTACGGACTGACTGAGTCGACCTCCCCAACGCACCTGGTCCCGTTGGGCACCGACGCGCCGATCGATGCCGAATCAGGTGCAGTGAGCGTCGGCGTGCCGATCCCCGGCACGATCGTGCGAGTGCTCGATGATGCCGGCGATCCGGTGCCGGTGGGCCAGGTCGGCGAGTTCGAGTCAGCCGGTCCGGGCATCGTGCCTGCGTACTGGGGCAAGCCTGCCGAGACCGCACGATCGATCCCAGGCGGCGCACTGCGCACCGGCGACGTCGGTTTCATGAATGCCGAGGGCTGGTACTTCCTCGTAGATCGCAAGAAGGACATGATTAATGCGTCCGGCTACAAGGTGTGGCCACGCGAGGTCGAGGACGTGCTGTACACGCACCCGGCGGTCCGCGAGGCGGCCGTGGTCGGCGTCCCCGACGAGTACCGGGGCGAAACCGTCAAGGCAGTCATCTCGCTGAACCCGACCTTCGAGGCGACTCCCGCCGAGATCACGGCATACTGCAAGGAGCGGATGGCCGCTTACAAGTACCCCCGGATCGTCGAGATTGCGGCGGAGTTACCGAAGAACGCATCCGGCAAGATCCTGCGTCGTGAGTTGCGAGGTTAACGACACCCCGTGGGCATCTGGGAAATCCTGCTGCTAGCCGTCGCCGGTATCCTCGGCGGATCGATCAACGCGATCGCCGGCGGCGGGTCACTCGTGACTTTTCCGGCGCTGATGGCGGCGGGAATGCCGCCGCTGCAGGCAAACGTCACCAACTCTGTCGGTCAATGGCCCGGGTACGTCGGCGGCGTGGTGGGCTTCCGCAAGGAGTTGCGTCCGCAGCAGCACCGGCTGCGTCAGGTCATCGTCGCCGCAGCTATCGGATCGATCACCGGCACGGTGTTGCTGTTGTCATTGCCGCCAGGGGCATTCGACGCGGTGGTCCCCGTCCTGGTCCTAGTTGCCGCGGTACTGACCTTTTTTCAGCCGCGGCTGAAGGAGTACGCGATCGCTCGACAAGCCGCGCGATCCGGCCCACAGTGGGAATTGCCGGTCGCGGTCGGCGTCGTCACGGCGTACGGCGGGTACTTCCTCGGCGGGCTCGGCGTGATCCTGTTGGGCGTACTGGCCGCGGTCTCCCCCGACACGCTGCGACGCAATAACGCGCTCAAGAGCGCGATCTCGCTCGTCACCGCGACAGTGGCCTTGGTGACCTACTCGCTGTTTGCTCCGGTGAACTGGGCCGCAGTCGCGATCACCGCACCCGCGGCACTCGTCGGCGGATTGCTCGGAGCGCGGCTAGCGACCAGGATCAGCGAAACGCTGTTGCGCTGGGTCGTGATTGTGCTCAGCCTCGGTGTCTCGATCTGGCTGTTCGTCCAGTTATTCACCTGAGCCGTTCCCCCCCCCTTTTTGCGCTACGGTGCCCGGCTCGCTGGTGGCGAAGTCTGCCTCGGCCGGCGTGAGAGCCCGTTGGGCAACGACAGTTTCACGCGGTGCGTTCATGTCGGCACCGCATCGTACATCCCCGCTACAGCAGCGAAATCGCTTGGCCGGCGCGCGATCTGGCAGAAGCGATCGCGAGCGCGGTTCAGCGACGATTGCTGAAAATGTCCCAGTTGCAACCCAATCGCTGCGACATCATCGTGTAACGAATGATCCATGTGTTACACGATGTGTACTCAATCACAGCGCGGGGCCTATTCCCAAGGCAATCCGGACTACGCCGAAAGCGAGAAACTCTACCCTCGCTACGACCCCGAGAAGGCCAAGAGCCTGGTCAAAGAGTACGAGGCGGAACACGGTAAAGCCTCGATCTCATACTCCACCACGAACACCGCGCGCCAGGGCCAGGTCGCACAGTTACTGCAACAGCAGTTCGAGGCCATCGGTATCGCCCTGGAAATCAAGCAGATGGAACAGGTCCAGCTCATCACCGAGGCGCTCATGGGCAACTACCAACTCGCCGGGTGGCGCTCGTTCAACGCCCCGGACCCCGACGCGAACTACGTCTGGTGGAGTACGTACACCTCCGCCCCCATCGGAGAATCCGCTGTCAACTTCGCCCGGCACGAAGACCCCGAGACGCAGGCTGCGCTGGATAAAGGCCGAACCAGCCTGGACGAGGCCGATCGTCTCGCCGCCTACCAAGAGATCAACGAGCGCTTTGCTACCAACCTGCCGTGCATATTCACCAGCCGCACGGTGTGGGGACTCTATGCGGCGAAGAAGGTCGAGAATTTCAACGGGCGGGACTTGCCCGATGGCGCGGAGGGCCTGAGTTACTTCGGCGGCACATTCTCCCCGGCCTCGACCTGGCTCAACGCGTAAGGGACCGGGCTTAAGTCAATGCGGTTCCTCCTCAAGCGCTTCCTGATGCTCATTCCGGTGCTGCTGGTCGTCACCTTTGCCTCGTTCTATCTGACGAGCCTGCTCCCGGGCGATCCAGCTGTCGCTGTCCTCGGCCCCGGCGCTACCGAGGAGGCAATCCAGCAAGAACGTGATCGGCAAGGCCTGGACGACAACATCCTCGTCCGATACGGCAGCTACCTGGGAAACGTCGTACAGGGCGACCTCGGGACTTCGTCAACGACGAAGGAGGACGTCTCCACGATGCTGGGCCAACGGCTGCCGGTGACCTTGGAGTTGCTCGTTCTATCGCAGGTGATCGCGTTCGCGCTGTCGATACCTTTGGCAGCGTTCGCCGCGCGAAGACCCGGGTCGCTGCTCGACCGCTTCAGCACCGGGGGCGCCTTCGCGATGCTGGCCATACCCCCCCCTTCATGTTGGGTGTGCTGTTCGTCTACCTCTTCGCGGTGCAATGGCAAATTTTCCCCGCGACCGGGTATGTCCCCTTCACCACCGATCCGGTGCAGAACCTCAAGACGATTGCCCTACCGGCGCTCACTCTTGGGTTGGGGTCCGTCGCGGTCTACCTTCGGGTGCTCCGCAGCGACATGATCAGCACACTGCAACAGGACTTCATCACGATGGCGCGGGCCAAGGGCATGTCGCAGCGATGGATCCTGCTGCGACATGCCTTGAGGCCGTCAACCTTCAGCCTGATCACCGTGGCCGGCCTCAATATCGGCGCGTTGATCGGCGGAGCACTGATCGTCGAATCGGTTTTCGCGCTACCGGGCATCGGCACCCTGATCGTGACCGCCATTGGTCAGCGTGACTTTCTCACTGTCCAGGGCGTGGTCCTTGTTGCCGCAACCGGCTATGTCCTCGTCAACTTCCTAGTAGATGTGCTGTACGGCATCGTCGATCCTCGAGTGCGGGTGGAACGTGAAGCCTAACGAAACGCAGGCCGGCGGCCTGGACGATCTAGCGGGCACGTCGACTGCCGTCGTACCTGCTACGGTCGCGGCAGGCGCGCCCGCGACAGTCGCGGCCGGGCCGCCGAAACGCAAACTGGGCTGGCTGTCCTGGACTTCCGCCACGTGGCTCATTCTGATCACGCTCGCCGCGATCTGCGCGCCGCTGCTGCCGCTTCATCCGCCGAATTCCACCGTCCCCGGCTCGGTCCCGTTCGAGTTGCCGAGCATCAACCACCTGCTCGGGACCGACACGCTCGGACGAGACCTGCTGTCGCGCGTCATTTACGGCGCCCGAGTCTCCTTGGTCGTCGGATTCGGCTCGATCCTGATCGGCGTACTGATCGGCGGCTTGATGGGACTTGTGGCGGGGTACGTCCGCGGCACGACTGACACGATTCTGTCGGCGATAGGCAACGTAGCCCTGGCATTCCCAGCCCTCATCCTGCTGCTTGCCGTCGTGGCTTTCCTCGGTCAGAGCCTGCTCAATATCACCCTCGCGATCGGCGTTCTGTCCATCGCGCCGATATTCCGGGTGGTGCGCGGGACAACCGTGTCCTTTGCGGACCGTGAATTCGTCACCGCGGCCAAAGCCTTGGGCGCGAGTAGGTGGCGAGTGCTGTTCCGCGAGATCATGCCCAACGTCGTGCCGATCGTCGTCTCGTACTCCTTCGTGTTCGTGGCGGTCTCGATCTTGGCGGAGTCGGGACTGGCATTCCTCGGCCTGTCCGTCCCGTTGCCGACGGCGACGTGGGGCGGGATCGTCGCCGAAGGCAAGACCTACTTGGCGAACGACCCGCTGATCTGTCTGTGGCCGTCCCTCGCTCTGTTCTTCACCGTCCTCGCGCTCAACTTCGTCGGCGACCGACTGCGCGATCTATTCGATATCCGAGAGGCCAACCTATGACCAAGAGCAGCGCTGAAACTGCGTCGGATTTCAACGGCCCACTGCTCGAGGTCGAGGACCTGTCGATCGGTTTCCAGACCCGCCGCGGACTATTGCACGCCGTTGACCACGTGTCGTTCACGCTCGAGCGCGGCCGGACGCTCGGGGTGGTTGGTGCATCAGGTTCAGGCAAGACCGTGTTGTCACGAGCCGTGATGAGCCTGCTGCCCAGTGGCCCGGTGGAGCGATCCGGAAGCGTGCGATTCGGCGGCCGCGATCTGACCGAGCTCAACCCCAGTCAACTCGAGCACGTCTGGGGACCTGAGATCGCCATGGTCATGCAGGATCCGATGACGTCGCTGAACCCCGTACTGCGGATCGGTCGGCAGATCACTGAATCACTGCGCAAACACCTCGGTCACCCTCGCCACCAAGCGAACGAGACCGCGGTGGAACTACTGCGTTCGGTTGGCATTCCCGAGCCGGCCAAACGTCTGCGCGACTATCCGCATCAACTCTCGGGCGGGATGCGCCAACGGATCACGATCGCCGTAGCGCTGGCATGCAATCCCGAGTTGCTGCTCGCTGACGAGCCGACCACTGCCCTCGACGTCACCGTCCAGGCACAAATCCTCGATCTGTTGGGCTCTGCCCAACGTGAGCGAGACATGGCTATGATCCTGGTGACCCACGATCTCGGCGTGGTCGCCGGTCGCACCGACGACATCCTCGTGATGTACGCCGGACAGGTGGTCGAACAAGCGTCGACCGAGGAGCTTTTCGGTGACGTCCAGATGCCGTACACCGAGGCGCTGCTGAGTTCGATCCCGCGCCTGGCGTCGGCCAGTCACACCCGGCTCTCGGCCATCCCCGGGCGCCCACCAGACCTTGTACACCCGCCGCGGGGCTGCCGTTTCGCGGCCCGCTGCGCATACGCTCGGGACGAATGTCGGCAGGAGGCGCCGCCACTGCGCGAATCCACGCCCGGGCACCTATACCGCTGCTGGTTCCCGGTGGGTAGCGTCGGCACCGCCAGTCCCATGACGCGCTCCAGTGCGCCACGGGCCGAAGCGTCGCCGTCCGCGGCTGGGGCACCGTCAGCGACCCGAGGCCGTCAGGCGACTCCCTGCTGAAGGTGAAGAACCTCGTAGTGGAGTTCCCGGCAGGTCGAGGCAGGAAAGTGCACGCGGTCTCCGATATCAGTTTCGACTTGGGCCGCGGCGAGACGCTGGGGTTAGTCGGCGAGTCGGGCTGCGGCAAGTCCACGACCGGACGAGCAATCATGGCTCTGCCCCGCCCGACCTCGGGCCAAGTGAGTTTCGAGGGCACCGACCTGAGCACGCTGACGACCGAATAACTTCGGGAGATCCGGCCGCGGATGCAGATGATCTTCCAGGATCCGATCTCGTCCTTGAATCCTCGCCGCACGGTCGGCGAGATCATCACTGAACCGCTCAAGATCTGGGGAAAGGCGCTCGGTCTGACCGATCCGCGGGCCCAAAGCGCCAAACTCGAGGAGGTCATGACCGCGGTCGGGCTCGACTACGAGACCCATGCCGATCGTCGCCCGCACGAGTTTTCCGGCGGCCAATGCCAGCGCATCTCCATCGCTCGAGCGCTCATGCTTGATCCGGAGCTCATCATTTGCGATGAGCCTGTCTCCGCGCTGGACGTGTCGGTGCAAGCGCAGATCCTGAACCTGCTCGAAGACATGAAAGGACGCTACGGGCTGACCTTGCTGTTTATCGCGCACGATCTGGCCGTGGTGAAGAACGTCAGCGACCGTGTGGCGGTGATGTATCTCGGCAAGTTGTGCGAACTCGCGAGCCCGGACGTGCTCTACGAGAACCCCGCGCATCCGTACACGGCCGCGTTGCTGTCATCGGTGCCGGTGCCCGACCCGTCACATTCGCTGGAGAGCCATGCCGGTCGGATAACCGGCGACCTGCCGTCGCCGATGGACCCGCCGTCGGGATGCCGGTTCCGCACCCGCTGCGCGAAAGCACAGGACATCTGCGCACAGGCCGAGCCCGAGTTGCAGGACATCGGCGCGGGACAGTACGTCGCGTGTCACTTCCCGAACCTTCCCACGGTGATCGCCGAGTCCCCACGGGCATCGGCAACGACGGCGTCCTAATCCGGCGCGGCGTTCGGCCGCCGCGCCGTGGTCGGCCAGAGTCGCCGTGGCGGAACACCGCACGCGGCTTGGCAGCACGTGAGCCGTGCCTAGATGTCGCCGAGGTGGCTGATCTCGTTCACGAGTTTCACCACGGTGCGGCCGCGGTGGTAGTCGATACGGGACAGCGAGCATAGATCGAGATTGATCCGACTGGCGATCTTCAGTCCGCCGAGTGCCTCGCCCAGCAGCGACTTGATCGGCGTCACGTGCGTGACGATCAGAACTCGCTCGTATTTGTGCCGCTCCAGCAACTCGTTGCGAAAGGCGGCGACACGCTCGAGGCATTTCGCTTGGCTCTCCCCACCCGGAGGCGCGACATCGGTGTGATCGCGCCAGCGGTCGAACTCGGCGCCGCCGATTCGCTGCGCCTCGGCGAAGGTAAGCCCCTCCCAGTCGCCGAAGTCGATCTCACGTACCTGATCCTCGATCGTGACCGGTACGCCGATCACACTGCTCACAGCCTCGGCGGTCTGCCGGGCTCGCTGCAATGGGGAAGCGTAGATGGCCGCGATCGGCGGCGTACCGTCGATCCGTTGCGCCACGGCGCGCGCCTGTTCCTCCCCCTTGTCCGTCAGCGGCAGGTCGCTAGATCCGGAGAATCTGCGCTGCAGCGATTGTTCGGTCTCACCGTGCCGAAGCAGGATAAGGCTCAGCGATGGCGGCGGTCCCGGGTGCGAGGTCACCAGCGTTTCGGGGGTGTCGTCAGCCGGCTCGTCGTGTTGCGCAGGCGCGTCGACCCGACGTACGTCGTCCTTGCCGCCACCGTCCATCGCCTCGTTCGCCAGTCGATCAGCGTGGCTGTTGTGCGCCCGCGGGATCCAGACATACTCGACACGGTCGAGCTGGTCCGCAAGCCGCTTTGCCTGCAGCGCAAGGGTTTGCATACCCGGATGCTTGATTTTCCAGCGGCCGGACATTTGCTCCACGACGAGCTTGGAGTCCATCCGGACCTCGAGATCCTCCACGCCTAATTCCAGGGCTGCTTCGAGCGCCGCAATCAGCCCGCGGTACTCGGCAACGTTGTTGGATTCGACTCCGATGTATTCAGCACGCTCGGCCAGCACCAACTCTGCCTGCGTATCCATCAGGACCGCGCCGTAGCCGGCAGGCCCCGGATTGCCGCGAGAACCGCCATCAGTCATCGCGACGTACCGCGGTCCGTCGTTCACAGCCCCGACTCCGCGGTGCGGACCATGATGCTCCGACACGATTCGCAGCGGATGATCTCGGCAGGGTCTGCAGCGCGCACGGCGGCCAGCTCGGAACCAGCCAGTTCGATCCGGCACGCCCCGCAACGGCGCTGGGTCATCACTGCCGTGCCGGGTACGCCGCTCTGGCGGACCTTGTCGTACAGCGCCAGCAATGCAGCATCAAACGTGTCCGCGAGTGCGGAACGCTGGGTCTCGGTCATCCGGATCTGCTGATCCAGTTCGGTCCACGCCGCATCACGCTCAGCGACGGCGCCGGCGCGGATCTCCTCGACCGACGCGCGGGCTTTGCCGGCTTCATCTAGCTGCGCGTCGAGTTCCTCGGCGCGTTCCATCAACTCGAGTTCCTGATCCTCCAGGGTGCTTTGCCGGCGAGCCAGCGTGTCCATCTCGTGCTCGAGCGCGCTGACATCCTTGGCCGAACTCACTGCACCCGAATCAAGACGTTGCTGATTGCGTTCGATTCGCGCCCGCACACTGTCGATGTCCGATTCGAGTCGGGCCATCTCGCGGCCCAGGTCATTGCGGGACGTCTGCGTGTCGATGACATCTGCTCGGGTGCCCGCCAACTGCGCGTCGGCGTCCGCGATGATCGTCAACTGGGGCACCGCGCCGCGTTCATGCCGAAGGCGATTGAGGTTCTTGTCGACGTCGGCGAGGTCGAGCAGTCGAAGCTGCTCCGCTGGTTGAATCTGCACCCGGCCTACCCTACCGGCGCACGCAGCGACCAGGGGTCGGTGCACACGCTAGAGACGGTGCAACTTACCGAGTCGCCGAAGCGCTCTAGTAGCAGTCGAGCGGCCATCGGCAACCAGGTCGACTCGGTGGCCCAGTGTCCGGCGTCGATGAGCGCCGGCCCTCCCTCGTCCAGGTGCTCGGCTGCGGGGTGGTGCCTGAGGTCCGCGGTGAGATACACATCGACGCCGGCCCGCGCGGCGTCGCCCAGGTGAGAGTCCCCCGATCCCCCGAGGACGGCGACCCGGCGTACCAACCGATCGGGATCACCGCCGGCGCGGATGCCGGCCGGCGCCGACGGTAACGCCGCCGCTACCCGAGCGGCGTATTCGCGAAGCGTGCATACCTCGGTTAGATCGCCAACCCGGCCCAGGCCCTGATCGCTGGGCAGCGGCACCATCGCCAGCAGATCGAAGGCGGGCTCCTCGTAGGGATGCGCAGCCCGCAACGCATGGAGTACTGCTCGCCGGTCACGCGGCGCAAGCACCATCTCGATGCGGGACTCGCGAACTTCTTCCACGACGCGGCGCTGTCCGATCGCCGGGTTCGCATCCTCGCCAGGGATGAACGTGCCGGTGCCGGTGGTAATGAACGCGCAGCGGGTGTAGTCGCCCTGCGCCCCGGCACCCACTGCCGCGAGCGCGTCGATCACGCGTTGTGCGTCAGCCTCGGGCACAAACGTGATGATCTTTTCCAGTCGCACGTCGTCCGCGGGTACCAGCGGCGTCGTGTTCACGAGTCCAACAGCCTCGGCGAGCGCGTCATTGACGCCGTGCCGGGCGCGATCAGCGTTCGTGTGCGCGTTGAACAATGCGCAGTCGGCCTTGATCGCGGCGCGCAGAACCCGCCCCTTCGACGTCGTGGCGGGAATCTGACTTGCTCCGCGCAGCAGCAGTGGATGGTGTGTCAACAACAGATCGGCACCGGCATCGACGGCGTCGCCGACGGTCGCCTCGGTCGGGTCCAACGCCAGATGGATCCGCTGAACGGACTGCGTCGGGTCGCCGCTGATCAGGCCGACGCTATCCCAGGGCTCCGCCAAGGAGGGCGGGTAGATTTCGTCGAGGAATCCGGTGATGTCGGCAAGCGTGGGCATCGCTTAACTGGCCGGCGTCTGCACGTAGGACAGCCACGGCGCGCGCTGCAGCAGGTCGTCCGCGGGCGTCAATGCGGTGTCGTGCCGGAGCGCGTCCAAGCGCGCGCGGATTTCTTCGGCGGCGGTACCCGCGGCGGCAGCAACATGCTCGGGCGGAAATCCACGGCCGGCAAGTTCGCACAGGGCGTTCAGGGCGTGCAGACGACTGACGATGACGCCCAGGTCCACTATCCGCCGTTGCGCGGGACGTTCACCGATGGTGATGTCTAGTTCGCTGCCGAGCTTGGCGATATCGGCGCCCGCGGCGTACTCCCCACGCAGCCATCCACCGAGATCGTTCGTCTTCTTCTTGCGCAACGTCTCGACAATCTTGGCGCCGATCTGGGTGTAGAGAACGTCGTTAGGGCCTTCGAAGATCTCAAAGGGCCTGGCATCAACGACGCTGCGGCCGGCGATGTGGTCGGTGGCATACCCCTTCGCGCCGACGAGTTGCAGCAGCGACTGAGACGACGAGTGCATGTAGTCGGCGCAGAGTGCCTTGGTGGAGTTCGCCGCGATGGCTTCGCGAGAGAGGTCCTTCGTCGCCGACGCATGTTCGGCGGCGTACAAACTCAGCGCACTGATCAGTGCGAGTTGGCCTTGGATACGCGCGACCCTGGCTTGCACCTGGTCGTACTCGATCAGCGTCGCACCGGAGACGACTCGGTTGCGTACGTGCGCGACGGCCTCGTCGGCCATCCGGCGGACGAAGCCGATTGCCATGCCGGAGAACTGCATTCGAGAGCGGTGCAGGACGTCGAGCATCATCCTCACACCGCCACGTCCGCCGTTGAGGCGGTGATCGGCCGGGACATGAACGTCGACTTTGTTCTTGCCGTAGGGCAGCATAAACAGGCCGAGGTTCTGGTAGCGCTCAATGACCTCGATCCGCTGCTCGGGGTGATCCTGTTCGCAGATGAACAGGTCAATGCCCTGGCTGAGGGAGCCCTTATCGTTTTGCTGGCGCGCCATGACCAGCCAATAGTCGGCCCAGCCGGTCAGTCCGGCCCAGTGCTTGGTACCGCGGATAGCGTAGCCATCATCGGTGGCGCGCCACGCGGTCTGCATCGATAGCGCATCGGTGCCGAACTCAGGTTCGGTGATCATCAAACCGCCCATGGCGTGCCCGCCGGCCATCTTGGTCAGGATGCGGTCACCTACCTCCCGGTCGGCGTACTTGGAGACCGGCTGAATGAACAGGGCACCGTTGATGCCCATCATCAAGCCGAGCGACATGGACTGATAGGACATCACGTCGAGCATGCCCTGAATCGCTAGCGGTGAGTCACCGTACCCACCGACGCGGCCCGGCAAGAAGGCAGCGAGGGGTCGTGCCGCAACGATGTCGCGCAGCACGAACGGCGGCATGCCGCGGTTACTGCCCATGACGTCAGCATCGATTCGCCCTGAGAAGACCCTCTTGGCAGTCTCCTCCAGGTTGGCGAGATAGGCGTCTATCTCACGTTTGTGCCCGTCCGCGTGCTGTGCGGCGGCAGCCGAATCGATGGCCATGGACATAAGCGCCTCCTCCAAAGAAAGGTCAAACCTACGGTTCCGTAAGCGTAAACTACGCTTCCGTAGGTTGCACGGATTCGGCACCGGCCGCGCCATCGCGCGCATCACACGCGCTAGCGTGGGTTCATTAACACCGCACGTACCGCCTGGGAGTTATGCCGCGGGTTTGACCCCTGTTGATCGCGGGCATCTTGATCGCTGCGTCGAGTTAGCCCAAGAGGCGCTGGACGACGGCGACGAGCCGTTCGGGTCAGTTCTGGTCGGGCCCGATGGTTCGGTCCTCTTCGAGGATCGCAACCGGGTGAAGGACGGCGACCGGACCAGGCATCCGGAGTTCGAGATCGCGCGATGGGCCGCCGCACACGTACCGCCGTCCGAGCGCGCCTCCTGCATCGTGTACACCTCCGGCGGGCACTGTGCGATGTGCAGCGCGGCGCACGCTTGGGTCGGACTAAGCAAGATCGTGTACGCGACAAGTACAACCCAACTCAGTTCCTGGCTGAGCGAATGGAAGCTGCCTGCCGGACCCCTCGCCGCATTGTCGATCAACGACGTCGCACCGGGCGTTCCGGTAGCGGGGCCCTGCGACGAACTGGTTCCGGTCGTCAAATCCCTGCACGCCCGCCTGCACGGCCTCACTTAGGCACTCGACGCCCCACCGCCCATCGACCGTCAGACGCCCAAGCGACCAACATGAATGGTCGAGGGACGCCGATGTCAGCGCAGCGACGCCGACTCATGCTGCACCGCAGAGCGCTCGCTTGCTGGCTCGCCCAAATGGCGGCGCCGCAGCAGAACCACGAACAGCAAGCTGAGCCCCAGCGTCAGGATGTACGCAGGGAACAACCAGGTCGCCAACGTCCACACCTGGATCGTCATCAGGGTGATAGCGCCGTTACCGGCCACGAGCGCATAGAAGATCGGCTCCTCGCTCAACGGCGCGCGCCACGCCTTCACCACCGTCGGCACGGCGCCGAGCAGATCTGCGAGGACAGCGAATGCGACGGCCAAGGTGGGATTATCGAGCGCGAGCCACACGACCAGCGCGGCAACGGCGGCCGCGCCGCATAGCAGGTCGAATCGCGATATCCGCCATGGCGCAGACCTACCAACGAACGACGCGAGCAACACGAGTCCCGGACCGACCCCGGCCACCAGGGTGAGCACCGAAGGCAGACCAACACCTTCATCCAGTTGTGCGAAGAATCCGATCAACGAGGCTGCTGACCACAGGAAGAAGGAGACTCGATTGGGAGCGGCCTTCCCTAATATGGTGCGGATCGCGTAGGTAACGCTGCCAGCGATCCCCAGCAACGCACCCAAAAAGACAAAACGAGGGTCAAGCACACCTACGCTCCACCCAGACGACGGTTGAACGCCCGCGCAGCATCGGCGGCCGCGTCGGCGAAGTCGTGTCCGGACGACGCGTAGAGGATCGCACGCGAGGAGTTCGGAATCAGGCCGAAGTTCCCGCGGGCTCGACCCACGCGGAGGCATTCGTCGAGATCGCCGCCTTGCGCGCCGAGTCCGAGCAGCAGGATCGGCAGATCAGCGACCGCTACCCGTAGCCGCGCGAGGGTGTCCGGTTCGGTGGCGCCGGCGGTGACAGCGCAGTTAGCCGCGCGGTTCCAGCTCTCAGCGACCGTGCGGGCAATGTGCTCGTACATCGCACGCGGAGGCTCTCCGACCATCAGCCCCTGAAACTCGTCGGTGCCGGGAGTCGAATTGGCCGCCATGACGATGACCCCCTTGTCGGCACGTTCCAGAAACGGCCGCAACGACTCGTGCCCCATGTACGGATGCACCGTGACGACGTCCGCGCCAAGCACGTCGAACACCGCCTGAGCGTAATACCGATTGGTGTTTTCGATATCGCCCCGTTTGGCATCCAGAATCACGATCTGCTCGGGGTACCGATCCTTGATGTAGGCGATGAGTTCCTCGAGTAGTCGGGCGCCCGGAACGCCGTATCGCTCGAAAAAAGCACTGTTGATCTTGAACGCTGACGCGACCGACTCGGTCGCGTCAACGATGGTCCGGCAAAATTCGCCGATACGGCCCTCGACCGTGCCGACGATGCACTCGGGAATCAGCGCATTGTCCGGATCGAGTCCCACGCACACGTACCGGCCGTCACCCCAGGCGTGGCGCAGGCTTGCGTAAAAGGTTCGGTCGGCCATCGATCGAGTCTGACACGACGCGGCGCCCTCGGCTACCGATGATGGTCGTCTGCATATCGGTCGCCCGACGATCAACGTGCGAGGCTGGGCACCTTCGTAGCTAATGTGGAACGTAGCCAACTTTGGAGTGACGATGACGAATCCGGTGATTATTGAGGTCGCGCTCAATGGATCGACCACGCCGCGGACCAACCCGACGGTCCCCCGGGCACCGGAGGACATCGCCCGTCAAGGTCTTGATTGCATGGCCGCAGGCGCAGCGATCGTGCACAGCCACCCGAACGCCGACAATGCCCCTGATGACCTTCAGGAGTACGTCGACGCGTGGACACCGATCATCGCCGAGCGCCCGGACGCGCTGCTCTACCCCACCGCTAGATTCGGTGCACTACATGAACCCGTCGAACAGAGTTGGGCGCACAATCTCGAACTCGCCGAACGTGGCTTGATGCGGATGAGCCTGATCGATCCGGGATCAGTGAGTTTAGGAATGCGGACCGATGGCTCACTCGCGCTCGGGCAGTGGGACGGCGTCTACCGTAACTCACTGCCAGATAGCCGCTATAAGTTGGAACAAAGTGCTGCGGCGGGCCTCATGCCGAGCATCTCGATCTTCGATCCAAGCTTCCTGCGCGCAGCGATCGGCTTCCACGGCGCAGGCCTCTTGCCGCCCGGATCGATGATCAAGATCTTCTTCGGGCAGGACGCGATGTTCGGACTACCGCCCACCCCGAAGGCGCTCGAGGCCTACCTGGAGTTGTTGGAAGGAACTGGCCTGCCGTGGTCAGCCGGCGTCCTGGGCGGGGACGTCTTCGCCAACGGGTTCGCCGAACTCGTGGTACGACGCGGCGGTCATCTACGCGTCGGCCTGGAAGACCTCTCGACCCCTGGCGAGCGCACCAACCAGCAACTGACGGAGCAGGCCGCCGCGCTCCTCGATGCGCTCGGCTCCCGCCCCGCTACCCCCACCGAGACGGTCCAGATTCTCGGTGGGTCGACCGACTAATCGGACGGCCAGCGGGGCTCCGCGCCTGCGTCGATACCCAGGGCCGCCTTGCCGATAGTCTCGGTCGCCACGTCATTGGACGGTGGGTGAAACTGACCCGCGCGTACGTCGCGGTAGTACCGCTCCAGTGGAAGTTTCCGGAATATGCCGTGCCCGCCCACCATGCGCACGCAGCGATCGACGGCGGCGTCAGCCGAGTTGACCGCGGTGTACTTCAGCGCTTGAATGTCCGAGGGCTGCAGCAGTTCTCCGTCTTCGCGTCGACGCAACGCGTCTCGCAGCATCGCCTCGGCGGGACGCAGCAGCAACTCGATGTCGGCCGCACTGGATACCTGAGCCGGCTGGCGGGACATCGGCAGTGAGGCACCGGTGACAGTTCGATTACTGACGAAGTCATAGGCGAACGAGGACGCCGCCCGGGCGACACCTAGATAAACCGCCGCACGGAGGCAGCGAACCACGCGAAGGTGCGCTCCTGAGCTGCGTCCCACACCGGTGGCTGGCTGGGGTCCAGCCCGCGCTGTACCGCAGCCGACGGCACGAAAACGTCCTCGAAGATGACGTCCCACGAGCCGGTGCCGCGCATTGCCATCGTGTCCCAGGTGTCCTTGAAATTGAGACCCTCGGTGTTTCGGGGGAGACCGAACAGCAGTAACTGGCCGGTCTCGGTGTCCGCCGCTGTTCCCCAGAAGAACTGCAGCACGGGCGCCAGAGAGCAGAACGACTTACGCCCGGAGATCACATACCCGCCCTCGACCGGCCGCGCCGGGGTAGAGGAACTACGCACGTTGAGTCCCGTCGCGGCATCCGTCAAACTTCCACCGACGACGACGCCCGACGCGACCATCTGCAGGATCGGTTCGGAGGCCCGATCACCTTTATGCCAGCCTTCCGCGGCCGCGCCGACGCCGAACAGGTGCATGTTGGTCGCGAGCGCAGTCGACGCGCAACCGCCGGCGATAATCTGCTGACACTCGGCGAAGGTGGCAAGGTCGGCTCCCCCGCCGCCGAGTTCGGCCGGAACGACAGAGGTCAGGTAGCCGACCTCCTGCATACGTTCAATATTCTCGAACGGGAAGCGTCCTTCCCGATCGATCTCAGCCGCGCGCGTAGCGAATTCTTCCGCGAGGTCGGCGGCAACAGCGGTCCAATCGGTCATAATCACGGCTCCACGATGATCTTGCAGTGTTCTTCTGGGTTGCCGAGCGCTTCGAACGCCCACGGCACGTCGTCCAGCCCGACTCGGGCTGTGACCAATGGAGCGACGTCGATGTCGCCCTCGGCGATCGAACGCAGTGATGCTGCGAACTCCTCGGGCGTGTAGCCGAGGACGAACTGCACGGATAGTTCTTTGCTGATACCGAAGTAGGGGTTGACGGTGTCCGCGTTCATGCACACACCGACCACCACCGCGCGCGACTGGGCGGGGGCGTACCGCAGGATCTCGTCGAGAATTCCTGGTACGCCGATGGCCTCGAACACCACGAGCGGTCCTGCGGTGCCCGAGCGGGCCCACGCGGTCTCCTCGCGCGGGTCGACTACATCGGTAGCGCCCAATGTCGCCGCGAGCGCACGTCGCGCCGGCGAGTAGTCGGCAGCGATGATGGTCTCGACTCCCCGATTCTTCAGCGCCCCGATCACCGCCAACCCGACCGGCCCGCAGCCGAGTACAACTGCTTTCTCGGCCTGCTCGATCTTGGACCGGTTTACCGCATGCAAACCCACCGCCATCGGTTCGGTCAGCGCCGCGAGGTGGGTAGGCAGCCCGTTCGGTACCGGTAGCACCAGCGGCGCGGACAGCAGCAGCCGCTCGCCGTACCCGCCGGCAACCCTGTTGGAGTAGACGATTGGGTCGACGCCGCCGTCCGACCGCAGCAGTATCGGGAATGCCGTGACCGGCGTGCCCGCTGGCGGTGCTTCAGTGTCCGGCCCGGCCTCGACTACTTCCCCGGCGAACTCGTGCCCCATAAAGACGTCCTGGCTCAGATCGAGCGGCTCCCCGCTGCGCGCCGGCACGCCTTCCATCTGCTGGCCGAGGGCCAGCATGTCTGCTCCGTGCTTGGCGAAGTGCAGGTCCGACCCGCAGATCCCGCAGGCCTTGACCTGCACCAGCACCTGGCCTGGACCGGGCACCGGCTCGGCAACATCGTCGCGAACCAGAATCTCGCCGTCCCGCAAGACCGCTGCGCGCATTACCGCACCGCCTTCGGGTTCGTCTCTTCTGCATGGCTCTTGATCGCGTTGACGATCGCCTCACCGGCGCGGCCGAGCAACTCGTCTTTCTTGGCCACTGCCCAGTCGTGGGAGGCCCGCGGTGGCGCCAGACGCCCCTTGAAATGCGGAATCACGTGGCGGGCGAACAGCCGGTACGACTCGATGGTCGCCGCGGGCGAAGCCCAGTCATGGCCGAGCATCAAGAATGCACCGAACCCGCCGGACTGCTCCAGCAGCCCTTCGATGTACTCGATGGCGTCGTCCGGAGTACCGATCATGGCTCGGCCGCTTTCGGCATACTGTTGAATAAACGCCTCATCCGAGACCGATCCGTCGTCGCCGTCCGCCAGCGGTACGAATCCCGCGCCGCCCCCACCGAAGTAGGCAGCGAAATCGCGCAGTCCGTACTTGCAGTCGTCGATCGCCTGCTCGCGGGTGGCCGCGAGGTGCATCTGTCCGAGAACACGCCACGTCGAGCGGTCCGGCGCGGGCTGCCCGGCCTTGGCTGCTTGCTCTTCGACCACGCCCCATGCGTTTCCGATCGCAGCGAATCCCTCTGCGGCCGCGGACATGGACAACGACAGCAGTGAGACGCCGTACTGCCCAGCCAGCCGCGGACCGGACGGCGACACCATCGCCGCTACGGCGATCTCTGGGTGTGGCCACTGATACGGGCGTACCTGCAGTCGCGCATCACGCATCGTGAACCAGTCAGTCTCCCGCGTCACCGGCTCATCGCTGGTGAACAGCGCGATCACCGCTTCCAAGGCCTCCTCATGCATGCGCCGCTGATTCACCGGGTCGATACCGAGGATGTGCGCATCCGTGGGCAACGCGCCAGGTCCGGTACCGAAAATGACTCGCCCCCGGGTCAGGTGGTCGAGCAGGCTGATCCGGTCGGCCAGCAACCAGGGGTGGTGGTACGGCATCGACACGACACCGGTGCCGAGCTTGATGTGCTTGGTGCGCTGCGCGGCCGCGGCGATCATGATCTCGGGGTTGCCGATGAGTTCGTAACCGCCGGAATGGTGCTCCCCCAGCCACGCTTCGTCAAAACCGAATCGGTCGAGAGCCTCGATTCGCTCGAGGTCGTACTCCAACGCGAGCGTCGGATCCTGGCCTACGGGATGGAACGGAGCGTAGAAGACTCCGAAATTCAATGGACGGCCCACGTCAGTTCTCCCCTGCGTTGTCGCGCGCGTTGTCGTGTGTGTTGTCGTTTGTGATGTCGCGCAGCCAAGACAGCAACGCGGCGTTGACCTCGTCGGCCTTCTCTTGCTGGACCCAGTGGCCGGCGTCCTCGATCAAGACATTGCCGCCGAAGTCGGTCAACCACTGCGCCTGGTTATCCGGCGGCGCCATGAGGAGCACGGGATCGAGTTTTCCGCCGATGAACAGGCTTGGCACGTCGATGGTGGCCCCATCCAATTGCGGAGTCAGTTCCCAGTTGCGGTCGAAGTTGCGGTACCAATTGATGCCGCCGCCAAATCCGGTCCGCGCGAACTCGGCGCTGTAGAAGTCGAGCTCCTCCTGGGAGAGCCAATCGGGCAGGTGCTCCGGCTCGGGAAACCGATCTGCGAACCCTCGACCGTCATCTGCATTCGCGTCGATCGAAGCGCCGCGGTCGGTACGTGTTCCCGACAGCAGGCGCCGCATGACCTTCGCCGCGTCGGCGTCCAACTCCGCCTCGGCGACGCCAGGCTCCTGGAAATAGAGGATATAGAAGAACTTCCCGTCGAAAACCTGCCGCCAGATCTGCGTCGGCGCGACCGGTCCGCGCGGGCTGAATGGCACGCTCATCCCACACACACCCGCCACGCGATCCGGATGCAACAAGGTGGTCTGCCAGACTGCCATCGAACCCCAGTCATGCCCCACGAGGACGGCCTTATCGGCGCCCGCATCGTCGATGAGTCCCACTAAGTCGGCGCTGAGGTGCTCGATGTCGTAGTCGGCGATGTTCTGCGGCCGCGAACTGCGGCCGTAGCCGCGCTGGTCGGGCGCCAGTACGCGGTAGCCGGCCTCGGCCAGCGCCGGTATCTGATGCCGCCATGAATAGGCGAGTTCGGGGAATCCGTGGGCCAAAATCACGAGCGGGCCATCCCTCGGGCCCTCATCGATGACGTTCAGTTCGACGTCGTTTACTGCGACTGTGCGCTGATTGAGCACGACACCACCTCCTGGTAACGAGCGTTACCAGGAGATTAGAGTATGGTAACGCTCGTTGCCAAGAGTTCCGGATCAATCCAGATCAACCCGGTGGGCAGGGGTGCCCGTTGCCGACCGGGTCACTCAGCGTCGCTCTTTACTGCTTGATGCTGGCCTCGAGCTGCTCGGTACTCGTGGCCTACCGGGCACCACTGTGCGTGGCGTATGTGCCGCTGCACAGCTCAACGCACGCTACTTCTACGAAAGCTTCCCCGATCTGGACGCGCTCGTCATAGCGGTCTTCGACGATGTCGTCGACCAACTACGCGCTTGCGTAAGCGAAGCGGTTGAGGCGGTGGGGTCACGGCGAGTTGATCGCATTCGCGCCATGATCGCCAGCACCGCGGCGTATGTCGATTCGGACCGGCGACGCGCCCGGGTGCTGTACGTCGAGGGGCGCGAGATGGCCGAGCTCCAGCAACGGCGATCCGAATCCTCCTCGCTGATCGTCAGTCTGGTCGCTGATGCAGCGGCTGGTCATCAACCGGGTACGGCCGCGCATCAGGTCGCGGCATCGTTTCTCGTGGGTGGGTTCAGCGAGTTACTGATGCGCTGGCTCGACGGGCAGATCCCGCTGAAGCGCGAGGCGTTGGTGGACGCCGCGACCGAACTATTTCTCGCCGTGGGATGCGTCGGCACCCGGATCTCCTCCGCCCCAGACGCCCATACTTGATTGGGCTGCTGCGCTGTTCACGTCCTCGTTGCGCATCAATGTGCGCGCTGATGCCCCGAACTCGGGTCACAACCGTGCCACCTAAGGCGCAACATCGGAAACGGACTGGTTGTATTACGGACTGGGTGTGGTGAGGTACCCGCGAGCCCGAGGACTGTCATCGATTGCACCCACGGCATCCCCTCACCTCCGCGGTCGCTGGACCTCCTCCGCAGATTCTCGCCGGTGGCAACGATCGCTTAGGGGCAACGAGGACAGCGGCGTAGACCGCCGAACGTGATGATGGATGCGACCATCCGCGCGACCGCGCACGGATCGCGATCCACACGTCCCCAGGAGAGGCGCTCCGTGCGTAGTCCGTGAGTTCCGTGCAGTATGTCGAGGGCCTCGTCCGCCGACTTGTCGTGAAAGCGAACGCCGTCCAACTCGATCAGCAGCCCGTGCTCTACATAGGCGCCGTCAGCATCGTGCCCGCTGACCGGGACGGTGTACTGCCGGTCCATCGGCGGCAAACCGTGCGCCCGTTCGACGGTGTCTAGGTACAGATGCTCAAAGGCGCTGTGCGCACCTGCGGCGCTGTCCCCGATAGCCGTCAATAACAACGTTCGGTGTCGCACTCGTCCGCGACGCTCGATTGCGTCATAGAGCCGTTCTGGTGTCGTTCGCTGCTCCTGCAAAGCGCGCGACAGGAGCGCGAGCGCGTCGAAGCGGCGCGCGCAAGCGGCATCGTCGATGACGGCGTCCTCTAATGCGACACGCGGCGGATCGACGTCGACGATCCGCCGTAGCCAATGTTCGTCTCGCCGCCACCGCAACCAGGGCAACGGTGCTGGACGGCGCTTATTGCTGAGAATCTCGATGCGGTTACGCCGCTCGCCGAGCCCCCATAGGGCGAGCACCGTTCCGCCGTACGCCGCTGCGCCACGACTGCCTAACTCGAGCCCGGCGTACACCCGCTGCAGCCAGGCGTCGTGATTTCCAGGGAGCACGAACACTCCACGAGCGACTACTCGCCAATCGCGCGTCATCCGCGAGATCACATGCGGACCCAAGCCTGAACCGGTGAGATCGGAGCGACACACGATCCCCTCCCGCCGATTCGCAAGTCGGACAATCTCGTCAGGCAATGGGGTTCGCGCCTACATGCGCATACCGTGCCGCACAGCGGACGTGTGCGCGACTCGATCAGCGTCCCCTGGGAAAACGCGCCCACCTGTGGATAGGTCGGCCGCGTTTGTCGCACATTTTCATGCGACGACGTAACGCGCGGAGCGCGGTTACGCTCGGACCTGCTGCGCGTTTGCTCATCGAGGTGCGATCTGTGCGCGCGTCCGTGTTGCGCATTAACGAGCGCACTATCGCACCGTACTCGGGTCTCAACCGCGCCAGTAATTGCGCAACACGGATCTCAACGCACCGCGCGCCCCGCTCAGCGGCGCCCGTTTCCAGCAATACGCGACAACGCGCGCTCTCAACGCACCGCGCGCTCGCGCGGCGAGCCGGCTCAGAACCGCGCTTGTCCGATCCGTGGCGCGGCCTTAGCCGCGACGGCGCCGACCGATCACCATCAACGTGGCTCCACCGATCGGCAGGCCACCACCGAGCATCGCCATCGGTGCGGCGTCCGCGCCGGTCGCTGCTAACGGTTCGCCCGACGCTGGCGCCACGACGTCCGCGACTGGCAAGGCGGACGGCGGATCGACGGAATCATCGACAGACCCGATCGGATCGTCGTCCGCTGGCGGCGGCTGATTATCCGGATCGCCCGGGACCACGACCGGATCGACCACCGTCAAGGTGAACTCGCGACTGTTAGCGGACCCACTGGTGACGACGACAACGAAGCCGTAGGTGCCAGTCTCGGTAGGCACGCCGGTGAGTTTCCCGTCGAAGTCGAGCGTGAGCCCGGGAGGCAACTGCGAATCCGGCGGGATCGACCACCAGTACTGCCCCAAGGGGCCGGCGACGGCCGTGAACGTCGCTTCGTACTCCTCACCCACCACCGCGTTGGGCAGGCTCGGTGTCGTAATCAACGTATCTTGGTGCACCGTCGCCGTCGTGGTGATCACCTCGTCGCCGAGGGTCGCGGTAATCGTTACCTCGATCGACTCCGTCACGACGGACGTCGTCATCGGCACTGTGACGCTGATACTCTCCGCCGGAAGCGTCACGGTCGCCGGAAGCACGGCCACGTCACTGGACGTCGACAATGTCCAGACGGTATCCGTCTCGCGTGCGGGAACGGTCAGAGTCACCTGGGCATCCCGCCCACCCGGGATGCTCGGCCAATCGACGCTGATCGCGGAGTGGATGATGCTCGGATCGGCGAACTCGATCACGACCTGAGCAATCATGTCTTCGGTGGCATCGGACGTCGTTCCTTCGTCGCCGCTACCCGAGACATCATCGCCAGCCTTACTTGAACCGCCACCACCGCCGGAGCCCGGCGATCCCACGGGCGCTGGGATGCTGCCAACCAGAGATCCGCCTCCTCCGCCGAAGGCGCCTCCTCCGCCACCACCACCGCCGGCTTGATCGCTGCTGGCGCCGTCGCCGCCTAGACTCCCGGCCCCATCGTCCGCGTCCGGGCCGCCGCCCCACCCAGCGCCGTAGTTCACGGGGCCATATCCCGGCGCGTCACCAGTCCCCTTGGCGCCGGATCCGCCACCAGCGCCGCCAGGTTGATCGGTGCTGCCACCACCGCCACCGCCGCCACCGCTGGCGACAAGAACTGTTAATGCGTCCGCGCCGACCGAGCTATGGACGGATGAGGCCCCACCGCCACCACCTCCGCCGCCACCGGCGATTCCGGATCCTCCGTCGCCGCCGCCGTTGTAGCCGCCCGCACCGCCGGGTGCACCAGCGGGGTTGGGTGCGGATCCATCGCCACCGACACCGCCGACCTCGATAGCGAACTCCGTGCCGGAGTACACGTAGTCGCTCTGGATCTGCGCAACGCCTGCGAGCCCGCCCGCGCCGCCCGTTTCACCACCGCCGGAGCCGCCGCGCGCGCCGACCGCCACGATGTTCAATTCATGGACGCGTTCCGGCACGGTGAATGTCTGCGTAGTGCCGGTGTAGAGGTAGACGCACCTGACGGTCTCGGTCTCCGATTGCTGCGTGCATTCGGCGGGTAGCTCAGCCGAGGCTGGGCTAGCGCCCGGTCCGGCGGCGACGCCCACGAACGCCATCGCGCTCGCTCCCGCTAATAGCGCCACGTGTCGCCGCCATACGCCCATCAAGACCCTCGAATCACATAGATTTCAGACTGAACTAACGCTGAACCTACACAGGGGTGCGATACGCGCGAAGCCCGGTCGCGCCCCCAACGGGCCTATCCATCGCGCAGCGCCCGGTTGTGTACCGAAGTCGGTACACAACCGGGCGCCGCGATAGGCCTGCCTGGGCGAGTAAGACCGCCCCGGGATCACCTCGGTGTCTGTCAGAGCGTCTCGTTACAGTTACGTCCGACCGAGCATGAGGATCTTGCGCATTAATGCGCGCACTTGTGCCCCGACTACGGGGCTGAAGTGCGCTACTTAGTGAGCACACAAGGATCTGCGTGCGAAGTCAGGCGCCACGCACCTCATTTATACGGCCTGACCTGCGGTTTTATGGTGGGCGTAACAGGACTCGAACCTGTGACCACTCGCTTGTAAGGCGAGCGCTCTACCAACTGAGCTATACGCCCGCTGTGCGGCTTGTCGATAGTACTCGACCAGCCGCACGCGGCTCCTCCAGGGCTATCACTAACAGTGACAACACTCCGACGACTGCCCTCGTACGAAGATCTGCGGCGGATTCCCCACGGTATCGGCCGCCGGAAAGCGTAGGCGACCCCACCGCACGTCGGAACACCGAACGCGAATCCGCCGCAGAACCCTAAATGATCCGAAGTAAGTGCCTACGCGAGGTTCGCGATGGCCGACTTCCACTCGCCCTGATCACGCGCATCGCCAGGTCCGTTCACCGACGAGTACTGGACCTTGCCTTCCTTGTCGATCAGGAAGGTGCCGCGCAACGCGAAGCCAGCCGCGTCGTTGAACACGCCGTACTGCTGGGCGATGCCGCCGTGCGGCCAGAAGTCCGCCAGCAGCGGGAAGTCGTAACCTTCCTTCTCCGCGAACGCCTTCAGCGTGAAGGGGTGGTCAACCGAGATCGGCAGCACCTGCACCTTGTCGTTCTGGAAGGAGGCGAGGTCGTCGCGGACGGCGCACAGCTCCCCGGTGCACACACCGGAGAACGCGAACGGGTAGAAGACGAGCAGCACGTTCTGCTTGCCCTGGAAGTCGCTGAGCGTGACCTCCTGGTTGTGCTGGTCCTTAGTGGTGAAATCCGGGGCCTGGTCACCGACGTTGATGGTGGTCATCCGTACTCCTCATAATTCATCAGGACCGGCGACTAGCGTCACTGGCCGATTCGCTCCGATCGGTGGCGGGTTGCCGCCGATCACTACTTCACTTGCAGTATCGATCGCTACTTCACTTGCAGTATTCAGTGGTGGAGTTGACTGCCGCGCTGTACGCCGATAACTCGACTGCGATGCCCGACTGCAGCCCGATCACGATCGAGTTCATCTCGGACACGATTTTCTGCACGTGCGACACGAGGCCAGCATCGCTAATCGTCGGCATCAGGGCATTCAACTCGTCAACGTCGCCCTGGACCTCTTTCGCGAGTTCCTGGCGCTGCTCAGCAGTTGGCGGCGCCGACCCGGTCGCTACGTCCTTCCAACTGGCGATGAATCCCTTGGCGCTGGTCAACGCGTCGGCACACTGTTGCTGCGCCTCCTCAGTGAGCCCATCTGGGTTACCCGGCCCGGACGGCGAGGAGACCACCGTGCCCGGTGCGTGACCGGCTGTGCCCGGCAACGTCGTGACGCATCCAGCGACACCAAGCACACCGGCAGCCCACAGGACAGCCGTGGCTGTTCGTCTGGCCAGAGTGGAAGTCACCTACGTCGCTTTCGTCTGGGGTGCCGGGCAGAGTCCAAGCACCAGCGTAGACGACGCCGGAGCCCGAAACCGACCGATGGATGTGACCATCGCGACGACGAAAACTGACGCCGTCTCGCATCGTGCCGGTTATTCGATCACGTGAGGAATAAGGAATAGATTAGGTCCAACGGGTGCCTTCGCCCACCTCATCGATGGCACCGGATTCCGCCAGAAGCGAAGGAGAACCCATCGTGGCACGAAATCCGCAGGACATCGCGGACGAACTTCAGCCCTCCGCCGATCCGCATACCGATGACACATCGGAGCATCTGATCGGCACTGACCCGAAGGATCGCACCCAGGTCATCACCGACGGTATGACCGCCCAGATTTTCGACGCCGACCCGGACGAAACGACCGAGTGGCTCGATTCAATCGACGCCGTCGTGGAGAACAACGGGACTCGCCGCGCCCGACACCTCTTGCTCCGCGTCAACGAACGCGCCCGCCACCTCGGTGTCGGGCTGCCCGCGCTGCGATCGACCGACTACATCAACACTATTTCCCCGGCCGAGGAGCCCACGTACCCCGGCGACGAAGACATCGAGCACCGCTTCCGCCAGTACCTGCGCTGGAACGCGGCCATGATGGTGCACCGGGCACAACGCCCCGGCGTCGGCGTCGGCGGACACATCTCGACGTACGCCTCCTCCGCCGTGCTGTACGAAGTTGGGTTCAATCACTTCTTCCGCGGCCCCGACGCACCTGGCGGCGGCGACCAGATCTACTTCCAGGGGCACGGCTCGCCCGGTATCTATGCGCGCGCCTTCCTTGAGGGGCGCCTCGACGAGTCCCGCCTCGACGGGTTCCGGCAGGAACTCACCGCGAACCCCGGCCTACCGTCGTACCCGCACCCGCGGCTGATGCCCGACTTCTGGCAGTTCCCGACCGTCTCGATGGGGCTCGGCCCGCTGAACGCCGTTTACCAGGCCCGATTCAATCGCTATCTACACAATCGCGGCATCAAGGACACCAGCGACCAGCACGTATGGGCGTTCCTCGGCGACGGCGAGATGGACGAGCCAGAGTCGGTCTCCGGCCTCGCGCTGGCAGCACGCGAAGAACTCGACAACCTCACCTTCGTGGTCAACTGCAACCTGCAGCGCCTGGACGGTCCGGTCCGCGGTAACGGCAAGATCATTCAAGAGCTCGAGTCGCTGTTCACCGGCGCCGGGTGGAACGTGATCAAGGTCGTGTGGGGCCGTGGCTGGGATGACCTGCTCGCGCGCGACACCGAGAACGCGCTGCTACACATCATGAACACCACGCCGGACGGCGACTACCAGACCTACAAGGCGAACAACGGCGCGTTCGTCCGCGAGCACTTCTTCGGGCGCGATCCGCGGGCGCTGGAGATGGTCGAGCACATGAGCGACGATGCGATTTGGCGTCTGCAGCGCGGCGGGCACGACTATCACAAGGTGTACGCGGCGTACGCCCGCGCGGTGGCCCACAACGGCCAGCCAACGGTGATCCTGGCGAAGACCATCAAGGGCTGGACCCTCGGCCGGTCATTCGAGGGCCGTAACGCCACCCACCAGATGAAGAAGCTGTCCAAGGACGACCTGAAGGTCTTCCGTGACCGGATGAACATCCCGATTCCGGACGACCAGCTCGACCCGTACCTACCTCCGTACTACAAGCCGAGCGACGACTCCGCGGAGATGCAGTACCTGCTGCAGCGCCGCCGCGACCTCGGCGGAAATCTGCCCAAACGGCGTACCCAGCACAAGGCACTGCCGACTCCCCCGGACAAGACGTTCGAGGTCATGTCACGCGGGTCCGGCAAACAACCGGTGGCGACCACGATGGCATTCGTGCGGCTCATCCGTGACCTGTTCAAGGACGAAGGTATCGGCCACCGCATCGTGCCGATCATCCCCGACGAAGCCCGCACCTTCGGCATGGACGCCTTCTTCCCCACGCAGATGATCTACTCCCCGCACGGGCAGCACTACACGTCCGTCGACAGCGACCTCATCCTCGCGTATAAGGAGTCGGTCAAGGGCCAACTGCTACACGAAGGTATCGACGAGGCCGGGTCGGTCGCGTCGTTCACCGCGGTCGGCTCGTCGTACGACACGCACGATGAGCCGATGATCCCGATCTACATCTTCTATTCGATGTTCGGGTTCCAACGCACCGGCGACGGTATCTGGGCGGCGGCCGACCAGATGAGCCGCGGATTCATGTTGGGCGCCACTGCGGGGCGTACGACGCTCAACGGCGAGGGGTTGCAGCACGAGGACGGGCATTCGCTGCTGCTGGCCGCCTCGAACCCCGCTGTCGTGGCGTACGACGCGGCGTACGCATTCGAACTGGGCCACATCGCCAAGGACGCGCTCAAGCGGATGTACGGCGATGGCTCGGACGGGCGCGATCAGAACGTCATCTACTACCTCACGATGTACAACGAGCCGTACCCGCAGCCGGCGGAACCGGAGGACACCGATGTGGAAGGAATTCTGCGCGGTATCCATCTCTACCGACCGGGCCACGACAACACCGGTCGCCCTCGGGTGCAACTGCTCGCCTCCGGTGTCGCGATCAACGCGGCGCTGAAGGCGCAGCACATCCTCGGCGAGAACTTCGGTGTCGACGCGGACGTGTGGTCTGTGACGTCCTGGAACGAGTTGCGTCGCGACGGGCTGGAATCCGACCGACACAACCTGATGAATCCCAATGAGACGCCGCGGGTGCCGTTCGTGACCAGCAAGCTCGCCGATCGGCAGGGGCCCGTAGTCGCCGTCAGCGACTACATGCGGGCCGTGCAGGACCAGATCCGCCAGTGGGTTCCGGGGCGGTTCAACTCGCTGGGCACCGACGGATTCGGCCTGTCGGACACCCGTCCGGCGCTGCGTAGGCACTTCGGAGTCGACGCCGAGTCGATCGTGTTGCGTGCGCTGACGTCGTTGGCCGAGGAGGGTCAGTACGACCGCTCGCAGTTGCAGTTGGTGATCGATACGTACCACGTGGACGACCCCAGCGCGGTTGAGGAGGACCACTCCGGGGGCCTCACCTGACCCACCCATACCGAGGGCGCTCGCGATTCCGGCCACTGGTTCTGATCGCGAGCGCCTTGGGCGTCAAGCGCCTTGTGCTTCGAAAGGCCCTGTGCTTCGAAAGGCCTTGCGGGACGACGCGTGGGCGCGTCACATCACGCTCGCATAGATTCGCGTTGCGCCACGCGGCGAGCGACGCCGCAGTGTGGCGACACGCACCGCCGGTATCCTGGCATTACCTGTAGGTAACGACGAAAGTGGACTCGTGATCGCGATAGTTGCGCCCGGTCAGGGCTCGCAGACCCCCGGAATGCTCGCCCCCTGGCTCGAGTTGGAGAACGCTCGCGAAACTGTCGCGGCAATGTCAGAACTCAGCGGGATCGATCTGGAGCGCCTCGGTACAACCGCGGATGCCGAAGAGATCAAGGACACGTCCGTTACCCAGCCGCTGGTCGTCTCGCTGGCCTTGCTGGCGTACGGCGCACTCGCGCCGACCAGCAGCGACCTGGTGGTAGCCGGGCACAGCATCGGTGAGGTCGCGGCGGCGGCCATGGCCGGTGTTATCGCGCCGGATGCCGCAGTCAAACTCGCCGCCGTCCGCGGCCGCGCGATGGCTGACGCATGCGCGCTCGAGCCGACGTCGATGGCCGCGGTACTCGGCGGAGACGAACAAGACGTGATCGACACGCTCACCGGCTTCGGCCTGGACCCGGCGAACCGCAACGGAGCCGGGCAGATCGTCGCAGCCGGTCCGGCCGGCGCGATCGCCAAGTTGAAAGAGAACCCGCCGGCGAAGGCTCGTGTTATGCCGTTGTCGGTCGCCGGCGCTTTCCACACCCGCTTCATGCAGCCCGCGCAGGACCGCGTCGCCGAGCAGCGCGCATTGCTGCAAGCCGCTGATCCCAGCGTCACACTGCTCTCGAACGCCGACGGCAAACCGGCCGCCTCCGGAGCTGCGTTCCTGGACAGCCTGGTCACCCAGGTCACCAACCCGGTTCGCTGGGACCTGTGCATGGCACAGATGCTCGAGTTGGGTGTCGAAGCCATCGTCGAGTTGCCGCCAGCCGGCGCACTCAGTGGGTTGGCCCGCCGCGGTATGAAGGGCGTAAAGAATGTCGCGGTAAAGACTCCCGACGACCTCGACGCCGTACGCGACTTGCTCACCTGAAATGTCATTGAACATCGACCGCCGCAACGCCGCGATCCTCGGATTCGGCGCTTACCGGCCGAGCACTGTGGTCACCAACGACGACCTCGCACAGCGGGTCGACACCGACGACGACTGGATCACTAGCCGAGTCGGAATCAAGGAGCGCCGGTTCGCCGACGAGTCCGAGACCATCGTGTCGATGGCGGTCGAAGCCAGTCGCGACGCGCTCGCCAATGCGGGCATCACCGCCGAGGACCTTGATCTGGTGATCCTGGCGACGTGCACCGCCGCATCACAACTGCCGTCGGCCGCACCCCAGGTCGCGCACATCCTCGGGGCGAAAGCGCCCGGCGCGTACGACGTGAATGCCGCGTGCGCCGGATTCTGCTACGCGCTCTCCCAGGCCTCTAACGCGATCCAGGTCGGCGATGCGACCACCGCGCTGGTCGTCGGCGTGGAGAAACTCACCGACTGGGTCGATCCGCAGGACCGGTCGACCTGCATTATCTTCGCCGACGGCGCTGGAGCGGCTATCGTCGGACGCTCGGCGGCGCAGCAGATCGGCCCGGCGGTGTGGGGATCGGCCGGCGATCGTCCCGAGGCCATCATCGTGCGTGACCGCGACAGCCTGATAGAGATGGACGGGCGAGCCGTGTTCCGGTGGGCGACCACCGAAGTACGCCCACAGATCGAGAAGATCTGCACCGCCGCTGGAATCACGATGCGCGATATCGACGTCTTCGTACCCCATCAAGCCAACCTGCGGATCACCACTAACATGCTTCGCGCACTCGACTTCCGCGAGGACGTCGTCGTCGCAAAGGACATCGAGTACTCCGGGAATACGTCGGCTGCGTCAATCCCACTCGCCATACAACGGCTGGTTGCCGACGGTCTGGCCCGCTCCGGAGATAAAGTGCTCACGATCGGTTTCGGCGCGGGGCTCACCTACGCCGGACAGATCTTCGTGATGCCCTGACCGGCACCGTCTCCCGTCCGCGGGAGATAACCAGCAACCGCTGGCGGCGACCGCCGCCCGCACCCCGAGAAAGGAACACCACATCGTGGCTACCACCCAGGAAATTCAGGACGGTCTCGCCGGGATCCTCGAAGAGGTTGCCGGCGTTCTGCCCGAGGACGTCGCTCCGGAGAAGTCGTTCACCGATGACCTCGACGTCGACTCGCTGTCGATGGTGGAGATCGCCACCGCCGTTGAGGACAAGTGGGGCGTTGCCATCCCCGACGAGGAGCTCGCCAACATCAAGACCGTCGGCGATGCGATGAAGTACGTCGAGGATCACCAGTAGTCATCCGCGCACCGCGCACGCGACGCGGGTGCCCGCCGACGGCGAGCGCCCGCGTCTGCCCTAACAGCACCTCAGCGAGAGAAGGACGTTCGTGACCGACGTAGTGATCACCGGACTCGGTGCAACGACGCCCCTAGGCGGTGACGTCGAGAGCTCCTGGGCCGCACTACTGGCCGGTCGCACGGGAATCGCACCCATCACCGATGAGCAGTACGCCGACGTCCCGTGCCGACTCGCGGCCCCGTTTGCTGACTCGCCGACCAATCACATTCCGCGTCCGAAGGCTCGCCGACTCGACGTGTCGCAGCACGCCGCGATCGTCGCCGCGCGTGAAGCGTGGGAGTCCGCTGGCACCCCAGACGTCGACCCCGAACGCATCGCGGTCGTTGTCGGCACCGGCATTGGTGGCGCGGTCACGCTGCTGGCGCAGGACGACATCCGCGAACAGCGCGGAGCTAAGCGCGTCTCCCCGCACATGATCCCGATGCTGATGCCGAACGGCCCCGCCGCAGCGGCCGGTCTCGAACTTGGCGCGAAGGGCGGCGTACACACCGTCGTGTCCGCCTGCGCTTCAGGCGCTGAGGCTATGCAACTCGGTCGCGACCTGATCCGTGCCGGGCGCGTGGACGTCGTCGTCGCCGGCGGCGCCGAGGCCTGCCTGCACCCCACGCCGTACGCCGGGTTCGGTATGGCCCGCGCGATGTCCACCCGCAATGACGACCCGCAGGGCGCGGTCCGCCCATTCGACACCGGTCGCGACGGTTTCGTGATGGGCGAGGGTGCCGCGCTGGTCGTACTGGAGACCGCCGAGCATGCCGCGGCCCGCGGGGCGCGCGCAATCGCACTGCTCGCCGGTGCCGGCACCACCTCGGACGGATACGACATGGTGGCGCCCGACCCGACCGGCGGCGGCGCAGCCCGCGCCATCACGCTCGCGCTACGCGACAGCGGACTGGCCCCCACCGCGGTACAACACGTGAACGCGCACGCCACCTCGACCCCGGTCGGCGATATCGCCGAGGCGGCCGCCATCCGTGCCGCGCTGGGCGGTCACCCCGCCATCACCGCCACCAAGGGGGCGACCGGACACATGATGGGTGCCTCCGGGGCGGTTGAGGCTTTGTTCACGATCCTGTCGATCCGTGACCAGATCGTGCCGCCGATCCTGAACCTGCACGACATCGACCCGGACGAGAACGTCCAGGCGCTGGACCTAGTACGCGGCGACGCGCGTGCGATGAAGATTGACGCCGCTGTCAACGATTCGTTCG
>JBKEDB010000069.1:0-2078 GCA_047975195.1 Cumulibacter sp. | reverse complement strand
TTTTAGGGTTTTATATGTTTGTGAGCAGGACTTACAGAGGCCACTTAGCTCGATGCTGTGGTTATGCATATTTGCTCCGCATTGACTTTCGGCTAGGTGACGCAAGGACTGAATAAGTTCTACAGGCTCGCCAAAAGACGTAATCTTGCCACAGTGCAGGCAAGTGAAGTGGTGATGATGTGGCACAAAATGCTCGGATAATTCGTAAGCATCCTTCCAGCCTGCGCTGACTCGTCGCAGAATCTCTGCCTTCAAAAAAGTATCAATCGTTCGATATGTTGTAGCTGTATCTGCGGATTCGGCGGATAGGGAAGCTACTTCTACGGCACTTAGTGGGTGGCTAGCCTGGGCAAAAATCTCAAAAATCTTGTTGCGCTGTTTGGTTGAGCGCAATTGTTGCTTATCGAGCAAGTTGGTATAGATAATCTGTTTGTCCATAACTACCCTTTGATTTTAATTAGTTATTGCGAATTTTTCGCATTTGCATCGACTTGTTGCGAATTTTTTGCAATAAATCTTAGGCTCAATTATAGTCAATTACATTATGATTACTGTGATAATTTTCTCATTAATAGGCGGACTAGTCTCATTGACTGGTGCTTTGCTGCTGTTCGGCCGGCGCAAAACTTCACAAAAAGTAATCTCGCTGGTAACGGCATTTGCAGCTGGAGTCCTGCTGGCAACGGCTTTCACTGACATCTTGCCTGAGTCGATAGCCTCGGCTGGCACCAAAAGTGTGTTGACTTGGGCTATGCTCGGTGTGTTGGGTAGCTTTATGCTGGAGCGATTCTTGAGCTTTTTTCATCATCATCACGACGATAAAGATAAGAATCAGGCTAGTAGCTCATTGATTATCATTGGCGACACCCTACACAATGCGATTGACGGTCTGACAATTGGTGCGGCCTTCTTAATTAGCCCATCGGCAGGTATCGTGACGGCACTGGCTGTTTCCTTGCACGAAGTACCGCAAGAGATTGGCGACTTCGGCATATTGATTAAGAACGGTATGGATAAGTCACGCGTAGTACTAATCAACGTCTTGAGTGCGTTAGCTACTACTGTAACAGCAGTCGGGGTGTATGCTTTTGGTGAGGCTGAGAGTCCAGTAATCCCTTATGTCCTGGCGGTTACGGCTGGGTTTTTCATTTATATTGCGACCAGCGACCTGATGCCTCAGATACACGCTCACGGCAAAAACTCTATACGCGACCCAAGACCTTGGCTATTATTATTCGGTGCTGTATTGGTTATGACGCTGAGTCCCATAGTTCACGAGTATATTGAAGACCACGACACAACCCACAGCGAACACGCCACAGAATAAAATCACCGCAGAACGGAAAAGCATTAGACGGTAGATAGTCAAAAGTAAAAAATGGTTGGAGTAGTTTGCTATAGAATTGGCGTTTCCTTATAATGCCCTAGATAAACTTATGACTAAATTACAAAAAAGATTACTTCCACTCTATTTGGCCGCCTTTTTTCAGGGGTTTGTACTGTATTATGTGGCAGATAAATTACTTGCAGATAGCGTAGGGCTAACTGCTACTAATATTGCTGTGGTGGTTGCTGTAATGTCAGGAGTGACTGTGTTGGCGGAAATACCGTCTGGTATTCTTGCAGATCGTTGGAGTCGTAGGGGGACTTTAATCGTTGCTCAGGTATTTTTAGGGTTGTCTGTTTTGTTCGGTGCTTTTGCAGATAGCGGTGTGTGGTATGTGATGAATGCTCTAGCCTGGGGATTGTTCTATGCTATGTATTCTGGGGTTTATCAGGCGGTAACCTATGACACTTTGTATGAGGAGCAAGGGCATGCCAAAAACTACGATAAAATTTTCGGTAGAGTCGGACAGGCCGAAGGCTTGGCTATGTTAGCAGGGTCGATTATTGGTGGAGTAGTCCTTGCTAGGTGGGGGATACATGCTACCTATTTTGCTACTATACCTAGTGTTGTGCTGGGGGTTGTTGCTTTGTTATTTTTGCACGAACCACAATTCCACAAACAAGAACAAGCAGACACAAACTTAATAAAGCACACCAAAGATACTTTTAAGGCTACTGCATCTTCTGGGGTG
>JBKEDB010000130.1:0-2883 GCA_047975195.1 Cumulibacter sp. | reverse complement strand
CGGCCAGGGTGCGGTGGAAGCGTTCGATCTTGCCGTTGGTTTGGGGCCTGTAGGGCCGGGTTCGGCGATGCTTGATGCCGAGATCGTGGCAGGCGTCGCGCCAGGCGTGTGACGTGTATGCGGAGCCGTTGTCGGACAGGACGGCTTCGACGTGGACGCCGCGGGCTGCGAACCACGCGACTGCGCGGATCAGGACGCCGATGGCGGTGGCTCCTTTTTCGTCGTCGTGGATCTCGGCGTAGGCGACGCGGGAGTGGTCATCGATCACGGTGTGGACGTAGGCGTGGCCGATGATGGCGTGCCGTGTGGCGTTGCGCTTCACGCCCGCCGTGGTGCGCTTGTTCTTGCCGCCTTGCTGGCGTCCGACGAAGCGATGCCCGCCGCCATCAGGGATGTTGCCGAGTTTCTTCACGTCGACATGGATCAACGAGCCGGGGTGGTCGTGCTCGTAGCGGCGGATCACCTCGCCCGTGAAGCGCCCCAGGTTCTCTGCCGCTCCTATGCGGGTTGCGGCTCTCGGGTGAGGGCCTTGTAGTGGGCTTGCTCGTATTCGACCGGTGGGACGTGGCCCAGGGTCGAGTGAAGCCTACGAGTGTTGTACCAGTCGACCCAACCGGCGGTGGCGAACTCGACGTCTGCGATGGTGCCGTAGGCGCCGTCGTGGAAGACCGTGGTGCGGATGCATTCGGCCTTGTACAGGCCGTTGATGGTCTCCATCAGGGCGTTGTCGTACGCGTCGCCCACGGACCCGATCGAGGGAGCGATGCCGTCGAGTTCGAGCTTGTCGGTGTAGGCCACGGAGACGTATTGACCAGATTCAATCGATCGTTGCACCACCGGTTGTTTCGAGGAATCGTAGCTGCTCTTCGAAGGCCTCCGCTGGGGTCTTCCAGCCGAGCACTTTCTGCGGGCGATTGTTGATGGCCGTGGCAACGGCTTGAAGGTCGTCGCTACTCCATCGGGTCAGGTCGGTGCCCTTGGGGAAGTACTGACGCAGCAGGCCGTTGGTGTTCTCGTTCGTGCCCCGCTGCCACGGTGAGTGCGGGTCAGCGAAGAACACGGGTATCCCGGTTTCGACCTTGAACGCGACATGGGCCGAGAGCTCCTTCCCGCGATCCCAGGTCAGCGACCGGGCCAGCTGCCTCGGCAGGGTGGACATCGTGTTCGCCAGCGCGTTCTTCATCGTGATAGCGCCGTAGCCGGCCAACGCGGGACCGTTCTTCGTGGAGTGCTTGTGCTTGTAGCCCTCCTCACGTGGAAGGTGGACGAGCATCGTGAACCGAGTGCTGCGATCGACGACGGTGCCGATCGCTGAGCGCTCCAGGCCGATGATCAGATCACCCTCCCAATGTCCGGGGACGGCCCGGTCCTCAGCCTCTGCGGGACGCTCGCTAATCAAGACCTCGTTGCTGACATGGCCCCACGCCTTCTGACGGTTGCGGGCGCGCGGAACCCGTAGCGCGCGACCGGTGCGCAGGCAGGTCACCAGCTCGCGTTTCAGAGCTCCGCGGCCTTCAACATAGAGCGCCTGGTAGATCGCTTCGTGGCTGATCTGCATGGACTCATCATCGGGGAACTCGACCTTGAGCCGGTTCGAGATCTGCTCAGGGCTCTATGCCTGCACCCAGCGACGGTCGCCGCGATGAGGTTTATTGCGCCCCTTCCACACAGGCCCGTCTGGGCCGAGCCGGCGGCCATCGGCGTCGACCACGTCGCCCGACAGCCGGGCCTGGACGTAGTCCCGCAGTCGCGGGTTGGCGACAAGCTTGGCGACCTTCGGCCGGCGCGCTCGTCGCTCCGCGTGCCACTGAGCCGTCGTGGCCTTGTAGTCCAGCTCGTAGGTCCGCGTGGACGCGCCACGACGCAATTCTCGCGAAATCGTCGATGGGTCGCGCTTCAGTCGTCGCGCGATCTCGCGGGCGCTGATGTTCTGGGCGTGCCAGATCGCGATGTCCTCACGCTCGCTGAAGGACAAGTAGCGACCCGACACCCGCTCGGGAAGTCGAGGGTTCACACCCCCAGCATGGCGAAACCAGCGGAACCCGACCGGCCCGGACACGCGCGCCGCGACGCAAGCCTCCTCCGTCTTGATGCCGGTCGCGATTGCTGCCCAAAACCGGACCCTATCTTCGCGCCACGCGATCGTCGGCCGACCCGGCGAGGCAATCTGTCCCCGATACGCCCGCGCATTCTTCTGCTTACTGGATGACCCCACCGCTCCACCTCTCGATCAAGGTGTTGCGACGACCGCTTGAGACCGCCCTGGCTGCCCCTGTCCGAATGGCACGTCAGATCGCTCAGATCGGCACCCATGAGGGCACGTCGGGCGACGGCCTGCTCGAGGGCCGCGACGGCCAGCGAGGACTTCATCCGGCTATCGATCGAATAGCCCACGATCCGGTTCGAGAACACGTCCTTGATCGCGCACAGGTAGAGCTTGCCTTCACTGGTCCAGTGCTCGGTGATGTCGGTGACCCACAACTGGTTGGGGCCACTGCGGGTGAAGTCGCGCTCGACCAGGTCGGTCGCGATCGTGTCGGGCTTGCTGCGACGCCACTTCCTGCGCCCGCTCACACCCTGAAAGCCCGCGCGTTGAATCAGCAGCTCAACCTTCCCATGTCCGACAGCGATGCCGCGTCCGACAGTGAGTTCCTCATGGACGCGGCGGGCACCGTAGATACCGTGGCACTCTTGGTGGATCTCGGTAACGAGGTCCGTGTCAGCATCGTATGCCGGATCGACCGCTCCGACGGTGCCCGTTTCATGGCCTCGTAGAAGCCTGCTTCAGACACGGCCAGAACTCGGCAGGCTACCTGCACCGGGAGTCCCTCGGCGGCGATCACTTCGACCGCCGCGCGCCGCCTTTTGGGTCAATCTGCTCCT
>JBKEDB010000014.1:0-128844 GCA_047975195.1 Cumulibacter sp. | reverse complement strand
CAACCCGCCGACTTGTCGAGTTCGATCATGAGCCACGTCGTCCCGACCATCTCGAAGGCAGCCCAGTTCGCGCCAAAGTGGATCGAAGGCGGCCGCAAGATGCTCGGCAACAGCATCTGGCTGGCGACGCGCAAGTACTCGTTCGGCAGTGCAGGCACACCCGCCTCGCTGACCGACTACATGGACCGGATGATCTCGGCGACGCCGTTGGAAGTCATGGCGGACTTCTACCCGACGCTGGCCGGTCACGACAAACTGCGTGCGCTTCCGGCGATCGCGAAGGCACCGGTGCTGGTCATCTGTGGTGATGAAGACCGGATGACGCCGATCGATCACAGCGAACTGATTGCGCGCGAGTTGCCGTCCGCGGACCTGTTCGTGGTACCCGGCGCAGGGCATATGGCAATCCTGGAGAAGCCGGAGTTGTGCAACGATCAGTTACTGGGCTTCATTCGGCGGGTCGTGGCGCATCCGGTCCGCAGGAGCCGGTCAGCGTGAACGTTCCGCGGCGGTTCGTGGCCGAGACTGCAAGTGACCTGCAGCAGTTTGCCGCGCAGGTCGCAGCGCAGTTGCGCCCCGGCGACCTGGTGTTGTTGAGCGGTCCGCTCGGTGCCGGTAAGACCACGTTCGCGCAGGGGGTCGGTGCCGCGCTCGGTGTTCGGGAGCGACTTACCTCGCCGACGTTTGTGATCGCTCGAGAGCATCGCGGCCGCGTTCCGGTCGTACACGTGGATGCGTATCGGCTCGGCGGACTGGAGGAACTGGAGGACCTGGACCTCGAATCCGAACTGGACGAAGCAGTCGTACTTGTCGAATGGGGGCAGGGAATGGCCGAAGCGCTGGCCGATGGCTACCTGATGGTTGATATCGATCGCGAGTCCGGTGCCGGCGAGAGCCGCGTGGTGCAGCTGTCGGCAGTCGGCGATCGGTGGGCCGGCGTGGTCGCGACATGAAAATACTCGCGATCGATACCTCGTCCGCTCATATCGCTAGTGGGATCGTCGAGGTAACAGATACCGACATCACGACGCTCGCCGAGTCAGCAACGACGGGGGCAACGATGCACGCGGAGGTCCTGGCGCCCAGTATCGAGCAAGCCTCCCATGCGGCCGGCGTACCGCTGGCCGAGCTGGACGGGATCGTCGTGGGCCTGGGCCCCGGACCGTTCACCGGCTTGAGGGTGGGTATCGTGACCGCCGCGTCGATCAGCGATGCGTTGGGTGTGCCGGTGTGGGGTGTCGGCTCGTTGGACGCGGTGGCCGTGGGCGCCTCGGGGCCCACGCTGGTCGTGTCCGATGCGCGTCGCAAGGAGGTCTACTTTGCCTGGTACGACGGGGATCGGCGGATCGACGGCCCCGATGTGCGGCGTCCGGAGGACCTCGAGGCGCGCGGATCGCGAGAAGTCCGCGTGGTGCACGCCGGTGCGTCGAAGTATCTCGCAGAGTTACAGCGGTTGGGTGCGGACGTGATTGAGCGGTACCCCACGCCGTACTCGCTGGTGCGCCTCGCCGTACGCGACGGACTCGTTGGCGGGCCATCGAACACGTTGGAGCCGATCTACCTGCGACGCCCGGATGCCGCTGAGCCGAAACCGAAGCCACGGTTGGATGTCACCGGGCCGACCGGGCGATGAGCGACGTCCAGCTACGAGCGATGACGCTCGCCGACCTGCCGTCGGTGCTGCGCCTGGAGCATGAGTTGTTCGGGGCGCAGGCGTGGACCGAGCACATGCTGCGCGAGGAACTTTGCGACGACGACACACGCTGGTACATCGTGGCGTCTCATTGCAGCGTCGTGCGGGGGTACGCAGGCCTGGCCGTGTTCGGCGAGGAGGCGCACGTGATGACGATCGGCACCGATCCGAACATGCAGGGACGGGGTATCGGTCGGCTGCTGCTGCGCGCTCTGCTGGCAGAGTCCGCCCGCCGCGGTGCGAGCAGGATCATCCTGGAAGTTCGAGTGGACAATGCGCCGGCCATTGCCTTGTATGAAAGCGAAGGGTTCGAAACCGTGGGGGTGCGCAAACGCTACTACCAACCGGAAAACGTCGATGCGGCGGTGATGATTCGTGGCTGAGTTGCTCACCCGCGCGGGTAATGAGCCACTCGTGCTGGGGTTCGAGACCTCGTGTGATGAGACCGGGATCGGTATCGTCCGTGGCGAGCAGATGCTGGCCAACGAGATCGCGTCAAGCGTTGACCTGCACGCGCGCTTTGGCGGCGTGGTGCCCGAAGTGGCATCCCGCGCGCACCTGGAAGCAATGGTGCCAACCGTGCAGCGGGCGCTGCGCGCCGCCGGCGTGACGTTGCGCGATATCGATGCTGTCGCAGTGACCGGCGGACCGGGCCTCGCCGGTGCGCTATTGGTCGGCACCGCGGCCGCGAAGGCATACGCGTTGGCGATGGGCACGCCGCTGTATGCGGTGAACCACCTCGCCGCGCATGTGGCGGTGGACATCGTTGAGCACGGGCCACTTCCCGAGCCGACGATGGCTCTGCTGGTGTCGGGCGGGCACTCCTCGATCCTGCAGGTGGATGACATCACCTCCTCGATCACGCCGTTAGGGGCCACGATCGACGATGCTGCAGGCGAGGCCTTCGACAAGGTGGCTCGGCTGCTGCAGCTCGGATTTCCTGGGGGACCGGTGATCGACCGGCTCGCGGTCGACGGGGATAGTGCCGCGATCGCCTTTCCGCGTGGCCTGACCGGGCCGGGTGATGCTCCGCTCGACTTTTCGTTCTCGGGGTTGAAGACGGCCGTTGCGCGGTGGGTCGAGGCTAAGCAGCGTGCCGGTGAGCCGATTCCGGTTGCCGATGTCGCGGCCTCGTTCCAAGAGGCAGTGGTGGACGTCCTGACGATGAAAACCATCAAGGCGTGCCTCGAGCGCGGTGTGGAGCATCTGCAGATCGGTGGCGGTGTCGCGGCGAACTCGCGGCTGCGCGCGATGGCTCAGCAGCGATGCGACAAGGCCGGAATCGGGCTGCGGGTGCCGCGTGCTGGCTTGTGTACCGACAACGGCGCGATGGTGGCGGCCCTCGGCGCGCGGTTGGTCGCTGCGGGCGCCGCGCCGTCACAGCTGGACTTTTCCGCGACGAGTTACTTGCCCGTCGAGGTGATCACCTTATAGAACCGTGGGCACGGTAAGCACCGTGAATACCGACGATCACCGGCGCAATGGACGCATGAAACCTTTTGCACTCGTCAGCCACATGTGGCGGTGACACGTGCCCCGACCTACGTAGCAACAACAAAGGAGAGCGCCGTGGCTCGCAAGATGGCAACGACGACGTCAGTGACCCTGGACGGACTGCTGGAGTTCGTGCGTCCGCGACACCGCATGGTGCTCGTCACGACGCGCGCGGACGGTACGCCGCAACTGTCGCCGGTGACCGGCGGCGTCGATGACTCCGGCAGGATCGTGATCTCCACGTATCCGCAGCGCGCGAAGACGCGGAATGTGCGACGTACTCCCGAGGTCAGCATCATGGTGCTGTCGGACGAATGGAACGAGCCCTGGGTGCAGATAGACGGGGTAGCGGAGGTCCTCGACGCGAGCGACGGACCGCGGGCGCTCGACGCGTTTGTCGAGTACTTCCGCAATATTGCTGGCGAACACTCCGATTGGGATGAGTATCGGCAGGCGATGATCGACCAGCAGAAGTCGCTGATTCAGGTCACCGCCCGGCGTTGGGGGCCGGTGGCGACCGGTGGCTTTCCTGCTGAGCGCGCGTAGGAAACCTCGCCACAGCGGTCACGCGCGGTTCCCGCAGCCCGCGGTGGATGCATAGCGGAGTGGTGCGCAGGAAGCGCGAAGGCTCTCGCGCCTTGTGGCAACAACCCCGCATTAACCGCACCGCCACGAACCGGCCATGTGTGTGGCGTGGTTGGCGATGCTTGCGCAAGCGTGCAGTTACCCCGCGCGGGCAACGATGGCGAGCCGTCCGGCCAGGATCAGTACCAGCGGATCGCCGGCGCGTGAGCGCAACCGCGGCAGCAACTCGCGCCGCAGCGCCGTCGGGTCCACCGAGATCCCGCGCTTTTTCACCACCAGATCTGACGCGTCGTACTTCGCGAGCGTTCGCGCGAGGGCGCGCTTGGCCCACGGCAACGACTCCAGTACCTCATAGCGGTGCGCGAACGGCGTGTCGATCGCGCAATCGGAGCTCAAGTAGGCGATTCGCGGCTCGATCAACCGCCCCGACAACTGCTGGGCAAGCTCACCGATCAGGCCGGCCTGGTTGACCGCTCCGTCAGGTTCATACACGAACGCGCCGAGCGCACCGATCCGCGCGGGCGCGCCGGTGCCGCTCAACACGTGCTCGGTGTCGCCCGACATCACCACAGCGCGCCGCGCGCCCGCCGCGTGCGGCGGCGACCACAGGACTGCCTCTACGACAGAGCGACCCTGCTCGGTTTGTGTCGAGACCCATTCCGCATCCCACCCAGCGGGTACGTCCGAGTAATTCAGCGACGGCGACATCTTGGCCACTACTGTCAGGCCCCGCTCGTGCGTCGCCACGAGCGCGGACAGCGGGGGAGAACATAGTTGCGGATCGAATATTCGCCTGCCGTCGGCACGTCGCGCGGGATCGAAATACGCCACCGACCCTGCCGGGAGCCCCGCGACTACAGCCAGTGCGTCGTCCTCGATGACCTGCACGGCCAGGCCAGCGGTATTCGCGCGCAGTACGGCGGCCACCGTCTGCGAATGCTCCACCGCGCGCACCGTCAGGCCGGCCGACGCGTACGCCAACGTGTCTGCGCCTAAGCCCGCGCCGGCGTCGGTCACCTCAGTGACGCCCAGTGCGACGAGGCGCCGTGCCCGGCGCGCGGAAACCTCCACCCGACTGGCCTGCTCCAGCGACTGGGCGAGCACTATCAGCCCATCGGCGCCCGGGCCAAACTTAGCGATCGCCTTCGGCCGCAGTTCGGCCTGCAGCAGTATCGCGCTCGCTACCGATGTGTCGTACGCAGCGCGCAATCGGCTCAGTACGCGCAGCGTATCCGCGCCCGACGCGAGTTCGCCCGCGACCCGAGCAACCTCCGCGCGTCCGCTGCTTGAGATGAGCGCCGGCAACACCGAACTGTCCAATGCGTCCTCCTATGGCGAACTTTTCACCAACTGCCCGCACCCCGGTGGCGGCATTAGCACTCATCGGGCTAGAGTGCTAATTGCATCTCGCGCCGACCCCCGCGACGGCGGTGCGGGCAGCAACACTGAGCAGTACCCATGTACCCAGCAAGCCAATTTCACCCCAGAGGGGGAGGTCAATTCATGGCAAAGGTGGCCATCAAGCCGCTTGAGGACCGCGTTGTCGTCCAGGCTAACGAGGCAGAGACCACGACCGCATCCGGCCTGGTAATTCCGGATACCGCGGCGGAGAAGCCCCAGGAGGGCACCGTCGTCGCTGTCGGCCCGGGTCGTATCGATGACAATGGCAACCGCGTCCCACTGGACGTCAAGGAAGGCGACGTCGTCATCTACTCGAAGTACGGCGGCACTGAGGTGAAGTACTCGGGCGAGGAGTACCTCGTCCTGTCGGCCCGCGATCTGCTGGCTGTCGTCGAGAAGTAAGCTGACGCGCTCTGTAGCGCGCCAGACAGCGAGTCCGCCCCGCTCCCCGAAACGGGTGCGGGGCGGACTGCTTACCTGAGCCGCTTCAATCAAGTCGCTTCACCAGCCGAATAACCAGGCGCTACCCGCGCCTTCGGAGGAGTAATCCACTCATGGCAAAGATCGTTAGTTTCGACGACGAAGCCCGCCGCGCACTCGAGCGCGGTGTCAACGCGCTGGCCGACGCCGTCCGCGTCACGCTCGGCCCGGCCGGACGCAACGTCGTCCTCGACAAGAAGTTCGGCGCACCCACCATCACCAATGACGGTGTCACCATCGCTCGTGAAATCGAGTTGGACGACGCGCAGGAAGACATGGGCGCCCAGCTCGTCAAGTCCGTGGCGATCAAGACCAACGATGTCGCCGGTGACGGTACGACGTCCGCCACGGTGCTCGCCCAGGCCATGGTCAAGGAGGGCCTGCGCAACCTCGCAGCGGGCGCCAACCCGATGGGCCTGAAGGTCGGTATCACCAAGGCTGTGGAGGCCGTCAACGCTCGACTCGACGAGCTTGCCTCCCCGGTTGAGGGGTCGGACTCGATCGCCAAGGTCGCCACGATCTCGGCGCAAAACGAGTCGGTGGGCACGCTGATCGCAGACGCGATGGAGAAGATCGGCACCGATGGTGTGATCACCGTCGAAGAGGGCTCCGGTATGGAGACTGCGCTCGAACTGACCGAGGGTATGCAGTTCGATAAGGGCTACATCTCGGCGTACTTCGTCACCGATCCGGACTCGATGGAGGCGTCGTTCGAAGACGCGTACATCCTGCTGAGCCAGGACAAGATCTCCACCGTGGCCGACCTGCTGCCCGTCCTCGAAGAGGTTGCGAAGGCGGGAAAGCCGCTGGTGATCATCGCCGAGGACATCGATGGCGAGGCGCTCTCTACCCTCGTGGTCAACGCGATCCGCAAGACCTTCGCGGTCGTCGCGGTCAAGTCGCCGTACTTCGGTGACCGCCGTAAGGCCTTCATGCAGGACCTCGCGATCGTCACCGGTGCCCAGGTCATCTCGCCCGAGGTCGGACTCGACCTCAAGAGCGCTGATTTGTCACTGCTGGGCAAGGCGCGCCGCGTCGTCGTCACCAAGGACACCACGACCGTCGTGGACGGCGACGGTGGTAAGGAAGCAGCCGACGGCCGCATCGCCCAGTTGCGTCGGGAGATCGACGCGACCGACAGCGACTGGGACCGCGAGAAGTTGCAAGAGCGACTGGCGAAACTCGCTGGCGGTGTCGCGGTCATCCAGGCCGGGGCGGCCACCGAGGTCGAGATGAAGGAAAAGAAGCACCGCATCGAAGACGCCATCGCGGCTACCCGCGCTGCCGTTGATGAGGGTGTCGTCATGGGCGGCGGCGCCGCGCTGGTGCACGCCGCTGACGTGCTCGAAGGTGGGCTCGGCCTCAGCGGTGACGAGGCCACCGGCGTCAAGTTGGTGCGCGATGCGCTAGCGGCCCCGCTGTACTGGATCGCCCGCAACGCAGGCGTCGAGGGTTCGGTCATCGTGGAGAACGTCCGCACCGGCGATGCGAAGCTCGGTTACAACGCGCAGACCCACGAGTACGCCGATCTGCTCGCCGACGGCGTTATCGATCCGGTCAAGGTCTCCAAGGCCGCCGTGTCGAACGCGGCATCGGTTGCCGCGATGTTGCTGACCACGCAGAGCGCGGTCAGCGAGGCCCCGGTCGAGGAAGAGCCCGCGGGCGAAGGCCATGGGCATGGCCACGGTCATGGACACGGCCACTAACTAACCAGGCCGTCGTATGGGCGGGGGTGCACAGCCGCATCGGTTGTGCACCCCCGCCCCTCGCGTTTGCCGCTGAGAACCTCATCGTTCTGCCGCCGCTGAAAACGCAGTCTGAGCGGGCACTCATCGCTGTATAGCAGACGAGTGAACTCCTGCTCTGCGTTATCAGCGGGTACAGGTAGCCGCGTGCTCTGCGTTGTCAGCGATGCAGGTTGACGCGGCTAGTTCATCGGCAGGTTGCTCGGATCTGCGTTCGCGCCGCACACCACGACAACGGTCCGCCCGTCCGAGCCCGATGGCGGCACGTCGCGCGACAGTACGGCGGCCAGCGCGACCGCACCGCCGGGTTCGACCGCGAGCCGACACTCGCGCCACAGCAACTCCCGCGCCGAGGCGATCGCCGCATCGCTCACCACTACTGGTCGTACGCCGACCGCGCGCATCGCAGCGAACGGCACCTCACCGATGCGGCTTGCGCCGAGCGAGTCCGACGCGAGTCCGTGTGGCGCGATCCGCACCGGAGATCCGGCCTCGCACGCCCGCTGGAACGTCGGTGCGCCCTCCGGCTCGGCCGCCACCAACTCCACCGACGAGCCGAACCACGCGGCGGTACCACCCATCAATCCACCGCCGCCGACAGCGACAACGATCCGCGCGACGTCCGGCACCTGCTGCCCGATCTCCAGCGCCATCGTCGCCTGACCCGTCACCGTCAGGATCCCGTCATAGCCGTGCACCGCCAGAGCCCCATCTCGCGCCGTGTCGGCGAGGCTGGCCGAATACGCGTCGGCGTACGTCTGCCCGACTTCGGTGACCCGCGCGCCCAAGCTACGCAGTCGCGATACCTTCGCGCGCGGCGCCGTCGTTGGCACGTAGATCATCGCGGGAATGCCAAGCCGCTTCCCGACGTACGCCACGGCAAGTCCGTGATTGCCACCGGACGCCGCCACCAGCATCGTCGGTGGCACCTCGGCCCGTAGCGCATTCAGGAACGCGCCGCGCGGTTTGAAACTGCCGACATGCTGTAACTGTTCCAACTTCAATACGACGGTGCCGAGGTCTTCCAGGCCTACTTCGAGCACGGGCGTACGACGCACATGCGGAGCTAACAACGCAGCGGCCGCGGCGATCTCCGTACGAGAAGGAACCCCCACGCCCGCCTCCGATGTCAGTTTTCCGCTTGGCCGATTTCCGTGGCGGCGTCGGCGTACCCGCTGGCGTAGTCCCAGGTTACGAAGTCTTCTGGGCGCGGATTGAACGGCGGCTCATGCACGTGCGATTGATCGTGTTGCAGCATGTTCAGCAGGTTGCTGCGCATGATCTCCCAGGCGTAGAAATGCGTTTCTTCGCAGCCCGCGCATTCCATGCAGATGCCGCGAACACCGCGTGGTTCCAGCAGTCGCTGAAACTCGTCCAGGTCTTCCAGATCGTGCACCACCAAGTCGCGCTCTTCAGCGGTGAGTGGTGGGACCTGCTCGTCAGCGTCGAGTTCGCCGGCCGGATCTCGCTCACCCTCAAATGGATCAAGCGGGCTCAATTGGGCAAACAAATCGCGAGCGATCTGTTCTTCTCGTCGGCGGCGTTCTTCGGGGTCATGCTGCACGCCTATAGCGTAGACCCTGCGCCATGACGTGGTTAACTGCGCGCGCCGTCACACGGCGGTACGCCGCAAGCCTCGCGCGCATAGGATTAGTAGATCACCAACTAAGGCTGACTGCCGATTCGGCTCGGCAGCGCGTGCGCGGAGGAAGAATGGCAGAGAAGTTCGTCCCGGTTGGACTCACTTTCGACGACGTTCTGCTGGTACCAGCAGCATCTGATTTTGTCCCGAGCGCGGCGGATACCTCGACGCGCATTTCCCGCAATATCTCCGCCTCGATTCCGTTGCTCTCTGCAGCGATGGACACCGTCACCGAAGCCCGGATGGCGATCGCGATGGCTCGGGTCGGCGGGATCGGCATCCTGCACCGGAACCTGTCGGTGGATGACCAGGTCCGCGAAGCTGAGCGGGTCAAGCGTTCGGAGGCCGGTATGGTCTCCGACCCTGTCGCCTGCTCGCCGCTGCACACGTTGGCCGAGGTTGACGAGATGTGTGGGCGTTACCGCATCTCGGGACTGCCCGTTGTAGATGACGACGGTGTCGTGGTCGGCATCATCACGAACCGCGATATGCGTTTCGAAACGGACTCGAACCGCAAGGTCTCCGAGGTAATGACTCGCGCCGACAAGCTGATTACCGCGCCGGTCGGGGTGGACGGCGATGAGGCGTTACGCCTGTTACATGAGAACAAGATCGAGAAACTTCCGCTGGTGGATGCGGCCGGCAAACTCGCCGGGCTGATCACGGTCAAGGACTTCATCAAGCGCGAGAAGTACCCGGACGCGTCCAAGGACGATCAGGGCCGTTTGCGAGTCGGCGCCGCCGTTGGTGTCGGCGACGATCAGTACAAGCGCGCGTGCGCGCTCGCCGAAGCAGGCGTCGACGTGCTGATGGTCGATGCGGCCCACGGCCATTCGCGTGGCGTCATCGATACGGTCGCGCGACTCAAGCGCGAACTGGCCTGCGACATCGTGGGCGGAAACGTGGTGACCGCGGCTGCCGCCGAGGCGTTCGTCGGTGCCGGCGCCGATGGCATCAAGGTCGGCGTGGGCCCGGGCTCGATCTACACTACCCGCGTGGTCGCCGGCGTAGGTATGCCGCAGATCACCGCGATCCATAACGTTGCATCCGTAGCCGGTCCCGCTGGCGTGCCGGTGATCGCTGACGGCGGCATTCAGCATTCAGGCGATATCGCCAAGGCGATCGCCGCTGGTGCGGACGCCGTGATGCTCGGTTCGCTGTTCGCGGGCGTCGCCGAGAGCCCTGGCGAGTTGATCTTCATCAATGGCAAGCAGTTCAAGGCCTACCGGGGAATGGGCTCGCTCGGTGCGATGCAGTCGCGTGGTGAGGCGCGCTCGTACTCCAAGGACCGATATGCACAGGACGACGTCCTCTCCGATGACAAGCTCGTGCCCGAAGGCATCGAGGGGCAGGTCGCGTTCCGCGGTCCGCTTGCCGCCGTGGCCTACCAGCTCGTTGGCGGGCTGCGTGCGGGAATGGGATACGCGGGGTCACCTACGATCGGGGAGTTGAAGGAGAACGGTCAGCTCGTCCAGATCACTGCCGCAGGCCTCATCGAGTCGCATCCGCACGACATTCAGATGACCACCGAGGCACCCAACTACAGCAGCCGTCGGTAACGGCAGGGAGTACAACCGCAGATGCGCGATTACGTAGAGATCGGAATCGGCCGCCAGGCCAGGCGCGGGGTCAAGCTACGGGATATCTCGATGGTCCCGACGCGTCGAACCCGAGACGCCGAGGACGTGTCCACGTCGTGGCGCCTGGATGCTTTCAAACTCGACCTGCCGCTGATTACCTCACCGAGCGACGCCACCATGAGCCCGGAGACCATCGGCATGGTCAATGCCGCCGGCGGCCTAGGGGTGCTGGACGCCGAAGGGCTGTGGGCGCGTTACAGCGACCCGACCGAGCAGTACGAGCGGCTCGCGGGCAGCAGCCCGGCCGAGGCCACCGCGCTGCTGCAGGAGATCTACGCGCGCCCGGTGGACACCGACCTGATCACCGAGCGGATCCGGCAACTGCACGACGGCGGTGGCACGGTCGCTGCGCGCGTATCCCCGCAGCACACCGCGGCGCTCGCGCCGACGATCTTGGCCGCTGGGGTCGATCTGCTGGTCATCCAGGGCACCATGGTCTCGGCCGAACACGTCAGTTCCGCTGGCGATGAGTTGAACCTGAAGGAGTTCATAGCTGACCTCGACGTACCGGTGGTAGTCGGCGGCGCAAGCAATTACCAGACCGCGCTGCACCTGATGCGTACCGGAGCCGCCGGGGTCATCGTCGGGCTCGGCGCGAGTTCCTGCTCGACCACTAGCGACGTCCTGGGTATCGAATCGCCGATGGCCACCACCATCATCGACGCCGCAGCCGCCCGACGTGACTACTTGGACGAGACCGGCGGTCGCTACGTACACATCATCGCGCACGGCGAGATCGAGAACTCCGGCGACGTGGCCCGCGCGATCGCATGCGGAGCGGACGCCGTCATGCTCGGTTCGATGCTGGCCGGCGCGCAGGAGAGCCCCGGTGGTGGTGCGTGGTGGGACTACACCGCCAGTCACCCTGATCTGCCTAGGGGCGAGTTCCGTCCCGCGAACGGGAACCGTAGGGTGCCTATGGAGTGCGTCCTACGCGGTCCGGCGCATACGCCGGACGGTACCCAGAACATCTTCGGTGGGCTGCGGCGCGCGATGGCCAAGTGCGGTTACAGCGATCTCAAGGAGTTCCAACGCGTGGAGCTCATGGTGACGGACGGTGGGCAGGTATGAGCGTGTTGGGTGTGTCGCGGGCCGATGAACGGCGCGTCGAACTTGAGGGAATGCTGAACGTGCGCGATCTCGGGGGCATGCCGGCCGCCGATGGTCGCGTCGTCAAGCGCGGCCAGGTGTTGCGGATGGACAGTCCGCAGTTCCTCACCGAACAGGCGGCGCAGCAGTTGCTCGATCAGGGACTTCGCACCGTCCTGGATTTGCGGTACGAAACCGAAGCCGAGGAACAAGGCATCGGGTTCCTGAACGACAACCAGATCCGGCACGTGAACATCCCGATCCGCAGCAGCGCGAACCAGACCGCGCCTGGCCTGCGGGAGCAGGTCGAGGCGGCCGCCGGTCGGCCGATCGAAGAGGTCGTGGCCGAGTACTACCAGGGCTACTTCACCACTGCCAAAGGAATGAACATCACCAACTCGGTGCGCGAGATGGCGAATGCGGAGTCGTTGCCGCTCGTCGTGCACTGCGCTGCGGGCAAGGATCGCACGGGTTGTGTCGTCGCGGCTGCGCTGTCGGCGATCGGTGTCAGCGACGAGGTCATCGCTGATGACTATGCGGCGTCCGCCGAGGCAGTCCCGGCCATCATCGCTCGGCTGCATCAGGGTGGCGGGTACGTCGATATCGACCAGAGCACCGTCAATATGCAGATCACCCGAGCGGGCACGATGATCAACGTGCTGACCTGGCTGCGTGCCGAGCATGGCGGCGCTCGCGAGTTCCTCCGTGCCCGCGGAATGAGCGATGCCGAACTGGTCGCGCTCGAATCGCTGCTGCTGACCGATTCCCAGTGAGCGATGTGAATACCGGCGACGACCCGCAGTTGGTCCTCGTCGTCGATTGCGGAGCCCAGTACGCGCAACTCATCGCGCGCCGGGTGCGTGAGGCGCATTGTTACAGCGAACTCGTTCCACACTCGGTCACGGCCGCGGAGGTCCGCGAGAAGAACCCCAGCGCTATCGTGCTGTCCGGTGGGCCTGCCAGCGTGTACGCTGACGGCGCGCCCGCGATCGATCCGCAGATCTTCGAACTCGGCATCCCGACCTTCGGGATCTGCTACGGCTTCCAGGCGATGGCGCAGGCGCTCGGTGGAACGGTCGAACAGACCGGATCCTCGGAGTACGGCCGCACGGATCTACGGCGCACCGACGCTGCCTCGATTATTCTCGGCGAACTGCCCGCGGAACAAGAAGTGTGGATGTCGCACGGGGACGCGGTCACCGCATCTCCGCCGGGCTTCGAGGTCACCGCGAGCACTCCTGGTGCGCCGGTGGCGGCGTTTGAGAACGCCGAGCGACGGTTGTACGGCGTCCAGTACCACCCCGAGGTGCTGCATTCGACGTACGGGCAGCAGGCGCTCGAGGCGTTCCTGTTGCGTGGAGCCGGATTGCGCGGCGACTGGACCATGGACACGCTCGTCGATGCTCAAGTTGACGCGATCCGTGCCCAGGTCGGTGACGCGCACGTAATTTGTGCCTTGTCTGGCGGCGTAGATTCAGCGGTTGCCGCCGCGTTGGTGCGGCGGGCGATCGGCGACCAACTGCATTGCGTGCTGGTCGATCACGGACTGATGCGTAAGGGCGAGGTCGAGCAGGTCAAGCGCGACTTCGAGGCGTCCACGGGCGCCGAACTCCGGGTCATTGACGCATCCGAGAGATTCCTCGCGGACCTGGCGGGTGTGACCGACCCCGAACAGAAACGCAAGACGATCGGCGCCGACTTCATCAGGATCTTCGAAGAGGCCGAGCGGGCCATCCTCGCCGAGGTCCGGGCGGACGGCGGACGCGTCGGGTTCCTGGTGCAGGGCACGCTCTACCCAGACGTCGTGGAGTCCGGTGGCGGCGCGGGCGCGGCCAACATCAAGAGCCACCACAACGTCGGCGGACTGCCCGAGGACCTCGAGTTCGAATTGATCGAGCCACTGCGTGCGCTGTTCAAGGACGAGGTGCGCAAGGTCGGTATCGAACTCGGGCTGCCGGGGAACCTCGTGTGGCGCCAACCGTTCCCGGGTCCGGGCTTGGCGCTACGAATCATCGGCGAAATCACTCGTGAACGACTCGACATCCTGCGCGAGGCTGACCAGATCGTCCGTGACGAATTGACGGCCGCTGGCCTCGATCGGCAGATCTGGCAGTGTCCGGTGGTGCTACTGGCCGACGTACGCTCGGTCGGCGTGCAGGGGGACGGGCGCACCTACGGGCATCCCGTCGTCCTGCGGCCGGTCACCAGCGAAGACGCGATGACCGCCGATTGGGCCCGCCTGCCGTACGACGTTCTGGCGCGAGTGTCCAGCCGGATCACCAACGAAATCCGCGAGATCAACCGCGTCACGTTGGACATCACCAGTAAACCGCCGGGCACCATCGAGTGGGAGTAACCAGAGCGCCCCGTTCACGATCAACTGATCGCGGACGGGGCGCACTGGTGAATCGGTAACGCGGCTCTACTCAGTAAATACCGCCGCGCAGGTCGGTTGTGCCTCGACGGCGGTACGGGTGTCCTCACCGAACGTGTCGATGGACTCGGCGAAAATATCGACCGGGCGATCGAGCGCGTCGACGACGTCCTCGGCAGCGACGTTGGCCGCGTCGCCAGGGCTGCCAATCGTCGCGCCGTTGCTCGTACCGCCCGATTTTGCGGCGGAGGACGCGGCGGTCACCGCGCTGATCAGCATGGTGTGCGCGCTCTTGGCCTCATTGCTTTGTGCGGGCAATTCGATGCCCTGCAGGTTGCCGCCGAGTGTGTCCAGGAGTTGACCGGCCTGCCGCCGCAGTTCGGAGATCGGTACGTCGGCATCTTCTTCGGACGTTGCCTTCGCGATCTCGGCTCGCAGCGGTATCGACTTCGTTTCGTAGTCGGTGAGGACGCTGCACACGTCGCTTGCCCACTCGGTGACGACGTCCTGGGACGTCTCGCCGGCCGCGTTCTGCTGGGAATTTTCCGGCTCGTCCTCCGCGGGGGCGAACACCAGCCAGGCGACGAGGCCAATCACCAGCGCCGCGACTAGTCCGCCGATTGCGTACGGCCACGGTGAGCGACCTCGCGATGCGGGCGACGTCGTCGATTCCCGGACGGGTCTGCTCTGATTGTGCGGGGCTCGCGCCTGCGGGCTGCGGGGACCGCCGCGGGTATCGGCAGTGCGGTGATGGCGGGCATCAGCCGGCGCAGCGGGGCGCGCCGCGCGATGCTCAGCGGGTCGGCTTTGAGGTGTGCCGCCCAGATCGGCAAGGAGGCGTTCGGAGTCATCCAAGTCTTGTGCGGAGCGTGAATCGTGCGCTGCCGTCGGTGGCGGGGGTTCGGGTGCATCCGCCGCCGAATCGGACGTGGGTGCCTGCGGATCGGACGCCCCTGGGCTGGCTGCTGCGTCGTCGGTAACGGGCGCTACACCCGCTGACGGCTTGTCCGTGCTCGCCGCGCTGCCTGGCGAGTTCTCGGCGGGCGTGGGGTCGTCGGTGACCTCGCGCGCGCGTTTCGGATCCTCCGTATCGAACCGGAACCGCCGCAGTTTCGGCAATGGAGGTTCGTCACCGCGGGGGGTCGAAGGCATCGTGCACGCTCCACAGGTTGATAGTCGGCGCAGTTCCGGCGTTCCCTGCGACGTACGAGGTGGATCGCCGCGTTCCCGCGTAGGCTCAGATCTCCAGAAAATCCCGAGTTACATACGCCCGCGCGAAATTTTCAGCAGCAGCAACGCAACCTGGCTGCCGTACGGGCCGATTTCGTTGGCGAACTTTCCCATGATTTGGTGTTCGCGACCGATAGACAGTCGCGGACCGCCGACCGAGGCGCGCAGCCGCCCGACGTGGTTGGAGAGCGCCCGGCGTTCTTGGATTAGCCGGATGATCTCGTCATCGACTGCGTCGATGCGGACTCGTAGTTCGCCGATTGCGGCTGCGGCGTCCTCGGCGGAGACCGCATCGCCGGTGGCGGGGGGTTTGTCGGCGGTAGTGCTCATCGAACATCCTTCAGGTTGTGGCCCTCGGCCATCGACGAGCGGCATCGAAAAACCGCCCTGGCTCGATGGCCAGAGCGGTCGGGGTGGGTCGTCGCGCGAGCTAGACGTCTTCACCGGGTGCCGTGGCCGACGCCCTATAGAAGAAGCCGGTAAAGGACCCGGTGCCCGCGGTGGTCATGCGGTACATCATAGCCCGCGGAACTTGTCGGACGTCCCGCGTAGCCTGGGTGGAGATGTCTGACGCCTCTCATCTCCCAAATCCGCAGTTACCCGATCTCATCGACGATCCGGGGCTCTTCGACGCGACCGAACCCGAGCCGTACGTCGAGGCTGACCCGTCCGATGAACTGCTGAGTGACCTCAATCCACAGCAACGCGACGCGGTGGTGCACGCCGGCAGCCCGCTGCTCGTCGTCGCCGGCGCGGGCTCGGGTAAAACGCGCGTGCTCACCCGCCGGATCGCGTGGCTATTGGATCGGCGACGGGTCTCGCCCGGGTCGATCCTGGCGATCACCTTCACGAACAAGGCCGCCGGCGAGATGAAGGAACGTGTCGCGGCGATGGTTGGCGGGCGAGCACGCGCCATGTGGGTCTCGACCTTCCACTCGGCGTGCGTGCGAATCCTGCGCGCCGAGGCCAAGACCCTCGGGATGAAGTCGTCGTTCACCATCTATGACCAGGCCGATGCGACCCGGCTGATGACGTTGGTCGCGCGTGACCTGGACATCGATCCGAAGAGGTTCCCGCCGCGAAAGTTGTTGGCAAAGGTCAGCGACGCCAAGAACGACCTCATCGACGAGGAGACATTCGCGCAGCGGGCGGAGAGTTCGGTAGAGAAGGTCGAGGCCGAGGCATATACCCTTTACCAGCGCCGATTGCGCCAGGCGAATGCCTTCGATTTCGACGATCTGATCATGCAGACCGTGTTTCTGCTGCAAGCGTTCGGGGCCACCGCCGAACATTACCGGCGCCGGTTCCGGCACATCCTGGTCGACGAGTACCAGGACACCAACCACGCCCAGTACATGCTGATCCGCGAACTCGTCGGCGTCGACACCGACGAGCTGTCAGCAGGGGAACTGTGCGTGGTCGGCGATGCAGACCAGTCGATTTATGCCTTCCGTGGCGCGACGATCCGCAATATCGAGGAGTTCGAGCGCGACTATCCGCAGGCGCGCACGGTACTGCTGGAGCAGAACTACCGCTCGAGTCAGAACATCCTCAGCGCGGCCAACGCGGTGATCGCCAAGAACGTCGACCGGCGGGTCAAACGGCTCTGGAGCGATTCCGGTGACGGCGCGCGGATCGACGGGTACGTCTCGGAGAATGAGCACGACGAGGCCGCATGGATCGCGCGGCAGATCGATGAGTTGACGGACTCCGGCGAGCACTCGCGCAGTGATATCGCGGTCTTCTACCGCACGAACAATTCCAGTCGCGTGTTTGAGGAGATTTTCATCCGCGTCGGGATGCCGTATCGCGTCGTCGGCGGGGTGCGCTTCTACGAGCGCAAGGAAATCCGCGACGCGATGGCGTATCTGAAGTATGTGAATAACCCGGCGGACGTGGTGAGTCTGCGACGCATCCTGAACACACCGAAGCGGGGTATCGGTGACCGGGCGGAGGCATGCGTGGAGACCCTCGCATCACGGGAGCGAATCACCTTCGCTGAGGCGCTGTACCGCGCCGACGAGGCACCGGCGATCAATCCGCGTGCCGTGCGGCTGATCGGCGAGTTCAACACGTTGATCGACGAGTTTCGCGCGCAGGCCAGTTCCGGTGCCGGACCGTCGGCGGTACTCGAATCGATTCTCACCCGCACGGGGTATGTCGCAGAGTTGGAAGACAGTGACGACCCACAGGATGCCACCCGCGTGGACAACCTCAATGAGTTGGTCGCGGTTGCTGCGGAGTTCGAAGTTCAGCTTCCCGATGGGACGATCGACGACTTCCTGGAACGGGTCAGCCTCGTGGCCGATGCCGACCAGTTGCCCGATGCGGACGGCGACGAGGTCGACAACGCGGTCGTCACGCTAATGACGCTGCACACTGCGAAGGGCCTGGAGTTCCCCGTCGTGTTCCTCAGCGGTATGGAGGACGGGCTGTTCCCGCACCTGCGGTCGCTTGGCGAACCCAAAGAACTCGAAGAAGAGCGTCGACTCGCGTACGTCGGTTTGACGCGCGCGCAACGCAAGTTGTTCTTGACCCGTTCCGTGGTCCGCGGGCAGTGGGGTCAGCCGTCGTACAACCCGCCGTCGCGGTTCTTGGACGAGATTCCTGAGCACCTGGTGGACTGGACGCACGCAACGTCTATCCGTTCTATTCACGATCGCAAGCCCACGGTGACCTCGACGTACGGCGCCGGCGGTGCTGGCGGCGGCGTGAGTTTGAGCCGCGGCGGACTGCGCGGCTCGAAGAAGCAGGCGCCGATGATCTCGTTGGAGGTGGGGGACCGAGTCACCCACGACACGTTCGGGATGGGCCGCGTCGTCGGCAGCCGCGGCGCCGGTGACAAGCAGCAGGTCGAGATCGACTTCGGCACGGGTGAAGCGAAGTGGCTGATGCTGCGCTACGCCTCGGGGGTAATGGAAAAGCTGTAGTCGCGTTGTTACGGTTTGCGAGCCAATAGAAGGAGCGAGGGCAGTGACTGAGCCAGGCGATAGGCCACGCGTCGTACGCCGAACGCGACGCTCAACCAGTCCGTCGACAGCCACCGAGAAGCGACGGGATCCGAGCCCACCGCCACCGCTGGGTATCGGTATGTACACGGCGCCTACGACTGGCGGCAGTCGGGGACTGGCGCTCCTGCGTCTCGCGGGTGCGCTGGCGCTCGCCGGCGCGATCCTCACCGTCGTGGCCGACTTCCTGCCGTACGTGAGTCTAGCTGGAGAGCAGGTCACGGCTGGCCAGGATATCGCGTCGATCCTCGCGCACATCGTTGTTCTGGTGATGTGTGCCGGAGGTGGCGTTCTGATGCTGGCTGGACGCGGCGGACGCGTCGGCCCGGCACTGATTGCTCCGTTCGCAATGATCGCCCCCGGGACGCTGCTGCAGCACATATTTGCCGGCGCGCTGCAGGTCAATCACGACGGCGAGGAGTACTACTTCGGCAACCTGTACACCACGCTGACGATTGAGCCACATATTGGGCGCGCCCTGGCCATCGTGGGGGCGGTGGCCCTGATCGCGGCCGGCCTGGCATCGGCGGGCGCCTGGTCGGATATCGCCGAACGAGATCTACTTCCGTTGGGTTCGGCACGTGGGATCGCCGGTGGCGCCGCGGGGATCACGGCACTACTGGCCGTTACCGCGCTCTTGGTGCCTGCGGCGACACCGCGGATCGACAAGTACACCAATGCCGCCGGGATGGTGCTGACCCGCGAGATCGCCGAACCGCACAGCGCAATTACCAGCAGCAGTGTGGCGTTCGTCGGTGGGATCCTGTTGCTGATCGGGTGGGTGCTGATTGCCGCGTTAGTTGGCGCGATGACGAGCCGCGTCACGGTGGTGGCCGCGCTGCTAGGAGCGGGTGCGGTGGGGCTGTGGCAGGCACTGCTGAACCTGCGGGACATCATTGAGGGTCCGGATCTGGTCTCCGGTCCGCGGTTGTACCTCCTGCTCGGTGCTGCCGTCGTCGCTCTCGGCGCCGCCGGGTACGCGGCCAGGGTGCGGGCTGAGCAGTACTAGCGGCTACTCTCAGAGGCGGAATTTTCGTTACTCCCGAAGGAGCACCCATGAGTTCGCGCATCCGCGTCGTTGTCGCCAAACCTGGACTCGACGGTCATGACCGGGGAGCCAAGGTCGTCGCTCGCGCGTTGCGTGATGCCGGTATGGAGGTCATCTACACCGGTCTGCACCAGACTCCGGAGCAGATCGTGGAGACCACGCTGCAGGAGGACGCCGACGCGGTTGGTTTGTCGGTGCTCAGCGGTGCGCACATGACCCAGTTCGCTCGGGTCGCCGAATTGCTCAAGGAGCAGGACGCCGGTGACGTAGTGATCTTCGGCGGCGGCATCATTCCCGAAGAGGATTTGTCCGAACTCGATCGGATCGGTGTCAGGAAGGTTTTCACCCCGGGCGCCACCACCGAGGAGATCGTCGGGTGGGTCACCGAGAACGTCAAGCGCGACTGACCGCCCCGCGAGGCAGATCGGCACTAACGCGGTGTGTTCGATCTCGCGCCGCCTTGGCCTCGTTGCGACGGTGCCAGCGCGTTAATCTGACCCTTAGACCAGCCCGCCGGCTCCGGCGATGGTCAACTGACTCCCAAATGCGCACAGATGCGCGAGTAGGAATGGACGCACAGTGGATCTTTTCGAGTACCAGGCTCGTGAGCTGTTCGCCAAGTACGACGTACCCGTACTTGGTGGCGGCGTAGCCGAAACCCCCGAGCAGGCCAAGGAGATCGCCACCAACATCGGTGGTCAGGTCGTGGTCAAGGCTCAGGTGAAGACCGGTGGACGCGGGAAGGCGGGCGGCGTGAAGCTGGCCGACAACCCCGAGGACGCGCAGGCGCGCGCCACCGACATCCTCGGTATGGATATCAAGGGCCACACGGTCCACAAGGTCCTCGTTGCCGAGGCCTCGGACATCGCCGAGGAGTACTACTTCTCGTACCTGCTCGATCGCACCAACCGCACCTTCTTGGCGATGGCGTCGGTCGAAGGCGGCATGGAGATCGAAGAGGTCGCGAAGACCAAGCCCGAAGCGCTCGCGAAGATCCCGGTCGACGCGACCGTGGGCGTGGACGAGGCTAAGGCGTGGGAGATCGTCAAGGCCGCGAAGTTCGCGGACGACATCGCGCCGCAGGTCGTTGACGTAGCCCAGAAGTTGTGGAAGGTCTTCGTCGAGGAAGACACCACCCTGGTCGAGGTCAACCCGCTGGTCAAGGACCCGGCCGGCAAGATCATCGCGCTCGACGGCAAGGTCACGATCGACGACAACGCGAGTTTCCGCCACCCCGAGCAGGAGGCGCTGCAGGATCGCTCCGCGGTCGATCCCCTGGAGCAGAAGGCCAAGGAACTCGACCTCAACTACGTCAAGCTCGACGGGCAGGTCGGCATCGTCGGTAATGGCGCCGGTCTGGTCATGTCGACCGTCGACGTCGTCGCCTACGCGGGGGAGCAGCACGGCGGTGTGCGCCCGGCGAACTTCCTGGACCTTGGTGGCGGCTCGTCCGCTGAGGTCATGGCCAACGGTCTGGGCCTGATCTTGTCGGACCCTGACGTCCGCTCGGTGTTCGTGAACGTTTTCGGCGGCATCACCTCGTGCGACACCGTCGCCAACGGGATCGTGACCGCGCTGGGTCAGCTCGGTGACGCGGCCAAGCACCCCCTCGTCGTCCGACTCGATGGCAACAACGTCGACGAGGGTCGCCGGATCCTCGCCGAGTTCAATCACCCCCTCGTCCAGTTCGTCGACACGATGGACGCCGCCGCGGCGAAGGCCGCCGAGCTCGCTAACGCAGGCAAGTAAGGATTCTCAAACGACATGGCAATCTTCCTTACCAAGGACAGCAAGATCATCGTCCAGGGCATGACCGGCTCTGAGGGGATGAAGCACACCCAGAACATGATCCGTAACAGCGGCACGATCGTTGGCGGTGTGAACCCGAAGAAGGGCGGCCAGCAGGTCGAGTTCGAGGGCGCGACCGTTCCGGTCTTCGCGACGGTCAAGGAGGCGATGGCTGCCACCGGCGCCGACGTCACCGTGATCTTCGTTCCGCCGGCATTCACCAAGTCCGCGATCGTCGAGGCGATTGACGCCGAGATCCCGTTGGCCGTGGTCATCACCGAAGGCATGCCGGTCCACGACGCGACCGAAGCGTACGCGTACTCGTCCGGCAAGAAGACCCGCATCATCGGGCCGAACTGCCCAGGCATCCAAACCCCAGGCGCCTCCAGCGCGGGGATCATCCCGAACATCTCGGGATCGGGCAAGATCGGCTTGGTGTCCAAGTCGGGCACGCTGACCTACCAGATGATGTACGAGTTGCGCGAGTACGGCATCTCCACCGCTGTCGGTATTGGTGGCGACCCCGTCATTGGCACCACGCACATCGACTGCCTCGAGGCGTTCGAGAACGATCCCGACACGGTCGCGATCGTGATGATCGGTGAGATCGGCGGCGACGCCGAGGAGCGGGCCGCGGACTACATCAAGGCGAACGTCACCAAGCCGGTCGTCGGGTACGTCGCGGGCTTCATGGCTCCCGAGGGCAAGACCATGGGGCATGCGGGCGCGATCGTGTCCGGCTCGGCCGGTACGGCGGCTGCTAAGAAAGAGGCTCTGGAGACCGCGGGTGTAAAGGTCGGCAAGACGCCGTCCGAGGCCGCGAACCTGATGAAGGAAATCATGAAGAATCTCTAGCCTGACGGCACCGAAGGGGCACTGACCGCGGCAAAGCGGGCGTATCAGTGCCCCTTTGCGGTTCGTGTCGGAATTTCGGTACCCGGTGAGTCGCGCGCATGGGTGAGGTGTGCAGCCCGCACCGTGCTTTAAGGTGGTTGAGGTACGTGGTCTTGTGCGTGTCGCATTTCGGCGCGCTACCGCATAGAGTTCTTTTGACTTTGATTGTCACAGAAGGGTTCAACAATGTCCTATCCGAACGGCGGCCAGCCCCCGCAGCAGCCGGGCCAGCCCGGTCAGCCGCAGCCAGGTCAGCCGCAGCAGTGGAGTCAGCAGCAGCCAGGTCAGCAGACTTGGGGCCAGGCCGCGCAGACGGGCTTCAATAACGCCAAGGCTTCGTCGGGGTTCGACGTTAAGACCGTGCCGTGGTGGCTGTGGGCCATCCTAGGTGGCTGGGTCCTCTACATCGTGGCGCTGTCCCTGCCAGCATTGACGGCTGAAACTGATGGTCCGTACGGCATTTCCGATTCGGCGTCCGGGTGGAACTACGGGCTGCACGTGTTCGGGTTCATCCTGGTGACACTCGCTGTGATCGCCGTCGTGGCTTCGTGGTTTGTGAAGGATCAACTCGCGGCCCTGCCGTTCCCCTTCGGGTTCGTCACCGGCGGGCTTGCCGCGGTCGGTGCCTTGCTGGGTCTGATCGGTTTCATCGTGAACGTGACCGACGGTGATAGCGGCTACGGCTACTCCGTTGGACCGAGCTTCGGAACCTGGATCACCCTGGTGGTTCTGCTGGTGATCGCTGCTGGAGCCGCCTTTGAACTCATGCAAGCGCTGAAGCAGCCGAAGCCTGCCGGTGGTGCCGCTGGCGGCCAGTGGGGACAGCCTGCCGCGCCACCGCAGCAGCAGTGGGGTGCCTCGCAGCAACCTCCGGCTCAGCCGCAGTCCGGCGGGTTCCCGGCGCAGCCGCAGCAGCCGCCGGCCCCGCCGCAGCAGCCAGGTCAGCCCCCGCAGGGCGGCCAGTGGGGTCAGCCCCCGCAGGGCTAAGCGCACGACAGTATGACCGGACGCCGGTCGGAACTTTGGTTCCGACCGGCGTCCGTCGCCTTGATGGACGTGCAGGAGTGGTGCTGGTCGAATTGTTGACGAGGACTTCACCACGCGAGGCGACTTTGGCCCCACTCGGGCCGGTCCCCGGCGTGGGCGCTTGGTGTTCCGGCGAGGCTCTGTGAAGCTCTGGGAGTGAGCGCCCCGACTTCCTCCGATGCGCGCCCAGAATCGCGCGGACGACCCAATGTGGTCCTCTGGTCATCTGTGTCCGCGATTGGCGTCGTCCTCGCCGGAACCCTGCTCCTGATCGCGCTGAGTCTGCTGTCGTGGGCCACGGACCGGCCCGAAGGGGCTGGCGCGGAATCTGCTGCACAAGTCGCGTTGCAGGCGTGGTACCTCGCGCATTCGGTCGCGTTACCGGTCTCCTGGGGAACGTTGTCCGTGCCGCCGCTGCTCATCGCTGGATTTATCGCATTGTTGTTCTATCGAGCTGGGCGAAGTACGGCGCGAGCAGGTGAATTGCGCACGACCGGCCAGATTGCCGAAGCGTTGGCCGCGGTCGTGATCACCTACGTCACCGCTGGTGTCTTGCTCAGCAGCATTGCGTATCCCAGCGATCCCACGTTGTCGATCACCCAGATCGTGATCGGCACGGGGCTGGTATCTCTGCTGCCCACGCTCGCGGGGCTGCTGCGCGAGAGCGGACTCGGCGCGCGGCTGGTGTCGCTGTTACCCGGACCGTCATACGCCTATGCCCGCGGGGCGCTCGCCGCATTGTGGTCGTTGGCCGCGATGGCAGCGCTCGTAGTCGGCTGTTCGCTACTGATCAACTTTTCCGAAGTCAGCGCACTGAATGCCGCATTGGCGCCGGGCGGCCTCGGCGGTGTGACGATGATCGGGGTCAGCATTGCGTACCTGCCGAACGCGATGCTTTTGGCGACCGCGCTTGGCAGTGGGGCTGGCTTCAGCCTTGGCGGCGACTCGCTCTACTCGCTGGGGACCGTCGAACGCGAGCCACTGCCGATCTTCCCACTGTTCGGTGCGCTGCCGCACGCCGCCGGGGGACTGGTGCTGTTCAGCGTGCTCATCCCGCTTCTCGCCGCCGTCGTCGGTGCGCTGACCCTGACGCGCCACCTCGAACCTGAGCACCGATCGGCGAGCAACCTGCTCATGGGATCGGTCGTTGCCGGCGCGCTGACCGCGATCGGCGTGTTCGGCGTGGGCTTGTTCGCGGCCGGATCACTTGGTGACGGCCGGCTCGCTGACGTCGGGGCTCCGATAGTCGCGACCGCGATCCGCGTCGGAGTCATCGTCATTGTGGTGTTGGCCCTCACCTCGTTCATCGCGACCCGACGCTCGCTGAAGCCAGTCAGCGTGTGGCGGCGGGAACGAGCGTTGTCTGTGCTGGAAACGGGCGGTCCCGACGGCGCGAAGGCGGCGAAAGGGTCGGCCGCAAAGGGGACGAAAGAGAAGGGCACGAGTAAGGGTGCCCCGGTCGATGAAGCCTCGGATGAGGTCGACGCTCCGGATGACCCGGACCCGGTGGCTGTCGCGGCAGCGGAAGGACTCGATCCGAACGTCGCCGTTGCGCACTCGGTCGGCATCGAGGGCGGCGCGAAACCCGCGTCCCGTCCCGTCATCAAGACGCGGCTCGCGATGCGCCGTCTCGCCCGTAGCGGGGAACGCGCGGCGAAGGTGAAAACCGGGCAGTTAAGGGCCGCGGACGTGAGCCCGAGTTCGAGCGGCGAGGACGCCGGTTCGGCAGCGAGGACGGCCGGCAGGGGCGCGTCGCACGCTGGCGGAGTGCTTGCTGGCGGGGAACGCGCCCGAGGCGCGGGGCCCGGATCGCCGCACACTGCGCCGGCGGCGTCGCTGAGCGTGGTCAAGAAGGCGCGTTCGGCGGTGACATCACCGGAGCCCGCACCGTCTGCCGCAAGACCCGCGACGGCGAAACCGGCCCCCTCCGCCGCGAAGGCCACGAAGGCCGTCCCGCCGGCAGCGAAGTCGACGACGAAACCACGACCGTCTGCCGCTACGCCGGCACCTGCCAAGCCGACATCGGCCGAAGACAAGCTGACGTCGACCGAGACGACATCGGTTTCGACAGCCCGCGACAAGAAGGCAGGCGCGCAGGCCGCACCGAACGCCGCGAGTCCGACGGGTGCGACATCCGCGGGGCCGAAGCCCGCTCCGAGTCCGATATCCGAAACGGATGCGGTAGATCCCGACGCTCGAGGGTAAACACCGCGCGATCGCCAGACGCCCACCGAACGGACGTCGATCAGCGACGTCCTGTATCGGACGTCGACCATGTGGGAGGTCCGAGCCCGGAGCGTGTGGAGCCGCCGCAGGTCCCACGTGTCTGCGAGTGGCTCGTGAGCGATGTCGTGACGCGTGGCACCGGCGAGCGCACCACTCATTGCGTCGCGACCTCGGTAGGCTCGCCAGGTGGATTTCTTTCACTCGATCGTCCTAGGGATTATTCAGGGCCTCACCGAGTTCCTTCCTATCTCCAGCAGCGGGCATATTTCCATCGCCGGAAACGTCCTCGGCTGGGGTGACCCCGGAGCGGCGTACACCGCGGTGCTGCAGATTGGCACTGAACTCGCGGTTGTCCTGTACTTCTGGCGCGACATCTGGACGATCGGCTCGGGATGGGTCCGCGGCGTGTTCTCGAAACCGGCCAGGCGCGAGCCGGCGTGGATGCAGGGCTGGTTCATCATCGTCGGCTCGACGCCGATCGTGGTCGTGGGGCTGCTGTTCGAGGATTTCATCGACAACGAGTTTCGGAACCTGTGGGTTATCGGTACGACGCTCATCGTGCTCGGCATTGCGCTCGGTCTAGCCGAGCGCTACGCGCGCAAGGTCAAGCCGATCGAGGACCTGACCATGAAGCACGCCATCCTGTACGGCGCCGCTCAAGCCCTCGCGGTCATCCCTGGTGTCTCGCGCTCCGGCGCGACCATCACGATGGGTCTCGCGCTCGGGTACGAACGCGCCGCTGCCACCCGGTACGCGTTCCTCCTCGCGATTCCCGCGGTCGTCGGCGCCGGGCTATACAAACTCAAGGACATTCCCGGCGGCGACAACGCGTACGGCGCCGTGCCCACCGTCATCGGCACGGTCGTCGCCTTCGTGGTCGGGCTCGCGGTGATCCACTGGCTGCTGAAGTGGGTCAGCACGCATTCGTACGCGCCGTTCGTCGCCTACCGAATCACGCTCGGGGCGATCGTGCTGGTTCTGCTCGCCACCGGCGTGATCACCTCCGCGGCGTAACCGGCAAACCCGCGTGCGCCCGGACACATCGCCAGCACGGCTAGACTGCGTAGCCGTGCCTGATCACCCCTCCCGGCCGCTGCGCCTCGTCGTCCTCGTCTCCGGCAGCGGCACACTGCTGCAAGCGTTGATCGATGCTGCGGTCGATGAGTCGTACGGCGCCCAGGTGGTCGCTGTTGGCGCCGACCGGCACAATATTGCCGGCCTCGAGCGCGCCGAACGGGTCGGTATCCCGACCTTCGTGACCAGGATCGCGGACTATGAGACACGATCAGACTGGGACGCGGCACTCACCGCCCGAGCGGCTGCTTACGAGCCTGACTGGGTGATTTCGGCCGGCTTCATGAAACTCGTCGGCGAGTCGTTTTTGGACCGTTTCGGTGGCCGCATGATCAACACGCACCCCGCGTTGTTGCCGAGTTTCCCGGGTGCGCATGGCGTGCGCGATGCGCTCGCGCACGGCGTGAAGGTCACCGGCTGCACCGTGATCGGCGTGGACGCCGGTGTAGATACCGGACCGATTATCGCCCAGCGCGCGTGCGACGTCTTGCCGGATGACACCGAAGGAACTTTGCACGAGCGAATCAAAGTGCTGGAGCGGCGACTGCTCGTCGACACCGTCGCGTCGTTCGTCCGCGAGTACAAGTCTGTTCCGCCCGCCGCAGATCTATAAGCCACGCATCGAGCAACCAACCGAGCATTCAGGAAAGGTCACCGCACATGGACAAGATCGAGATCAAACGCGCTCTGGTGAGCGTCTATGACAAGTCGGGCCTGCCCGAACTCGCTGCGGGCCTCAAGGCCGCCGGCGTGCAGATCGTCTCGACAGGTTCGACGGCCAAGATCCTGAAAGAGGCCGGCGCTGACGTCGCCGAGGTCGCTGAGTTGACCGGTTTCCCCGAGTGCCTGGATGGGCGCGTGAAGACGCTGCACCCGAAGGTGCATGCCGGCATCTTGGCAGACCGTCGCCTGGGTTCGCACGTCAGCCAGCTCGCCGAGCTCGAGGTGGAGCCGTTCGACCTGGTCATCTGCAACCTGTACCCGTTCACTCAGACGGTAGCCAGCGGTGCGTCGCCGGACGAATGCGTCGAGCAGATCGACATCGGCGGTCCGTCGATGGTCCGTGCGGCGGCCAAGAATCACCCGAGCGTCGCGGTCGTTACCAGCCCGCACCAGTACGGCGAACTCGTCGAGGCCATCACCGGTGGCGGGTTCACCCTCGAACAGCGCAAGCGGCTGGCCGCCAAGGCGTTCGCGCACACTGCGGCGTACGACGCAGCCGTGTCGACCTGGTTCGCGCAGCAGTACGCACCTGCCGATGACTCCGGCTTCCCCGACTTCATGGCCAATGCCTATGAGCGCGCCGATGTGCTGCGGTACGGCGAGAACCCGCATCAGCAGGCCGCGGTGTACCTCAGCGAGGAGCCGGGCATCGCGCACGCGCAGGTACTGCACGGCAAGGCGATGTCGTACAACAACTACGTGGATGCTGACGCGGCCCGCAGGGCGGCGTACGACTTCGAGCAGCCGGCCGTTGCGATCATCAAGCACGCGAACCCGTGTGGTATCGCCGTCGCGCGGGATATTGCCGAGGCGCATCGTAAGGCGCACGCGTGCGACCCGCTGTCGGCGTACGGCGGCGTGATCGCGGCGAACCGGCTGGTATCAGTCGAGATGGCCCAGACCGTGGCCGGAATCTTCACCGAGGTGCTGATCGCACCCGGTTATGAGGATGGCGCCCTGGAGATCCTGCAGGCCAAGAAGAACATTCGGCTGCTGCAGTTGGATCCGGTCGCCGGCCGTACGACAGAATTACGGCCGATCTCCGGTGGGGCGCTGGTACAGCAGCTCGACGCGATCGACGCGCCGGGAGATGACGCGTCCGCGTGGACACTCGCGGCCGGTACGCCGGCGGACGCCGACACTCTCGCCGATCTGCAGTTCGCGTGGCGTTCGGTGCGCGCGGTGAAGTCGAACGCCATCCTGTTGGCCTCCGGCGGTGCCACGATCGGTGTCGGAATGGGTCAGGTCAACCGCGTCGATTCGGCGAAGTTGGCCGTCAGCCGCGCGGGGGACCGCGTCGCCGGGACCGTAGCGGCCTCCGATGCGTTCTTCCCGTTCGCGGACGGCTTCGAGGTGCTGGCCTCCGCCGGTGTGAAGGCCGTCGTCCAGCCCGGCGGATCGGTGCGTGACGATGAAGTTGTCGAGGCGGCGAAGAAGGCGGGCGTAACGATGTACTTCACCGGGACCCGTCACTTCTTCCACTGAGCTTTCCTCCTGTTACTTGCGGAAGCCGACGAAGGCGCCGATGAGCGCAGGTATCCATGCGATCAATGTCATCGTGCTCCAGAAGTTCAGGTGCTCGAAAACGTGTCCGCCGGAGTTGATCACCAGAATCAAGGCGGCGGCGAGCATCAGCAACGCGCCCAATAGCCCTGTCACGGCCGCACCACGGTGTGTTCCGGCCGGGAACATCCCGAACCCAGCCAGCAGGCAGATCAGCGCACCAAGCGCGATAATGACCGGCCATAGCGCGTCGAATAGGAGTTCCCAGCCGTCCGGACCATCGAGGTAGTCGATCACGTCGGGCAGTAATTCGATCGACCACACCAGCGGCACGTTGCCGCTCGAGTCCGGAATCAAGCACGCGAGCGCGGCGATCAGCGCGCCGACCAGCAACAGGATCCCGGCCACCGGGTTAGCGCGCCCGGTGCGTGCCGTGTCAAAGCCGCCGTATCCGGGCTGGATCGGGCCGGGCTGACCGTACATCGGTTGCCCGTATGGTGACTGTGCGTACTGGCCGGGTGGATTCTGGCCGTGGATGTACTGACCGGTTGGCTGTGCGCCGTACGGCGATTGACCCGAGGTGGGCTGTCCCCACTGGGGCTGGGATGGATTCGTCACGGGGCCTCGATATGTGTTCGTTGATTGAGCTGGTCCGATGGCGCTTGCGTCAGGTTAGCGCCGCGCGCCACCGATGTGACGAACAAAGTCGCCCGAGTGCTCCCACACGTGCTGTGAATTCTGCTGCTGGACGACGGCAAGCCATACTGAATCGGTGCGATCGACGCATGACACAATGTGCGCATGAGCGCGACGATCCTCGACGGCAAGGCCGCTGCTGCGGCAATCAAGGAAGAGCTGAAGGGGCGGGTGGCGGCGCTCGCGGCCAAGGGCATTACGCCAGGGCTCGGTACCGTCTTGATCGGCGATGACCCGGGCAGCCACGCGTACGTGCGTGGAAAGCACCGCGATTGTGCGCAGGTCGGTATCGCTTCGATCCGTCGTGAGCTGCCCGCCGACGCTACCCAGGACGACGTCCTGCAGGCGATCCACGAATTGAACGCCGACCCCGCGTGCACCGGTTACATCGTGCAGTTGCCGCTGCCGAAGCACCTGAATGCCGACGCGGCCCTCGAAGCGATTGATCCGGCAAAGGACGCCGACGGGCTGCACCCGATTAACCTCGGGCGCCTCGTGCTCGGTGTCGAAGCCCCTTTGCCGTGCACGCCGCGCGGCATCGCCGACTTACTACGCCGGTACGACGTACCGATGAATGGGGCGCACGCGGTGATCGTTGGTCGCGGCGTCACCGCCGGCCGTCCGCTGAGTCTGCTGCTGACCCGGCGTTCGGAGAACTGCACGGTCACCGTGTGTCACACCGGCACGAAGGACCTCGCGGCACATACCCGTGAGGCCGATATCGTCGTCGCCGCAGCCGGCTCGATTGGGCTAATCACCCCGGACATGATCAAGCCCGGCGCTGCCGTCGTCGACGTGTCCTCTAACCGCACCGAAAACGGTCCCGTTGGTGATACGACGCCCGACGTTCGTGAGGTCGCCGGGTTTATCGCGCCGATGCCCGGCGGGGTAGGGCCGATGACTCGCGCAATGCTGCTGGCGAATGTCGTCGAGGCCGCCGAGCGGGCAGTCGGTATCTCCGCATAATCGACGTGCCCAACAAATAATCGACGTGCCCAACAACCCCGCGGACGGCGACCAACCGCCACGCCAGCCTGCCGAGAAGCCTGTGCGGCGCAGACCGTCGGGCTTCTCGAGATCGGGGAGTAACAACCCACCTACGAGGGTGGTGAAGCCGCGCGGTAACCCGGTCCACACCGTCGCACATCCGCCGCTGCGGACCCAGATCCGCGGCGGTTCGCGGCGTCAGATGGTGTATTTCGTCATTCTGGCCATGCTCGTGGTCGGATTCGTGTTCGTGGCGGTTGAGCAATGGCGGCGGGGGTTGGTGGTGATGGGCTCTTCGATCTTGTTGGTTGGTATTGCCCGGGCCGTGCTGCCGACTCGACTCGTCGGGTGGCTCGCGGTCCGTAACCGCACGTCTGACCTGATCTTCTGCCTTCTGTTCGGAGTCATGCTGATCGCTACGGCGATTGTCGCCCGTGGCCAAATCTAGCCGCCGGACCACTGCACTCGAACCAGCCCGCCGGGATGCCACGCCGGAATGAGGCGGTGGTTACGGCTTCGGGACTACCGGATTAGCGCACCGGATCTAGTGCGTGGGGCAGGTGCGTGACTGCAAACTGCTCGGCGCGTGCTCCAACTCTGCGGGCAATGTGCATCCGGTCGTGATGAGATCGCGATCCTGATTCATGTACGTCCGGTAGTAGGTCAACGCGGTGCCGTCCGACGTCACCAAGTGCTCGGTGGCGATCAGATCGAGTACGCCGTCTTTATTCAGGTCGGCCGCTTGGGTGTGTAGCGATCCGCCCACGGCAGCGCCTTCGATCTTGCCGGACAAGGTGTCAGCCACCATGCGTAGGTCGATGGTGGCGACCATCTCTGGGCCGACAGTCACGTCGAGCAGGCAGTTCGCCAGCCCGCAGGTCATCGCGTTGAAGGTCGCGGCGTGCTCGTCCTTCAGGCTCCATACCGAGGGATCGCCGTTCGCCTGCACCGTGCGCACGTGAACCACGGGGGGTGTGGATTCTTCCTGGAACACCTCGATCGTGGCGTTGCTGAAGGCGCGAGTGTGAACCAGGGCGCAGTCACCGGCGTTCAGGCACTGATCGAGATCGGCCACGGCGTTTGGGTCGGTCGGAGGGGTGACCCGCTGCTCAGGGAGCTGTGGGATCGAAGCCGACGGTGTGGCCAATTGTCGCCGCGGTTCGGAATTGCCGGCCGTCACGATGGAGACCGTCAACATGACAAGTCCAGCCATGGCAGCGACTAGCGCTGCGATGTGGCTTCCTCGCATGAGATCTCCTCGACTGCGTGCCCGGGTGGGCGATGACTTGCACATATTGTGCGGTCATTGCAGGTCGAGATGTGCGGGAGATGGCAACCCCGACCAAACCGATATCGGCTTGTAATGTTTGTCACCATCCAGTGTGCTCCAAAGTCGCATGAAAAGCCACCCCTGGCTTGGACGTCGCGAAGATCTAGTGAGGATGCGGACACCCTTCGGGAACAGTGTCGAGCGGGTGAAATGATGAGCGGTGACGTGGTGCCCAGGCGCACCGCACAGTTGCGCCCCGCGGCGCGCCAGACAGACGCAAACGGTGAATACCGAACCTGCACTCGAGGAGAGAGCTTTGAGCACATCGAAGATTGTGTGGACCAAGATCGACGAGGCGCCCGCGTTAGCGACATACTCGTTGCTGCCGATCGTTCAGGCGTTCACCCAGGGAACCGGCGTTGAGGTCACCACCAGCGACATCTCCCTCGCGGGCCGCATCCTGGCCCAGTTCGAAGAGCGCCTCAGCGCAGAGCAGCGGGTCGATGACAATCTCACCAACCTCGGCGAACTGGCACACACCCCCGAGGCCAACATCATCAAATTGCCGAACGTTTCGGCGTCCGTCCCTCAGCTGAAATCCGCGATCGCCGAGTTGCAGGGCCAGGGGTTCGATATCCCGGACTACCCAGAGAGCCCGAAAACCCAGGATGAGAAGAACATCAACGCCAAGTACGCGAAGGTCCTTGGTTCGGCCGTTAACCCGGTGCTGCGCGAAGGCAACTCCGATCGTCGGGCGCCGCTGTCGGTAAAGAACTTCGCCAAGAAGAACCCCCACCGCCTCGGTGCCTGGAACGCCGACATCAAGGCCGACGTCGCGACGATGACCGACGGCGACTTCTACGGCAATGAGCAGTCGATCGTGGTGGACACCGCCGATGAACTCACCGTCGCACTGAACGGAAATGAACTGGCCAAGGTCAAGGTCGACGCCGGCGAAATCGTCGACGGCACATTCATGAGCGCCGCAGCACTAAAGGCGTTCTACGCAGCGCAGATCGCCCGGGCCAAGGACGAAGGCCTGCTGCTCTCGCTGCACTTGAAGGCCACCATGATGAAGGTGTCCGATCCGGTGATGTTCGGCTACGCGGTCGAGGCATTCTTCGAGCCCGTGTTCACCAAGCACGCGGCGACGTTCGCCGAATTGGGTGTGGACGCGAAGTACGGTCTCGGTGACATCGAAGCCCGCCTCCAGAAGTTGCCGGCGGAGAAGAAGGCCGAGATCGAAGCGGACATTCAGGCCGTGTACGCCGAGCGGCCCGCCCTGGCCATGGTGGACTCCAGTAAGGGCATCACCAACCTGCACGTGCCCAGCGACATCATCATCGACGCTTCCATGCCGGTGGTAATCCGTGACTCCGGCCAGATGTGGAACGCCGATGACGCCCAGGACGAGACCCTCGCGATGATCCCGGACCGCTGCTACGGCCCGATGTACCGCGCTGTGTTCGACGACTGCAAGGCCAACGGCGCGCTCGATCCGGCCACGATGGGGTCCGTCCCGAACGTCGGCCTGATGGCACAGAAGGCCGAGGAGTACGGTTCGCATCCGACCACCTTCATCCTCGAGGAGGCCGGCACCATCACGGTCACCAACTCGGCCGGCGATGTGCTGATCAGCAGCGAGGTTGAGGTGGGGGACATCTGGCGGATGTCCCGCGTGAAGGACATCCCGGTACAGGACTGGGTCAAGCTCGCCGTCACGCGCGCTCGCGCGACCGGCGCACCGGCATGCTTCTACCTGGACGAGAACCGCGCCCACGACGCCAACGTGATCGCGAAGGTCAAGACCTACCTGGCCGATCACGACACCGACGGGCTTGAGATCGTCATCAAGAACCCGGTTGAGGCGATGAAGTACTGCTTGGAGCGAATCCGCAAGGGCGAGGACACGATCTCGGTCACCGGAAACGTGCTTCGCGATTACCTCACGGATCTGTTCCCGATCCTGGAACTGGGCACCTCGGCGAAGATGCTGTCGATCGTTCCGCTGCTCGCCGGTGGTGGTCTGTTCGAGACCGGCGCCGGTGGCTCGGCCCCCAAGCATGTGCAGCAGTTCGTCAAGGAGGACTACCTGCGCTGGGATTCGCTCGGTGAGTTCTCGGCGCTCGGTGCGTCGCTCGAGCACGTCGCCAGTCACTTCGATAACGCCAAGGCGCAGGTCCTGGCCGACGCCCTCGATGCCGCGATCGCGAAGTTCCTGGACGAAAACAAATCTCCCGCCCGCAAACTGGGTTCGATCGACAACCGCGGCTCGCACTACTACCTGGCGATGTACTGGGCCCAGGCGCTCGCCAGCCAGTCCGCCGATGCCGAGCTCGCCGCACGTTTCGACAAGGTCGCTACCGAGCTCACGGAGAACGAGGAGAAGATCAACGCTGAACTGATCGGTGCGCAGGGCCAGCCCGTGGACCTCGGCGGCTACTACCGTCCGGACGACGAGAAGGCGTCGGCGGCGATGCGGCCCTCGAGCACGCTGAACGCCATCATCGACGCGCTGTAACACACTCGCACCCTACGACCGCCTCGCGCCGAACCAGGTGCGAGGCGGTCGCGGTCTGTGATGCGCACGTGACGCGCGCGGAAGGTCACGGTGCGTCTGCTAGAAACGTGGCATGACTAACGACGTCGCACAGCCCGAACAGCCCGAGTGGCTCGTCGAAGCCTTTGCGCGTTACGCGCGTGAGCGCGGAGACTTCCCGGCCGTGACGGACGCGACGACGGGTGAATCGTTGACCTGGGCGCACCTGTGGCGCCGCGCTGGGCTCGTCGCACGCGGCATGCTCGCACGCGGCGTCCGAGTCGGTGATCTGGTCAGCATCGCGCTGTGGAACAGCGTGGATTTCGTCGTTGCCGACGTCGCGACTTGGCGGGTCGGCGCGGTACCGCAGCCATTATCTCAGAAGCTCGCCGCGCCAGAGTTCACCGCGATCCTGGAGGTCGCCGATCCCGCCCTCGTCGTCGGTGATGATGCGCTCGCCGCGCGCTTCGATGTGGAGATGGTGAGCGTGCAGCGCCTCGCCGAGGAGGGGGCGTCCTACGAGGGGGAGCTCCCGGTCGTACTCTCGCCGTCGTTGAAGGCGCCTACCTCCGGCGGCTCGACAGGACGACCGAAGGTGATCCTTGCCGGAGCGCCGGCCGCGCTGGACGCGACCACGCTGGACGTGTTTCGGATCTTCTCCGACACGGTGTCGCTGGTGTCCGCGCCGATGCACCACAACGCCCCGCACATGATCATGTTCCAGACGTTGGCGCGCGGCGGGCACGCCGTGCTGATGCAGCGGTTCGAGGCTGAGCAGGTGCTGGCGAACATCGAGAAGTACCGCTGCACGATGCTGTACGTCGTACCGATCATGATGCATCGGATGTGGAATCTGCCCGACGACGTGAGGTCGTCGTACGACATCTCCAGCATTGCCACGGTGTGGCATATGGGGGCGCCGTGTCCGCCGTGGCTGAAGCAGAACTGGATCGAATGGTTCGGCCCGGAACCAATCATGGAGTTGTATGCCGGCACCGAAGGCCAGGCAATGACCGTGATTGGTGGGGCGGAGTGGTTGAGTCACTACGGTTCGGTGGGGCCGGTAGTCGCCGGTGAGATCCTCGCTCTGGACGAGTCCGGCGCGTCGGTGCCGGTCGGTGCCGAAGGCGAATTGTGGATGCGACGCACCGAGGACCGAGACGAGACGTACCGTTATCTGGGAGCGGATGCGAAGCGACTCGACCGCGGCGACGGCCTGGTGTGGGAGTCGTTGGGCGACATCGGGCATTTCGACGCCGATGGGTTCCTGTACCTGCACGACCGCAAGACCGACATGATCCTCATCGGCGGGGTGAATGTGTTCCCGGCCGAGATCGAGGCGGCGTTGGAGGCGTACCCGGCTATCTCGTCGTCCGCGGTGATCGGGCTGCCTGATGAGGAGTACGGCAATCGGATCCACGCGATCGTGCAGGGCGCGGACCTAGACCTCGACGACGTACACCGCTTCCTGGCCACGCGGCTCTCACCACACAAACGGCCGCGCACCATCGAGGTGAGCGACGCGCCGCTACGCGACGATGCGGGCAAGTCTCGCCGAAGCGCCCTACGTGCCCAGCGCCTCTGAGGCGGCAACCCGCAGGTCTCGTGTGTGAGTTCGGTTACTCATATGAGACCAAAACTCACAGTCGAGGCCGACCAAGCGTGCAGGCCGGTCCGCAGGCGCGCGGCGCTGCCGGGTCCCAGCCGCGGGCTGAAAGCGTCTGCGCGACGTCGCGAGCCACCTCGCAGGGGGATTCGATCACGTCGGCCCACCCGAAACGCAGCGTGACGGCGCCGAGGCGCGAATTGCGATTGTCCCGCGTGCGATCGCGAAACGGCGCACCTTCGTGGAAGGCTTGCCCATCCAGCTCGATGATGACCCGGTACTGCACGTAGTGCACGTCAACCCACGCGCGAGCAGGACCCACCCGGATCTGGCGCTCGGGGCCGTGCAGACCGTGGGCCCGTTCGACCTTGCGTAGATAGGTCAGCTCGAGGAGGCTGTGGGCGCCTGCTTCGGCGTCCGCCGATGCGGCCGCGAGCAACTGGCGGTGTTCCACGCCGCGGCGGCGCGACAGCGCGTCGTGGAGGGCGCGCCGGTTGCACATTCTGCGCCCGAACGCGCGCCCGATGAGTGCCTCAAGTTCCTCGCCGGGCAGTTCGCTCGCGCAGTCGAGGATCGTCTCGGGCACGGTCGTGCACCGCAGGTCGGCGATGGTTTGTGTCCTACGGAGCAGCACCGACCGCACGAACCGTACGCCGTTACGGGACTTCACCTGCCGCTGTTGCCCGGTGAATATGCGAATCCCGTCTGGCGGCTCCGGCTGTAGGCCGTGCAGGTGCGCGGCTGCGGTGCCGCCAATGACACTGTTCGGTCCGCCGATGAGGGTTGCCGCCCATACCGCCGCTAGCCATGGTGGCTCACCGCGGCCGCAGTAGTAGATGCCGCTCCCCAGGCGTTGCCAGTTGCCCGAGTGAACCAGCCAGCGCACGCGGCTACGCGGTATGCCGATGGTCGAGAGTTGGGCCGCGGTCACGACATTCTGTTGCTCGGCCAGCAGGCGACTGAGGTCGTCGCGAATCGCGTTCACGTTCGGCAGTCAAGAACATCCCGAACCGTAGCGCCAGTGGCCAGGGTGAGGCTGTGGATAACTCGTCCGTACGGTTCGATGTGAATTCGTGTGCCGTATCGACACACACACTCACATCCCAACCCTCTGTCGGTTGCATACGTCGCGCGGTAGGCCCGCAGCGCGGCTAGACGATGGCGGCCAGGTCCGCGAGGAACTCGTCGGTGACGTCCCATAAAGGCATATGACCGCAGCCGGCGTACTGCTTGTAACTACCGTTCGGGGCGAGTTCAGCGAGGTGCTTGGACAGTCCCGGGGAGAACATCTGGTCCTGATCGCCGTGCGTAGCCAGCCACACTCCTTGGTACGACGCAACGGCTTCATCGTTGTCGACTGTGCGGCGGAACATCCCGTTGCGGACGTGCGCGGGGCATTTGAGCGCACCGGCGAGCAATCGGCTGCGAAACTCGGGAGCCAGCGGGCCGGCGGCACACATGTCCAGCAGTTGCTCGGCAACCTCGCCGGTGTCGTCGGTCATGATCGCCTTACCCAACGCGCCGAACTGTGGCGTGATGTACGGCCCAACCGGTGCACCTAGTTTGTCAGTCGCGCCGAGCGTCACCACGGCGCGCACCAGGTCACCGCCGTACGCCGCGAGGTAGTCGGTGATGACGGCGCCGCCGTAGGACCAGGCGAGAACCACCGCTCGGCGATCGGGATTGGCGCCCGCGGCCTCCAGCGCGGCTTTTACGTCGTCTGCCCAGAGCGCGCTGTCGCCGTATGCGTTGTGCGGCTTGTCGGAATCGCCGTGCCCGCGCATGTCTAGCGCGGCGACGCGCCAGCGGCGTACGTCGGCCGCCTGAAGCAGCGGTTCGAAGGCGAGATGGGACTGACCGATGCCATGGATTCCCACGATAAGCGGGCCGTCCTGCGGGCCAGCGGCTACCAGATTGAGGTGGCAATCGCCGCCGCCGCGGATGCTTCTGGAAGTCATGCCACGATCGTCGCATACCCCCGGACCCGCAACGAGCACAGCGAGTCGGCGAACATGGCGACCGACCACGAATCGAGACCCAAATGTTGGCCAACCAGCGAGATTATGTCTCAAAGTTTGAGATTTGCGGAAATGTTGGGGTCGGTAAGGAAATCCTTGCTGGGCGGGCATACATTGAACGCTGGATGTCTGCGGGAGCCACAGCTGCGCAGCCATTGCGATCAGAGTATGTCTCTTAGATTGGTGAATTCATGACTGACTACTCGCTCAAGCACCCTGAAGGCGAGCTTGACCTCGGCACGATCAAGGCCACCGAGGGCTCGGACGGGATCGACGTCTCGAAGCTGCTGAGCACCACCGGCAAGGTCGGCCTGGACGTCGGCTTCGTCAACACCGCGTCGTGTGAATCGGCGGTCACCTACATCGACGGTGACGCCGGAATCCTGCGCTACCGCGGATACCCCATCGACCAGTTGGCCGAGAAGTCGACCTTCCTCGAGGTCTCGTATCTGCTCATTTACGGAGAGCTGCCCACCAGCGATCAGCTGGCCGAGTTCACCGACTCGATCACTCGTCACACGATGCTGCACGAGGAGATGACTCGTTTCTTCGAGAGTTTCCCGCGCGATGCGCACCCGATGGCGGTGCTCTCGGCTGGTGTGTCGGCGTTGTCGACCTTCTACCAGGACTCGCTGGACCCGTTTGATGCCGAGCAGGTCCACATTTCGACGATTCGGCTGATGGCGAAGTTGCCGACCATCGCGTCGTACGCGCACAAGCAGTCGCTGGGCCAGCCACTGCTGTACCCGGACAACTCGCTGTCGTACGTCGAGAACTTCCTGCGGATGACGTTCGGCGTGCCGGCGGAGCAGTTCCAGGTCGACCCGACCGTCTCGAAGGTGCTGGACCGCCTGTTCATTCTGCACGCCGATCATGAGCAGAACTGCTCGACCTCGACGGTGCGTCTGGTTGGTTCGTCGAACGCGAACATGTTCGCTTCGATCTCAGCCGGCGTGAACGCGCTGTTCGGGCCCCTGCACGGTGGCGCGAACCAGGCCGTTCTGGAAATGCTCGAAGAGATTCGCGACAACGGCATGGACCCGAAAGAGTTCATGAACAAGGTCAAGAACAAAGAAGACGGCGTGAAGCTCATGGGCTTCGGGCACCGCGTCTACAAGAACTACGACCCGCGCGCAGCGATCGTCAAGAAGGACGTGCGCGACGTACTTGAGACGATGAACAAGCCGGACCCGCTGCTCGATCTGGCCATGGGCCTGGAGGAGATCGCGCTCGCCGATGACTACTTCATCGAGCGCAAGCTCTACCCGAACGTCGACTTCTACACCGGTCTGATCTACAAGGCCATGGGCTTCCCGACCGAGATGTTCACGGTGCTGTTCGCACTCGGCCGCCTGCCGGGCTGGATCGCGCAGTGGCGCGAGATGATCAGCGACCCGAAGACCAAGATCGGCCGTCCGCGCCAGGTGTACACCGGCGCGACGCAGCGTGACTACCCGAACAAGTAGGTCACACTAGATCGCATTGCGGCCGTCGTCCCTCACGGGGCGGCGGCCGTTGTCGTCCGCGGGCCGAGGCGCTCGCGGCGTCGTAGGGCGCTGCATCGGCGGGTAGGGTGAAGTTTCCGCTAGAGGAAGGTCATACGTGCTCGTCGACATCCTGATCGTCATCGGGATCACGCTGCTTGCTTCGATTTTCGTGGCCGCTGAGATTGCGTTGGTGAGCCTGCGGTCCAGTCAGGTGGAGCGGCTCGCGACGTCAGGCGGTAAGCGCGGGCGGCGCCTCAAGCGGCTACTGGATGACCCGAACCGGTTCCTCGCCGTCGTTCAGGTGGGTGTGACCGTCCTGGGATTCCTATCTGCGGCGGTCGGTGCCGAGCGGCTGGGGCAGTACCTTTCGCCGGTCCTTATCGACTGGGGGCTCTCGGAATCGTTTGCCAACATTCTCGCGCTGATCCTGGTGACGCTGGGTGTCGCGTATATCTCGCTGGTGCTGGGTGAGCTGACTCCGAAACGCCTTGCGCTGCAACGCAGCGAGGGGATCGCGATGGCGCTCGCGCCGAGCCTGGATCGGCTGGCGAACGTATTTCGGCCGGTGATCTGGCTGCTCGGCAAGTCAACGAACATCGTCGTACGCCTCCTCGGTGGCGATACCAACGTGGCCAAGGAGGAGATCACCGGCGACGAACTGCGTGGGATCGTCGCCTCGAGCGAGTCGTTGACCTGGGATGAACGCCAACTGATCGGTGAGGTACTCGACGCCAGTTCGCGCGCCATCCGTGAGGTGATGCTGCCTCGTGGACAAGCTGAGTTTCTCGACGGTGCGCAGACTGTCAGTAAGGCGCTCCACGACGCCAAGGACGCACCGCATTCCCGCTATCCGGTGACGGGCCCCGGTGGTCAAGATGACATCATCGGGTTCGTGCACATCCGCGATCTGATGTTCTCCGATCCGCGGGACCGCTCGAAGACGGTGGCCGACGTCGCTCGGGAGGTACTGCACCTGCCGGGTTCGAAGGCCGTGCTGGAGTCGATGTCGGACATGCGCCGCGGCAGTTTCCATCTCGCGATCGTTGTCGATGAGTACGGCGGCACCGACGGAATCGTCACGCTCGAGGATTTGATCGAGGAGATCATCGGCGATATCCGCGACGAGTACGACGAGGAGGACTCGGCCTCCGAGCGCTTGGCGAGCGGGGTGTTCGAGATCGACGGTGGTACGAATCTCTCCGAGTTCACTGATATAACGGCGGTCGAACTCCCCGAGGGGCCGTACGAATCCATGGGTGGGTACGTGATGGCCCTATTGGGGCGGGTCCCCGAACTCGGCGATCGGGTCGACTTCGAAACCCTGCGGCATACCGGCACCTTGACCGTGACCGCACTCGATGGGCGACGGGCCGCTAGATTGCATGTGACCGCGGTGCGCAAGATCGATCCGGACGACGACTCGGTTGACACGTGAGCGTCAAAGGCGCAACGGGCCAGATTCCATACGGAGGCGAAGAATGAGCGTGCGTGCTCGGCAGTCCATCATCGAGCTCGCGGCGTACCAGCCGGGCAAGTCGGCGCCGATCAAGTTGGCCTCCAACGAGAATCCGCATCCGCCGCTGCCATCGGTGATTGACGCGATCACCGAGGCCGCCCAGGGAATTAATCGGTATCCAGATACGGGCGTGACCGAGTTGACAGCGGTGCTGGCCGAGAAGGTAGGTGTTGCCGCGGAGCAGGTCGCGTTCGGTTGCGGCTCGGTGACGCTGCTGGAGCAGATCATGCACGCCTTCTGCGACCCGGCCGACGAAATCGTGGCGGGCTGGCGCTCGTTCGAGGCCTATCCGCTGGTGGCCCAGGTGGTCGGCGCGAGGCTGATCCCGGTGCCGCTACGCGAGGAGACGCACGATCTGGATGCGATGCTGGCGGCTATCGGCGAGCGCACTCGCGTTGTGATCGTCTGCAACCCCAACAATCCGACGGGTACGGCGGTACGCCGCGATGAACTCGTTCGGTTTATCGATGCGGTGCCGGCTGACGTGCTGATCGTGCTCGACGAGGCGTACGGCGAATACATCACCGATGACGATGTACCGGATGGCGTCGAATTGATGCGTGGGCGGCAGAATGTGTGTGTGTTGCGCACGTTCTCGAAGGCGTACGGCCTGGCCGGGCTGCGAGTTGGTTACTTGGTTTCGGAGGATCCCACGGTCGCCGCGGTGGTGCGTAAGACGATGATGCCGTTCGCGGTCTCTTCCATCGCGCAAATCGCGGCGCTGGCGTCGCTGGCCGCGGCCGACGAACTCAAGGTGCGCGTCGATGAGGCATCCCGCGAACGCGAACGGGTGGGCTCGGCGTTGCGCGCGGCCGGGTACGCGGTGCCGCACAGTCACGCCAACTTCGTGTGGATCAGTGCTCGTGAGCAGACCGAGCAGATCGCGGATCAGCTGATGGCGGCGGGAATCATGGGGCGCCCGTTCGCCGGCGAAGGTATCCGCATCACAATCGGCACCGCCGCCGAGAACGATGCGCTGCTGGCGGCCCTCGGCGCCACGGGTAACCGCCCCACGGGGTAACCGCCCCACGGGGTAACCGGTGCCAGGGGCTAACCGGTGCCACGGGATATGCCGCGCTACGCCTCACCGGCGCCACGGGGTAACCGTGAGATCACTCGATATGTCAGCACAAAGCGCCCTTGGCCACTGGGCCAAGGGCGCTTTGATCAGCCGTGCAGTTAGACGCTCTGCTCGCCGCGGACGAGTTTGCCGGGAAGTTCGCCGGTGGCCTCGCCGTCGTGGTAGATCTCGATGCCGTTCAAGAACGTGTGCTTGTAACCGTCGACGCGCTGCAGCAGACGACGTCCGCCTGCCGGCAGGTCGAAGCTGACGGTCGGGCGATACAGGTGCAACTCGTTCATATCGATGATGTTGATGTCCGCCTTGTAGCCAGGCTTGAGTAGACCGCGGTCGAGAAGGCCGACGGCCTCGGCGGTGGCCCTGGCCTGGCGGTTGATCACGAAGGGCAGCGGGATCTTGCCGTGCTCGCGATCGCGGGCCCAGTACTGCAGCAGTGTGGTCGGGAAGCTGCCGTCACAGATGGTGCCGACGTGCGCGCCGCCGTCCGACAGGCCGGGGACGGTGTGCGGGTGCACCAGCATGTCGCGAACTGCGTCCAGGTTGCCGTGACCGTAGTTCAGCAGCGGAGCATAGAGCTTCCCTTTGCCCTCGTCCTCAACCATGATGTCGTAGGCGATGTCCTCGGGCGTGCGGTTCTCGGCGGCTGACCGGTTCAGCAACGACTGAGTCGACAGGTCGGGCTCGTAGTCGGGCGGGTCGGCCAGGTAGACCATGTGCGAGTAGAAGTCGATCAACTCGCCGCCGATGATGTTCTTGTCTTTCTCGTTTGTCTGCGCAGCCAGGATCCGCGACTTCATCGCCGGATCCGACATCCGCTTGGCCTGCTCAGCGATGGGAAGGTGCGCGAGTTCGGCCTTGAAGACCGGGTTCATCATGAACGGATGCAGCGTGCACTCCAGGCCCAGAATGATGCCGATCGCGCGGGCGCCGGCCTGCCCACGCAAGGTGTGCCCGGCCTCGTTCATGTCCGTGATGAACTGCAGGATCCCCTTGTAGCGATCTGGGTTCGGGCCACCCTGTGCGAGTGAAAGCGACATCGGACGGCCGGACGCCTCGAGCATCCGCGTGACCAGATCGAACTCGCTTTGGTCCTTGATCGGCAGATCGGAGACCAGCTGTAGTACGCCGGTACCGGTCTCACCGATCGCCTTCGCGATCGCGACGAGCTCGTCGACGCCGGCGCGGTACGACGGGGTCAGTTCGCCGTCGCTGCTCTTGTGGTTCAGCGTGCGTGAGGTGGAGAAGCCCAGCGCGCCAGCCTCAATAGCCTCGGCGGCGAGCTTGGCCATCATCGAGACCTCTTCGGCCGTCGCGATCTCCAGCGCGGATGCGCGCGTACCCATCGCGCGTACGCGCAGTGCGGCGTGCGGAACCTGCGTCGCGAAGTCGACATCGTGCGGGATCCGCTCAAGCGCGTCGAGGAACTCGGGGAAGGTTTGCCAGTCCCAGGACAGCCCCTCGGTGAGCGCGACTCCAGGAATGTCCTCGACGCCCTCCATCAACTTGATCAGTCGCTGGTGATCGTCGGGGATCGCAGGTGCGAAGCCGACCCCGCAGTTGCCCATGATGGCGGTGGTGACGCCGTGCCACGACGTGGGCTGCAAGTAGTTGTCCCAGGTGGCTTGTCCGTCGAAGTGGGTGTGAATATCGACGAAGCCGGGTGCGACAACAGCTCCGGCGGCCTCGACCTCGCGGGTGCCGGAGCCGCTCACCTTGCCGACCTCGGCAACCTTGCCATGTGCGACGGCGACGTCCGCGGTGAAACCGTCGGAGCCGGAGCCGTCGATTACTGTCCCGCCTCGTATGACGAGATCAAACTCAGCCATGAAAATCTCCCTGTAGATGACCGCTACGCAACTAGCGTTGGCCAGGATCGTTAACTAAGGCGAACTATTCCACATATTGAGCGCTCGATCTATGGGGCGAGCGGGCTCAATCGGCCCGCCGCCCGCCACTGGTGGTGCGGAGAAAATGCTGGTTTCTGTATTGGATCTGTGCGGTGACTCCGGGCTCAGGCGGCGGGACGCGCGGCAGCCACATCGGCGGTGACACGCACGGGCAGGGTGCGTACGCCGCGGATAACGCGCGTTTCGCGGATGTCGACCTTGCCGTCGAGCTGTAGCTGCGGCATCCGCTCGGCGATCACCCGTAATGCCACGGTTGCTTCCAGTTTGGCCAACGGTGCGCCCACGCAGTAGTGGATCCCGGCCGAGAAGGCGAGGTGTCCGGTTGCGTCCTGGCGGGTGATGTCGTAGCGCTGCGGGTCGGTGCACACCTGCGGGTCTCGCCCGGCGCCGGCTAGTACCGGGATGATGACCCCTCCCGGGCGCAGCGTTATGCCGCCGATTTCGGTCGGCTCGTCCCCTTGGTAGATCCGCGAGGTCATCTGAACCGGCGGGTCATAGCGCAAGGTCTCCTCGATGGCGCCGGCCGCCAGTGACGGGTCGTCGACCAATCGGCGCCATTGATCACGGTGCCGCAGCAACTGGTGAATCGCGTTACCGATCAGGTTGACGGTCGTCTCGAATCCCGCGATCAGCAGCAGGTTGCACAGCGGGATCATCTCGTCGGCGGAGATCGACTCGCCTTCGTGCTGCGCGAGGGTGCTGAGCATGTCCTCGCGTGGGTCGAGGCGTCGCTGCTCGATCAGGGGCACGAACATGTCTCGCAACGCGCTGCGCGCCTGGTCGGCCTCGCGCATATGGCGCAGCGACTGTGGCCCGTCCAGCAGGCCGCCGAGGATGTTGCCGTACCGAGTGAACGCGTCGTTGTCGATATCGTCGACGCCGAGCAGTTGGCTGATCACCGAAATGGGTAATGGTGCGGCGATCAGCTTCTTCAGATCGAACCGATCGGCGCGCACAGCCTCGTCGGCGAGTTCATGCATGAGGGCTTCGATGCGCTGCTCGTACAGTGCCATCCGTCGCGGGGTGAACGCCGGGGCAGCGACGCGACGGATGCGCGTGTGGTCCGGTGGATCAAGCTGCAGCAGTGAGATGTTGCCCTGGGTGTCCAACGCATCCTGGTCATCGCGCCCGGCGACGCCGAAATCGCGTCGGGTGAGCACCTGTTTACACAGCGCGTGATCGACTGTGGTGAATACGCCCTTGATGACGCCTTTAGATAGGGGACCCTGGGCGCGAAGTCGCTCGTATTGCGGATAGGGGTCGGTGTGCCACGGGAAAACGGATGCCCTCGCGAATGCGTCGCCACGCACCCGAGCCGCATAGTGCAGGTACCCGCGAGTCAGATAGAGCTGGGACAGGAACTTGGCTTTGGCGCTCAGTTCGGCACGCGTGGGCAGGGACATCAGCCACCTCCGGTTTGCCTCAGGTTACCTGTCGGTAGTGATCTGAGCCACTGCCGCTCACCTCCCGGTACGGCAACCAAGCCGGATGAGCAGCGTGGGATGATGAACGACGCATCAAGATCTCCTCCGAAGGGCTACTCGTGAGTTTCCAGCGCGTCTTCTCCGGTATTCAGCCGACCGCCGATTCGTTTCATCTCGGCAATTACTTCGGCGCGCTGAAACATTGGGTGCGGATACAAAACTCTGGCGTTGAGACGGTCTACGCGGTGGTCGACCTGCACTCGATCACCGTCGAGGCGCAACAGGACCCCAAGCAGCTTCGCCGCCGCACGCTGGTGAGTTACGCCCAATTGATTGCGATGGGTGTGGATCCGCAGAAGTCAGTGTTGTTCGTGCAGTCGCACGTTCTGCAGCACACACAGTTGGCGTGGGTGCTGCAGTGCATCACCGGGTTCGGTGAAGCGGGTCGAATGACGCAGTTCAAAGACAAGTCGGGCAAGGAAGGTACCGACCACACTTCGGTTGGTCTGTTCACGTACCCGGTGCTGATGGCCGCGGACATCTTGCTGTATCGCGCAACCGGCGTCCCGGTAGGCGAGGACCAGCGCCAACACCTTGAATTGACGCGCGACCTGGCCCAGCGATTCAACACTCGCTTCAAGAAGACGTTTGTCGTGCCCGAGCCGCTGATTCAGAAGGCCACCGCGAAATTTGTCGACCTGCAGAACCCCACCGGCAAGATGAGCAAGTCTGCGCAGACAGACGGCGGGATGATCAATATCCTCGACGACCCGAAACAGATCAGCAAGCGCATCAAATCCGCTGTCACCGACAACGAAGGCGTCGTCCGGTTCGATCGGGCAAACCAGCCGGGCGTGACGAACCTGTTGTCGATCCTCGGTGCGGTGACCGGACGAGAGCCCGAGTCATTGGTAGCCGAATACGACGGCAAGGGATACGGCGCGCTGAAGGGCGATGTCGCCGAAGCCGTTGTCGGCGAATTTGAGCCGATCGCCGCCCGCACCCGTGAACTGCTGGATGATCCGGCCGAACTGGAACGCCTGATGGCTCGAGGGGCGGAGCGCGCGCGAGAGATTGCTGCGCCGATCTTGAAGGCGGCGTACGACGCCGTCGGGTTCGTAGGGATTCCGTAGGCGCACACGGGAGCGGCAGATCAGCGATGACGTCACCGGTTGCGGTCGATGAGGCTCGGTTCGTCACCCTCGGGCTGTCGATTCCGATACCCGCGCCGTACGGCGAACAATTGCGGGCGGCGCGCCGCCGCGCCGGCGATACGCTTGCGGACCTGGTCGAGCCGCACATCACGCTGGTACCGCCGACTCCCGTACCGCGACAGGACGTCGAGACGCTGCTGTCTCGGGTACGCGAGCGCTGCGCGGAACACCGCGCGTTTCTTGTACGGTTGCGTGGCACCGGTAGCTTCCGTCCGGTCTCGGACGTCGTGTTCGTCGCCGTCGCTGACGGGATCGCCGGATGCGAGCAGCTCGCCGCGGACCTACTGGATATGGATGGCTTGCGGATCACTCGGTCATTTCCGTATCACCCACACGTCACGATCGCTCAGGACGTCGATGAGCAAGCCCTCGATGAGGCATTCGAACGTTTGGAGAACTTTCGCGCGGACCTGCGCGTCGACGCGGTGTCGGTGCATCGGCAGGAGTCTGACGGGTCGTGGATCCCCATTGCCGCGTACCCGCTGAGGGATGAGGCGCCCGCCGGGCAATGAACCCCGAGCGGTTTCAGCGTCGTGGGTGGCGGGGAGCGGCCACCCGGACCGCGACCAGCAGCAAGCCGCCGAGCACGGCGATGAGCGGCCAGAAGGTGCCCGTGTGTTGCTGCGAATCCGAAGATGCCGAGTTCTGCGCGAGCGAGGGCGCCCTCGAGCCGGCGGCCTGGCCGCTAGCGACGGCGGATGTCGATGGATCGGCGGTCGTCAGGGAGACCTCGTCAGGTGTGATGAGCCGCCCCGCACCACTGGTCGAATCGGGCGCGTCGAATGCCCAGTCGAGCAGCGCCGCTGCCTGCATCCAGGTCGGTTGCGGTGTTTGCTCGGCCCGCATCAGGCTCACCACAAGGGTGCGACCACCACGTTCGGCAGCCGCCACGAACGTGTTCCGCGCGGCGTCGGTGAAACCGTTCTTGCCCGCGATTGCTCCGCTGTACTCGAGCACCAGTTGGTTCTGGTTGCCGTACGTGAGAGGTTGAGGATAATCAGGGGGCTGCGCCGGCAACTTCCCGAGTTTGGCGCCAGCGATCTTTCGCAGTGTCGGATCCTGCACGATCTCACGCATGAACAGCGCCAGATCGTACGGCGAGGACGACTGCCCGGCGACATCGAGACCGGAGGTCGTACCTGGGTGGGTGTCGTACGCGTGTAACTGCGCCGCCTTGTCCTCCATCAGGCCCAATGCGGTCTCTGGCCCGCCCGCTGCCCGCGTCAGCATGCGCGCCGCATCGTTGCCGGACTGCAGGATCAATGCCGACCACAGTTGCCCGACGCTGTACTTGCCGTCCTCGACTATCCCGACTCGGCTGCCTTCTACGCTCGCGTCCTCGTGCGTAGCGGTCAGCACGTCGGCTGGGTCCAGCTGCGGGTACAGGGCGAGAAAAGTGAGGGTCTTCAGGGTGCTCGCGGGGTAATACAGCCCGTGTGGGTCCTTCGCGGCAAGAACTTCGCCGGTGCCGAGGTCGGCGACGAGCCACCCGTGAGCGGTGATCTTCTTCGGTAGCGCGGGCGCGCCGTCGTAGGTGACGATGTCGCGGGTGCTTAGTTCCGAACCACCGATGGTGCTGCCGTCCGGGGCGTGTCCTTGCAACTTTCCGTTGGACTTGGCCGACGTCGGGGTTGGCGCGGCGGCATCGATGGACGGCGTTGGTGGCGCGCCGGAAGATGTGGGGTTCGACGACGTCGGGGCGGCGCTCGCCGGTGAGGCGAAACCGCCGAGTAACAAGACCGATGCCACGGCGCCAGCGACAAATGCCCGATATAACGGCGAAGGCCGGTGCGCACGCGCGAATTTGGGCATGTGACCACCTTACGAACGTAGCGATGAATCTGGGGTCAAATGGTGCTCACCGGCGACCTAGATCACCACGCCGGCGTACAACTGGAAGCACCTGCGACGAGGGGAAAGCATGACCGTTCCCATCGACTGGCCGACGCTGCACGAAGCGGCGCTGAGCGCTATGCGGGCGGCGTACGCGCCGTACTCGAGATTCCCGGTCGGCGTAGCCGGTCTCGTCGATGATGGCCGGGTCGTGTCCGGCTGCAACGTCGAGAACGCGTCGTACGGCTTGAGTTTGCGTGCCGAGTGCGCGATGGTGTCGAACCTGGTGCTCACCGGTGGCGGGCGCCTGATCGCGGTGTGGTGTGTGGACGCCGACGGGAACACCTTGATGCCGTGCGGCCGCTGCCGCCAGTTGCTGTGGGAGCATGGCGGGCGCGAATGCCTGCTGCGTACGCCGAGCGGAGCGCTGCCGATGTCGCCGGTGCTCCCGCAGGCGTTCGACGCGAGCGATATCACCGCCGTGACGGACCGTTAAACAACTATGCAACAAGACCGCAGTAAGCGCGGGCGCTACGCATCGCTGAGTAGCCACGTGATGCCCAGCAGACTAGGAATCCGCCGGATGAAGCCCGCAGTGCCGATCAGCGCGACGCACCGATCGTTAGTCGGCCCACTCGATGATGCTGGCGACCTCGCGTAGAACGGCCTCCCATTCGCCGATGAGCGCATCGGGATCATCGATGACGGTGTCCTCGCCGTCGCGCGCAGCAGCCACCAGCGTGCCCAGCGCACCGTCACCTTCCAGGAGAGAGCTACTCCCGTCGAGTTCGCCGTACTCGGCCAGGTCGGCGAGCAGGTCTGCGGCGGCGGTGAATGCCTCGGCGTTCAGGTCGAGTTCACCGCGCACCATTCGATCGACCTGTTCCAGGTCGACGTCGTCCTGCCCGGCGATGGCCAGCGGCATATCGTCGTCGCGTACGGCGCCTACGACCGTCGGCCAGGTTGCCAGGTTACGTAGGTCGTGGCCGGGCTTTTCGATGTCGTTTTGGTCGTCGTCCTCGACGACGTCGAGCATCGCATCGGGAGAGCGGAACAACCACGGGGCCTGGTTGGCGCCCATGAAAATCGGTCTATCGTCGACGTAACAGCGCAACGTGAATGCTTCGGTCTCGTCGAAATCCTTCTCCGGCAGGGTGATGCGCACCGGCAGGATGCCGGAGTCCTCCCAGAATTCGTACGCCGATTCTGCGTCGATCTCGTCGTCGGGAGCGGAGCCGGCTAACGGCTGATAATCGAGGTCCTCTTCGTCGGTGTCGTCATCGGACTCGGTGTCGTCATCATCCGCGTCATCGTCATCGGTGTCGTCATCATCGGCGTCGGCGTCATCCTCGTCCGATTCATCGTCATCATCCGCGTCTTCGTCTTCGCCGAGGTCGGCACGCTCGCGCTCATCCCGCTCCTCGAGGTAGTCGTTCTCCTCGTCTTCCTCGCGGGCGGCGTCCTCGGCATCGATCAGCGCGTCGGGATCATCCACTGGCAGCGCGGTGGCGTCGATTTCCTTCTGCGCATCGGCGAGGTCGTCGTCGAGTTCGACCGGTTCACGCCAATCGATCCACTGCGCAACCCGCTCACACACATCCTCCCAGTGCGCGGAAATGCCAAGTGCGATGTTGTCCCAGGCCCGATCGCCGGAGCGCCCGGTGAACGCGTTCAGTCCGTCGGAGACCATGCTTAGCTCGGAGGTTCCCTCGACCGGCTTGACGATGTCCTCGTCGCAGCACTGCGCGATGGCATCAACGATGGCGAGCGTGCGTCCGAGATCGCCTACCGACCAACGATCAGGTCGCGACAGGACGAGCTCGTACACGCCGTCCAGGTCGAACGTGCTGTCGTTGTCCGGTACGACGTCGAACGCGTCGACATCCTCCCACTCGTCCCAATCCGGATGGTCATTGAGGTCGTGATCGTCCTCGTCGCGCAAGAACTGGGCGAGTTGCGCGGGACTGTCGAACAGCAGGATTTTGTCGTCCTTGCCCAGGAAGGCCTGCCACTGCTCGCCGTCCTCTTCCCACGGGGGTGCCCACAGCGTGTAGCCGGTGCGCTCATCAAGAACCAATGCGATCGGAACGATCTCGGCGGAGCTCATCGATTACCCCTCAACTGGTGAAAAGTCACGGGTGCCACTCTAGCGACTCCACCGAGGCCCGCGCCGCACAGCGGTGAGTTTTCCCCTCACCGAAGTAAGTCGGTCTCACATACCCGGCCCAGTAGGCTTGGTCGCGTGCTGACGACAGTTGTCTCCCATCCGCTTGAGCACGATTCGGGACGCTGGTACGGCGCCGTCGGAGTTCCGGGCCGCGCTAGGTGAACTCACCCGAATGCTCGTCTACGAGGCCGCTCGCGATCTCGCAGTTCGCGCGGTGCGACTGCGCACCCCGGTCGCGGAAACCTCGGGGGTTCAGGTGGCCAATACGCCGCTGATGGTGCCGGTGCTGCGCGCCGGACTCGGCATGGTCGACGCAGCGCTGGAGTTATTGCCGCAGGCCCAGGTGGGGTTCGTCGGTCTGGCCCGCGATGAGTCCACATTGCAACCGAGCGCCTATCTGGAATCCCTGCCGGAGTCGTTGGCCGGTCGTGAGGTGTACCTGCTCGATCCGATGCTGGCCACAGGCGGGTCGTTGTTGCGCGCGATTGAACTTGTGCGTTCGCGCGGAGCGGGGCCGATCACGTGCGTATGCGTGCTGGCGGCCCCAGAGGGTGTGCGAGCGATTGAGCAGTCCGGCCAGGCAGGCATGGAACTGCGGTTGGTGACCGCGTCAATCGACGAGCGACTCAATGAGAATGGGTTTATCGTGCCGGGACTCGGGGATGCCGGCGACCGTCAGTTCGTCGCGGTATAGGCGATCCGCGGCGGGACGTGCAATCGAGCGCGGGCTTCACCGCCGAAGGTGGGGGAATTTCCCCGCCCTCGAACGCGTCTCCCACGGCTGACCATTAACCCCTGCGCTCGAGGGCGCACCGCCTTCGAGGGCGCGCGCGGGATCACGACATGAGCGCGGTGACCTCGGCGCGCAACGCGCTCATCTGTGCCATCGCGAGTTCTTCGGTGCGCGCGGCGCTCGCATTGCCTGGTGGTACGACGACCTCCAGGTAAGCCTTCAGTTTCGGCTCGGTCCCCGACGGCCGGATCACCACTCGTACGCCGTCACCGCGGATGATCAGCGCGTCGGTCCTCCCGAGCAGATCCTCGACCTCGACCGGCCACTGGCCAAGGGCGGACGGCGGCGTGGCGCGCAATCGTCGCATCACGTCCGTGATGATGTTCAGATCCGGCACCCGCATCGAGACTTGCGTGGTGTGGTGGTAGCCGACTTCCGCGTACAGTTCGTCCAATCGCTGCTGTATCGAGGATCCGGCCGCCTTCAGCGAGGCGGCGAGTTCGGCGCTCAGCACAGCCGCAGAGATCCCGTCCTTGTCGTTGACCGATGCGGGGTCGACGGCGTATCCGATGGCCTCCTCGTAACCGAAACGCAGCGCGTGGCCGGTGTGATCGTCGGCGCGAACGATCCATTTGAACCCGGTCAAGGTGGCGGCGTACGCCACGCCGCGGCGGGCGCAGAGCGCGCCCAGCATTGACGAGGACACGATCGTGCTCGCGTAGGTCCCGCGCGCACCACGACGCATGAGATGGTCGGCAAGTAGCACGCCGAGTTCGTCGCCGCTCAACTGACGCCAGCCACCGCGCATCACCGCGGCGACCGCACACCGATCGGCGTCCGGGTCGTTCGCGATCGCCAGATCAGCGCGTTCATCGATCGCGAGTGCGAGCAGATCGTCCAGGACACCTGGCTCTTCGGGGTTTGGGAAGGCCAGTCCACCGAACTCCGGGTTAGGTCGTTGCTGGTGCGCGACGACGATCGGCGCCGCAAATCCGGCGAGCGTGAACGCATCGTGCAGCGCTTGCCCACCGACGCCGTGCAACGCGGTCGCCGCAACCCTGAGCGCACGCGGTGAATCCGGTGCCGCCACATCGGCTGCGGCCTGCACGAATCGCCAGTAGAGCTCGTCCGGGACGACGTCGTAGTGGGTGGATCGCCGCAGTTCGGTGACGGTGTCGACCTGCGCGATGAGCGCGGAAATATCCGCGTCGGCCGGCGGCACGATCTGCGCGTAGCGCCCTGTCGGCCCGCCGAGGTACACCTTGTAGCCGTTGTCGCTGGGCGGGTTGTGTGAGGCGGTGACCATAACTCCTGCGGCCGCGGCAAGTTCGCGGGTCGCGTACGCGAGCGTCGGCGTAGGTAGTTCGCGCGGCATGATCAGCGCGGTACGACCGGTGCCAGCGACGATCTCGGCAGTGTCGTGAGCAAAGCGGCGCGAACCGTGCCGCGCGTCAAACCCGATCACCACGGGGCCAGCGATCGCAGCGGTATCCAGGTAGCGCGCGAGCCCGGCAGCGGCCCTCGCGACCACAGCTCGGTTCATCCCGTTCGGGCCGGCGCGTAGCGGCCCGCGCAACCCCGCCGTGCCGAATTGGAGCGCCGTACTGAATCGGTTGGCCAGTTCGGCCGCGCTCGCCGGCAATGCGGTCAACAACTCGGTGAGTTCAGCTCGGGTCGCCGGATCCGGATCGTCGGCGATCCACGCCTCGACCTGGGCGCGCAGAGCATCGGTCATCGCGACGTCACTGCGCGATCGCGACATCGATCGAGGAGGCTAGATCCTTGCCCGGGTCCCCCTCGATTGAACCACCGCCTACCTTGACCGAGGAGGGCTGCGGCGAGTCGACGATCTCGCTCGTTGGCGGGTTGCCGCTGGATGAATTTTCGTTGGAGATCCAGATGATGGCGATGGTGCCGATCAGGACCGCGATCAGTAGGCCGATGAGGCCCGCGATCCACGGGTTGTCCCAAGCGCGACGAGACGGGCTGAGGCTCGGGGTGCGGTGCGCGCCGCTGTTCGGGGCGTACGGTGCACCGTTGCGGATCGGACCGCTGGCAGGCATCGGGCTCACCGGACGAGAGGGCGGCCCCGGCTGCGTCGGTCGCGGGCCGGGCGCCGGCTGGTTCGGCCGGAAACTGGTCTGCCCTCCTGGCGGGTAACTTCCTGCCCAGGGCGCCTGGGCGGTGAGTTGCCGTGGGTCGACCCGGCGAGTCGCCAGGGCGGGATTCGAACGCGGGTCATTGCGGTGAGCGCCAGGAGGCGGCGCGGGTGCCGGGTGGTTAACGCGAGCCCGTTGCTGGGGTGCCGCCATGGTGGTCGAAGCCAGTGGACCGGACGGCGGGGCGTACGTCGGCCGCGGCGCCGGACGGCTGTCGACGACCTCCTGCAGCGCCCGCTTAGCCTCATCGGGGCGCATCCGCTCCCGCGGATCCTTCTGCAGCATCGCGGTAATGATCGGTTGTAGCGGCCCGGCGTGCGGCGCGGGTCTCGCCGCGTCACCGACGACGGCGGTCAGCGTCGCGACCGGGTCGCCGAGATCGAATGGCGGGGTGCCTTCGACGGCGCATTGCAGTGTCGCGCCTAAACCCCACATATCCGCTGCGCTGGTGGCAGCGCGGCCACGCGCGACCTCGGGCGCGATGTAGGACGGAGACCCGACCATCAGGCCGGTTCGGGTCAGCGCGGAGTCTTCGGCTCGACGCGAGATCCCAAAGTCCGCCAGCTTCACCCGGCCGTCGGGGGAGACCAGGATGTTGCCCGGCTTCACATCGCGGTGGGTGATCCCGACTTCGTGCGCCGAGATGAGCGCGGCGAGCACCGCCAGCCCGATGCGGGCGGCCTCGGCCGGTTGCAGGGTGCCGTCGTCCTTGATGATCTCGGCTAGATTCTTGGCGGGTACGAGCTCCATCACCACCCACGGACGTCCGTCGTCCTCGACGACGTCGTACAGCGTCACCACATTCGGATGCGACAGCGCGGCGATGGAACGGGCTTCGCGTAGCGCGCGCTCGCGGGCGACATCGTTCTCCTCGTCGGACTGGGTGGGTGGCAGTAGGACTTCCTTCACGGCGACCGAGCGCCCGAGGACGACGTCCAACGCCTTCCATACCGCCCCCATCGAACCGCGACCCAGCAGCGAGTCGAGGCGATAGCGATTCGCGAGCAGGCGCTGATCGGGCGCGGGCGGGGACGACTGATCGCCGGAGCGGTCCGTGCGCGCACTATCGGCAGCGCTCACGGAACGGCTCGGCGCCGCGCCGGGCTGCTCGTCTTCGGTATCGGTCATCGCTCTTCCGTAGGTGGGCTGGTCCCATTGTTGCAGCGACTGATGAAACGTGTGCTCGTTGGCACGCCGCAACGCTGGGTGCATGTCGATACGACCGTTGGCAGCAGGCAAGGGTTCCTGTGCAGAGTTACAGCCCGGTCGTGGGCCGATTACGCAGCGAGGCAACGTAATCGTCAGGGGCGCCGGCGACCTCGGCAGCATGTGCGATCAACTGCGTCGTCGATAGTGAGGGCAATCCGCCCTCCGGTACATCCAGTACGTGGGTCCATGCCGCGACACCGCGGGCGCCGTCGTGCACCCGGGTCCGCATCCGTCGATAGAGGCCGCTGGGCACCTGCATCCACTCGTCCAGCGCTGCCGCGTCGAATTCGGCAATGTCATACAGCACGACAAATACGGCGCCGACCTCGTCCGGCACGATCGTGCACAGCGCACCGTCGGGCGCGTGCTCCTCCCCGCCGAATGCCAGCCGCCAGCCACTCAGCCAACCAGTGCCGGCGACCGGCGAGAGCGGACAACGCCCGAGCATCCGCTCGGGGTCCATATCCGCTCCGTAGGCCGCGTACAGACTCACCCGACCAGCCTAACGCCCGCGTGGGACAATCGAGACGCACGAATCCGCGCACCGAATTGACGAAGGATGAGCCTGGACGTGACCAACATCGTGATCATCGGCGGGGGTCCCGCCGGGTACGAATCGGCGTACGTCGCGGACTCGCTCGGCGCGAGAGTGACGCTTGTCGATATGGATGCTCCCGGTGGTGCCTGCGTGCACTACGACTGCGTACCGTCGAAGGCATTCATCGCCTCGAGTGAGGTCGTATCGAACACCCGCCATGCCGAGAAGCTCGGCGTCAACATGCCGGACGGCTCCATCACGGTGGATGCGCCGCGGGTATACCAGCGGGTGAAGAACCTCGCTCGTGCGCAACTTGCCGATGTGACGTCGGGCTTGGCGAGCACGAAGGTCAGTGTGGTTCGCGGCCGCGCGCATCTGATCGAGACGGTAGAGCACTCGACGCATGCCGTGCAGATCGTGCCCGAGGGCGCTGAGGCGTACGTCGAGGTGGCGGACGTGGTCCTCATCGCCACCGGCGCCTCGCCGCGGGTGGTCGGTGGCGCCGTCCCGGACGGCGACCGGATCCTGAACTGGCGACAGATCTACGATCTGCCGGAACTGCCCAGCGACCTGATCGTGATCGGATCGGGTGTGACCGGCGCGGAGTTCGCTAGTGCCTACACGGAGATGGGCTCGAGGGTCACCTTGATCGCCAGTCGTGACCGCGTGCTGCCCCACGAGGACAGTGATGCCGCTCGCCTGCTGGAGGACACCTTTACCCGCCGGGGGATGACGATCCTGACGCATGGTCGGGCGAAATCGGTCACGAATACCGGCAGCGGTGTTCGAGTGGAGCTCGCCGACGGGCGGATCATCGAGGGCTCGCACTGTCTCATGACCGTCGGGTCAGTGCCGAACACCGACGATCTCGGTCTGCAGCAGGTCGGCGTGCGGATGGATGACGGCGGGTTCATCAAGGTCGATCGCGTCTCGCGCACCTCGGTCCCGGGTATCTACGCCGCCGGTGACTGCACCGGTGTGCTGATGTTGGCCTCGGTCGCCGGAATGCAGGGCAGGATCGCGATGTGGCATTCCTTGGGCGAGGCCGTGGCACCGCTGCAACTGAAGACGGTGTCCTCGAACATCTTCACGAATCCAGAGATTGCGACCGTCGGTATCGGCGAACGCACCGTCGACGACCGCGATATGGACGTGCGGATGATGCGACTGCCGCTGCGCACGAACGCGCGGGCGAAGATGGCCGGTTTGGAGGACGGGTTCATCAAGCTCTACTGCCGCCCGACGACCGGTGTCGTCATTGGTGGCGTGGTGGTCTCGCCACACGCATCAGAACTCATCATGCCGGTCACTATTGCGGTCCAGCACCGCCTTACCGTGCAGCAGGTCGCTCAGACCTTTGCCGTATACCCGTCCATCACCGGATCGATCAGTGAGGCGGCGCGGCAACTGATGGAACACGACGACCTCGATTAGGAACCGAGTGGCTGGGGATAACCCCCGACTGCGAAGGAGCAATCCCCAGCCGCTCGAAGACACACCGTGGCCAGACGGGTGCGTCGTCCCGCTCATCCCGGCGGGCGAGGCAAACCTTAGTGACGATTAGGTAAGCCTAAGTAAACTTACGTCATAGTGAGCGATGGCGCAACCCCTTGGATTCACGGCGGCTGCGAGGGGGCCGTCCGCTTCGCCGCGTTTTGGTCATTCCCGAGCCGCGGACAACTGTTGACATACGAATCAACTGTTGTGACGATCACAACATGGCGTTAGACGAAGCTTCTCAGCAATTTGTGGCAACTATGGCCGAGGGTGGTGGTCCCGCCTTGCACGAGCAAACCCCGGCAATGGCGCGGCTTACCGGCCCGATCTTCGCGAGCATGAGCGGGGCCGGTCCTGAGGTTGGCGAGGTGAAAAACCTCGAGTTGGATGGTGAGGGTGGTCAGTTCCGCGTCCGCGTGCTGCACCCGAAGGGTGAGGCCAAGGCGATCATCGTGTATTACCACGGCGGCGGCTGGGTGCTCGGCGATATCGACTTGCAGTACGACACCGTTGCTCGGCATTTAGTCGACCGCAGCGGGTGCACCGTGGTGATGGTGAACTATCGCAAGGCCCCGGAGTACCGGTTCCCGATTGCTGTTGATGATTCGTATGCGGCGCTGGAATGGGTCGACCAGCATCGCGGTGAGCTTGCAGCGGAGGGTGCGCCGTTGATCGTCGCCGGCGATAGTGCGGGCGGGAATTTGAGCGCGGTGATGACTCAGCGTGCGCGCGATCGCAGCGGCCCGCAGATCGATTTCCAGGTGCTGGTGTACCCGGTGACCGACTGCGATATTGAGCGTGGCTCGTACAACGCGGAGCAGAACCAGTTGATTCTGGCGAAACCGACGATGGAGTGGTTCTTCGACCACTATGAGCCCGATGCCGAGAAGCGTAAGCACCCGGATCTTTCGCCGATCCGGCACGAGAACCTCGCCGACCTCCCGCCGGCCTTCGTACTGCTGGCCGAGTGCGATCCGCTGCACGATGAGGGTCGTGAGTACGCCGAGAAATTGCAGGCTGCAGGTAACGAGGTCGCCCTCGAGGTGGCAGACGGTCAGATGCACGCGTTCTTCCAGATGGCCAACGTGCTGCCCGGCTACGAGGCCGGGATGAATCGCGTCGTGGAAAAGATAGATGAGTTCGTCTCGAAAGCGGGGACGTAAATGAGCACGGCAACCGCACCTGAAAAGACCACGGGCAAGGCTGGCAAGGTCGACTACGACGTAGTCATCGTCGGCGCTGGTTTTGCCGGTATGTACCAACTGCACAAGTTGCGTCAGCAGGGCATGAGCGCGCATGTGTACGAGACCGGGTCGGACGTCGGCGGTACCTGGTTCTGGAACCGGTACCCGGGCGCTCGAGTGGATATCGAATCGCATCACTACTCGCTGGGGTTCGATGAGGAACTGCAGCAGGAGTGGGACTGGAGTGAGCGGTACGCGCCGCAGCCGGAGTTGTTGAAGTACGCCAAGCACGTCTCCGAGCGTTTCGACCTGCGCAAGGACATCACATTCAATACCAAGATCACCGCCGCGGACTGGAACGAGGCGGAGCACTCGTGGACGGTCACGACGTCCGCCGGAGAAACGGTCTCGGCACGGTTCGTCATTCTGGCCACCGGGTGCCTGTCGAAGCCGCAGCGGCCGAAGTTCGAGGGCCTGGAAAACTACCAGGGGGAGTTGTACTACACCTCGAGTTTCCCGGAGGATGTCTCCTTCACCGGTAAGAAGGTCGCGGTCATCGGTACGGGGTCTTCGGGCCTGCAGACCATTACCGCGATCGCGGGCGAGGTCGGCTCGCTGAGCGTCTACCAGCGCACGCCGTCATTCGCCGTACCCGCGCACAACCACGAGTTGGCTGATGAGGACCGCGAGAAAGTCAAGGCGAACTACGCGGAGATCCGTGCGAGGGATTTCGCGGCCAAGACCGGTTTCGATGACGGCCAGAGTGCGACGGTGCTGGCCGCGGAGTTGACGCCCGAGGAGGTGCGCGCTGAGCAGGAGGCGCGCTGGGAACTCGGTGGGCTGTCATATGGGTTCGCCTACGGCGACATCCTGGTAGACGCCGAGGTCAACGAGTCATTCTCGGAGTTCATCCGGGAGAAGATCCGCGGGATCGTCAAGGATCCGGCGACCGCCGAGAAGTTGTCACCGCGCACGTACCCGGTAGCCAGCAAGCGGATGTGCGTCGACACCGGCTACTACCAGGTGTACAACCAGGACAACGTCGAGTTGATCGACATCAACGAGGAACCGATAGAGGGTTTCACCGCGACCGGGATCCGTTCTGGCGGCAAGGAACGCGAGTTCGACCTGGTGATCCTGGCGACTGGTTTCGATGCGATGACCGGCGCGATCCTGGACATCGATATCACCGCCGACGGGCAGGCGATCAAGGACAAGTGGGCGCACGGCCCGCAGACCTACCTGGGCTTGATGACCAGCGGATTCCCGAACATGCTGATGATCACCGGACCGCAGAGCCCGTCGGTGCTCACCAACATGATCACCTCGATCGAGTACGACGTCGACTGGCTCAGCCGCTTGATCGCGGACATGCGCGCGGCCGGGCACACCAAGGTCGACGCTCGAGCTGAATCGGAAACTTGGTGGGTGACGGCAAACAATGACGTCGCGGCCGGGACGCTGATGCCGCAAGCGAACTCGTGGTACATGGGCGCGAACATTCCCGGTAAGGACCGTGTGTTCTTGCCTTGGGTAGGTGGGCACGATATGTACGTACAGATCTGCGAGTCGATCGCGACCGTCGGCAATTACCACGGCTTCAAATTCGAGGCCTAAACCTCGCTAGCTACCGAAGCGGCCCAGCACCTCAGTCAGGTGCTGGGCCGCTGTCGTTACCGTTCTGCGGGGGAGTGGGTACCGATAATCGTCGAATAGTGGTGCCCACTCCACGGCAGATCCGGGGTGCGGGGTGGAACGCTACTCGGCGTCCTTGATTTCGCAGATCACCGCGCCTTGCGTGACCGAGTCACCAGTGGCGCCGGTCAGGCCGGTGATCACGCCGGACTTGTGCGCGGCAACCGGGTTCTCCATCTTCATCGCCTCGAGGACGACGACCAGCTCGCCCTCCTCGACGGTCTGACCCTCCTCCACGGCGATCTTCACGATGGTGCCCTGCATCGGAGCCGCAACGGCGTCGCCGGACGCCGCGGCGCCAGAGCCACCGCCGATCTTGCGCTTGGCGGCCTTCTTCTTCGGAGCACCGCCGTTACCGAACGAGAGATCGCCGGGCAGCGACACCTCGACGCGCTTGCCACCGACCTCGACGACGACCTTCTGCCGTGGGAGTTCTTCATCGGCAGCCTCGCCGGGCGCGGTGAACGGCTCGACCTGGTTGTCCCACTCGGTCTCGATCCAGCGAGTGTGTACGTCGAAGCCGTCCTCGGTGCCGATGAACGCCGGGTCCGAGACGACGGCGCGGTGGAACGGGATGACGGTGGCGATGCCCTCGACCTGCAACTCGGCGAGCGCGCGACGCGAACGCTCCAGCGCCTGGGTGCGGTCCTTGCCGGTGACGATCAGTTTGCCGAGCATCGAGTCGAACTGCCCGCCGATGACCGAACCCTGCTCGACACCGAAGTCCAGGCGCACGCCTGGGCCCGAGGGCTCGACGAGCGTGCTGACCGTGCCGGGAGCCGGCAGGAAGTTTCGTCCGGCGTCCTCACCGTTGATTCGGAACTCGATCGAGTGACCGCGGGGGGTCGGGTCCTCGGTGTACGGCAGCGGCTTGCCCTCGGCGATCGCGAACTGCTCGCGGACCAGATCGAAGCCGGCAGTTTCCTCGGTGACAGGGTGCTCGACCTGCAGGCGGGTGTTCACCTCAAGGAACGAGATGACTCCGTCCTGACCGACCAGGAACTCGCAGGTCCCGGCGCCGTAGTAACCGGCCTCCTTGCAGATGCGCTTGGACGCGGCGTGGATCTCGGCGCGCTGCTCATCGGTCAGGTACGGCGCCGGAGCTTCCTCGACCAGCTTTTGATTGCGGCGCTGCAGCGAGCAGTCGCGGGTTCCGACGACGATCACGTTGCCGTGCTGGTCGGCGAGCACTTGGGACTCCACGTGTCGCGGCTTGTCCAGGAAGCGCTCGACGAAGCACTCGCCGCGGCCGAAGGCGGACTCGGCCTCGCGTACGGCGGAGTGGAACAACTCCGGGATCTCTTCCATAGTGCGCGCGACCTTCAGCCCACGCCCACCGCCGCCGAAGGCGGCCTTGATCGCGACGGGCAGGCCGTGCTCCTCGGCGAATGCGATGACCTCGTCCGGGCCGTCGACCGGATCGTTGGTGCCAGGCACGAGCGGGGCACCGGCCTTGGTGGCGATATGCCGCGCGGTGACCTTGTCGCCGAGAGCCTCGATCGCTTCGGGAGACGGGCCGATCCAGGTCAGGCCCGCGTCGATGACGGCCTTGGCGAACAGCGCGTTCTCAGACAGGAACCCGTAGCCGGGGTGGATCGCGTCCGCGCCGGTCTGCGTGGCTGCGTTGATGATCTTCTCGAAGACCAGGTATGTCTCCGCAGAGGTGCCACCGTTCAGCGCGACGGCCTCATCGGCGATACGCACGAACGGCGCATCGCGGTCCGGGTCGGCGTACACCGCGACGGAGCCGATACCGGCGTCCTTGCACGCGCGAATGACGCGTACGGCGATCTCGCCACGGTTGGCGACGAGCACCTTCTTAATGGTGGCAGGCATTTCTGGGCCTTTCAGTTTTCTGGTCTGCTTTAGGTAAGTTTGGTGAAGTGCTGACCGATGTCAATGCCGACGTCTGAGAGCATCCGGCGCAGCAGCGGCAGGCTGATCCCGATCACGTTCGTGTGGTCACCCTCGAGGCGCTCGATGAACCAACCGCCGAGTCCGTCGATCGTGAACGAACCGGCCACGCGCAGTGGTTCGCCGGTCGCGACGTACGCCGAAATATCGGCATCGCTCATCGCGCCGATGTGCACCTTGGTGCTCGCCGCCGCGCTCACCGTGCGGCCCCCGGCTATGACGTGGTGCCCCGTGTGCAATGTGCCGTGCTTGCCGCGCATCTGCTTCAGCCGCCTGGTGGCGTCATCGGCGTCCGCGGGTTTCCCGCGCACCTCGCCATCCATTTCGAACATCGAGTCACACGCGACGATAACCGCGCCCTCGAGGCGTCCGGCGACCTCGAGGGCTTTCGCCTGGGCGAGTGCAATGACCTGCTCGGCAGGTGATGCTGCGCCCAATTGTGCGAGCACGGCGTCCTCATCGACGCCCGATACAACTACCTCGGGTTCGATGCCGGCGGCCTGCAAGGTCGCCAGGCGTGCCGACGACGCCGAGGCGAGCACGAACCTCATCGGGGACTGAACTCCGCCCGCCAACCGCCGTGGCCAGGGGAGCCGATCGAACGCATCCGGCGAGCTGGACTCGCCCAGCCGCCGACCGCTTTCTTCCCTGGCTCCTCGCCGCCGGCGCTCGCCGCGGCGAGGATGACCGTGAGCGCTGCGAGTTCCTCGGCGGTCGGATTGCCCGAGGAAACCCGGAACAGAACCTTGAGTTCGTCCGATGTGTTCTCGTCGGTGCTCACAGCGGGATGTTTCCGTGCTTCTTCGGCGGCAACGTCTGTCGCTTGTTCTTCAGCGCCCGCAGCGCCCGTGTGACGTTCAGGCGGGTGTTCTGCGGGTTGATGACGGTGTCGATGTAGCCGCGCTCGGCAGCGATGTACGGGTTGGCGAGGGTCTGCTCGTATTCATCGATCAGTTCCTGGCGCTTGGCCTCGACATCGCCACCCTCGGCTTCGACCGCCTTGAGGGTGTTGCGGTGCAGGATGTTGACCGCACCCTGCGCGCCCATCACCGCGATCTGACCGGTGGGCCACGACAGGTTGATGTCGGCGCCGAGGTGCTTGGAGCCCATCACGTCGTACGCGCCACCGTAGGCCTTACGGGTAATCACGGTGACCTTCGGAACCGTCGCCTCGGCGTACGCGTAGATCAACTTCGCGCCGCGGCGGATGATGCCGTTCCACTCCTGCGCCGTACCAGGCAGGAAGCCGGGAACGTCGACGAAGGTGACGACCGGGACATTGAATGCGTCGCAGGTGCGTACGAACCGTGCGGCCTTCTCCGAGGCGTCGATGTCCAGCGTGCCGGCGAACTGCATCGGCTGGTTCGCCACGATGCCGACGCTCTGTCCGTCGATCCGGGCGAAGCCGCACAGGATGTTTGGCGCGAACAACGGCTGCACCTCGAGGTACTCGCCGTCGTCGACGACGTGTTCGATGACCTGCTTCATGTCGTACGGCGTGTTCGGCGAGTCCGGGATCGCGCCATCGAGCCAGATGTCCTCTTCGCGGCCGGAGAGGTCTTCGCCCTGGCTCTCGGTCTCGGGGGCGAGGTCAAGGTTGTTCGAAGGCAGGTACGACAGGATCGCCTTGACGTATTCCAGCGCTTCTTCCTCGTCGCTACCCATGTAGTGCGCGACGCCGGAGGTGGCGTTGTGCGTCTTCGCGCCGCCCAACTCCTCCATGCCGACGTCTTCGCCGGTGACGGTCTTGATCACGTCCGGACCGGTGATGAACATGTGCGAGGTCTGGTCGACCATGACGGTGAAGTCGGTGATCGCAGGGGAGTACACCGCGCCACCGGCGCAGGGGCCCATGATCACGGAGATCTGCGGGACGACTCCCGAGGCCCAGACATTGCGCTGGAAAATCTCGCCGTACAGGCCGAGGGACACGACGCCCTCCTGGATGCGCGCGCCGCCGGAGTCGTTCAGGCCAATGACGGGGCAGCCGATCTTCATCGCAAAGTCCATGACCTTGACGATCTTCTCGCCGAAGACTTCGCCGAGCGAACCACCGAACACGGTGAAATCCTGAGCGAAGACGGCGACCTGACGGCCGTCGATCGTGCCGTAGCCGGTGACGACCCCATCGCCGTACGGACGGTTCTTCTCCTGGCCGAACGAGGTCGAACGGTGCCGCGCGTACTTGTCCATCTCGATGAAACTGCCCTCGTCGAGCAGCATGTCAATTCGCTCGCGGGCCGTCTTCTTACCGCGGGCGTGCTGCTTTTCCACGGCAACCGCGGAACCTGCGTGGGCGACCTCGGCCTTGCGGCGCTCCAGGTCGGCGATCTTTCCAGCGGTGGTGGTCAGATCGATCTCGGGTGCTTCATTAACGGTATCGGTCACGAGTTGCACTTTAACGTGGCGCTTCGTCGAACTGACGCTCAGCCATCTAGTTAACCACTGACGAACTCATCACGTGCGGTTCACAGCGCACCCCGGCGCGCTCAGTAGGCTGCATGTCGTGATGCTCAACGCCGACGCGGTGCGCCGCGAACTAGACCCGTTCTGGACCTCGCTGGAGGTCGTGGAGCAGACCGGTTCGACGAACGATGATGTGCTGGCGGCCGCCAGCGCCGGTGCGCCTGAGGGAATGGTGCGAGTCGCGGAGTTTCAGTCCGCCGGGCGAGGGCGGCTCTCGCGGCAGTGGGAAGCGCCACCGCGATCTTCGGTGATGTTCTCGATACTGCTGCGTCCGAGGGTGCCGATGAGCCGGTGGGGGTGGATTCCGCTGCTGACCGGGTTGGCGATCTATGACGTACTGCTGGCTGCCGGCGCCGATGTGGCGCTGAAATGGCCGAATGACGTGCAACTCGGGGCGGAGCGTAAGAAATGCGGAGGGATCCTCACCCAGGCCACGGCCGATGCCGTGGTAGTAGGCATCGGGCTGAACGCAATCTCGTACGACGGTATGCCCGAGGTCGCGGCGGCGATCGACACCGAGTGGCAGGTTGAGCGCGAGGATCTGCTGCGCGGGGTACTGACGTCGCTGGCCTCCAGATATGTCGCGTGGGATCGTAATGACGGGTCGATGTCCGACGTGCTCGATGCGTACCGCGCAGCGTGCGGCACGATCGGCCAGCGGGTCAAGGTCACCTTGCCGGGCGTAGCCGAACCGGTAATCGGCACCGCGCACGATGTTGATGCCGACGGTCGCCTCATCGTGCAGCGCGAATCCGGGGAAGAACTGATTGTCGGCGCCGGAGACGTCGTACACGTCCGCCCGGTCCGGTAGCCAACGCCCGCGAACCAGCACAGATCACCACGGCTTCACGCGGGCGTTTTGTACGCCGAGTGGACGCCCCGGCGGTAGATTGGGGCTCTGAGACCCGCGATCGCTGGAGGACCGGTGGGATTTCCCGAGAACATACTGACCAAGGACGAGAAGGTCGTGCGGACCCTGCATCCGCATTGGCTCACGGTCTTCATGCCGACGATTCTGGCAATCGTCATCATCGCGGCCGCCGCGGTCATCGTGTGGCTTACCCCGGTCGACCCCACGTGGGACATCGTCGATTGGGTCGTGATCGCGATTGGCGTCATCGCGCTGCTGTGGTTCGTCCTGGTGCCGTTCCTGAGATGGCGCACGACGCACTACGTCTTCACCAATAAGCGGGTCGCCGTACGGCGCGGCATTCTGTCCAAGTCGGGTCAGGACATCGCGCTGTCGAAGATCACCGATGTGTCCTTCCATCAATCGCTGCTGGATCGGATTACTCGTTCGGGCACGCTGAACATCGAGACCGCCGGCGACAGCGAGGACGAGGACTTCGAGAACATACCCCGCAGCAACGAGGTCCAACAGATGCTGAACCGACTGATCGAGGACGACTCGGCCGCGCGTGGAGGCTATGGGATGGCCGCATTCCAGGGACACCACGCGCCACCGAGCACAGAGTTCGACGGGCCGGTCCGCAACCGTCCTTCCGCCCCGCCGAGTCGCGGGCGAGGGGACGCGCCGACGCACGGAACCCCGCCACCGCAGTCCGATCCGCCGCCTCCCCAGGATGCGTGGGAGACCGGCCGAGACGAAACCCGGCCGTACGGTGCGCCCGATTCGCACGGCGGCTGGGAAACCCCACCGGCCCGTTGAACTCACGGACACGCGCGAACTGTCGTCGACACTGCGACCCCGGTTGTGCACGAGTTGTGACATCGGCTGTGCGGCTGACGCGGTGAGCATGGCTGTGAGCGGCGCGCCGTCCTCGGGTCCAAAAACTTGTCAGAGTCCCGCCATACGTTGGGTGTATGCGGATCTTGCACACCTCCGACTGGCACGTAGGTCGCCGATTCAACGAGCATGAGGTGCTCGATGACCTCGGGCTCGTCCTCGACGAGCTCGTTGCGCTCGTGCGCGGTCAAGAGATCGACGTCGTCGTCATCGCCGGTGACGTTTTCGATAGGGCCGCACCGTCGGCGGAGTCGGTAGCGTTCTTGTCCGAGCGGCTGCGACTGATCCGCGATGCCGGCGCGCAGATCGTGATGATCAGCGGCAACCACGACGGCGCCTCGCGTCTGGGTTACGGGAGCTGGGCGGCAGCGGCCGGCGGGCTACACATCATTACCCGCGTCGATCAGATCGGTACGCCGGTCGAACTACGCGACGAGCACGGACCGGTCTTCTTTTACGGGATCCCGTTCCTGGACCCGAAGATCGACCGTGGCCATTTCGGCGACGACCAACTCGTCAGTCACGAACTGATCCTGGACGCCGCGATGGACCGAGTACGTGCTGATATGGCCGATCGCGATGCGCGGCGCTCGGTTGTCTTGGCGCACTGCTTCGCCGTCGCCGGATCACGCGGCAGCGCGCTACCGAACGGCGAGGAGATCGCCGAGGACATCACCGACTCGATGCGCTCAATCGCCTGTGGCGGCGTTGAGGTCGCACCCGCCGCTGTGTTCGAGGGGCCGACGTACGTCGCGCTCGGTCATCTGCACTCGCGCAAGAGCATCGCCGAGAACATCCGCTACAGCGGTTCACCGTTGGCGTACTCATTCGGTGATCGCGGTGAGCGTGGAGCGTGGCTGCTGGAGCTGAATGCAGATGGTATCGAGCGGATCGACCCGGTCGCGCTGCCGATCCCACGTCGACTGTCCACCATCACCGGCCGGATCGCCGATCTGCTTGAGGACCAGCGATACGACCCCTTCACCGATGACTGGGTCACCGCGATCATCACCGATCCGAGCTACCCCCTGGAGGCGATGCGTCGGTTACGGGCGAGGTTCGAATATTGCGTCCGGTTGGAGTTTCGCCCGGATGAGGTCGGCGCGTCCGATGGACCGAGTTACGCACAGCGGGTGTCCGGTAAGAGCGACGAACAACTGACCGCGGGGTTCGCTGAGGAAATGCGCGGCGGGGTGCCGCTCAGCGACATCGAGACGGAGTTGGTACGAGAGGCCTTCGAAACGCTCCGGGTGCAGGAGGCGCGTTCATGAGACTGCATTCGCTCAGCATGACGGCGATCGGGCCGTACGTCGGCACCGAACGCATCGACTTCGATGCGCTGGCAGACGATGGGTTGTTCCTGTTCACCGGGCCGACCGGCGCGGGCAAGTCGACCGTTCTCGATGCGGTCACCTACGCCCTGTACGGCAAGCTGCCGGGCAATCGCGACGGTCACCTGTCACGGCTCAAGAGCGACTTCGCTGCCCCGCAGCAGACTCCCGAGGTCGTGCTCGAGGTGACGGTCGCTGCCGAACGTCTGCGGATCCGTCGCACGCCGGCCTTCGATCGGCCGTCCAAGCGCAATCCGCACAAACTCACGACGCAGCGTTCTACCGTCGCCGTCGAACGGTGGGTCAATCGCTCGTGGCGTGGTGTCGAGGGCGCGCGTACAGAGCAGGTTGCGAATCAGTGGTTGCACGAGAAGATCGGACTGAACGCCGATCAATTCACCCAGGTCGTCCTGCTACCGCAGGGCCAGTTCGCCGAGTTCTTGCACGCGAATGACGACGTCCGCGAGAAGTTGCTGACCTCGCTGTTCGACGCGCACCGATTCAAAGAGGTCGAGGCCTGGTTCGAGGAGCGGCAGCGCGCCGAAGCGGCGCTCGCTGCCGAGGCTGATGAGCGCGTGCGGACGCTGCGTACCCGGGCTCAAACCATCGCCGACCTCGGCGAGGATGATCTACCTGAGATCGTCGATGTCGCATATTTCGAGGATCTGGCCGCCCGACACCAGACGGCGGCGAACGAGACTGCGGTGACGCTCGAGGTGGCGCAGCGGCTACGGGACGAGGCTGAGCACCGCGTGCGCGATGCCGAGGCGATCACCGAGCTGATGGTTGAACGCGCCGAAGCGGGGGCGTTACACAAGACGGTGGAATCGCGGCGGGCTGAGATGATCGAGCTGCGCGAGCGAGTGGAGCAGGCCAGCGCCGCTGCGCCGATCGCGCCGTTGATCGCAGCCCGCGACGAACGTGCAAAGACCGCGACTCGAGCCGAGATTGCTGTGTGCGCCGCGCGTGAGGCCCTCGGGGCACAGTTGGCCGATACCGAGATGCTCACTGCAGACCTTGCCGATGCCAGAGCGCGAGTTCGATCGTTGACTGCAGAACGTGGCGCGCTCACCGAGCAGGTCAGCACCGAGCGGTCGCTGCCCATGCGCGAGCGCGAGCTGGCCGAGGCCGCGTCTGACTCACAACGGGCTGTCGCCGATGTGGGCGTGCTGAAGCAGACGCAGGCCGAACTTCCGGCGCTGCGCGACGCTACGTCATCGAGGATTACCGACTTACGTGAGCGCGCGGCCATCCTCGATGACGCTCAAGCGGCAGTCGTCGAGTTGACGCGCGCGCTGAGCGCCGCGAATGAAGTGGCGCAACTTCGGCCGCGGCTGCGGGAGGCGGAAGATTTCGTCCGCGATAAGCGCGACGGCGTGCTTGGCGCCCGCGAGTACCTCAGCGACTTACGCGATAAGCGGATCGCCGGCATGGCCGCAGAGATTGCGTCTGGCCTACGCGCGGGCGCGGCGTGCGCGGTCTGCGGTAGCACCACCCATCCGCAGCCGGCGCGACCTGCCGATGACGCGCCGTCTGCCGAGCAGATCGAATTGGCCGAGGCCAAGGTTGAGCAGGCCCGACAGGTGCTCAGCGCTGCCGAATCGAGCGCTGCTGAGCACCGCGAGAAGATTGCCGCGGCGCAGGCGATCGCTGACGGCCGCGAGGCCGACGAGTTGACGGTGTTACTGGCGAACGCGGCGGCGCGTAGTGCTGACGCGGAGGCGGCAGCCAAAGAGGTGCCGCAGGCGCAGTCCGCGCTGAAACAGGTCGAGGACGAGATCGCTGCGGGCGAGCGGCGGCTCGCCGTCGCAATCGCGCGCGCGGACGAGCTATCCGCCGTACACCGCGAGGCGGCAGATGACCTCGAACGGCGCCGGCACAGTGTCGAGCAGGCGCGCGCCGGATACGAGTCGGTGGCCGAGCGGGTCGCTGGTATCGACGCCGACATCGAACTCATTGAGGCTTACGTGAATGCGCACGTGACGTACGACGCCGCGAAGGCCGAACTCGCGGCGGCGACACAAGCGGCCTCGGCAGCTGCCGATCGCGAGGGGTTCGACTCCGTCGAGGAGGCCCTGGGCGCGTCCATGGGCAAGGAGGCGTTGGCGGCGGCACGCGAGCGGATTGCCGCGTTTGAGCGAGATGACGCCAGTGTGCAGACGCGTCTGGCCGATCCAAGGCTCGCCGAGTTACCGGATACGGCTCCCGATCTCAAGACCCTGCGCGCGGCAGCGGATGACGCGCGCCGCGCGGAGGAGGCTGCCCGCGGTGCGCACGCCATGCAGGCCGATCGACGCGATCGACTCTCCGACGTGAGCGCGCAGGCGCGCGGTGACGTGGCCGGTGCGCTCGCGATGTCGGCCCGTGCCGCAGAGGTGCGCGAACTCGCGCTGCTGGTGCGCGGGCTGGGCGCGAACTCGAAGAAGATGAATCTGACCGCGTACTTCCTCGCGGCGCGCCTCGAGCAGGTGAGCGAGGTAGCAAGCGAACATCTGCGGGTGATGTCCTCGGGCCGTTACACCTTGCGACATACCGACGTACGGCGTACGGCACGCGGGCATGGTGGACTAGGGCTGGAGGTGTTTGACGCGTTTACCGGCAAGCCGCGACCGCCACATTCCTTATCTGGTGGGGAGACGTTCGTGGCGTCGCTCGCGTTGGCGCTGGGGCTGGCAGAGGTGGTGACTGCCGAGACTGGCGCGATGACCCTCGACTCGCTGTTCATTGATGAAGGTTTTGGTTCGCTTGATCCGGACACCCTCGATCAGGCGATGGGCGTGCTGGATGGGCTGCGGCAGGTCGGTCGGACCATCGGCGTGATCAGTCATGTCGAGGAGATGCGCACCCGAATCACGAACCAACTCGTCATCGAACGTACCGATCAAGGCTCTCGCGTCCTGCCGCACTGGCGACAGCGCAGGCTGCCGCGGCACCTCGAACCCGCGCAGCCCGACCAACGCAGGGACGTCAGCCTGTAGGGCGCTTGTGGAACCATCCGCGGCCGCTCATCGATGCCACGATCTCCTCGCCACGCTTGAGTTCCCAGTCGAACGTTAGCGTCTGAAGGTGCGGGCCGCGCGAGGACGACTTCTTCTCGGTGCACAAGATATGCAGCCGCAGGACATCGCCTGGATACACCGCTTTGCGCCAGCGTAGGTTCTCCACACCGGGGGATGCGTCCGGGGCGATCTTCGAAAGGAAGTTGCGCGCGTACAGACCCATCATCGAGGAAGCGGTCCACCATCCGCTGGCGATCAACCCTCCCCAGAAGCTCTCCTTCGCCTGCTCGGGGTCCACGTGGTACCACTGCGGGTCGAATCGCCGCGCGAACTCGAGAATCTCGTCGGCGTCGGCCACGATCTCGCCAAGGTCGAACGTATCGCCGACATTGATGTCGTCGACCCAGATCGTGGGCTCCTCGCGGGTTGCGGTGAGCGGGCGCGTGTTGACGTTCTCCATGCGATCCACCTTTTCATGCTCCGGTGTCGGCATCCTCGGCAGCGCCTTCCCGGCCGATTCGAGGAACCTCACGCTGGCGTGCGCGGTCGTAGTGCGCAATCGTATTGAACTTTTCTGATGGAGCGGACATGTCTGAAGCACGGTTTTCGAAGGGCCGGTTGTGGCAGGACACGCCCGGTGCATTCAAGGGCGCGGTTGTGGTGGCCGTCGTCGCGTGGTTTGTCAGCCTATCGACGGCGACGACGTCGATGGTGAACGGCGTGATCGCCTCATGCGATTACCTCGACATCATCAAAGTCGCGGGCGCCGTCGTGATTGTTGCATTGGTGATTGCCGGCTTCCTCGCCAATGCAAAGTCCGCGCATCCGCTGCCGTTGCCAATTGTGTCCGTCATCGCCGTGGTGCTGCTGGCAGGTGCTGCCCTGCTGGCGATTCGCGGATTCGGTGTCGCGCTGAGTCCGTGCCAAAGCGCGAACCCGATCGGTTGATTCGGCTAGGCCTCGCTGCGCAGATGTTCGCGCAGTCCAGTCGTCACCAACTCCAACGCGGCGGCGAGATCGTCGTGCGAGGTGATGTCGACGGGCGCCTCGATAGCGCCGGCGCTGGCAGCCTGCAGGTGCGTCTGCATGGCTCCGGTGTGGCCAAACGTCACGTACAACAGCGCCTTCGCGCCAGTGAGCGCGGTCGACTCGGCACATCCCGCCGCCCGCAGCGTTGACACCAACTGCTCGACTGGTGAATTGGCGCCGAGCCCGAACGCGTAGACCGTCGAGACGAGTTCGGCGCCATCGCGCCATGCCAACATCGCGTCGCGGAGCGCCACGCAGATCGCCGTGACCTGCTCCGGCCACGGCTCATCCTGATCGATCGGGCGTGCGCCGCGGCGGAGCACCTCGTCGGCCAGAAGCGCCAGCAGTTGCTGTTTGTTGGTGACGTGGTGGTAGAGGGCGCTGGGCTGGACGCCAAGTTCGGACGCCAGACGTCGCATTGAGAGGTCCGCCAACCCATACTCGTCAAGCACCGTCAGGGCGCGGCGGATGACATCGGCGAGGGTGTACCGCATCACTAACCTCCGGGACTTGGCGAATTACCTCGAGCAGTCTAACCTGAACACCGTTCACCTCGTCCTGAACGGTGTTCAGGACGATACTAACGAGGAAGGCACGCACCGCCCATGAGCGCCATGAGTTCACAACAGACACCGGTGGAGAGCAGCCCGTCGCGGCGGCGTTTCTCAGCGGGCGACATCGCGTTGATCGCCGGGTTCGCGGCGCTAATAGCCGTGAGTGCGATCCTGCCCGCGATCACCATTGCCGGGCCGGTCCCGATCACGTTGCAAACGTTCGCCATCTTGCTCACCGGTGCCGTCCTCGGTCCGGTGCGCGGCTTCCTTGCCGTCCTGCTCTACTTGGCGGTCGGTCTCGCAGGGCTGCCGATCTTTTCCGGGGGGCGCGCCGGTATCGCCGTGATCACCGGACCCTCGGCAGGCTACATCCTGGCGATGCCGCTCATGGCTGCTCTCGTCGGCTACCTGGTCAGTCGGCTGACGCGCCGCGGCGCCGCGCCTATCTTCATCGCCGGCGTGGCGGGCACAATCCTCAGCCACGGTATGGGAATCGTCGGTATGCACCTGCGGGCGGGGCTGACGTGGTCCGAGTCGTTCACCGCCGACCTGGCGTTCTGGCCTGGCGACCTGATCAAGTGTGTATTGATGGCCATCGTTGCCGCCGCCGTGCACCGCGCCTTCCCGGACATCCTGGCGCGACGCACGAGGCCGGCAGTCGCTTGATCACCCTCACCGGGGCCAGCGTCACCGTCCCCACCGCGACGGCCGAACGTACGATTCTGCAGCCGGTCACCCTCGATTTGCCTGAGCGCCGCATCGCGCTCATCGGCGAAAACGGATCGGGTAAATCCACGCTCGCGCGCTTGCTGAACGGCCTGATCGAGCCCACGTCCGGCCGGGTACTGGTCGATGGCCTAGACGTCGTACGGGATGGCGTTAAGGTGCGCCGCAAGGTCGGGTTCATGTTCACCGATCCGGCCGCGCAGATCGTGATGCCCACCGTGATCGAGGATGTCGCCTTGTCGTTGCGGCGTACACATCGCGGTAAGGCCGAGCGGCGGAAGGCAGCGCTTGCCGTCCTCGCTGAACATGGACTCGATCACTTGGCCGAGCAGACCGTGCACGGGCTGTCCGGTGGGCAGCGCCAGATGCTCGCCCTGATCGGGGTGCTGGCGACGAACCCCGATGTTCTCGTCGCCGACGAGCCGACCACACTGCTGGATCTGCGAAACGCTCGACGGATCGGAAACCTGTTGATGTCGCTGCCGCAGCAGGTCATCATCGTCACCCACGATCTCCACCTTGCCGCGCGCTGCGAGCGGGGGATCGTCGTGGCCGATGCCCAGATTGCGTACGACGGGCCTGCCGCCGACGCGGTCGAGTGGTACCGAGCGTCGGTACTGGAGGACGCGTGCTGATCGGCGCCTACCAGCCCGGTACGAGCATCATGCACCGGCTGCCGGCGGGGGCAAAGCTCGGCACCTTGCTGGTGCTAGGCATCGCGCTGACCATTATCGGCGGCTGGCCGAGCGCGGTAGCGGCACTCGCACTGTCCGTCGCGATCGCCGCGCTCGCTCGGATTCGGATGTGGCGGCTGTTGCGCAGTCTGCTGATGCTCATCATCATGATGGCCGCACTCGCGGGCTATCTGGCTTGGCAGCATGGCTGGGAACAGGCACTCGCGGTCAGCGGTGACATGCTGGCCTTGGCCGTGCTGGCCACGGTGATCACCGCGACGACGCCGGTCGATGAGGTGCTGGATGTCATCACGCGGGCAATACGTCCGCTGCGGCGCGTCGGGGTGAATCCTGATGCGGTCGCGTTGGCCTTCTCGCTGATGCTGCGCGCTATCCCGCTTTCGGTACAGATCGCCCAGGAAACGCGGATGGCCGCCAAAGCCCGTGGGCTACAACGCAACCCGCGCGCGATCCTGTCGCCGATGGTGATTCGGATGATCTCCCAGGCACGACGTACCGGCGAAGCACTGCATGCGCGAGGTGCCGTCGACTAGGTGTTGACAGTCGGGCGACTAGCCAGATCGGAGCAAATGAGGTGTGATCTAGGTACGGGCTCGATCCGGTGGGTCGGCGCTGGTGCCTGACGCCTTCGGCGGCAACATGGACACGTCGCAGATGCGCGCTGGCGCCACGTGTTTTCTGAGCGTCAACGTCGGCTGCCCTGCCGCATTTGCGCCGCGGGAATGGCCCGTCGATCGTGACCATTTCGAGTGTGTCCGGTCGAGAGATCGACTTCACCGCGGGCCCGTACGGCGTCATGAAAGCGGCGAGCGTCATCGCCGGGCCGTGCGGAGCTGCAATCCTGTAGGTCACACCGATCCATAGTTGAATTGCGCGGCCTGGGCGGCGACCTCGTCGAGTTGGTCGGCCGATAGAACCGAAGGCTCGCCGAGTTGCCGAGCAGTCAGGTAAACATCGCATAGCCAGTCCGTCATCTCGGTGAACTCGATCGCTTCTGCCAGCGAACCCGCGCAACTTACTGATCCATGGTTGCGCATGAGGACCGATGCGTGGCCGGCCGCGACCTGATCGCTTACTGCGTCGGCGAGTTCTGCCGAACCGAATACGTAGTACGGGACCGTCGGCACCCGACCGCCGAGTCGTCGAATGTTGTAGTGCACCCGTGGTAGCTCGTCGAGGACCAGACCCACGGCCACGGACACGCGGCTGTGAGTGTGCACGATAGCTCGGGCCTCAGAACGGCGATAGATCCCTAAATGCAGGCCGGTTTCCGAGGAGGGTCGTGCACCGCTGAGTTGTTCCCCATCCAACGTGAGTGTGCACATGTCCGCTGCGGTGGCGCGCTCGAGCCGTAGCCCGGCTCGGGTGATCAGTACGGTGTCGTCGACGCGGATGCTGACGTTCCCGGCGCCGCCGAGAGCAACGCCGCGCTCGGCGATCTCGCGGCAACGCGAGGCCAGTACATCGTGCTCACTCATCGGGTGCTCCGTTCGGCTAGCTGCGCCGAGATGCGCGCGGCGGCATCGGCGTTGTCATGGGCGATAACGGCCAGGACACCGTCGAGGTCGGTGATCCCGGCATCCGAGCCCAGACCAGAAGCTACCAACGCGCCACAGGCGCAGCCGACCAACGCGGCGTCCTCAGCGCTGCAGCTGATGAGGATCCCCGTCATCATCCCGGAGTTGAACGAGTCGCCACAACCGGTCGTGTCCACGACGCGCGTAGTGAACGCGGGCACGGTCACCGGTTCAGCATCGTTGCGGACGAGCAGGGCGCCGTCGGCGCCGGTGGTGACTGCTACGGCGCCCGCCCCGGCCGCAAGAACACTGCGTGCTGCCCCAACGAGATCGTCGATTCCGGTGAGGGCGCGCAACTGGTCATCGTTGGGCATGAACCAATCGGTCCGCGCGATCAGTTCCAGCAGTGTCGCTGGGTCGGCTGGGGCTCCTGAGTGCAGCAGATCCATGAACACCGGTTTACCGAGCGCGTGGAACCCGGAGAGGACGTTGATCCCCTCCTCGGTGAGGAAATGCGGCATTGTTTCGGGGCCGCCAACGAGGAGCGCGTCGGCTTTGTGGAGGACCTCAAGATCGAGATCGCTCGGATGCAGGTGTGCGGTCGCGCCTCGTACATGCATGGAAGGTCGCTCACCGTTGGCGCGGATCGGCAGGATCGTCGACGAGGTCTGCACGCCCTGCTTGACGGCCACCCAGAGGTGTCAACGCCGTACTGCTCGAGCTGCGCGCGCAGGAACACCCCGAGCGCATCGGTCGCGATCGCGCCGTACGCCGCGACGTCCCAGCCGAGTTTGGCGAGGTCGATCGCTGCGCCGCCGCCTGTTCCGGCGACCGTCATCCTGATTTCCTCCAGCAGAATGCCGCCTTGGCCGGGCGGGATTTCGCTGACGGGACGACCGAGGACGTCGATGATGTACGGGCCGAACGCGGCGACGACGCCGAGCGGAGAGGTCATGCTGGTTCCTTCCAGACGCGCTGGCTATGGGTGGGTCGTGGGGATCGCGGCGAGCAGGTTCTTGGTGTACTCATGTTGCGGGTTCTCGAAGATGTCCTGCGGTGTGCCGCTCTCGACGACCTCGCCAGCACGCATCACGTGCACGTAGTGCGAGATCATCCTGATGACCGCGAGATCGTGGCTGATGAATACGTAACTGAGCGACCGACGGCGCTGCAAATCAACGAGAAGTTCGAGAATCTGTTCCTGCACCAGCACATCCAACGCCGAGACCGCCTCGTCCAGGACGACGAGTTCGGGATCGAGCGCCAGTGCACGGGCGATCGCGACGCGTTGCCGCTGTCCGCCGGAGAGCTCATGTGGGTATCGGTCGACGTACGTGCCATCAAGCGCGACCTGCTCCAACAAAGCCACCACTCGAGCATCGCGCTCGGTGAGGGTGCCGATGCGATGTACATCCAGTGGCTCACGGATCGCATCCCCGATGCTGTACCGCGGGTCGAGCGAGGCGTACGGGTTCTGGAACACCGGCTGGACCTGCCGCCGGAACCCAAGTGAGTCCTCGCCGGACGATCTTGTCGCCGCCCGACCGCGGAACGTCATCTCACCGGCGGTCACTCCTTCGAGTTGGAGCAACAGTTTCGCAGTGGTGGACTTGCCGGATCCGCTCTCGCCGACGATACCGACGGTTTGTCCGCGTCGAACACTCAGCGACACGTTGTTGACGGCGGTGAAGTCCGTACGTCGAAGCAGGCCAGAACGCACCCGGTAGCGCTTGGTGATTCCACTGGCCTCGATCACAGGTTCGCCGTCGGGGGCCAATCCAACCAGCGAGTGCGTCGACAGTCCAGGCGCGGCGGCGATCAGTCGCTTGGTGTAGTCGTCTTGGGGGTCGGTGAGGATCTTCGCCGCCGGCCCGGACTCTACGATCTGTCCCTTGTTCATCACTACCATGTGATCGGCGCGCTCGCCGGCGAGTCCGAGATCGTGCGTGACGAGTAGCAACGTCGTACCCATCGAGGCGGTGAGCTCGGCCAGTTGGTCAAGGATGAGTTTTTGCACGGTGACATCGAGAGCCGAGGTGGGCTCGTCGGCGATCAGCAATGTGGGCTGGCATGCCAGCGCCATAGCGATGAGGACACGCTGGCGCATCCCGCCGGAGAACTCGTGTGGGTACTGACGTGCCCGGCGAGCAGGATCATCGATGCCGACCAGGTGAAGCAGTTCGATGCTGCGGCGGGTGGCTTCCTTTCCTTTCGCGACTCCGTGAATCACGAATACTTCGGCGATCTGTTTGCCGATCGTCATCAACGGGTCGAGGTTTGACATTGGGTCCTGCGGAACCAGGCCAATCTGCTTGCCTCGGATGTCGTTCATCTGTTTTTCGCTGATCCCGAGCAGATCTGTTCCGTCGAAGGTGACCGATCCCGAGGTGATCGCGGCGTTCTCGGCCAGCAATCGATACAGCACGGCGGCTAGCGTGGACTTGCCTGATCCTGACTCGCCGACGAGCGCGACCGTCTGACCGGGTTGAATCGCCAGTGTCGCGCCTCGCACGGCCTGCACCTCGCCGCGCGCGGTACTGAAGGTGACCGAGAGATCTCGGATGTCCAGTACCGGTCGGTGCGGTGGCATGGCTGCTTCCTTCGTGCGTAGGTCCGTGTTCATCGGCCGCTCGCTCGTACGTCGAGGACGTCACGCATACCGTCGCCGAGGACGTTCACCGCGAACACGATCGAGACCATGGCGAGCCCTGGTCCTGCCGCGATCCACCACTGATAGAAGTTGGCCGCGCCGTCGGTGATCATCGCGCCCCATTCTGGAGAGGGCGGTAGGGCGCCCAGGCCGAGGAAGCTCAGCGACGCGATCATGATGATGATCGTGCCGAGGTCGATCGTCGCACTGACCACGATCGGGGTGAGTGAATGCGGCAGTACATGGTTTCGGAGTATTTTCGCGCGACCCATCCCGATCGCGCGAGCGGCGGTAACGTGTTCGCGTTCTTTGATCGAGAGGATTTGCCCTCGGACGAGTCGGGCGTAGATAGGCCACCACACGATGACGATCGCGATGAAGGCATTCCACAGACCGGGTCCGAGTGCTGCCGCGACCGCCATCGCGAGCAGGATCGGCGGGAACGCCATGGTGATGTCGGCCAGCCGCATCACGATGGCATCGCAGATTCCGCCGAAGAACCCGGCTAGCGCGCCGAGCAGGCTGCCGATCACGACCGCGATCGCGATGGTGAGCACAGCAATCGGGATGGATTGGCGCGCGCCGTGCAGGACGCGAGACAGAACGTCCCTGCCGAGCGCGTCGGTACCGAAAAGGTGCGAGCCGGAAGGGGATTGCAGTCGTGGGCCGGATGCCGCGAATGCGTCGTGTGGGGAGATCACGCCGGCCAGCGCGATGATGAGCGCCCAGAGCGCGATCATCACGACACCGAAGACGATTTGCGGTCGGATGAACGGCTTGATTCGCGCCCGCAGCGACGCCTGGTGTCCGCCGGTGCTCAGGGTGGATGACGCGGGAGTGTCGGGCACGGTACTCATCGCAGCCTCACCCTCGGGTCGATCACGGCGTACGTGAGGTCAGTCAGCAGGTTTGCCAGCAGGAAGATGGCGCCGCCGACGAGGCAGACGCCTGTGATAGCTGGGAAGTCGAGGGAGCGTGCGGATTCCACGGCATACGTGCCGATTCCGTTCCAAGAGAAGATGGTCTCGATCAGGACCGCTCCCATGATCAACATGCCGATTGATATACCGATGATGGTCACGACCGGGGTGATCGCGTTGCGCAGCACGTGACGGTTCAGCACCTGCGTGGTGGTTAAGCCCTTGGCGCGGGCGGTCCGTACGTAGTCAGCGCTCTCCTCCTGCAGAATCTGGGCGCGGACCATCCGGATCACCGTGCCCAGCAGTGGCAAACTCATCACGAAAGCGGGCATGAGTAGGTGAATGAACGCGTCGTAGAACAGCGGACCATTACCGGCCAGCAGTGAATCGACCGTATAGAAGCCGGTGATGAAGTCGGGCGGCTCGACGCGGGCCGAGAGCCGTCCGGGGCCGGGTGCGATGCCCAGGGTCGCGTAGAAGAGGAACAAGAACAGTAGGCCGACCCAGAAGATCGGGAGCGAGGAACCGGTCAGTGCTAGCACGCGGATGACGCTGTCGAGCGCCTTGCCTTTGAAACGCGCGGCGAGCATGCCCAGCACGATCCCGAGCAGGACCCCGATCAGCAGCGCTGCCAGCGCGAGTTCGAACGTCGCCGGCAAGCGGGTGGTCAAATCACTCAGCACGGGTTGACGAGTGCGAAACGACGTCCCCATATCGCCCTGCAAGAGATTCTTCAGATATAGCAGGTATTGCATGCCCAGGGACTCGTCCAAGCCCCATTTCGCCTTAGCCGCAGCGACGATCTGCGGGTTGTTGAGATTCCGCTCGCCGACGATCGAAGCGAGCGGGTTACTCGAGATCGGGTGAGACAGGAAGAACGCGATGGTCACGATTCCCCAGAGCAAGAAGGGAACGAGAACCAGGCGTTTCAGCGTGAATCGAAGCATCGAGTCCTCTCAAAGCGGTCACCGATCCGACGGCGCCAGCCGAGGAATGCTCGCCTGGCGCCGTCGAATGGCTAATCGGTGAACATCAACTGCTCCAGGTCGATGTTGTGGGTGATGTGGTAGTTATTGCCTTCCACATTGGTGCCGTTTGCCAGGATGACCTGCGGGTTAGCGATCGGCAGAATGATCGCGTCGTCGTACATCGCCTGACCGAGTTCGGTCAGCGTCGCCAGACGCTCATCCCCGGTCTGCGCCAGCGAATCGGCCATCAATTCGGTCTGCTTGGGATCTGCCGACAGACCGGCGCGTTCACCCCACGTGGCGCCTTCGGCGCGTGAGAAGTACTGCGCGTACTGGACAGTGTCCGGATGGTCCGGCGCGTAATACACCGATGTCATCGGGATACCGGTGCTGCCGAGCTGTTCGCTCCATGCCGAGTACTCGATCGGATTCAGGTTCAAGGTGATTCCGACTTCGGGAAGACTCTGCTGGATCGACTGGAACATGGTGCTGAAGTTGACCCCATAGATGGTGAAGGTGGGGAAGGTGACGTCGATATCGAACCCATCGGCGTATCCGGCATCCGCGAGCTGTTTCTTGGCAGCCGCGACGTCGTACTCGGGCAGCGGCAGATCGGCCGAACCATCGAATCCGTTCGGAATCGCCGTCGACTGCTTATCGGCATGTCCAGCGACGACCGCATCGATCACGGTGTCGTAGTCGATCGCCTTGCGGATCGCATCGCGCACTTCGGGATCGCCCAGTGCTTCGGGCGCTCCCGGGGCGCCGGGGGACAGGGCCACGTAGACGAAGTTGTACGTCGGCACAACTTCGGAGGCGATGTTCTCGTCTGCTTCGATCTGGTCGAGCGCATCGAAACTTAGCTGCATCGCGACGTCGATATCGCCCTGTTGTAACTGCTGCAGTTGTGAGGAGGAGTCGGCGACGTCCTTGATGGTGACCTTCGAGAAATTCGGTTCCTCGCCCCAGTAGTTCTCGTTCTGGGTAAGGACCAGCGAGGATCCTTCCTGGTAGGAATCGAGAACGTACTGACCGGATCCGGCGGAGTTGGCCATGAACCATTGTTCGGCCTCATCGCTGGACTCAGCGTTCTCGTCGGCGGTCGCGCCGTTCTCGATCGCGACGTCCGAATTGATGATGCCCATGTAGGACGCCGAAGCAATGTTGAAGAATGCCGAGTTCGGGTATTCGCTGTGCACTACGACGGTGTGCTCCTCAGGGGTGTCGATCCCGCTCACGCCATCCATCATGAAGCTGGCGTTGCCCTTGATGTTCTTCAGACGCTCCCACGACCACTTGACGTCCTTCGCCTCCAGCGGTGAACCGTCGGCGAACGTGACATCGTCACGAAGGTGGAAAGTGAACTCGGTGTTGTCCTCGTTTGCTTCCCAGCTCTCGGCGATTAGGGGTTCGAGTTCGGCATCTGCGGCGGTCGCGGTCAGGAGAGTCTCGTAGACGGCGCCGTTGTAGATCTGGCAGCTGTCGCAGAAGTTGCGGCTGAGGTCGAGGGTGGTGGTGTCCATCGAACGTCCAAGGATGATTTCATCCGAGCCGCCACCGCCTCCCTCATCCGAGGTCGGTGGGGAACAGGCCGTCAGACTTGCGCCGAGCAGCAGCGCCGAAGCGAGAGCGAGCGCTCGTCGCGGCCGACGGGCGACCAACTTTCCGAACATGATGGACTCCTCGTATGACTGGGATCGAGCTAGTTCTTGAGCGCGGCGATCTCCTCGAACGCGCGCGCGGTTCGGGTCGAGACGTCGTCGATGACGTCCTCGGTGTGTGCGGTAGAGAGGAACATGGTGTGCCACGGATGCATCAGGACGCCGTGCCGTATTGCGCTGTCGGTGAAAGCCATCGCTACAGCGAGTGAAGGGTCGTCGGCGAAGCTGAGATACGGCATTTGCAGCGGCCCGCTGATATACGCGCCAAGGTGCGCACCTTGTTCCTCGATGCCGCGTTTGAGTAGTTCGCCGACCGATGCGATCCGCGCTGGAGCGTCGATGGCGAGTGCATGTTCGATGGTCGCCTTCGCCGCGGCCATGGGCACGGCCGAATACCAGAAACTGCCGGTCACATAGACGCTGCTGGCGGCTTCTTTGAGGGCGTCGATGCCGACGACAGCGGCGATCGGGTGTCCGTTCGCGATGGCCTTGGAATAGGCGGTGAGGTCGGGTCGGACGCCGATCGTTTCCCAGGCGCCACGCAGATCAAGACGGATGCCCGTGCGGACCTCGTCCAAGATCAGCACCGCACCTTCGCCGGTGGTCAGTGTCCGGGCTGCGCGAGCGAACTCGGGGTCGACGAACTCCTGGGGTTTACGCGAATCATGCTGAAACGGGGTGAGGATGATTGCGGCAATGTCGCCGGAATGCTCGGCAACTTTGGCCTCTAGCGAGGCGAGGTCGTTGTAATCGAAGTAGTCGATGTTGGCGCGGTCGCCGGGGGCGACGCCGGAGAGCATCGGGGTGAACCAGTCGTTTGCGCCGTGGTACGCCGGAGTGGCCTTGAGCAGCTTGGTCTTGCCGGTTGCCGCGCGCGCGATGCGAACCGCTATTGCGGTGGCGTCTGTGCCGTTCTTGGCGAACATCGACCAGTCTGCGTGCGCAACGGTGTCGGTCAGCAGTTCGGCGAGTTCGACCATCCGCGCCGACGGTCCGGTCATGGTGTCGCCGTACGCCGCCTGCGCCGCGGCCGCCGACTCGACGACGGGGTTGCGGTAGCCCAGCACCATCGGGCCGAATCCGCACAGCAGATCGATATGACGGGTGCCATCGACATCCCAGCCGTAGGGCCCATCTACGTGATCCCAGAACTGCGGGTAGGAGGGAGGGACGATGGGGCCGGCCGTCATATGTCCATACATGCCGCCGGGAATGACCCGTCGGGCGCGTGCGCGCAGCGCCGTCTAGACATCATTCGCGCGACCTGGCGGGTGATCGATCGGATCGGCATAGCGAACGCGACCACGCGCGAGATTGCCCGTGAGGCCGGCTTCTCCAGCGGGGTGCTAGCGCACTACTTCAAAGACAAAAGCGACATCATGGCCAACGCGATGCTCGCCGCGCATACCGAAGTCGTTAAACGGATGGAGCGATCGAAGCTCGAGGGTTTGGCAGGGCTGCGCGAGTTCATGCTGCAGTGTTTGCCGTTGGACGCGCGGCGTGTGCTGTTGGCGAGGATCGAGATCAGCTTCTGGGGGATGGCTGTCGGCGACGACGAACTCATCGCGTTGTTTACCGATGAGATCAATCGCGGATACCAATCGCGCGTGCTGGCGTTCCTAGGTCAAGCGCGAGCGCGTGGTGAGCTGGCCGACAGCGTGGATGAGCGAAAGCTAGCCCGCGAGTTGCATGTGCTGATGGATGGATTGTCGGCTCAGGCCGCGATCAACGCCACTGCGCCGAAGCGGGCCGAGCAGACAGAGATGCTGGACGCAATCCTGGACCGGGCGCGCTCGTAGCGGTTTCTCGGTTATTGCACGATTGCGCTAAATACGTACCATGCCGGTATGAGGCGCTTTGGAGCATTGGTCGTCGGTGGCGGGATCGCTGGAGTATCCCTGGCGTACGAGTTGAGTCAGTCCATGTCGGTTGGCGTGCTGGAGATGGAAAGCACGCTCGGGGTACACACCACGGGCCGTTCGGCCGCGACCTACCTCGAGTCCTATGGTCCGCCGGAGATCCGCACCCTGACCAGTGCGAGTCGCGATTTCTTCACCACACCCCCTGAGGTGATCGGTGACACGACGCTATCTGATCTCGGGTTGCTGTGGGTAGCGCCGGAATCCTCGCTGGACGCCCTGAATGAGGAGTACGGCGAGCTGCGGGCGAGTGTGCCGTCGATCGAACGGCTAGACGCCGCCGAAGCTCGCGCACTCAATCCGCATCTGCGAGCGGAGTGGGTCGCCGGTGGGATGTATGAGCCGGCTGCGATGGAGATCGACGTACATCGTCTGCATCAGGGGTACCGGCGGGGTATCGCCGCCGGCAGCGAGGTGTTCACCGATGCGCGGATCGTGACTGCGCATCGCGAGGACGAGGTGTGGGTGTTGACCGACACACACGGCAACCGATACCGGGCTCCGCTGGTGATCAATGCCGCCGGAGCATGGGCGGATGTCGTTGCGGCGATGCACGGCGCGGCGACCGTGGGCTTGCAGCCGCTTCGTCGGACGCTGTTCACCGTCCCCGGCGCGACGACGAACGCCGGTCGGGTGCCGATGACGGCCGATATCGGCAACACGTTCTACATCAAGCCCGAGGGGGAGGACTTTCTGTGCTCACCAGCGGACGAGACTCTCGACCAGCCGCATGATGTCCGCCCGCAGGACCTCGATATCGCCCGCGCGATCGAGGCGATCAACGAGGCCACCGACTTGCAGGTCCGAAACGTGCGCACGTCGTGGGCGGGACTGCGGAGTTTCTCCGCAGATCGGCTGCCGGTTATCGGATTCGATCCGTTGGTGGACGGTTTCTTCTGGTTCGCAGGTCAGGGCGGGTACGGGATCCAGAGTGCCCCGGCCTCCGCGCACTTGGCAGTGTCGATCATCGGCGGAACGCAGGACCCCGCGGGGCTGAGCTCGCGGCTCAGCCCCGCGCGATTCAAGCGGTAACTACTCCTCGGCGACGGCAACACCGCGCAACCCGGGGAAGCCGTTGGAGCGCTGAGTGACCCCGGATACTGCGTCGGTGTACGCCGACGCATTGTGCACCAGGCACACCGGAATCAGGTGTGGGGGATTCGCGATCCATTCCTCGACGTACTGCTCGTAGGCGGGTTTGCGGACGGCGGGATCCAGCGAAGAGGAACCCTCTGCCCACAGTTCGTCCAGCTTGGGGTACTCGGCGAAGCCCGGGTTGAACAACGCAGTCGGCGAGAGATAACGCTGGCCGATCACGCTGGGGTCGTTGATCCCGGTCGACATGGACACCAAGGTTTCGGCCGTCTTGTCGATCGCGAACTCCTGCACCTGTGGACCCGGTGGCAGCGAATGCACGTCCATATCGAAACCGACCTCCGCGAGTTGCTGCTGGATGACTTCGGCGAACTGGGTGTAGATGGTGATGTTGGACGCCGAGATCACCATGTCCAGCGGTTCGGTCATGCCGGCGTCGCTCAGCATCTCCTTGGCTTGCTCGGGGTCATACGGCAGGTCGTCGAGCCCGTCGCCGATGTCGTCGGGGTAGCCGGGGCCGCTTTCGGGGAAGGGATGCACCTGCGGCGTGCAGTACCCGTTGTAGAGGCCCTGCGAGATCTCCTCGCGATTGATCGACATATTCAGGGCCCGGCGTACCTCTGGCTTGTCGAAGGGTTCTTTCGCCGTGTTCAGCATGAGGTAGAGGAATAGCGAGGACGGCTTCACGACGGGCGTGAATCCGGCCTCCCCGATCTCGTCGATCGAATCGGTGCGAATTGCCGCACCGTCAACCTCACCGGACTTCAATGCGTTCATCCGGGTCTGATCATCGGACATCGTCTGGTAGGTCATGCTTTCGACGTGCTGCGCGTCGGGATCCCAGTAATCGGGCGTCTTCTCGAACTCAACGCTGTCGCCAGAGGTGATGTTGGTGGCGATGTACGGACCGATTCCAATGGGCTTCGTCTCGAGTGTCCCGGCCTTGACCGCGGCAGGGGAGACCATGATTCCCGAGGAAGTCGCTAGGGCGGTCGGCAGGCCGCCGATCGCCCCGTTGGTCGTCACCTCGATGGTCTGCTCGTCGACGATGTCAACGGATTCGACCATGGACAGGTCGCCGGCGATCTTGCTGTCCTCACCGCGTGCGCGATCCAGGTTGAACTTCACCGCTTCGGCATCCAGCGCGCTACCGTCGGAGAACTTCAGGCCCTGCTGCAACGTGAGCGTCAGTGTCTTGCCGTCCTCGGATGGCGTGAACTCAGAGGCCAGCATCGGCTCGATCTGCCCGTCCAAGTCTTCGCGCAGCAGTCGGTCGTAGATCTGCTCGTACCAGATCATGTCGCCGCCATTGATGCTTTGGGTTGGATCCCAACTGGAGACGTAGGACGCATTAGCCCAGTCGAAGTGTCCGTTGGGGTCGAAGTCGCTGGCCAACTCGATGGTGTCCCCGTACTCATTGCTCGGCTCGGCAGCCTTGTCGGGTGCGTCGCCGCAGCCCGCGAGCAGCAGGCTGAACGCCGTGAGCCCAGAAGCCAACTTGAGGGGTCGTTTCATTTCTCCTCCTTCGGGGAAGCCGTCGGATCAAGGGCGGCCTCGCGAAACTCTCGCGACTTTACCTAACGCTCGTTAAGTACTCCCCGCCGGGCATCGTCGGCATTCTCAACGGAAGTCGCGGGACATCCGTGGGAGGGCGCGTGTTGGCGCGATTCCAGAGCAGTTGATCGATAACCGCTCTAAGGTTTCGGCGACGAGGTTGATCGCCCCGTCGTTCGTCTCCACCACACCGCGGATCACCAAAGCTGAGGAGTCGCGCGCTACGCGCAGGTACTTGTTCCATACCGGAACCGCGATCACCACGTTGACCATGCCGGTCTCGTCCTCGAGGTTCATGAAGGTCACCCCAGAAGCCGTTGCCGGGCGTTGCCGATGGGTGATGACCCCAGCGACCCGGATCCGGGTTCCGTTGGTGGTGCGCCTCAGGTCGGCGGCGGCGAGCACTCCTCGTGCGGTGAGTTCGTCGCGAAGGCTCGTCATCGGATGACTGTCAGGGGTGATACCGGTCGCCCACAGATCAGACATGCTTAGTTCGGCGGCGTCCATCGATGGTAAGTCGGGGGCGGCAAGTGGCGATCCGGATCCAGGCAGTTTCGAGGTGTGCTCGCGCGAAGCCGGACCGGCTTCCCAGAGGGCTTGACGACGCTCAAGGTCGAAGGATTCGAATGCGCCGGCGCTGGCCAGAGCCTCCAGCTGAGTACTGGTGAGCCCGGTCCGACGGGCGACATCCGCCATATCGGTGAACTGTCCGTCGCCGCGGGCAGCGACTATCCGATCGGCCACGCTATCGCCAATTCCGCGGACCGAGGATAACCCGAGTCGTACGGCGTAATGCCCGTCGCGTCGGTGTACATCACTGTCGAACTCGCCGTCCGGCTCCCAATCGAGAGATCCCTCGGTAATCTCCGGATCGCTGATACAGCAAGGATCTCCCGTTGGACCTGGGTACGCTACGAGCGCTTCGAGGTCGGCATGCGTGCCGGAAAGCTGAATGTCGGGACGGCGTACCTCGACACCATGCCTTCTGGCATCGGCAACGAGACTTTGCGGTGAATAGAAGCCCATCGGCTGCGCTTTCAATAGTGCGCAGAGAAAAGCGCCGGGGTAGTGCAGTCGCAGCCACGCGCTCGTGTACACCAGGTGCGCGAATGAGATGGAGTGGCTTTCGGCGAATCCGAAGTTCGCAAACGCTTCGATCTTGTCGTAGATGCTGTCGGCGAGTGCTCCGGTGATCCCATTGCTGGCCATCCCGGCGTACAACTTGGCGCGTAGTTTTTCGATCTTCTCCACGCCGCGTTTGGAGCCCATAGCGCGTCGGAGCAGGTCGGCGTCCGCGCCGCTGCACTCGCCGACTGCCATCGCGATCTGCATGAGTTGCTCTTGGAACAGTGGGATGCCAAGGGTGCGTTCTAGGACGGGTTCGAGCCGAGGATGCTCATAGGTCGCCTCTTCGAGCTTCCGACGGCGGCGGATGTAGGGGTGGATCGCGCCGCCTTGGATGGGGCCAGGACGGATCAGCGCCACCTCGATTACCAGGTCGTAGAAGGATCGCGGGCGTAGCCGGGGGAGGGTTGCCATCTGAGCGCGGCTTTCGATCTGAAACAGTCCGACCGTGTCGGCGCGGCAGACCTGGTCGTAGACACCTTTCTCCTCTTTCGGGATCGTGGCCAGACTCCATTGCTCACCCAGACACTCTTCGACCGTGTCCATGCAGTACCGCAGCGCCGAGAGCATGCCGAGGCCGAGCAAGTCGAACTTCACCAACTTCATTGAGGCGCAGTCGTCCTTATCCCACTGCAGTACGGTGCGGTCCTTCATGCGGGCATGCTCGATGGGACACACATCGCCGACAGGCTGGCGAGTGAGCACCATCCCACCGGAGTGGATTCCCAGGTGACGCGGAAACTTCAGCAGCTCGTTCGCGAGTTCAAGTACATCGGTGGGAATATGGTCTGGATCGTTGTCGTCAGCCGATCGCGCGTTCTCCTCGGCCCGTACGGCGTGCCAGCCGTCGATGCGTTTGGCGAAGGCGTCCTGCTGACCGACGCTATAACCGAGCGCCTTGGCCATATCGCGGACTGCGGAACGCGGGCGATACGTGATGACGTTCGCGACCTGGGCGGCGTTGCGGCGCCCGTACGTGGCGTAAACGTACTGGATGACTTCTTCGCGGCGCCGCGCATCGATGTCGATGTCGATATCGGGTTCTTCGTTGCGGACCGCGGAGAGGAAGCGTTCGAATGGCAACTTGTACAGCACCGAATCCACGCCGGTGATGCCGAGGGCGTAGCAGACCGCGGAGTTCGCGGCCGAACCGCGACCTTGGCAGAGAATCCCGTTCTTCTTCGCGAACTGGACAATGTCGTGCACGATCAGGAAATAGCCCGGAAAGTCCTTGCTCTCGATAACGTCGAGTTCTTGCGCCAGCCTTGGGTAGGCGTCGGGATGGTTCGGACTCTCCGGGGGGCCGTACCTCTCGTGTGCTCCGCGCCAGGTGAGTTCGCGTAACCACCCCATGAGGTCGTATCCGTCCGGGGTGCTGAGGTGCGGCAATTGCGGGGACGCCGATTTCAACGGGAACGCGAGCTCTGCGGCGAGATCTGCAGCCCGTTGCACCACCTGGTCGTACGGCGCGAACAGTCGCTGCATTTCGGCGCCGGAGCGTAAGTGTGCCTGACCGGTGACCGGCAGCCACCCATCGAGTTCATGCAGACTCCGCTGCGCGCGAACAGCAGCGACAGCCATCGCGAGGCGGCGTCGTTGCGGTGTTGCGTAGTGCACGTTGTTGGTCGCGATCGCCGGTATACCCGCGCTCTGAGTGAGCTGCCAGATCGCGTCGTTGCGTTCGTCGTCAAGCGGATGCCCGTGCGTGAACAGTTCACCGACGATATTGTCGGCGCCGAATAACGACTGGAGCCGGTCGAGTTCGGCGCGGGCGGCAGCGAACCGTTCGCTGCCGGTGGTAGCCCCGGCAGCGCCGAGCAGCTCGCCGTGGGTGCCGGCCAGGGCGCGAGGGATTAAACCTTTTCGGCATCCGGTGAGTATCGCCCAGTGGCCGGCGGCGCGCTCGGCAAGTGCTTCTAACGTATAGCGGGGTTTTCCTTTCTCAGCGCCGAGGAGTTGCGCATCGGTGATCGCGCCAGCGAGACGGTGGTAGCCCTCGACGCCGCGAGCCAGAACGAGCAGATGGGGCCCTTCGGGATCTGGGATGCCGTTTTGTGGACCGGATAACTCCAGGGAAAGTTCGGCGCCGAAGACGGTAGGCAGGTCGTACTCCTGTGCCGCGTCGGACATACGCACGATTCCTTGCAACCCGTCATGGTCGGTCACAGCCAGGCCGGTGAGCCCGAGGCGGACGGCCTCTTCGACGAGCTCTTCGGGATGGCTTGCGCCGTCGAGAAAGGAATAGTTCGAGTGACAGTGCAGTTCGGCGTACGGCACGACGGGCCCGGTCGGCCGTTGCGGCCCTTCCGAGGGAGGTGCGTACGGCGGGCGGTGCCTGCTCCATCCTGGGGAGTCGCCGCCGTCGGGGACGGGACGGCCGTGGGCATGCTCCGTCCCGGAGAGGCGTCGCTCTAGCTCCGACCAGGAGACCGGTGGGTTATTCCAGCCCATGCAGTTCGCCTCCCTGAGGCCAGTTTGATAAGCACGCTGTGAACGGGTACAGCTCGAACGAGCACGCTCTGTGTGAGTGTGAGTGTGAGTGTGAGTGTTGGTCTGATCGGCGCTCGTGGGTCATGCGACGGCGTCGGTGCCGTCGGGCAGGTTTGTTCCCTCTTCGAGGAGGACCTCAAGGAGGTCAGCGAGTTCTTGATGGAACCTATCGCGTTGGTGTGGGTTGGCGATATGTGCGGCCAGGAGCGGAATCAGATCGTCGATGGGGTCGAGGCCATCACAATCGCCGCACTCATGGGAGAATAGGGCGTTGGGTGCGTTGGCTCGGGCAGTTTCGGCCTGCCGCGCGACCCTCTCTATCTCATGTCGGCTGGGTATTCGGATTCTGGGGTTCAGTCGCGGTACCCGATCTGGATCGATATGTATCGGCGGTGTCCACCACGGAAGTCCGTCGATGATGTCGACGCACCACCCAGAGGCCTCGAAGTTGCGATGATGATGGCCGCAGACCAACGTGAGATTTCTGAGATCGGTTGCTCCACCGCGCCACCATTCGACGACATGATGGCGTTGGGACCAATCTGGTGGGGCATCGCAGGTGGGATAAGAACATCCATGGTCACGAGCGATGAGGGCGTGAGTTTGCCCCTCTGTCGCGATCCGCCGTGCGCGGCCATAAGCAACGATTCCCGCCGTGTCGCTTATCCACGTTGGAACGAGCAAGGCCTCATTGGCGAGGTGTAGGAAGTCATCAAGTGTGATGCGGTCACCACCGGCTATTCGTCCGACATACTGCGGTCGGTTGCGCTGGCCCGTGGTGGCGTGGTGTGCGTCGGACACGTCATCGTTGGAAGTTCCGACCGTACGTGCAAGATCACTCAGGCCGTTGAAAGCCCCGTCGTTATCTGCGTTGTTCTTCCCCCGTATATCGGTGATGTTGAGAGCCTCGCGGATCGTGTCCAGGTTGACGTTGATATGCACAGTGGCAGCAGTCCCGCCATTGGCGGGGACGCCGGCGAGATCGAGGAGGCGCTGCGAGAGATCGCCGAGAGCATCGTGTCGTCGTTGGGGAGCAGTACGTTCGTCCGGAGTGCCGTCGGCGGCAGGCCTTGGTGCGCTCAATGGCGATAGGGCGGACTCCAGTTGCGCTTTTACCGGCGCGGTTAGGTAACCGGTGATGGCATACGTTCCATCGTGACGCTGTGCGCCGATGGTTAAGGCACGCCGTTCCTCGGTGACCTTGGGGTCAGGACAGTTGCCCTCGAGGTGCAGGGCCCGATCGAGATCTTCACCGGTTTGGCGGAGACCGTTGGGGCTGAGTTTGGCAGCGTCCGTCACGAGGGTCTGTTCGGCTTGTTCGCGTAGCGAGGAGTCGAGATCGGCGATGGTGCTGATGCGGCGCATCGCGGTCTCGATCTCGTCGAGCTGGCCGCTGGTCACCTCGCCGCGCGAGAGTGCGGCGGCCAGCATCGGTAATTGCGCAGACTGTTCGTGGCCGTCGCGGTCGATGCGCGGTAGTAGTGCCCGCGCACGGCGGGAACGACTGAATGCTTCACCAAGGGTGATATGTAAGTGAGTAGCGAGGCCGCGGGCGATACTGCGTTCCCCGGTGTGTGTGCGGAAATGTTCGGGGTCGTCATCGGCGGCCTGGTACACGTAGTTGTCGATCTGGATGCCGCGCGCGCGATGGCTTTCCAACTCGGCTGCGAACTTCAACAGACAGGCGGGATCAAGAGCGAGGAGTTCGCCACGCTCACCGAGGGCGATCAGGTCATCGAGGGCTTCGGCGAAACGATCGAGAGTCTCAGAGATGCGCGTGGAGAGGTCGGAGGCGACGTGCAGACAACGCGCTCTTTCTGGAGTTGCGATGGCAGCCGCTCGCGCGTTGGCGGGGACGAAACGTAGCGGGTCGGTTTCATCGTGGGTCGTTGTCACTTAGGCCTCCTCTCGCTAGAGATGTGCATTGTTTCATTCTATCGAACATATGTTCGAATAGAAAGCAACGGGTAGCGAGATCGTTTTCGTGGGGCGGGCGGATGTGTCCACGGTGGTCTGTGCTCGGCGTAGCGACCCAGTTGGGCTGATGGTCGTACGAGATAGTGGTCGTAGAATCGGATATTCAGTCATAGATGCCTTCTAGCCACCACCCTGTGCTGGAGCGCACCAATAGATAGGCCGCGCTCGGCGTCACCGCTTGGATTCTGCTGAGTTGGAGCCCGGCGGCAAGGTCCCACCAGCGTTCATCGCTATGCCACGGCCCGGCCCACGAGGTGATGTGCTCAGCCGCGCGGGTGCGAAACCGTACCCAGGTGGGTCGCGCAGTGAGAAATCCGCGATTATCGACGTCCACGACGGCGCCATCGGCGTCGGTGACGATCACTGACTCCGGTGGTGAGGGCAATCGCGAAGGCGCCGGGTCGGGGAGGCGTCCGGGCCAAGGGGCCAGTGGGTCGTGCTGCTGCGTATGTCGTTCGCCCCAAGGGGTAAGCGAGCAGAACTCGCGCGGAGATCGTCCGCCGCTGCGGGTCGGGGTGAGGATCGCTGTGTGGTCGAGCATGCTCTGCACTCGAGTGAAGGCGTGGTGCACTCGGTCGTCGTCGCGGCGCTGATCGTAAAGCCCCTCGGCGTGCTCACCAACACGGTCGACTTCGCGTGGCGTCAGGACGATCTGAGAGAGGGCGCCCAATAAAGCGCCTCCGCTGTTGATGCCTAATCGCACAGAACTGTCCGCCGGCGTCGCGGCCTGTACCTGCCAGCGCACTCGATCCACGACGTCCGCCGCGGCGAACCACCCGGGATGTCGCCATGTGCGGCGCGATGTAGCGCCCCGTTCGTCGACGAGTCGTATGTCCAGGACGGTGCACACCAGATCTCGCCGGGCCAGGCGTGCGACGAATCGGTCAGCATGCTGCCTGCTGGTGAACGCGACCGTCTCGACGTTGTCCAGTGGCGGATCCAGGTCGATGGCGAGGGTGAGATCTGGCGGTGGTGTACGTGCGGCGAGGTGGCGACGTTCTCTGCCGGCAGCGAGCCGGTGGGCGGCGACACCGGATGTCCCGAACCGCGCCGATATCTGGTTCGCCGGCAGCGCGGCGAAATCCCCCAACGTGTGGATGCCGAGCCTGCGGAGTAGGTCGGTCAGTTCGCGGTCGTCGAGGACGTCTACGGGCAGCGTGGCCAGGAATGAAGGTGAGCCGCCGACAGGTACGACGAGATCGTCGTGGGCGGCCTGTATCGCAGCGAATGCCCCGTCGGCGATCCCGAACTGAGCACCGGGAAAGCCGATGCTTTCCAGGTATTCGCCGAGTGCGTCGATGAGTGGCTCTTCGCCGCCGAAGTAACGCGTGGGACCGCGCGCGCCGGTCACGCACAATCCGGGACGGACCAATTCGACGCCGGGGGAGATATTCTCAACCGCGCGAAGCAGCGGTTCGAATGCGTGTGCGTCGTTGTCGGAGCTATATGTCGTCCAGCGCAGCGAGGGAACGCGGGATTGCGCCTCCCGGCGGCGCATCCCGCGCCGTACGCCGTCTGCGCGGGCGCGCGGTGAACACGCGAGAACGATGCCGTCGCTAAACACAGCCAGTGGCTCATCGTCTGCTATATCGGGAAAAGCAGAGAGAACTGGCCAATCGGGGTACCACATTGCCAACACCCGAAGCGGTGGCTCATCGTCGACAAAGGTGTCGTCGAACAGTGTGAGTTCACTCATCGGACCGCCTGTAGTTGGCTGCCCCGGCGACCGGATTCTGACGAAGGGATATAGCGCCGTACGCCGCCGTCTGGTGCGGGAAGCCAGAGTCGCTCGGAGGCCGGGGCGCCCTTGCCGCTCACGGTGACGCGCGCATGTCGTGCATTCAAGTAACCGCGCCCGTCGCCGGAGGCGCCCTGCCATTGGCTGTCGGTGACGGTGAGCCGTGCCTCGATGCCGCTCCAGGTGTTGGCGTGCACGACCAAGGTGCAGCTGCGCTGGCGTAGTCGAGCGGCGAGCCGGCGTACGTCGCTGTCGGTGGCTCGGGTCGGCGGGGTAAGCAGGATGAGATCGACGGCGTCGGCCAGGGTCGCGGTTACCTCCAGCCAGTGACTGCCGGGATCGGGAACCACCGCGAATCGCTCGAGGTTGACTCCTAGCCCGGCTGCTGCCTGCAGTCCGAGCTGTGGCATGCCCACGGCGGCGCACCACGACCCGCCTTGGCTGACGCCGGCGGCGAGCGCCAGGCACAACGAGGTGGAGCCTTCGACGAGGTAACTCGCGCCTCGGCGCAGGCCTGGGCCGAGGAGAGGCGCGAGTCCGTCGAGAGTTCGCTGGTAGCGGGCTTCGACCTCGGAACCGCGTGTGAGTGGCTGGCTTTGTGCCCCGGTGGTCAGCGCGGACGCGCGCGTGATCGGAAGATCGGCGAGCGCAGTTGCGAGAGAGGTACCAGCCACGCTTTAATGATCGAACAAATGTTCGAAGCAGGCAAGAGGTGCCTTGAAAGTGATCGACTGCTCACGTTCTGCGCGGCTGGTATGCGCTGTACGACGATACCCGCCCTCGAAGACGATGAACGACTCTGAGGGCGGGCATTGAGTGTTACTACATTGAGTGTGACTACGTGCCGACCTTACGGCCTACGTTGATGAGGTTCTAGCGTCGATGAGCGCGTTAAATCAGCACCCGCTGACTCATTGAGTCGGGAGGGTATCACTGTCGTTGGTGCCAGAGTCACCCGTGCCGTAGGAATGCCCATTCAGATCCTGGCTACCTTCGGTATGGCTATCTTCACCGTATCCGCCACCGCCGCCTTCGCCAGGATCGGTGTGGTCGCAGGATGTTCCTCGTCGTGAACGGTGAACTCTGCCTCGGCTGAGTACGGCTCAGCGTTGCCCTCGATGGTGCCCGTGAACGCCACATTGAACTTGGTCTCATCAACGAAGTACGCGTCCGGATCGTCCGGGGTGATTTGGAGTTGCAGGTTTGCGCCGCCGTTGTTCTGGTCTTCGTTGTTGATAGCGTCAAGTGCTGCATCGGACAGGTTGATGGAGGTCGATTCGCCACCGCACGCCCCGGAGCCCACCGGATCCCCGTCCATGATGACGGTGCACGTCGCAGCCCCACCCGACTCGGCAGCAGTTGCGTCTTCAGTGTCGGGATCCTCGGTGTCGGGATCGATCCACAGATCGAAACTATCGATGCCGATGGCGAATGAGGTGTAATCCGCGCCCGAGTTCTTGACGCTAACCGAGCCCGAGATGTATTCGTGGCCACCGGTGGCGTTCATGTCGACCGCGACGTCGACATCGACCGGGCTCACGTCTGGTGCTTCGGGGTCCTCGGGCTCCTCGGGACCCGGGGTGGTGGGTTCCGAAGGTTCGGCGGGTTCCTCGGGCTCCTCGGGACCCGGGGTGGTGGGTTCCGTAGGTTCGGGGGGGTCCTCGGTCTCCGGTGGGGTCGTCGGCTCGGTGGGCTCCCCAGTAGCGGGTGGAGGTTCTTCGGTTGTTCCCGGATTCTCCGTCGCGGTGCCCTCATCTGGCGGCGCGGGCGCTTCATCGGTCGGTGCGGGCGCTTCATCGGCCGGGGCAGTCGGCTCGTCGGAGGAGCCGGACTCCTCGGCGTCCTCCTCTTTCTCAGGTAGTGCGCCGATGCTGGGCAGCGCACCGAGGAAATCGTCGTCCACCGCAGGGATAGACGGCAGGTCGAACCCGCCGGGTTCGCGACTATTACCCGGCACGGACGGGGTCTTCGTGGTAGACGGGGTGCTCGGCGAATTGTTGTCGTCGCCCGTCGCTGGGGCCGCTGAATCAGAGCTGGTCGACGGGGCTAAACCGACATCATCCGCGCTCGGCTCCGCATCACCGAAGTTCGCGCTCACGATCACGATGGTCGCGATCGCCGCGACCGCGGCTGTACCGGCGACGGCGCCCCATAGGCCACGGGCGCTGTGCGCGGCCGCGCCTGCGGCTGCCGCTGATGAGGAACTGCTCTCCACGAATACTCCTGCTGCGGTTGTGGCGGCGGTTGATGATACTGCGGTAGCGCCGGCGCCAGTGGTGGCGCCGACAATTCCAGTGGTCATGCCCGGTGCGAGCGCGCCCGCACCGGTGACCAGTCCGGTGATCTTCGCCAGCCCAGCGGCGGGCGCGGTTGCGCCTGCCCAGGCGAGGGCGCCGATCTTGGCCATAGAACCGCCGGCGAGATACGCGGCGGTGAGGGTGGGGGTGCCAACCGCGAGCACGGCGACGACGCCGCGCAACCCGGTACCGAGATCACTGATTTCGGCAGCGACAGCCGCGCAACGGTCGCACACCTGAAGGTGGGCATCGACCTGGCGCTGTTCGCGGATGGACAGACCGCCCCGGCTCCAGGCGCCGAGCCGGCTATTGGTCACCTTGCAGTCGTCGGTGGCGACGTCCGCGACGTGCGCTTGCAGGAAGGCTTGTTTGAGCCCTTCGCGGGCACGGTAGGCGAGCGCGGCGACGCCGTTCGCGGTCAATCCGAGCAGTGGGGCGACCTGCGCCGGTGACTCACCTTCGATCTCGGTGTGCCACAGCACCGTCTGCCAACGCTCCGGCAACGTCGCGAAGGCCTTAGCCGCGAGCGCGTTATCGAGACCCTTGACCGCAGGGTCCTCGAACTCCTCGCCTTCGACGAGCGGCTCAAGGTTATCGGTGTAAGAGAGATTCTTGCCTTGCCGCACGGCGTCATAAAACGTGTTGCGCACACTGGTGAGCAGATACGCCCGGAACGCCGAGTCGGGTCCGCCGCCGCTGAGCAGCGTGTTGAAGACTTTCGCGAACGACTCGGAAACCAGATCCTCGGCCTCGCTGGGGGAGGTGACCAATTGGCGAGCCAGGTGGTACGCCGCGGCCTGGTGACGTTTATAGAGCGGAGCGAAGGCTGACCTATCGCCACCACGGACAGCCGTGATGTACTCGGCGTCGGCGGCCTTGTCGTCGGCTGCCGAGCGCTGTGAGGTCGTCATCGGGTCGTGCTCCAAGAAACAGTGGGGTCGTCCGGACCAGAACTCTGGCGCCACGGTAAATAGTACGGCCCAGATGCTCAAGAAACGACCGCTTTACGGTCAGATTCACACACTTCGTCTACACGAGCATTCGACGTCCGATATGTTCACGCGGAGTTCATAGGTCCTCAGATGGAGGTGGCGGGAACGAATGGGTGGCGGACTGCGTAAGCCTCTGGCCGGTCGTCCCGGCTCCCGGGGTATCACCGCGACGCAGTTGCGATCGATGTGGCGCTCGGCCAGCCAGGAACGCGGCTGGGGCTACCCCGATGATTGGTGGACTCCCGCGGTGGACGCCGTGGCCGAGGCCATTGTGACCGATGGGGACGTGGCCGAACGCTGCGCGCGCTTGGGCCTCTCTCGGGCCCGCGCAGGTGTGTCGTTGGCCGAGACCTTGGAGGACGTACTCGCCATCGCCCGGCTAACGCGAGCGCTGCATGCACACCCGGCGTACACCTACAGCACTCCGCCGCGCCCGATCGAAGTTGTGAACCTGCTCAAGTGCGCGGCAGTCGGCTGGGCCGATGGTGAAGCCGCGGTGCGCGATCTGTGGGAGGTCGGGACCGGCGCATTACCGGGCGTGGACTATCTGAGTGAGCGGCTGCGCGAAGTGACCGCAGAGGCTGAATTTGTCGGCGAACACCTCGGAGACCGGTACGCGCTGGTGGTGGCGACGCTGCTGCGGCCAGGGAACACGCGAAGCGATCCACTGGACGTGCAGAGCCGCATCGATGCGTGGGATCGCACCTGGCAGATGTCGCAGTTGGCGGATGATTTGCGCACCGCCTTCTGCGCGGGCGAATCGATCGTGCGCATCGGTCCGAGCGCCGCGGTCGTACTGGCGCGCCGTACACCTGAACTGACCAGCCGGGTCGCGGGACTGCGTTCGTTGCTGAGCGCGCGAACTGACCGGGCCGCAGGAACCGACCAAACTGCGCGATCCGACCGGACTGCGCGATCTGACCAAACCGCGCAGGTGGCGGCGCGGATCTGGGTAGAGCGGCTGCCGAACAGCCTGCAGCGTGCCGTAGAACTGTTGGCTGACCTGCGCCGGTGAGGTGCATTGCCCGAACCCGATGCACGCGCTCGCTAGAGTGGTGCGGTGGATAAGCGCACCGGACTCCCCGTCGTTGGAATGGTCGGCGGAGGCCAACTCTCCCGAATGACCCATCAGGCGGCAATCGCACTCGGACAGTCAGTGCGGGTGATGAGCGTGGGAGCTGACGAGTCGGCAGCGCTCGTCGCGCACGACGTGCAGATCGGCAGCCACCTAAACGCTGACGACCTCACGGCGTTCGCCGCCGAATGCGACGTTGTCACGTTCGATCACGAGCACGTTCCTGGCGAGTTGATCAAACGCCTCGAGGATGCCGGGGTGAAGATTTTCCCAGGTTCTGAGGCCTTACTGCACGCGCAGGACAAGCTGGTCATGCGCCGCCGGATTGCCGCCTGGGGTGGCGCACAGCAGCCCCGTTGGCAACAGGTGCAGAGCGCTGCGGAGATCGAAGAGTTCGCCGGGGGCACGTGGCCGGTCGTGATCAAGGCCGCAACGGGCGGGTACGACGGTAAGGGCGTCTGGGTCGTGGGCACCGCCGCCGAGGCAGCACACGTCGTCGAAGATTCGCAGACTGCGGGCTTCGAGATGCTCGCCGAGGAAATGGTGCCGTTGCGCCGCGAGGTCGCCGCGATGGTCGCCCGCTCGACGTTCGGTCAGGTCAGCGCATGGCCGGTCGTGGAGACCGTTCAGCAGGACGGCATCTGTGTCGAGGTCATCGCGCCGGCGCCCCAGCTGTCCACTTGGGCGGCAGAGCAGATTACCGCGACGGCTATCGCACTAGCCCACGAACTTGACGTCGTCGGCGTGATGGCCGTTGAACTGTTCGAGACGACTAGTGGCGAGTTCCTCATCAATGAACTCGCGATGCGCCCGCACAACTCCGGCCACTGGAGTATCGACGGCGCCGTCACCAGCCAGTTCGAGCAGCATCTGCGCGCCGTCCTCGACTACCCACTCGGCGCGAGTACCTCCCGAGCGCCGTACACCGTGATGGCGAACGTCCTTGGCGGTGACGAAGGCGGACCGGGCATCGACGAGCGAGTGCATCATCTGATGGCCAGATGGCCGGAGATCAAGATCCACCTCTACGGCAAGCAAGTACGTCCGGGACGCAAGATCGGCCACGTCACGGCGTACGGCGACAACCTGGACCGGCTTCGCGAGATCACCGCAGCGGCCGCGACCTACCTTCGGACTGGAGTTCTCGATGAGCACTGAAACCCCTGACGTCGGCATCATCATGGGCAGCGATTCCGACTGGCCGGTTATGCAGGATGCCGCCGGTGCTCTGGAGGAGTTCGGCATCACTTATGAGGCACAGGTGGTCTCCGCACACCGGATGCCGCACGAGATGATCGGGTACGCCCAGAGCGCCGCCGAACGCGGGCTTCGGGTGATCATCGCCGGTGCTGGCGGGGCTGCGCACCTGCCGGGCATGGTCGCTTCAGTGACCACGTTGCCGGTGATCGGCGTACCCGTGCCGCTGAAGTACCTCGACGGTATGGACTCGTTGCTGTCGATCGTGCAGATGCCGGCAGGGGTCCCGGTGGCGACGGTATCGATCGGTGGCGCCCGCAACGCGGGTCTGCTCGCGGTCCGGATGCTTGCCTCAGGAGACGCCACGTTGACCGCTCGGATGAGTGAGTTTCAGAACGAACTACGCGACGTCGCGCTGGCGAAGAACGAACGTTTACAGCAACGTTAACTCTGTGTCGTCGGAGGTGTGATCGGTTGTAGGCTCGGCAGCAATACATTTGCATCGCTCCGGAAGGCTGACCATGAATCCTGACTTCGATCTTTACCAGCTGAGCGAGGAGCACGAATACCTCCGTCAGTCGGTTCGTGAACTCTGCGAGGACAAGATCGAACCGCACGCCGCCGATGTCGATGAGAACTCGCGGTTCCCGCAGGAAGCTCGGGATGAACTCACCAAGGCAGGCTTCCACGCGGTCCACATCCCCGAGCAGTACGACGGCGCCGGAGCCGACTCGATCGCGGCCTGCATCGTGATCGAAGAGGTCGCGCGCGTGTGCATGTCTAGCTCGCTGATCCCCGCGGTCAACAAACTCGGCTCGATGCCGATCCTCCTGTCGGGCTCCGAAGAGCTCAAGCAGAAAGTGCTGCCCTTGATCGCGTCCGGCGAATCGATGATCAGTTACGGACTGTCCGAGCGCGAGGCCGGCTCGGACGCCGCCGCGATGAAGACCCGCGCCGTCCGGGACGGCGACACCTACGTCCTGAACGGCACGAAGGCATGGATCACCAACTCCGGCCACTCCGACTGGTACACCGTGATGGCGTCCACCGACCCGGAAAAGCGTGCCAACGGCATCACCGCGTTCGTCGTCCATAAGGACGATGAGGGGTTCGAGATCGGTGCCAAGGAAAAGAAGATGGGTATCAAGGGTTCGCCCACCTGCGAGCTGCACTTCACTAACTGCGTCATTCCCGCCGACCGGATGATCGGGGAGGAGGGCACCGGCTTCAAGACGGCGCTGAAGACCCTCGACCACACCCGTCCCACGATCGGCATTCAGGCCGTCGGCGTAGCGCAGGGCGCACTCGACGTGGCCGTGTCGTACATCAAGGACCGGAAACAGTTCCGCTCGGCGATTTCGGACTTCCAGGGCGTGCAGTGGATGGTCGCGGACATGGCGATGAAGATCGAGGCCGCGCGGCAGATGTGTTACATCGCTGCGGCCCGCGCCGAGCGCGGCGAGCCGGACCTCGGCTTCATCTCCTCTGCGGCGAAATGCCTGGCCTCGGACACCGCGATGGAGGTCACCACGAACGCCGTACAACTGCTCGGCGGCGCTGGCTACACCCGCGACTTCCCAGTCGAGCGAATGATGCGTGATGCCAAGATCACCCAGATTTACGAAGGCACCAACCAAATCCAGCGCGTGGTGATGGCCCGCTCCATCCTCGGCCGCTAACTAACACCGTTCTGCGGGGCAGTGAGTAACGCTATCGACGCGTAGCGTTACTCACTGCCCCGCAGGTCGGCTAGAGGTCGATGATCAGTGTGGGTTCGGTCGCGGCCTGGACGTCCTCGGCGGTCACATCGGGGGCGAGTTCGACGAGCGCGAGTCCTTCGGGTCGGACGTCGATGACGCACAGGTCAGTGATGACGCGTTGTACGACGCGCTTGCCGGTCAACGGCAGCGAGCATTCCTTGACGACCTTGAAATCGCCTTTGGCGGTGTGCTCCATCAGCACGATGACTTTCTTCGCGCCGTGAACCAGGTCCATTGCGCCGCCCATGCCCTTGACCATCTTGCCGGGGATCATCCAGTTCGCGAGGTCACCGTTTTCGGCCACTTGCATCGCCCCGAGGATTGCGGCGTCGATCTTGCCGCCGCGGATCATCCCGAAGCTTGTCGCCGCGTCGAAGTACGACGATCCCGGCAGCACAGTGACGGTCTCCTTGCCGGCGTTAATCAGGTCAGGGTCTTCCTCGCCCTCGTACGGGTACGGCCCCAACCCGAGGATGCCGTTCTCGCTCTGCAGGGTGACGGTGACGCCCTCAGGAATATAGTTCGGCACGAGGGTGGGCATCCCGATACCCAGATTCACGTACTGCCCGTCGGTGAGTTCGGCTGCTGCACGCGCGGCCATCTGGTTGCGGTCCCATGCCATGACTTAGGCCTCCTTCGCGCGAGTGGTGCGCTTCTCAATCGGCTTGCGTCCGGTGGACTGGACGACGCGGTGCACGAAGATCCCGGGCAAGTGAATCTCGTCGGGGTTCAACTCGCCGACTTCGACGATCTGTTCGGCTTCGACGACGGTGACCTTGCCGGACATCGCGGCCGGTGGGTTGAAGTTGCGCGCGGACTCATGAAACACCAGGTTGCCGTGCCGGTCGGCTTTCATCGCGTGCACCAGCGCGAAGTCCGAGACGATGGCGTGCTCGAGGACGTACTCGACGCCGTCGAATTCCTTGGTCTCCTTTGGTGCGGAGGATTTAATGACGTTGCCCTCCGCGTCGTACTTGGTGGGAATGCCGCCTTCGGCGACCCAACTTCCGGCCCCGGTGATGGTATAGAACCCGGGAATGCCGACCCCGCCGGCACGAAGCCGCTCGGCGATCGTGCCTTGCGGAGTGAGCTCGAGTTCGAGCTGGCCGGAGAGGTACTGATTCGCGAACGCCTTGTTCTCGCCGACGTACGAGGCGATCACCTTGGATATCCGACCGTCCTCGAGCAGTACGCCGAGCCCGTCACCGTCGACGCCGCAGTTGTTGCTGGTGATCGACAGGTTGCTTGATCCCTTGGCGCGCAGTGCGTCGATCAAATCCTGAGGTACGCCGCAGAGCCCGAAGCCGCCGACTGCGATGGCCGCACCATCGCCGATGTCCGCCACGGCCTCGGCTGCGCTGGGGACGACTTTGTCCATAGTCACTCCTCGTCGAGACACCGGTATGCGCCCGGACCGGACGCACGCGGTCATTATGGCGTACGGCACAGGAAGTCGGCCCAGCCCGACGCCAGCTTTCCGCGTGCGAACACAACCGACGCGACCCGACGCGCGAGCACAACCTGACGCCAGCCCTCCGCCCGAGCGCCATTCCTCCGCGCGAGCACAGCCCCCGCCCGGGCACCAGCCCGCTACGTGCGAGCACTGGCCAGTGACTGCTACAGCCGAGTGGTGATGGCTTCCTGGGCCCGGATCCGCTCAAGCCATTCGGCGGTGTCAGCGTCCTCGCCTGTCTTCACGAGCACCAGGGAGGCGCCGGCGAGTAGGGGAGCGGCCGCCCACGTCAACAGGCCGGCTTCGCCAGCGGGGCCAACGGTGACCAGCACCCGCGCCGCGGGCGCCAACTGGAGCGCCTGTGCGAGTGAGCGCGCGGTCTGCGCCGCGTGCGCATGGTCGAGAATCAAACTGCCGCCGACGTACGCCGGATCTGCCGCACCAATCGGGCCTCCGGTGAACGCATCACCATGCACCCGCACCGCGCTGGTGTAGTCGGCAACGTGCTCGGGGCGTGGTTCGAGCGCACGTCCCATCGGATCGAGGCTGCTCACCATCAACTCGCCCGCATCAGCATCGGCCAGTTCCATCATGCGATCCGGCGACATCACCAGCACATCCGGCGAGTCCCCCGGAGACTCAGACACGCACCCGCCCAACGACCACGTTGCGAACGCGATTACCAGCTGCTGCCAGTGCATCGGCAGCGCGAGCGCTACCACGGACCCGTCATGGACGTCGAAGTCATCGCGCAACAGGTTCGCCGTCTTGGCGACCCAGTTCGCGAACGTCGTCCCGGACAATTCGGTGCGCTCGCCGGTGTCACGGTCGTAATAGGTGATCAGCGGTATCGCCGGGTTTGCCGCTATTCGCTCGGCCAGCAGTCCGCTCAGGGTGTCGGTCATCAGTACACGCAACTTCCTTCTTCGGCGGTCATCACGTCGTCGGCGGGCTTACTAGCGCCGGTGCCGTTTCCATTCTCCGCGCCGGTATTGCCGGCCGCTGTACCTCCCGCGTTCGCACCTCCCGCGCTTGCGCCGTCCGCGTCCGTATCGCCCGCGCCGGCGCCCGAACCGTCCGCGCTCGTACCGGTCCCGTTCGCATCACCCGTGCCAGCATCTCCGGCACCACCAGCGCCAGCATCTCCGTCACCGCCACCAGCGCCGGCATCTCCGGCGCCAGAATCGCCCCCGTTAGCGTTCGCGCCGTCGCCGGCTTGGCCTGTAGGTGTGTCGCCGGTGGGCTCGGCAGGTGCGGCACTCGACAGCGAGCCGAAGAACGCATCTAATTCGTCCTGGTCCGCGAGCAAGACAACGTCCTGGCCGTCGATGTTCTGTTCGTAGTACTCGGCGAGCGGGATCGTCTGGAACGTGACGTTGCCGGTGGCGACGGCGCTCATCTGATCGGCCAGTTTCAGCGGATCGAGGTCCTTGTCGTAATTAATGGTGCCGGCGAGCGCGTCGATGATGTCGGTGAGTTTGCCGATGTTCGCCAGGTCGAGCAGATCCATATCGAGCACTTTGCGGATCACCGCGCCCACGAAGAATTGCTGCCGCTTAATCCGTCCGAGATCGGTGCCCGGTACGCCGTACCGCTGGCGCACGAAACTCAGCGCCTTCGATCCCTTGAGAACCTGCGTGCCTGCGGGGAAGTCCGCACCCGAATTGCGGGTCGGATCGTACGACGCCTCGCACAGGTTGACCTCGATGCCGCCGAGGGCCTCGGTGAGGTCATAGAAACCGATCAGCGTGACTTCGACATAGTGGTCAATCTTCATTCCGGAGACTTGACTGACCGTAGCAATGAGCGCGTTCTGACCTGCCGCGCGCCGCTGGTCCTCCGTCGCGGTGTCGTCCAACGAGGTGTACCCGGCGGCGTACGCGGCGTTGATCTTGTCGGTCCAGTACCCGGGGATGTCGACGTACGAGTCGCGGGGGAACGATACGACGCTGGCACCGGACCCGTCGGCGGGCACGTGGATCAGCATGATCGTGTCGGTGGCCATCGAGACTTCAGCCGAGGCGCCGATCTTGGCCAGCTGTTCCTCGGTGTAGTCGGCGCGTGCGTCGTTGCCGACGACCAGGATGTTCTCATCGTCGAAGTTGCCGACACGGTCGACGTTGTGCTCGACATCATCGGTGCCCTCAAGCGTTCCGGCGCTGGTCTGCACGCGGTTGAGCAGCACCGTGCCATATGCGGCAGCGGTCAGCAGTACGACGGACAGTAGGCCACACAGTGCTCGCACGGCGATGATCCATGCCCGCGGACGGCGGTGACGACGAGATCGAAGCGGCCGTACGACGCGTGGGTCCAACGAAGCAGGAAGTGGCGTCTCGTCGTTCACTCGGCCCCCGAGTCGATGGATGCGGTCGAGGGGTCAACTGGTCGGGCCCACTCCGCGTGTCGGCCCTCGACGCTACCGCAGCCGGCAACGTTGCTCAGTGTGGTGTTGCCGACCCCGACCCCGACCCCGACCCCAACCCCGACCCCGACCCCAACCCCGAACGGAGGCTCCATGAAGGGCGAGTGGCGGCGCTTCTAGTAGACGCAGGTTCCTTCGTCGGCCGTCATGACATCGTCGGCCTGCTGACTCGGCTCTTCGCCGCCACCCTCCGGCGCCGTGGTCTGCGAAGAACCGGACTGCGAAGAATCGGACTGGGACGAGGTGGATTCGGTGGAACCGGGCTGTGCCGAGCCGCCGGATAAACCGGGGTAGTTGGCGCCAACGATCAGCATCACGGAGCCGATATCGGCACTCTCCTCGGTTTTCGTGCCGCCACCGACAGCCGCAGCCACGGTCGCGGCTTCGGCCTCCATGCCCGGCGGGTACTGCACGACGCTCTCGGCCCAGTCGGCGGTTGCGGCCGGCAGCACGCCGGTCACGGTGAAACCGTCCTCGGTCAGGGCGTCTGCGGCAGTCTGCCCGGCGCCTGCGGCCGTGGTGCCGTTGTAGACCTCGACGCTGACCTCAGCAGGGTCGAGTGTTTCGGGGGCTTCGGTCGTCTCGGTCGCCGGCGCGTCGTCCTGCTGTGTGCCACCGCCGGACAGGTTCTCGAAGAACTCATCGAGCGAGTCCTGATCTTCCAGCAGTACGACGGAGGCTTCACCAATCTTGGCGTCCTGATTCGCGACCGGCACTGTCTGGAACGTGACATCGCCCGTGGCCACCGCACTCATCTGATCGGCCAGTTCCAGCGGGTCTAAGCCCTTGCTGTAGTTGATGGTGCCGGTGAGGGCGTCAATGATGTCGGTGAGTTTGCCGATGTTCGCCAGATCGAGCAGATCCTGATCAAGGACCTTGCGCAATACGGCGCCGACGAAGAATTGCTGCCGCTTGATGCGATCGAGGTCGCCGTTGTTCAGCCCTTCGCGCTGCCGCACAAAGCTCAGCGCTTGCGAACCGTCGAGGGTCTGCTTGCCGGCAGGAAAGTCTGCGCCCGAATTCTGCGAAGGGTCGTACGCCGGTTCGCAGAGGTTGACCTCGATGCCGCCGAGGGCTTCGGTGAGGTCGTAGAAGCCGAGCAGCGACACTTCGACGTAATGGTCAACCTTCATCCCGGACAATTGGCTGACCGTCGCGATGAGCGTCTTCTGGCCCTCGGCGCGCCGCTCGGCCTCCGAGGCGCCATCGGGCAGCGAACTGTAACCGGAGACGAACGCCGAGTTGATCTTGCTCTCGCCGTACCCGGGGATATCGACCCAGGAATCGCGGGGGAACGACACGACGCTGGCACTTTCACCGTTGGCCGGCACGTGGATCAGCATGATGGAGTCCGTGGCCATTGACCCCTCGTCGCTGGCACCGATCTTGTCGAGATCTTCCTGGCTGTAGCCGTCACGGGAATCGTTGCCGACCACCAGGATGTTCTCGTCGTCGAAGTTGCCGACACGGTCGACGTTATGTTCGCCGTCCGTCGAGTCCAGGGTTCCCGCGCTGGTTTGGATCCGATTCAGCAGCGCGGTGCCGTACGCCGCTCCGCCCAACAACACCACCGACAGCACGCCGCACAACACGCGTACGGCGAGGACCCAGGTTGTCGTACGGCGGGTACGCGTGCGCACGGGCTTGGTGAGTCGGGGGTCCAGCGAGTCCGGCAGTGACTGTTCGTCGCGGCGGTCGTCGTTCACTCAAGCCCTCCGGGCTGATCATGGATAAGGTCGTGTGGCGCGCGATCATACGGGCGGTCCCGCGCGGCACCGTCGTTCCACAGTAAGCGCCCACGGCGCGTGCCAGGGGACTTCCGTGGTGAATGTCGTGGATACTTCGGCCCGCACGCGAGCCGACAGTTCAGCGAATGCCGGACCATCCACGATGACACGAACACGCCAGCGCCATCGGCGCCATCGGTGTGCGTGCTCAGCGTCACGCCGCGACGTCTCAGCGGCGGGGCCCGCGTACCGAGGCTGCGAGCGCCGGGAACGACTGCACCGCCACGCCACTACCGCCACAACTGGCCCACGCGTCGTGGTCAATATCGCGTCGACGGGCGCACTGTGAGCCGGTCGCCATCGAACTGCCGTCGGACACGGCGCTGATCACCTCCAAGCGCTGCCCGCTCGCGCTACATTCGAGGGCGATGAGTAACTCACATGATCTCTCGGCCCGCGCGGTGACGGCACTGACCGGACACCGCTTCCTCGTCGTCGGCGCCCGCGGGCAGCTGGGCACCGAACTCATGCTGCTGCTCGCCGCGCACGGTGTGACCCAGCCCCAGGTCACCGGCGTGGACGTCGGCGATATCGACATCACCGATGCTGCGTCCACCACCACGGTGATCGACGCGTTCCTGAACTCGACTGAGCCGGGAATCCCCGTGGTGATCAACGCGGCGGCGTACACGGCGGTGGACAACGCTGAATCCGACGAAGAGGTCGCCTACAAGGTCAACGCCGACGGCCCACGCAACCTCGCTGTCGCGATCGGCAACCGTTGCCGACTGATCCACGTCTCCACCGACTACACGTTCGCCGGTGACGCGGCAGAGCCGTACAAGCCCACCGACGCTACGGTCCCGAAGACCGCGTACGGACGCACGAAGGACGCCGGCGACAAAGCGATCCGCGAGATCGCTCCCGACACGGCGTACGTCGTGCGCACTGCGTGGGTGTACGGCGCGTACGGCCCGAACTTCGTCAAGACCATGCTGAAGTTATCGACCACCAATCACACCCTCTCCGTGGTGCAGGACCAGGTCGGTTCGCCCACCTGGACCCGTCACCTGGCGATCAACTTGCTGGAGCTCGCAACCTCCGATGCACCTGCCGGCTACTACCACTGCACCGGCGGCGGTCAGTGCTCCTGGTTCGACTTCACCCGCGCGATCTTCGAACTCAATGGCCTGGACCCTCAGCGGGTCGAACCGACGACATCGGACGCGTTCGTGCGGCCGGCGCCGCGTCCGCCGTACTCGGTGCTCTCGTGGGGGGAATGGGCCGACGCCGGTCTGCCGCCGATGCCAGAATGGCGCGCCGCGCTCGCTGAGGCCATCGAGCGTGACGGGCAGGCACTGAAGAACGCGTAGCCGACGATATGCGCACTCATCTGCGATACCTCCTTGATCGCGCGGCAGGCATCAAACGACTTGCCGTGAACAGTCTGCGAACTCGCGGCGTGCGCGGCACGCTGCGGCGCGTAGCGGTCCGGCTCAAACGGGTTCCCGCGCCGCGCCGCCTCGAGTTGTACCGGCCGTCCGAGGGATCAACCCGCCCGCCCGTCACGAGCAGCCAGAGCCCCGAAGTCACCATTGTGATTCCGGTCTACAACCAGTTCGCGCACACTCGCGCCTGCCTGGTCGCGCTCGCTGAACATCCGCCGCAGACCTCCTTCGAGGTCGTCGTGGTCGATGACGGTTCGAGCGACGCCACGCAGGCAGAACTCGAACAATGGACCGGCGTGCGCTACCACCGCCGTGCCAGCAACGGCGGCTTCATCGCAGCCTGTAACGATGGCGCCGCGCAAGCGCGCGGTCGACGGCTGTTGTTCCTGAACAACGACACCGTCCCGCAACCGGGCTGGCTGGACGAGCTGGTCGCGACCACCGAGCGCGACCCGAAGATCGGCATCGTTGGCTCGCAGTTGATTTTCGCCGACGGCGTCCTGCAAGAGGCAGGGGGCGTGGTGTTCGCCGACGGTTCGGGCTGGAACTACGGGCGCGGAGAGTCGCCGAACGACCCGCGGTTTTCCTACCTGCGCGAGTGCGATTACGTCAGTGGCGCCGTGCTGATGATCGACAAGGCGCTCTTCGATGAGGTCGGCGGCTTCGATCCGCGGTACGCACCGGCGTACTACGAGGACACCGACCTGGCATTCGCGGTGCGCGAGGCCGGTAAGAAGGTTGCCGTCGCGCCTCAGGCGCAGGTACTCCACGATGAGGGCGTCTCGAATGGCACGAGCACCGGTAGCGGTGTGAAGGCCTATCAACTTCGTAACAAGGAGCGGTTTGCCGAGCATCGGGCGGCCGCGCTTGCCGGACACCTCGCAGCTGGGACGATTCCCGAGCCTGCTCTGCTGCACCGTGCACAGAAGCAAGTGTTGATCATGGATGCCCTGACTCCGTTCCCGGACAAAGACTCCGGGTCGGTCCGGCTGATGAACATCATGCGGCTGCTGATCGAGGAAGGCGCACACGTCGTCTACTTCCCGGCCGACGGTCTGTACCAAGGCGAGTACACCAAGGCGATGCAGCGACTGGGCATCGAAGTGTGGTACGCGCCGTACGCCGGAGCGCGCCCTACCTGGTTCCGCACTCATGGCGCGCGCTTCGATGCGGTGTGGGTGAGTCGGCATTACGTGCTATCGGAAATGATCCAACTCATCCGTCGCTACGCACCGCAGGCGAAGCTGATTTTCGACACCGTTGACCTGCACTATCTGCGTGAACGCCGAACCGCAGAGGTCTCGCGCAGCGCTGCTGTCGCGCGCACGGCGCTGAAGACCCGCCAGATCGAACTCGGTCTCGTCGCTGCGGCAGACACCACGGTCGTCGTCTCCGGAACCGAGGTCGATGTTCTCGCACAGGACGCCCCCGGTGAACCCGTGACGTTGTTGAGCAATGTGCATGAAGTAGCCGGGGCAGGGTCCTCGTTCGACGAGCGCAAGGACATCGTGTTCGTCGGTGGATTCATCCATACCCCGAATATCGACGCCGTCCAATGGCTGGTCACCGAGATCTTCCCGCTGGTGCACGCGGAACTTCCTGACGTTCACCTGCACGTCGTCGGCGCCGACCCCACGGAGGAGATCAAGGCGCTGGCAGGTCAACCAGGCGTGACGATTCACGGGTTCGTCGAAGATATCGACCCGATGATGGATGACGTCAAGATCACCGTCGCACCGCTGCGGTTCGGCGCTGGGGTCAAGGGAAAAATCAACCTCGCCATGGCGCACGGGCAACCGGTGATCGGTACGACTATCGCTATCGAGGGCATGCACCTGACGCCGGGGGAGGACGTGCTCGTCGCGGACGACGCCGAGGGATTCGCGCAGAAGATCATCCGCGCCTACACCGATCGCGAGTTGTGGGAACGGCTAGCGGCCGGGGGACTGCGCAACATCGAGGAGCACTTCTCGATGGATGTGGCTCGCCGCGTCGTACGCGAGTTGTTCGAACTGGGTTCTGGATGAACACGCCGCCGCCGGTGAAGGCGGTCGATGAGGTCACCGTGGTGGTCGTGACGTTCTCACCCGGCGCGCACCTGACCGCGTTCCTGGACTCCCTACAGGCGGCAGCGCAGTTCCCGCCGCGCGTCATCATGGTCGACAACGGCTCGGTCGACGGGTCAGTCGAAGCCGCGGAACGACGTGACGGGGTCGAGCTGATCCGAACCGGTAGCAACCTCGGGTTCGGCTCGGCTGCGAATATCGGTGCCGCCGAGGTGTCCACGGACTGGGTCCTGGTGGCCAACCCCGATCTGGTGTGGGGCCCCGGCAGCGTCGATGCGCTGCTGGATGCGGCGCGCCGCTGGCCCAACGCGGCAGCGATCGGCCCGGCCATCACCACCGCGGACGATGAGTTGTACCCCTCGGCGCGGCTGCTGCCGAGCATCGGCATCGGAGCCGGGCACGCCATCTTCGGCGCGATCTGGCCGACGAACCCATGGACCCGCACCTATCGCGCCGAGGCCGAAGCGATCGGGGAGCGGACCACCGGATGGATCTCCGGTTCTTGCATGCTGATTCGTAAGGACGCGTTCGATTCGCTCGGCGGGTTCGACGCGGGGTACTTCATGTACTTCGAGGACGTCGACCTCTGCGCGCGACTGCACGATGAGGGTCACGAGGTGGTCTACGCGCCAGGCACCGTCGTGCTACACGACCAGGGTCACGCCGCCAACCGGGAGCCTTCCCGGATGGTTGCTGAGCACCACCGCAGCGCGTACCGCTACCTTTCCAGGCGTTACCCCGGTCGGCGATGGGCGCCATTGCGGCTGGTGCTGCGATGTGGGCTGGCGGCGCGTCAGGCGATCGCGCAGCGCTCGGCCAGCCTGCGTGGCGGAGCGCCGCCGCAACGCAGTGCCGACGAACTACCGAGCAACGAGACGAGCAGGGACACATGAGCCGCTTCTACCCCGTCATCCCTGCTGGTGGCAGCGGAACGCGGCTGTGGCCGCTGAGCCGACAGAGTTCGCCGAAGTTCCTACACCGTCTCGGCGCGGACGAGCGTTCTCTGATGCAGCTCACGCTCGCGCGACTCGGCCCGCTGTCACCGCCTGAGCAGACCTACGTCGTCTGCGGACCCGCGCACAAGGCCGCGATCGCCGAGCAAATACCGTCGGTGCCGTCGCGGAACCTGGTTGTCGAGCCGGCCGGACGTAACAGCGGACCGGCCATCGCGCTCGCTGCGGCCATCATTCATGCCCGTGACTCGGAGGCCGTCATGGGCAGTTTCGCCGCCGATCACCTGATTTCCGTCGGCGATGCCTTTCGGGCCGCTGTCCGCACCGGTATCGAGGTGGCGGCGACCGGCCGCCTCGTGACGATCGGTGTTCCGCCGCGGTACGCCGAAACCGGGTACGGCTACATCGAAATAGGTGCTGAGCTTGGCATCGGTCCGGCGCTCGCGGTGCGCTCGTTCAAGGAAAAGCCCGACTTAGTGACCGCGCAGGAGTACGTCGAGGATGGGCGGCACCTGTGGAACGCCGGCATGTTCGTCGGTCGTACCGCCGACCTGTTGCAGGATGTGCGTCAACACGCCCCCGAGATATATGAACGAGTGCAGCGTGTCGCGGAACGTTGGCACACCGACAACGCTGCGGCACGGGAGATCCTCGCCGACGTGTGGGAGGACATGCCATCGATCAGCATCGACCACGCCATCGTCGAGCAACTCGCCGCGCAGGGCCGCGTCGCGACCGTGCCCGCGCGGATGGGCTGGAGCGATATGGGGGAGTGGGACACGGTCGCCGAGCTCGGCCTGGCCGAAGGCAGCCGCCTCGCGCAGCCGCGCGAGACCCTTCTTCTAGACTCACCGGGGAGTTTCGCCACCTCGGGGACCGGCAGAGCCGTGACCGTGGTCGGCGTCCCGGACGTCGTCGTCGTCGAGACCGACACCTGCATCCTCGTCGTCAAACGATCTGAGGCCCAACGGGTCAAGGATGCGGTCGAGGCCTGGAAGGAACGCGGCCGCGACGACCTGCTCTAAGCACCCATCGGTGCACGGAGCACACAATCCCGACCCGAACGGGTAGGGGATCGGACTAGAAAGGCAATTCATGGATCTCTCAGGCGTTTCCGCGATCGTCACCGGTGGCGCATCGGGACTCGGTGCTGCAACCACTCGCGCGCTGGCCGACAAGGGCGCGCTCATCACGATCGTCGACCTGAACGAAGACAAAGGCAACGCGCTGGTCGCCGAACTCGGTGGCTCGGCGACGTTTGTCAAGACCGATATCACCGACTCCGATCAGGTTGCTGCCGCGATCGACGACGCGACCAGCAAGGATCGTCCGCTGCGCGTGTTGGTCAACTGTGCGGGCATCGGTGCCGCGGGCCGCGTGCTCAGCAAGAAGGGCACCCACTCGCTGGAGATGTTCCAGAAGATCATCGACGTCAACCTCGTCGGTACCTTCAACATGCTTCGCTTGGGCGCTGAGGCGATGGCCGCGACGGAGGCCTACAACGAGGACGGCGCGCGTGGCGTCATCATCAGCACCGCTTCGGTCGCCGGGTTCGAGGGCCAGATCGGCCAGATTGCGTACGCCACCTCGAAGGCCGGTGTGCACGGCATGACCATCTGCGCCGCGCGTGACCTGTCGACTTCCGGCATTCGGGTCAATTGCATCGCTCCGGGCATCATCGACACCGAAATGCTCGCCGGCGTCGACGACGCGTTCCGCAAGACCCTCGGCGAGGGCGTACCGTTCCCGTCGCGGATCGGCAAGCCGTCGGAGTACGCCGACGTCGCGCTGTTCCTCGCGCAGAACGACTACATGAACGGCGAGACCGTTCGGTTCGACGCCGCGCTGCGTATGGCGCCGCGCTAGTCATCGCGTGTCGATCGACGACGAAACGTGGGGCTCGGGCCACAGTGCCCGAGTCCCACTGTCTTTTCGGCTCGACCTGGCGCGAACCCTCGGCAACTTTCGGTATGGCACGTACGATCCGGCGTACGCCGCCGACGATCAGGGAATCTGGCGCGCGATGGGTACGCCGTCCGGCGATGTGACGCTCTGCAGCGCCGTCGCCGGTAGCGCGCTGGTGGTCCGGGTGTGGGGGCCGGGTTCGTCCTGGGCGCTGGAGCGAGTCGAGGCACTGCATGGATTGCTCGACGATCCGACCGGTTTCCGGCCGCGCGATCAGATCATCGTCGAGTTGCACCGGCGCTTCGCCGGGGTGCGGTTCGCGCGCACCGATGCGGTACTCGAGTCGCTGGTACCGGCGATCCTCAGCCAGAAAATCACCGGTCAGGAGGCCCTGGCGTCGTGGCGAGAACTCCTGCTGCGGTTCGGGTCTCCCGCGCCCGGGCCACGGCGGATGCGCGTTCCGCCGTCGGCGGCCGTCCTGCGCTCACTGTCCGACGCCGACTGGCACCAGATCGGCGTCGATCGCGCACACCGCGCGACCGTGCGGTTAGCCGCCGCCCGCGAGCAGTCGCTGGAGGCGCTCAGCGTCCGCGACCCCTGCGATGCCGCCGCGGCAATGCAGTCGATCCGCGGCATCGGGGTGTGGACGGCAGCCGAAGTCGCCGAGCGCGCGTGGGGATCGGCCGATCACCCCTCATTCGGCGACTACCACGTCGCGTCCTCTGTCGGGGTAGCGTTGACGGGGGCGCCGGTTGACGATGCACGGATGGCCGAGTTGCTGGAGCCGTATCGCCCGCACCGAGGCCGAGTAGTGCGGCTCATCGAACTCGCCGGCATCGTTGCGCCACGCCGCGGCCCTCGTCGTACGATTCCGAACTTTCGTGATATGTAACGAATCTGCGGCGCACCTGCTGACGGTCCGTCGCGATGAGCGTAGGTGTGACCAGCACAGAAATCGTCAGGCGAGCGTCGCGCGGGCGGCTGCGATCAACGCCAGTGTCGAAGCGTCCAGCCCGTCGGGCAGCTCGTCGAAGGAGAACCAGAGCAGGTCGTCCGACTCCGCACTGATCACCGCCTCGGCGTACGGCGGAGCCTGCACCAGGTAGCGCACATCCAGGTGCCGGGTCGGCACGCCGCCGGAGCAGGTCAGCGGGTGTACGTCGAGTTGTAGGGGTAGTGGGTCGATCCGCAGACCGTCGATGCCGCTTTCCTCGCTGGCCTCGCGTAGCGCGGCGCCACGCAGCGTCGCGTCCTCAGGCTCGCAATGCCCGCCCAGTTGTACCCAACGACCGAGTCGCGGATGCAACGTCAGCAGCGTCGCGCGTCGCGCTACGTCCACGACGACCGCGCTCGCGGTTAAATGCCCGGGCGCGCAGGAACGTTGCATCGCCTCCGGCATCGCCAACAGGTAGGCGATGTAGGCCTGTCGGAGGGCCTGTTGGCCGGCGTCCGCCGGCCGCCACCCTTCGAGAGTGCTGAGCGCGTCGGCGTGCAGTGTGGTCATTGAGGCTCCTGGGGCGGGGGTCATTCGATGCCTGCGTACGGAGCCGCCTGGGCAAGCCGTAGGACGGCGCCGCCGGCGACCTGGGTGAGTTCGGCGGCCAAGCCTTCGGCGCGCAGCGCGACCATGAGGTGGCCCACGTACATACCGAGCGCGAATTCATCATCGCCGCGCACCGACACCGCGCTATCGGCCACCGTCGCGAGTATCCCCGCGGGCGCACAGGCGCGGGCGATCGCGTCGGTGATCTGTTCGTCGCGGGCAGGTTCATCGGTGAGTGACGCGTGCCGAGCCGCGGGGACGACGTCGCGCGCACCGAAACAAAACATGTCTTCTTCGATCGGGCGGATCAACGCGACGCCGGCGCCGGGAGTCTGCTGCGCACGCCACGGGATTCCCCGAATGACCGCCGCGGCGACGCGACCGAGTTTGCCGCGCACCAACTCGCTGGCCGACGCGATCTCATCGACCTGCGCCAGCGCCGTCACGGCCAGCGGGTGACCGTGGGTGTCGATCCCGCCGCGGAGGTCGCGCAGTGGCGCGATCCCCGCGGAGCCGATGGCGATATCGACGAGTCCGCTGCGCCACGTACGGCCCGTGGTGTCCGTGATCACCACGGCGACGTCCCGCCCGAGCCGCGCCTTGATGCCGTCCCGAATCCGGCGTGCGGAAGCGTCCGGATCCAGCGGCAGCGCCGCGATCTCGTCAGCGTTCACGTTGGAGGCGTCGACGCCGGCCGCGGCCATCGTCAGGCCGAGTGCGTTGCGCACAATGCGTACGCCGCGTCGCTCGGCCACGACGTGGGTGGTCTCGGCATCGACGACCTCACGTCGTCGTGCGGCACGCTCGGCCTCGTCGGTGCCGGTCGACGCCAATCGCCCTTCGGCTTTGGACACCGCCTTCGAGGTGATCGCGACGACGTCGCCGTCGGCGATCCACGTCGCAGCTGCGCAGATCGCAACGACAAGATCATCTCCCGGCCGGAAGTCCGGTAGTCCGAGGACCGCGCGAACCGTGTATTGCTCAGCCAGCGGCTCGTCTACCGCGTCCTCGGTTGCGGCGCGGCCACTCGCCGCGACGTCCTCTGGGCCGAGTCCTGCTGCGTGATTCATCGGACCTGCCCGGCGAGTTCGACGGCTGCCGTGACCATCTTTGCGGTCGCACTAGCGTCGCTCATCAACAGTGGTGCTTCGGCCACGCTGATCGCGTCGAGAGCACCGCCGTCGCCGGGGGCGACCAACCAGCCGTCGAGTACGCCGCCCGCCGATCGAGCGCCCAGGTAGTCGGCGACCGCGAGCGCGGTCTGCTGCACGCCGATCACCTGCAGGCAGACGTCGGCCATCCCTCGTAGCGGCGCGCCGTTGATCAGCCCAGCGGTACCGATCACCGGCGCCGCCGCATCGCGCAGCGCCTCTCGCATACCGGGCACCGCGAGGATCGGGCCGATGCTGACCACCGGGTTGGACGGCGCCAGCAGGATCAGGTCGGCCTCCTTCAGCGCCGCCAGCACGTCGGCGCTGGGTGTGGCCTGCTCGGCGCCGACCTGTACGAACCCGGTCGTCGGCACCTTGGTGCGATAACGCACCCACCACTGCTGGAAGTGGATCGCGCTAGGTTGCTCAGCGCCCGGCAGCGTGCACACGACGTGCGTCTCGACGCGGTCATCGCTCATCGGCAAGAGGTGGACTCCGGGCTGCCAGCGGGCGCACAACGCCTCGGTGACCTCGGTCAGTCGGTATCCCGCGTCCAGCATCTGAGTGCGCACCAGATGGGTGGCGATGTCCTTGTCGCCGAGGGAGAACCAGGTCGGACCCGCGCCGTACTCCTTCAGTTCCTCGCCCACCGTCCACGTTTCGCCCACCTGACCCCAGCCCCGCTCTTGATCGTGGCCGCCGCCGAGCGTGTACATGATGGAGTCGAGGTCAGGACAAACCCGCAGCCCGTGCATCGTCGCGTCATCGCCGGTGTTCACGATCGCCGTGACCTCGGCGCCGTTCTCGCGGGCGTACTCTCTGACGCCCAGCAAGTACTTCGCGCCGCCGACGCCACCGGCGAGTACGACGATGTTGCGGGGTGGGGTATTGGCTGCAGGTGCGTTCACACGGTCCATGCTGCCAGGGTGCTCATAGCCGCTCTGCGGCCGGGAGGGAATGGAAAATCGGCGTGAATATCACCATTCCCCTTGACTCGGCCATAGCGACACACATGTAATTACACTGATGTTCTTAGCGGCGACCGTCAGGAAGGGTTGTCAGCCAGTGCTAAGGGGTAGCTCCGCGCTACCAACAAAGTTCGCGGAATTGGTCAACATGGAAGGGGCCGTCGCTGTGACCGAACCGCAGGCATTTACCCACGATCTCTGGGCCGCCAGCGCCGAGGAGGAGCAGGAGTGGCAAGAGCGTGCCTTGTGTGCGCAGACTGACCCCGAAGCGTTCTTCCCCGAGAAGGGCGGCTCGACGCGCGAGGCGAAGAAGATCTGCGTCGGCTGCGAAGTGAAGGACGAGTGTCTCGAGTATGCCCTCGCTAACGATGAGCGATTCGGCATCTGGGGCGGTATGTCCGAACGCGAGCGCCGCCGGCTGAAGTCCTTGCGGCGTAACGCCTCGTAGACGTCGGCAATCGTGACGCCGACAGCGCAGGTCGGCGTCCATACAGACCTCTTCTGAAACTGGCTGGATCAGAGGTCTGGATCGATGTCGCTCGGGCTCACCCCGAGCAGGTTTGAGAGTTGTTCCACGACGATTTCGTGTACGAGGTCGCGCAGGTCGGCGACGCTGCGGCCGCGGACCTCCAGCGGTCGGCGGTAGATCACGATGCGCGGCGCATGCTCGCGGCCCAAGCCGTCGACGTGTCCCGGTGCGAGTTTGGACAACGGGACCGACGCATCCTCGATTACATTGGGCTGATGGATGACGTCCTCGGAGCGCTCGTGCGTGACCCGAGGCACGTCCTCCACGGCAAATTCCACCGCTTCGATCACGTCGCGCCACTTCGGGTCGATCTGCTCGACGATGTCGAGTACCAGGTCATCGAATAGTTCCGCGCGCGAGCGATAAACCGGAACAGTCTGCGGAAACAACGGCCCTCGGATGCCGCGACCGCGTCGATCGCGTCGATCGCGGGTATGCGGAAACGATGGTGTGGGCATGCGTTTCAGCCTAGCCGTCACCGCCCAGATCGTCCGACACGCCAACGCTCCCGCGCGCGAGATGCGGGTGAACTGACACAGGCGCGGGTAGCCTCGGGCTCGTGAGAAGTGTCCGTAGCTGCAGTAAGCCTGAGTGCTTCCAGCCCGCCGTCGCTACGTTGACGTATATCTACGCTGAGTCGACCGCGGTCGTGGGTCCGCTCGCTGCTTACTCCGAGCCGCACAGTTACGACCTGTGCGAGGCGCACGCTTCGCGGCTGACCGTGCCTCGCGGGTGGGAAGTTCTGCGTCACGAGGTTGACCCCAACGAGGTGGGGCCTAGCACCGATGACCTGCTCGCACTGGCGGATGCGGTGCGCGAAGCAGCTCGGCCCAGGCCGCGGCAACCCGATGCCGCCGCCGAGCCGGCCGAGGCCCCAATCGCTGCGGGTAAGGGACGTCGCGGGCACCTGCGGGTCGTACCGCCAACTGCCTAAGGTTAGGTAAACCACGGTGATCTACGCCGTCGTGTCCGCTGGTCGGGCCCGCGGTGGTGAACAATGAGCGACGTGCAGATTCCCCACATACTTCAATCGATCGTTAAGGCGTACGACGTCCGCGGCTTGTATCCGCAGGAACTGTCGCTCGAGATCGCCGAACGGATCGGTGCCGCGTTCGCGCGCTGGCTGATCGAGAACGATCGCAGCTCGGACGTGATACTCGCCGGTGACATGCGCCCCAGCACCCCGAAGATCATCGACGCTCTCGCCGAGGGCATCACCGGCCAGGGACTGGATGTCGTCGACGTTGGTTTGAGCTCCACCGACCAGCTGTACTTCGCCTCCGGGCACTTGAGTCTGCCCGGCATCCAGGTCACCGCAAGCCACAACCCGGCCACGTACAACGGGATGAAACTGTGCCGGGCATCGGCTGCCCCGATCGGCGCGGATACCGGCCTGAGGCGAATCGCTGAACTGGCCGCTGCGGACTTACCTGTCGCGGCTGCCCGCGGATCCCGCAGCCGCACTGACACACTGCAGGCGTACGCCGACAAACTGCATGAACTCGTACCCCTGCGCGGTATGCGACCGGTAAAAGTTGTGGTGGACGCCGCCAATGGAATGGGTGGGCACACCGTGCCGACAGTGCTCGGGCGGACGAACGCGGAGATCATCGAGCTGTACTTCGAGCTCGACGGCACCTTCCCGAATCATCCGGCCGACCCGCTGAACCCGGACAATCTCGTCGACCTACAGCGAGCGGTGCGCGAGCACGGTGCCGATCTCGGACTGGCCTTCGACGGCGATGCCGACCGGTGCTTCGTCATCGACGAGCGAGGCGAGCCGGTCTCGCCGTCGGTCATCACCGCGCTGATCGCCGAACGCGAACTGGCCAAGCACCCCGGATCGACCGTCGTACACAATGCGATCACATCGGCGCTCGTTCCCGAGGTGATTACTGCCGCCGGAGGGAACGCCAGCCGCACCCGCGTCGGGCATTCCAACATGAAGGCGCGGATGGCTGAACGCAACGCCATTTTCGGTGGCGAGCACTCCGCGCACTATTACTTCCGCGACTTCTACTTCGCCGACACCGGGATGCTCGCGGCGATGCACGTGCTCGCCGCACTCACCGAACAGGGTGAACCGCTCTCGGTGCTGCTGGCAAAGTACGACCGGTACGTCGCCAGCGGCGAGATCAATTCGTGGGTCACCGATATTCCCGCAGCACTGGACAAGGTCCGCGACCACGCCGTGGCCCTCGGCGCCGACATCGATGATCTCGACGGCATTACCGCGTCCTTTGCGGACGGAGCGTGGATCAATGTCCGCGGATCGAACACCGAACCGCTGTTACGGCTGAACGTCGAGGCGCGCGGTGCCGAGCGGATGAGTTCGCTTCGCGACGACATCCTCGCCCTCATCCGCAGCTAACCTGAATCGACAGCTTTCTAGCGTGACACCAACGGGAGAACACATGGCCCTGATCGACCCACAACTGCTGGCGCTGCTCGCGTGCCCCAGCGAGGATCACGTGCCGCTGGTAGAAGTCGCGCCCGGCACCGCGGGCGGCGGCGAAGAAGGAGCACTGCAGTGCAGTGCATGTTCGAGAATCTTCCCGATTCGCGAAGGTATCCCGGTTCTGCTGCTCGACGACGCTCGCTGACCCCGTCGATGGCTGACCTCGATGATCCCGCCGAACTGACCGCCCGCGATGGTGGTCGGTTACTGACGATCGCCCGCGCCGGGGCGAGCGTGCGCCACATCGCCGCACAGCGGATCGACGCGCTCCGCGGTGCCGATATCGGCGCATGTGGTGTTGTCTGTTCCGAACTCCTCACGCCGGCATCAGGTACAGCGCTCGCGCGGCTGTGCACCCGCCTCCGAGCGCCGATCGGCGTACCGCTGCCGGTCCTCGACGCACGCGCTGAGTTCCCGCGCGCCGCCGACCTCGTGGTCATCGTCAGCGTGAACGGACTGGAGCGGCGGCTGCTGGATTCCGTGCACCTCGCCGCCGCGCGGGGCGCCGAGGTCATCGTCGTGGCACCCGAGTCCAGCCCCATCGCCTTCGCTGCCGCCGAACGCCACCTGACGTGTGCGACGTTCGAGGAGACCGACGACATTACGGCGTGGTGGTCAGCGGTCGCGGCGATCGCCGCTTCCTTCGCCACCGCAGAACTCGCGACGTTGCCCGACGTGCTCGACGATGCTGCCGCAGCGTTGGGCCCCGTCGTGCAGACATACCGAAACCCCGCCAAACAGATCGCGCTGCTGGATTCACCGCTGCTGGTCGTGGCTACTGATACATCGGCCGCGCTCGCCGGCCCGTTGCTGGTCGACGAACTCGGCGCGCGGAGTACCTGGTCGGTGCGCGGGATCGACGTCCGGTTCAGCTTCACTGAACTGCTCGGATACGCCGACGAGCGTTCCACCGGCAGCGTCGATGATCTGTTCTATGATCCGCAGATTGACGGCCCGCAGACCCTCGCTCCGGCTCGCGGGCTAGTCTTATTGTCCGGCGCGAGACCCACTGATCCGAGCGCACCCGACGTGGCTGAAGAGGCACTGCGGGTGGCCGAGCGGATCGGCGCGGTTCGCGCCGTGGCGTTCGGGGATGATGAGCATTGGAGCGATATGGCTTTGGTGCTGCTCGCCCAACTCAGCGGCACGTACTACACGCTAGCCAACGACTGACAGGAGACGACAGCCCATCCAGCGCGCGACACAGCACCATCGTGACGTGCGCCGCTAGGCTCAGTTGATCATGTATCGCCTGGAGAACGAGATCCGCAACTACGCCTGGGGGTCCCGGAAGGTCATCGCGGACCTGTTGGGTCGCGATGATGCCGACCGGCCTGAGGCAGAGCTTTGGCTCGGCGCTCACCCGCTAGGGTCGTCCCGGATCGCCGACTGCGACGGCTCGCCGACGCTCAAACACGAGATCGAACTCGACCCCGATCGTCACCTCGGCGAGGCCGTGCACGCCGAGTTCCCGTCCCGATTGCCGTTCCTGTTCAAGGTGCTCGCGGCCGACCGGCCCCTGTCGCTGCAAGCGCACCCGAACGCCGCGCGGGCCCGCGCCGGATTCGCGGCCGAGGAAGCGGCCGGGATCCCGATCGACGATCCGATGCGGTCCTATCGGGACTCGTTCGATAAACCGGAACTGTTCGTTGCGCTCGTTCCGTGCGAGGTGCTGTGCGGGTTCCGTGAGGCCGAGCAAGCCGCCGATATTCTCGCTCGGCTCGGCATCAGCCAACTCGGTCCATACATCGCGTCGCTGCTGACCGGTCGCGCATCTGACGGTCTGCGCGTCGTGGTCACCACGCTGCTGAGCCTGCCGAGCGAGGCGAAGGCAAACCTCGCCGGACAGGTGATTGAGGAGTGCCGCCGGATCCTCGCATCCGACGAGCCTGGCCCGCACGCCAGGGCGTACCACTGGGCGATGCGTCTGGGCGAGACCTACCCCGGCGATATCGGCGTGGTGATGTCGCTGCTGTTGAACTTGATCGAACTTCAGCCGGACCAGGGGATATTCCAGGCGCCCGGGATGCTGCACGCCTATCTGCACGGCGCCGGGTTGGAGGCGCAAGCGAACTCGGACAACACCCTGCGTGGGGGACTGACCCCCAAACACGTCGACGTCGCCGAACTGCTGAAGATCCTCGACTTCGAACCTGCTGTCGACCAGATCATCGAACCGATCCAGATCGAGGCCGGAGAACCGTGCGCCGGCGCCCGTACCTGGCGTACGCCGGCCCGCTCGTTCGCGCTCTACGACTGGAACCTGGACGGTACGACGAAACCTGAACTCGGTACGAGTGGCCCGTCGATCGTGCTGTGCCTGCGCGGTGAGGTCACGTTGATGAACTCGGCCGGCGAGATGACCCTCACCAAGGGCGAATCGGCGTACATCGCCAGCGGTGAACCGCAGGTCAGTATTCACGGCACCGGCCGCCTTTCGCATGTCAGCGTCGGCCAGGTCCCGCGCTCGCGTTAGCGTGCCGCCCCTACGTACAAGCCCCACCTAGGAGTCATAAGTGAGCACCAACCTGACGGCCGAGATCGCAGCGAACGGCCTGGACTACAAGGTCGCCGACCTGTCGCTAGCCGAGTACGGCCGAAACGAGATCCGCCTCGCCGAGCACGAGATGCCCGGGCTGATGGCGTTGCGGGCCGAGTATGCCGACGCGCAGCCGCTCGCCGGCGCACGGATCACCGGCTCACTGCACATGACCGTGCAGACCGCCGTACTGATCGAGACCCTCACGGCGCTCGGTGCCGAAGTCCGGTGGGCCTCCTGCAATATCTTCTCCACCCAAGACCACGCCGCGGCGGCCATCGTCGTCGGCGACGGCACCGCGGCCGACCCGCGCGGTGTGCCGGTGTTCGCGTGGAAGGGTGAGACGCTGGCGGAGTACTGGTGGTGCACCGATCAGGTGCTTCGCTGGGACGGCGAGGCCGGCCCGAACCTGATCCTCGACGACGGCGGCGATGTGACGCTGCTGGTGCACAAGGGGGTTGAGTGCGAGCGCGACGGCGCCGTACCGACCGCTACCGAAGCAGACCCCGAGGAGTACGGCGTCATCCTCGCGACGCTGCGCGCCAGCCTCGCCGCCGACGCACAGCGGTTCACCGCGATGGCGGCAGGAATTCGCGGTGTCTCGGAGGAGACCACCACCGGCGTGCACCGGTTGTACGAGCTCGCCCGCGATGAACAGTTGCTGTTCGCGGCGATCAACGTCAACGATGCGGTCACCAAGAGCAAGTTCGACAACAAGTACGGCGTACGGCATTCGCTCATTGACGGCATCAACCGCGCCACCGACGTGCTGATCGGTGGCAAGGTCGCCGTTGTCTGCGGGTACGGCGATGTCGGTAAGGGCTCCGCGGAGTCACTGCGTGGGCAAGGCGCTCGCGTCATCGTGACCGAAATCGACCCGATCTGCGCGCTGCAGGCTGCGATGGACGGCTACCAGGTCGCGCGCTTGGAGGATGTCGTCGGCGAGGCCGACATCTTCATCACCACCACCGGCAACCGCGACATCATCATGGCCGAGCACATGGCGGCGATGAAGCATCAGGCGATCGTCGGCAATATCGGCCACTTCGACAACGAGATCTATATGGCCGGACTCGCGCGCACGCCAGGCATCACGAAGGTGGATATCAAGCCGCAGGTCGCCGAATGGCAGTACCCGGACGGGCACTCGGTCATCGTGCTGTCGGAGGGGCGCCTGTTGAACCTGGGCAACGCGACCGGGCACCCGTCGTTCGTCATGTCGAACTCGTTCACCAACCAGGTGATGGCGCAGATCGAGTTGCATACCCGCAACGAGCAGTACGCCAAGCAGGTCTATGTGCTGCCGAAGGTGCTCGACGAGAAGGTCGCTCGCCTCCATCTGGGTGCCCTCGGCGTGCGGCTCAGCGAACTGAGCAAGGTACAAGCCGACTACATCGGCGTATCCGTCGAGGGCCCGTTCAAGCCGGATCACTACCGCTACTGAGTGCTTTCGCCTACTATCCGAACGCGCCGAGCGCAGCGGGCCTGGCGTTATTCGCCGCTACCGCGCCGTACACTCAACGGCGTCATGCACCTGCAGACGCGGACGGAGGGTGAACCCGGTTTATGAAACCTCGCATCCTGGTGGTCGATGACGACCCGGCCTTGGCGGAAATGCTCGGCATCGTGCTGCGTAACGAAGGGCTGGAACCGGCGTTCGTCGCCGACGGCGCCCGGGCGATCTCGGCGTACCGTGAACTCAAACCGGATCTGATCCTGCTCGATCTGATGCTGCCCGGCATGAACGGCATCGACGTCTGCCGCGCGATCCGGGCCGAGTCCGGCGTGCCGATCGTGATGCTCACGGCAAAGGCCGACACGGTGGACGTCGTCCTCGGGCTCGAGTCGGGTGCCGATGACTACATGGTCAAACCCTTCAAGCCGAAGGAACTCGTCGCGCGCATCCGCACCCGGCTTCGTCGGGTGGAGCCGGAATCGGCGGAGGAGTTGCACATCGCGGGGTTGCTGATCGACGTACCCGGTCACCGAGTCACTCGTGAGGGCGAGCAGATCGCGCTGACGCCGTTGGAGTTCGACCTGCTGGTCGCGCTCGCTCGGAAACCGCGGCAGGTGTTCACCCGCGAGTTGCTGCTGGAGCAGGTCTGGGGCTACCGGCATGCCGCCGATACCCGGTTGGTCAACGTGCATGTGCAGCGGCTGCGTTCGAAAATCGAGCGTGACCCGGAGCATCCAGAGATCGTGCTGACCGTGCGTGGCGTCGGGTACAAGGCGGGCCCACCGTAACCACCGTGTCATCGGAGCAACCGAACGCAGATCAGCCGCCGCCCACGTCGTTCGCCGAGCGCGCGATGAGCACCCTTGAGGCGGTGCGTGCGCGCGTCGGAAATATCAGCGCGAGACTTATTTCCAGGTGGCGGCGCTCGCTCCAACTACGCGTCGTCGCGCTCACGCTGGTGTTGACCGCCACCGTGGTGGCGGTGATCGGTTACATCCTGATCACTCAGATCAGTACCCAGTTGCTGCGCACGAAGACCAGCGCTGCGGTAGAGCAGACCACCAGCGGCAGCCAGTACCTCCAGAACGAATTGGACACGGTCGGCCCCGATGCGCAGTCCTCGGCCAACGAAACCGTGCGCGCCGCGGTGCAGTACCTACAGGGGCAGGGTACTTCGGCAGGCCAGTTCTGGATGATCGCAGCCTCGCGTGATGCCGATGGCCAGTTGAGACGGCCGATCCGCTCCGAACCCACGCTGTACATCGAGACGATTCCGGTGGGGCTCACCGAGAATGTGCTCGGTGGAAACGTGGCGCAGCAACTGGCGACCATCAGCCTGCGTGGTACCATCCAGCAGGTGCTGATCGTCGGGTCACCGGTCCCCAGCGATCGCGGCTTCGAGGTCTACTACGTGTATCCGCTGGCCAACGAGGTCGCGGTGATGGACTTCGTGGTCAATACCGTCACCAGCGCGGCCCTCGCGTTCCTGATCCTCATCCCCGGTATCGGACTGTTGGTCTCACGCCTGGTCGTCCTGCCGATCCGGCAGGCCAGCCGCACGGCGCAACGGCTGGCTGAGGGTGATCTGCAACAGCGGATGGACGTACGCGGTGAGGACGATCTGGCGCGGTTGGGCACCTCGTTCAACGAGATGGCCGCCTCGCTGTCGAGCCAGATCATCCGACTCGAAGCGCTCTCTCAAGTTCAGCAGCGATTTTCCTCGGACGTCTCGCACGAGTTGCGCACCCCGCTGACGACGGTGCGGATGGCCGCTGATCTGTTGTACGACTACCGCGAAGAGTTCCCCGAGGCGGCCGCCCGCAGCGCAGAGCTGATGAGCGCCGAACTCGACCGTTTTGAGGCGCTGCTCAAGGACTTGCTGGAGATCTCCCGGTACGACGCCGGCGGTATGGAACTCGACGCCTCGGCCACTGACGTGGCCGAGTTGATTCAGGACTGCGTCGAGGGCTACCGCTCGCTCGCGGCAACACATGGGTGTGAGTTGATCGTGCACATTGACGGTGAGCTCGGGCAGGCGCAGATCAGTCCGCGGCGGATCGAAAGAGTGTTGCGCAATCTGATCGCGAACGCGCTGGAGCATGGGGCGAACGCGCCCGTCGAGATTCATGCCGCGACTGACGGCCATGTGCTTGCGATCGGCGTACGTGACTATGGCGTCGGTATCGACGCGGTGGCCGCCGCCCGATTGTTCGATCGGTTCTGGCGCGCAGACCCCTCGCGGGTCCGTAAACTTGGCGGTACCGGTCTCGGTATGGCCATCAGTGTGGAGGACGTTCGGCTGCACCTGGGATGGTTGCATGTGTGGGGCGCGCCTGGCCGTGGCGCATTCTTCCGCATGACCGTGCCGGTGCGTGCGGGTGACGTCGTAACCCATTCGGCGCTTCCGCTGGTGCCCGAAGGTGAGAGCGGCGGATCCGTCGGCGGCGTCCCCGAACTCATGCCGGCCCCGCCGATGATCGAGTTGGAGTCGCCGTCCAGCCGCAGTTCCGAACAGTAGGTGATTGATCCGTGAACAGATGCACGCGCGTGCTCGCGCTGATGGCCACAGCCTTGCTCCTGTTGAGCGGATGCTCGGCAATACCTGCCAGCAGCGACCCCGTGGTCGTCGGTCCTCCCGCTTCGGTGGCCGGCGACAATCACGAAGGGCTCGGGATCCAGCCAGGCGGTCCAGAACCGGGGTCATCCACCGACCGCATCGTGCGCGACTTCATCACTGCACTGTCCGCGACCGATATCGCACGTCAGTACCTGACCCCCAAAGCTGCCGAGCAGTGGACGCCGTCCGATCAGGTCACGGTGATCGAGGTGGCGTACAACGCGACACCCGGTAGCGCGGCGGGCTCGGTGACGTTCTCGGCGAATCGGGTGGCCAGGGTCGATTCCTCCGGCGGCTACCACACCGACATCGGCAGCCACACCTACGACTTCAAACTCGAGCAGGTCCAAGGTGAGTGGCGAATCACCAATCCACCCGAAGGGCTCGTCCTGGACCGCGATGGTTTCAACGCGCTCTATCAAGCAGCGAGCGTGTACTTCGCCGACCCCTCCGGCACCCGACTCATCGCGGACGTGCGCTACTTCCGGACAAACCCTGAGCAGCGGGCCAATCGCCTGGTACGCGCGCTGCTGAACGGGCCGGTCAGCGCGCTGAAACCCGGCGTACGTAACGAACTCGATAGCCCCGTACAGCTACGGTCGGCGGTCGCCTACAGTGGCGAACCGATCACCGTGGACCTCGGCGGGTTGGAGGACAAGAGCGAGGGCCAGTTGCGGATACTGTCCGCCCAGCTCATCTGGACCCTCTCGGATCTCGGTATCGAGTCCCTTCGAATCACCAGCAACGGCGATCCGATCAGTATCCCCAACGTCGGCGAGACTCAGACGCTCAGCGACTGGGCCGAGTACGAACCGAATTCGTACCCGGTCGCCGCGACCGCCTACTACCTCAACGACGGCGCCGTCTTCACCGCGACGACCGAGCCCGTCGACGGCCCAGTCGGGGCGGGGGATTACGCCATCACCAAGGCTGCGGTCTCCGTGGCAGATACCCTTGATGAGACCCAAATCGCCGCGGTATCTGGTGCGGCAGATCCGCCGGTCCTGCGCACTGGCCCGCTGAACGGCGTGCTGGAGACAGTCGATCTCCCCGGCACCAAGACGCTCACGGCGCCGACCTGGGGACCGTCTACCCAGGAGTTCTGGATCGCGCGCAATGGCTCAGAGATCATCCGAGTGTCGGCGGGCGGCGTCCCGAAGGTCGTCGACACCAGTTCGCTGGGTGACATCGGCAAGATTCGCAGGATCGTGCTGTCTCGCGACGGCGCCCGCCTTGCGATCATCGCCGGCGACTCCTCGGAGAAGAAGCGACTGTATCTCTCGACGGTGCTCGCGACCTCCGAGTCGGTCTCGCTGCTCCCGCCGGAACCGATCGCCGCCGATCTGGATGTTTCGGCCGTGGCCTGGAACGACGCGCGCACGCTGGCCTTGCTGGGGCGCTCGAGCCCCACCGGCACCGTGTACCCGTACACGATGCTGGTCGACGGGTCGCAGCGCGTGCAATTGAGCGCGCCGCCGGGTGATCACGATGCGACGGCGTTGACCGCTGCTCCCGGGCGGATGTTCCTGTGCTCGATCGATAACAATGTGCTGCGCCTGCAGGACTCCAACTGGGCTTCGCTGGTCAATAGCGTGGGCGTGGCCGGAGCCGACCCGTTCTACCCGGGGTAAACATGCGAGCGAGCGGTTCACCCTCCTCGTTAGCTCGCCGAGTATGGCGCGCCGGCACCGATCTGGTGCTGCCCGTGCGCTGCCTCGGCTGCGATCGGCGCGCGTATGCCTGGTGCCAGCAATGCCGCTCGGACGCGCTCGCGCTGCAGCTGCGCGAGCATCCAGGAGGTTTGCGAACGGTCGCGGCGTGCTCGTATGACGGTGACGTGCGAGAGGCGTTACTGGGCTACAAAGAGCGCGGGCGGCGCGATCTGGCGGCGCCGATCGGATGGCTGCTGCAGGCGGCGATTGATGCTGCTCGTGACGGGCTTGGCGATCCGTTGTTGGTTCCGATGCCGAGTACCTCGCGCGCAGTACGTGCCCGTGGCGGTGACCATATGGTGCGACTGCTGCGTGCGTTGCCCGCGCCCCGGCCGATCGTGATCGCGTTGGGTGCCCGAGCAGGCGACGACTCGGCCGAACTTTCGGCGTCCGGTCGCCGGATGGCGCGCGGTACGTCGATGTACGCGCGACGGCGGGTGCGTGAGTTGGTGGGCGAGCGGGATGTGCTGCTCGTCGACGACATCGTGACGACCGGTTCGACACTAGAAAAAGCACACTCGTTATTGCGGTCTGCGGGCGCGCGAACGATACGTGCGGCGGTCGTCGCGCAGACCCCGAAACAGGTGTCGTGACACTAGCGCACTGGTGAACGTTTCGTACTAGCGTGGGGTCATTGAGGTGGAAGTACCTCATAACGGTTCCGCAGAAAACGGAGGATCGCCATGGACATTGTCGTTCACGGACGAGGAGTCGACGTTCCCGACCATTTCCGTCAGCACGTCAGCGAGAAGCTTGAGCGTCTCGAACGCTACGACAGCAAACTCATGACGGTGGACGTGGAGCTTTCGCACGAGAAGAACCGCAAGGGTGACGATTTCACGCAGAAGGTCGAGCGCGTGGAAATCACCGTCAGGACCAAGGGCCCGGTCATCCGCTCCGAGTCCACGTCGGCGGACTTCTACACCGCGCTCGATGACGCGGCGACCAAACTCGAGCGCCGGATGCGCAAGGGCGCCGAGCGGCGTCGTAGCCACCACGGTCGTAACGCCGAGTCGTTACGTGACCCGATCAAGCAGGCGCAGGCGATGTCTGCCGCGTCCGCCGAGATCGACCGGTTGCTCGACGCGTACGTTGCCGAGCATTCGGGCGAACAATCGGCCGAGGACGGCTATCTACCGGGTCAGATAGTGCGCGAGAAGTCGCATCCGGCCACTCCGATGTCGGTAGACGAGGCGCTTGAGGCGATGGAGTTGGTGGGTCACGATTTCTACCTGTTCCGGTGCCGTGATACCAACAAACCCACCGTGGTGTACCGCCGCCGCGCGTACGACTACGGCGTGATCCGCCTCGATGACGCCCTACGCGCGGTCTGAGTGCGCGTGCGCGTTCGGCGAACAGAGTAAAAACTGAGCACGATCGCGACGTACGATGGTCGGGTGGCGCAGCTGCCCGACCATCGTCGTGTTCGCGTGCCGCACCTTCTACCGCAACCGAGGGACTGACAGCACACGTGGTACTTGCACGCTTACTCCGCGCCGGCGAAGGCAAGATTCTTCGCCGACTCAAGACAATCGCCAATGCTGTCGACGCTGTTGAGGACGACTTCACCGACCTGACCGACGCTGAACTGAGCGCCAAGACCGACGAGTTCCGCGAGCGGCTGGAAGACGGCGAGACGCTTGACGACATCATGGTCGAAGCATTCGCGACGGTGCGGGAGGCCGCGAGTCGCACCCTTGGGCAACGGCACTACAACGTTCAACTGCAGGGTGGCGCGGCTCTACATCTGGGCAACGTCGCCGAGATGAAGACCGGTGAAGGTAAGACTCTCGTCTCTACGCTTCCGGTCTACCTGAACGCGCTGTCCGGCGACGGCGTCCACGTGGTGACGACGAACGATTACCTGGCTAAGCGTGACGCGGAGTGGATGGGTCGCGTGCACAAGTTCCTCGGGCTGAGTGTGGGCACGATCCTGGCCAACGAGAGGCCGGCGGTGCGCCGCGAGGCGTACGCATGCGACATCACCTACGGCACGAACAACGAGTTCGGCTTCGACTACCTGCGCGACAACATGGCCCGGTCGATCGAGAACCTGGTGCAGCGCGGTCATAACTTTG